>NZ_RBXO01000001.1:0-661250 GCF_003634935.1 Saccharothrix australiensis
CGGGCGACGCGCACGACCCACCCCACCCGAGGACACCGGACGTCGCGCACGACCCACCCCGCCCGAAGAGACCGGGCGGCGGCCTGCCGGGCCCGTGCCGCCCGAGGACACCGGGCGGCGTGCCCGACCGGCCGACGCGTTCGGACCGTCCCCGGAGGCCACCGGGCGACGGCCGCGACCGCCCGCCGGTCCGGGTTCCCGCGAGGACACCGGCCGGCGGCCCGTCCCGCCGAGCCCGGCCGGTCCCGCGCCCGACGACGTCGCCCAGCGCCTCGTCGGACCCGACGCCACGGGGCGACGGCCGCACCCGGCCGGCGCGCCCGAGGACGCGGGCAGGCGACGGCCGCCCGCGAACGGCGCGCCCGGACGGCGGTTCGCGCCCGACGACCCGCGCCGCCCCGACGCCACCGGACGACGGCCCCGCCCCGACGCGGAGCGCCCGGCGACCGGCCCGGACGGCGCTGCGCGCAGGCAGGCGGGCGAACCCGACGGCGGCCCGCGCCGCCTCGCGCACGACCCCGCCGAGGGCGCGCCCGCGCGCGGCCCGGCGGACGGCAGCGGGCCGCGCAGGCCCGCACCGGGCGGACCCGACGCCGGACCCCGACGCCCCGTCGACGGCGCACCCGGTGGCCGACGCCCGCCGGAGGGCGGCCCGGACGGCAGCGGGCCGCGCAGGCTCGCGCCCGGCGGCCCCGACGGCAGCGGCCCGCGCCGCCTCGCCGAGGACGGCCCCGGACCGCGCAGGCCGGTCGACGGCGCGCCGGACGGACCCCGCAGGCCCGTCGAGGGCGCGGCGGAGGGGCCTCGACGACTCGCGGACGGCCCGCCGGAAGGGCCCCGGCGACCGGCGGAGGGCAAGCCCGACCCGCGCAGGCTCGCGGGCGAAGGGCCCCGCAGGCCCGCCGGCGGACCGGACGGCAGCGGTCCCCGGCCCGTCGGGGACGGTGCCCGACGCCCCGCGGCGGCGGCCGACGGCGACATCGCGGGCCGGCTCGGCGCAGGCGCGCCCGAGCCGCGCGAGCAGGTCGACCCGGCGAGCCTCACCACCGAGATGGAGGCCATCAGCGACGACGTCAAGAAGCGTCGCGAGGTCGACCACACGCTGGCGCGGTTCTCCGCCGTGCACGACGAACTCGCCGAGCAGGAGCGCCAGCGCAAGGAGCGCAGGCAGAAGCTCATGCCGTGGAAGGCCGAGCACGACGACGAGGCGACCGTGCACACGCCGCCCGTCGACGGCCCGGACGACCTGGAGACGCCGCGCCGCGGCGTGCGGACGGTCAGGCACAGCAAGATCGTCCGGGTGGTCAAGACGCTGTCGCTGACGGCCGCCGTCCTGGTGTTCCTCTCGACCGGCCTCGGGTGGGTCGCGCTGCGCTACGTCGACAGCAAGATCAACGAGATCGACGCGCTCAACGAGAACTCCGCCGCGGTGCACGAGGCCGAGAAGCAGCTCGGCGACGAGAACTTCCTCATCGTCGGGTCCGACACCCGCGCAGGGGCCAAGCCCACCGACGGCGTCGGCGACGCGGACGCCGAGCCGGGCGCGCGGTCGGACGTCCTCATGCTCGCCCACATCCCGGCCGACCGGAAGCGGGTCGTCGTGGTGTCCGTGCCGCGCGACCTCCAGATCACCCGGCCCGAGTGCGAGAAGTGGAACTGGGAGACCGGCGAGTACACCGGCGAGGTGCTGGCCCCGGTCAAGGGCGTCAAGGCCAACCAGGCGTACGCCGACGGCGGGCCGAAGTGCGTCAGCACCTTCATGACCGAGCTGACCGGGTTGACCATCAACCACTTCATCTCCGTGGACTTCAACGGGTTCAAGGGGATGGTCGACGCCGTCGGCAAGATCAAGGTCTGCGTGCCGAAGGTGATGGACGACGAAGAGCTGGGCATGATCTTCGACAAGCCCGGCCAGTACGAGGTGGACGGTCAGAAGGCGCTGGACTACGTGCGCGCCCGGTACGTGAAGACCGAACCCCTCGGCGACTACGACCGCGTCACGCGGCAGCAGAAGTTCCTGTCCTCGCTGCTGCGCACGGCGTTGTCCTCCGACATGCTGCTCAACCCCGGCAAGCTCAACAACTTCCTCAACGCGTTCGCCGCGTCCACGGTCGGCCAGAACATCGGCGTGAAGGACATGTTGACGCTCGCGCAGTCGTTGCAGGGCATCGAGGCCGGGCGGGTCAGCTTCATCACGGTGCCGCACGTGACGGACGAGGGCCCCACCAAGTCCAACAACGACAACATCGAGCTGCTGAAGGTGGACGAGACCAAGGCGCTGTTCCAGGCCATCATCGACGGGACGCCGCTGCCGGGCGAGACTCCGGACGCGCCCGTCACGCCGAGTCCCCAGCCGGAGAAGGCCGAGGAGCCGAAGAAGGCCCCCGAGCCCAAGCAGGGCAAGGTGGTCGACCCCAAGGGCTTGAAGGTCCAGGTGTTCAACGGCGACCAGGGCAACCCCGGCGCGGCCAAGCGGACCAAGAACGCGTTGGCGGAACTGGGTTTCGAGATCGTCAACAGCGGTGACGGCGAGCCGGTCGGCAAGACGGTCATCCGCTACGGCGCGGGCGGCGAGGACGCGGCGTTCACGCTCGCGGCGGCGGTCCCCGGCGCCACGCTGGAGGTCGCGCCCACCCAGGGCGGCGCGGTGACCCTGATCATCGGGCCGGGCTGGGACGAGAAGGTCGTCAGCCCCAAGCCGAACGGGACGGGCGCGGAGGAGCCCGGCAAGACGACGCCGCCGGCGGACCTGTCCATCGTGAACGCGGGGAAGGACCCGTGCGCGTGACGGTTGGGCCATCCGGCCCGACCGTTGGGCCATCTGGACGTCACGGGTTCACCTCCGGTTCACCTGGGAATGTCGCTACCGCGATGACCTGCACGTAGGCTGACGCCATGCGTGAGGCTTACCACGACCAGCTCGGACAACTCGCCGACCAGCTCGCCGACATGTGCGGGATGGCCGGGGACGCGATGGAGCGCGCGACCACCGCCCTGCTCCAGGCGGACCTCGGCGTGGCCGAGCAGGTGATCGGTGACGACGCCAAGATCGACGACGTCCGCGCCGGCATCGAGGAGCAGGCGTACGCGCTGCTCGCCCTCCAGGCGCCGGTCGCGACCGACCTGCGCATCGTGCTCGCGGTGATCCACGCCGCGGAGAGCGTCGAGCGGATGGGCGACCTCGCGCTGCACGTGGCGAAGGCCGCGCGCCGCAGGCACCCCAACCACGTGCTGTCGGACACGGTGCAGCCGTACTTCGCCGAGATGGGCCGGATCGCGGTCGAGCTGGCGCGCGAGGCGACCGACATCATCCGCACCCAGGACGTCGAGCGGGCGCGTTCGCTGGAGGACGCCGACGACGCGATGGACGACCTGCACCGGCACCTGTTCACGGTGATCATGGACAAGGACTGGCCGCACGGCGTGCCGTCCGCCGTGGACACCACGCTGCTGGGGCGGTTCTACGAGCGGTTCGCCGACCACGCGGTGTCGGTGGCCAAGCGCACGGTCTTCGTGGTGACCGGCCGGATGCCCGGCTACAGCGGCGAACTGGACGACTGAGCCGCCGACCGCGCATCCCGTTCCGGGCGCGCGGTCGCCTCCGGGGGAACGTGCGACGGCCCGGCGGGTGGACCCTGTCGAGTCCACCGGCCGGGCCGTCGCGCGTCCCGCCGTCAGGCGAGCAGGCCGGTCAGCTCCTGGGCGAGCTGGGAGGCGATGCGCGCGTTGTCGGCGGGCGCGTGGGTCAGCCACTTCCGGCCGTCCTGCCCCGGCTTCGTCTGCGACAGGTAGCGGCCCTGGTCGTTGTCGAACCAGCCGACCTGCGGCGCGCGCTGCTCCCGGCCGTGCCTGCCGCGCACCGTCACCCCGAACTGGCCCGCCCGCAGCCGTGGCCGTTCGAAGACCGCTTCCAGGGCGCGCACCTGCGTGGCCGCAGTGGACCGCGGGGCCATCGCCTGCGTGAAGGTGGCGCTGTCGAAGTCGTCGTCGCGGCGGCTCGGTGCCGGTGGCGCGGACGTCGGCACGGGCACCGTCACCGACTGGCCGGGACCGGGGCGCCCCGGTGGGATCAGGTCGACGACCGCGCGCAGCAGCGCCGACGACCGCAGGGTGTCGACCTTCAGCTGCCGGTCGTCCAGCACGGCCAGCGCGGCGACCTCACCCCGCGCGCCGCTGCGGGCCAGCAGCTGCCGCTCGACGTTCTTCGGGTCCAGCGAGGCGATCGCGTTCAGCGAGTAGTCGAACCGCACGAGCAGGGTCAGCGCCTCCTCGACCTCCGCCGAGACCCGGCCGCGCACGGCCAGCCCCCGGGACTCCAGGTCCCGGTAGACGGCGTTGCGGATGCCGCGCCGCTCGTCGTGGGTGCGGCCCAGGTAGGGGAAGTCGAACGGGTAGGGGCGGCTGCCCAGCTCCAGGTCCTCCCAGAGCACGTCGGCCGCCGCGTGGGAGAGGGCGAACGAGAACACCGTCACCCGCCGATGACCGGCGGCGCGACCATCGTGCCGTCACCGAAGACGTCCTCGGTCTCGACCAGGTACGAGGCGGCCTTGTGCTCCTTGTCCTCGTCGCCCTGGCCCTTGCCCGCGCCGGCGCCCATGCCGCCCGCGCCCATGCCCGTGCCGCCCGCACCGCCACGACCGGCCAAGCCGCCACCCGCGGCACTCGGGCCGGCCGGCCCGAAGCCGCCCGCGCCGGAGCGCCCGGCCTCGCCCAGCACGCCAGAGGCGCCACCGGGCCCGAACCCGCCGCCGCGTCCGGCGGCGGCCATGCCGCCGGGACCACCCATGCCGCCGGGCAACCCACCGCGACCACCGGGGCCGCCACCGCCGCCGGGCAGGCCGCCACCGCCGCCGGGCAGACCACGTCCGCCGCCGGGGAGACCCGGCGGGCGTCCACCGGGGCCGGGCAGGCCGGGTGGCCGGCCGCCGGGCAGGCCGGGCGGGCGACCTCCGGGACCGGGTGGCCGGCCACCGGGACCGGGCACCCAGCCGTTGCCGGAGCCGTCGCCGGGACCGGTGCCGGGCCCGCCACCGGTGCCAGGGCCGGGCAGGGGCAGGCCGGTGGGCGGCTTCCAGCCGGACTGGTTGGTGTTGCCGCCACCCGAACCACCGCCACCGGGACCACCGCCACCGGGACCGGGCACGCCGGCGACACCCGTGCCACCCGTGCCGCCACCGGGACCGTCCGGGACGCTCGGACGGCCGCCGACACCGGGCTGCTGGGGGTTGGACGAGTCACCCGTGCCGCCGCCCGTGCCCTCCATCGGTGGGGGCGGGGAGAACGCGGGCATGGTGGAGCCGGACTCCTGGAACGAGGTCGACATGGACGTCATGACCTCGGCCGCCCGCTCGTGCGCCTGCTGCTTCTCCTCGAACTTCTGCTCGATCTTGTCGATCGTCTCCGCCCACTTGAACGGGTTCGGCTCGGAGAAGAACATCTTGTAGGCGTCGGCGGTGCTGAAGTCGACCGGTTCCGGCATGTTCGCCTTGGCCGTCTCGGCGGCCTGGCTCTGCTGGTAGAGCTTGTTGCCGGTCAGCTGCGCGCCCTGGGCGGCGTTGCCCGACCAGGCGGCCATGTTGGTGAAGTAGCCCTGCGCGGCGCTCGCGGCCTTGCCCTGCCAGGCGCCCTTGCCGGCCTCGGTGGCCTTGGTCAGGTTGTTCTGGAGGTCGACCAGCGTGTTGCCGATCTTGGTCCACGCCTCGCCCTGCTCGTTGGCCGAACTCGGCGACATGTTGTCGGTGACCATCGACTTGAGCTGCTCGTGCGGGTAGCCCAGGTAGTGCGACCCGGCCGTCGACATGGGCGGCCGGTAGTTCTCGACCACCTGCTCCAGGTCCTTCTCCTGCTTGGCCTGGTACGCCGCCGCCTCGCTCTTGTACTGCACGTAGGCGAGCACGTTGGGGACGAGGTTGACGAAGCCGGGGTTCTCCTCGACCTTGCGCTGGTACTCGTCACGCAGCTCCGCCTCGGTCTGACCGGCGTAGTCGACCTTGGTCGCGTTCGGGCTCTGCGAGTTCGGCGGTGCCACGTTCCACTCCTGTCCTTACTTGGGCAACTTCGGTTCGATCGCTTCTGCCAACTGCTTGGCCGTGTCGCAGGACTCTTCGACGGACGTGGTCGACGTGGCGTAGAAGTCGACCCTGGAGGTGGCGTTGACCTCGACGGCGATGAGGCACGAGACGTCGGTCAGGCCGGCTTCGACGCGCTTCGCCTTGCGGGAGCCGACGGTGGTGTCGGAGATGCGCGCGCTGGAGCCCCCGGTGGCCCCGCTGAGGCCCACCTCGGGGAACGCCTTGACCCCGACGGCGGTCGTCGTCTGCCCCCACCGCGCCGTGCAACCACGCGCGCCGTCCTTCTCCACCCGGGACAGCGAGAACCGGCTCGCGACGGCGTTCAGCTCAGCGCACGCGTCGAACCTGGCCAACTTGTCGCCACCGCCGGAGGGTTCCGACGTGGCGGTCGACTTCTCCGAGGTCTTGGTCGTGGTGGAGGTGCTGCCACCACCCGGCGTGGCGCTACCAGGGTCCTTGGTCGTGCACCCCGCCAGCACCAGACCGACCACCGCGATCGGCAGGACGGAACGAATCACCGGGTTCCTGGTCAACTGCATCCCCATCTCAGTAACGCTTGAGGCCGTTGGCCGCCGCGTCATCGACTTCGCGGTAGTTGTCGACCGCCTTCTGCAGAGCGGCCCTCGCGTCGACCAAGGCGGCCCTCAACTGCTTGATCGCCGGCACGACACCTGTTGTGCCACCGCCACCGTTCGCGCTTTCCAGGTTGTAGCTGCTCATCGCCTGCGCATCGGGGCTGGTGCCCAGCTTGGTCGGCTGCTGGAGCATATTCAGCTGGACGTCGATGGTGTTGAGTTCGAACTCCGCGTCGTCGATGGCCTTGATGTACGCCTCGGCACCGGACTTGCTGATGGCGAACGACCCCGACTCCGCCGCCTGCTTGAGCCCCTGCATGTTCGACGTCATGGCACGCATGGACTCCGCGCCCCACGCTCCCTGTGCCGCCACCACTACCCCCTGCGATCACGCGATTCCTGCGAGCACGGTACCGCGCACGTCAGAACCTGTCCTCGCTATGACGATGCCCGAATCGGCCCGGTTCCGCCCGACGTGGGCAGCGGTGTGGCGACGCCCACGGCCCGCCGCCCCGACCACGGCCGCGGGCCGGGGACGAGGGTGGCGCGGGCCGAAGGGCGGAGCCGGCGTGACGAGAACCACACCGCAGGGAACGGCGAAGGGGCCTTCCCGCGCGCGGCGGGAAGGCCCCTTCGGACGACGGGCTCAGCCGAAGCGGCCGGAGATGTAGTCCTCGGTCGCCTTCTGGCTGGGGTTGGAAAAGATCTTCTCCGTGTCGTCCACCTCGATCAGCCGACCGGGCTGGCCGACGCCCAGCAGGTTGAAGAACGCGGTCTGGTCGCTGACCCGCGCCGCCTGCTGCATGTTGTGGGTGACGATGACGATCGTGTATTCCTTCTTCAACTCCGTGATCAGGTCCTCGATCGCCAGCGTGGAGATCGGGTCCAGCGCCGAGCACGGCTCGTCCATCAGCAGCACGTCGGGCTGCACGGCGATGGCCCGCGCGATGCACAGGCGCTGCTGCTGACCACCGGACAGCCCGCCGCCGGGGCGGTCGAGGCGGTCCTTCACCTCGTTCCACAGGTTGGCCCCGCGCAGCGACCGCTCGGCCACCTCGTCGAGCTTCTTCTTGTTCCGCTCGCCCGCGAGCTTCAGGCCCGCCACCACGTTGTCCCGGATGGACATCGTGGGGAACGGGTTGGGCCGCTGGAACACCATGCCGATGGTCCGGCGCACCTGCACCGGGTCGACGGTGGAGGCGTAGATGTCCTCACCGTCCAGCAGCACGTTGCCCTCCACCCGTGCGCCGGGCGCCACCTCGTGCATCCGGTTCAGCGACCGCAGCACGGTGGACTTGCCGCAACCCGACGGGCCGATGAACGCGGTCACGTTCTTCGGCGGCACGGCAAGCGAAACCCCGTCCACGGCGTGGAACTTGCCGTAGTACAGGTTGAGGTCCTTCACGTCGATGCGCTTGGCCATAACCGCCCGCTCACTTGGTCTTCGGGGCCAGCCACCGCGAGATCGCGGTCGCCAGCAGGTTGAACAGCGTGATGATCAGGACCAGGGTGATCGCCGCACCCCAGATCCGCTCGAAACCCGCCTGGGTCGGGTTGTTCCGCTCGTTGGCCATCAGCAGCGGGAGCGACGCCATCGGCCCGTCGAACAGGTTGTAGTTGATGAACGGCGCGTACGCGGCCAGGACCAGCACCGGCGCGGTCTCGCCCATGACGCGGGCCAGGGCGAGCATGACGCCGGTCAGGATGCCGGACAGCGCCGTCGGGATGACGATCTTGACGATGGTCTTCCACTTGGGGATGCCCAGCGCGTAGGACGCCTCGCGCAGCTCGTCCGGGACGATCTTCAGCATCTCCTCGGTGGTCCGCACGATCACCGGCACCATGAGCAGCACCAGCGCCAGCGACACCGCGAAACCGCTGCGGCCGAAGCCGAACGTGGTGATCCACAGCGTGTAGACGAACAGCGCGGCCACGATGGACGGCACACCGGTGAGGATGTCGACCATGAACGTGGTGGCCTTCGCCAGCCGGGACCGGCCGCCGTACTCGACCAGGTAGATCGCCACGAACAGGCCGATCGGCACGGAGATCAGGCCGCACACCAGGCCCTGCGACAGGGTGCCGTAGATCGCGTGGTAGACACCGCCGCCCTCCTGCTTGGACAGCAGGCCGGACAGCGACTTCTGCCACCAGTCGACGTCGAGGACGACCGGCAGGCCGCGCTGCACGACGGTGTAGAGCACCCACGCGAGCGGCACGATGGCGATGGCGAACGCCAGGTACACCAGGGCGGTCGCGACACCGTTCTTGAACTTGCGCGCTCCGCTGACGCTCTGGAACGTCGGCGGCGTCGCGAGGCGGTTCAGGTCCGCCGTCTCGGTCGTCATTCGTACTCCTTGTGACCGGCGACGATCGACCGTGCGATGGCGTTGACCACGAAGGTCAGCAGGAACAGGACCAGGCCGGCGGCGATGTACGCGCCCGCCGAGCGCGGGTCGTTGAACTCCGGCGCGGCCAGCGCGATCTTGGACGCGAAGGTCGCGCCGCCGTCGAAGAGGCTCCAGCCGAACGCCGAGTTGGTGGCGCTCAGGATGATCATCAGCGCGATCGTCTCGCCGAGCGCGCGACCGAGGCCGAGCATCGAGGCGCTGACGTAGCCCGCCTTGCCGAACGGCAGGACGGTGGTGCGCACGACCTCCCACTTGGTCGCGCCCAGCGCGATGGCGCCCTCGATGTGGGCGGGCGGCGTGCGCTCGAACACCTCGCGGCTGACGGCCGTGATGATCGGCAGGATCATCACGGCGAGCACGATGCCGGCGGTGAAGATGGTGCCGCCCAGCTCGATGCTCACGTTGCCCTGGGCGAACAGCGGGATGAAGCCGAGCGCGCTGGTCAGCCACTCGCCGATCGGCGTCAGCACCGGCGCGAGCACCAGCAGGCCCCACAGGCCGTAGATGATCGACGGCACGGCGGAGAGCAGGTCGACGACGTACGCGAACGGCCGGGCGAGCCGCCGCGGCGCGTACTGGGTGAGGAACAGGGCGATGCCCAGCGCGATCGGCATCGCGATGACCAGGGCGAACGCGGACGACACCACGGTGACCAGGAGCAGGTCGAGGATGCCGTACCGCATGTTGTTCACATCGCCGGTGGACCACTCGCGGCTGGTCAGGAAGTTGACCTGGTCCAGCGCGAGCGACGGCACCGCCTGCAGCAGCAGGAACAGCCCGATGGCCCCGATGAGGACGACGATGAAGATGCCCGAGCCGGTGGCGAGGCCGCGGAAGATCCGGTCACCCGGCCGGACGTGTGGTGCTTTCTGATCGGCTTCCGTGGTCGGGGGAATCGGAGCCTCCGAGTCGGATCGAGCAGCCGGAACGCCCCGACGGGCACCGGTCGTCCCGGTGCCCGCGGGGCGCTGGGCCACAGTGCGGTCGTTCATCGCTATGGCGTTGGCGTCGGGTGTGCCGGCCGGATCAGGCGATGGCCTTGATCGCGGTCAGCAGCTTGTCCTGGAAGGACTTGGGGACCGGAGCGTAACCCGCGTCCGCCAGACCGGCCTGGCCGTCCGTCGCCGCGACCGTGAGGAAGGCGCGGATGGCCTTCGCGGTGTCGGCGTCGTAGCCCTTGGAGCAGACGATCTCGTAGGTGGCCAGCAGCAGCGGGTACGCGCCCGCGGTGGTGCTGCCGTAGATCGAGTCGAGGTCGAGGACCAGGTCGTTGCCCTCGCCCTTGATCTTCGCGCCGTCGATGGCCTTGCCGACGCTCTCGCTGGTCAGCTCGACCGGGCCGGAGCCGTTGTCGAGCTTGGCCAGCGAGAGCTTGTTCTCCTGCGCGAACGACAGCTCGACGTAGGTGATGGCGCCGTCGACCGAGCCGGCGGCCTGCGCGACACCGGCGGACTTCTCCTTGCCCTCGCCGACACCGCCCTTGAACTGCTTGCCGTCACCCTGCGTCCACGCGCCCTTGGACGCGATCTTCAGGTACTTCTGGAAGTTGTCCGTGGTGCCGGACTCGTCGGACCGGTAGACGACCGTGATGTCCTTGTCCGGCAGCGTGGCGGAGGAGTTGAGCGCCTTGATGGCCGGGTCGTTCCACTTCTTGATGCCACCGTTGAAGATCTTGGCGGTGACGTCGCCGTTGAGCACCAGGTCCTGGACGCCGTTGAGCTTGTAGCCGATGGCGACCGGGCCGAAGACCAGCGGGAGGTGCCAGGCCGGGTTCGTCGCGCAGCGCTTGGCGGCGGCCTCGACCTCGCCCTTGTCCTTGGACAGCGCGGAGTCCGAGCCGCCGAAGTCGACCTGGCCGGCGTTGAAGTTCTTCACGCCCGTGCCCGAACCGGACGCGTTGTAGGCGAGGTCGGAGCCGGGGCACCGCTGCTGGTACGCCTGGATGAACGTGTCGATCGCGTTCTTCTGCGCGGAGGAGCCCTCTGCGTTCAGCTTGGTCTTGCCACCGCACTCGACGGGCACGCCGGACGTGTTCGTCGGGGCGCCCGAGCCGGCGTTGTTGTCGCTGCCACATGCGGTGAGCAGAAGCGCACCGGCCGCGATCAGGCCGACGACGGCGCCGTGCCGCTTGGTCTTCACCTGGGTCCTCCACCTAACGGAAGCGGAATTGACGCGACGAACTCGCCGCTCGACACGGACGGTAGGCAGCGCGAGTGGACAAGTGCCCAGGAGTAGATGAACGGGAGGTGAACTCCGTACGGGAGGTGACTGGTCACACCGCCATTCGGGTGGTGATGTGACCTGCACGTTTGCTTGACGTGACAGGTTTGTCACTACTTGGCGTATTGGGCGTCCGAATCCCACCGGCTGAATCCCAACCGCGTGTACACGGCCAATGCCGGAGCGTTGTCGGATTCGACGTACAACATCACTTCACGTGATCCCGTCCGCCGCAGGTGCGCCAGGCCGGCGAGGGTCAGCGCCTTGCCGAGCCCGCCGCCCTGGGCGTCGGGGTCGACGCCCACGACGTAGACCTCGCCCAGCTCGGCCGTGTGCGCCTTGGTCCAGTGGAAGCCCAGCAGCCGGTCCTCGGCGTCCACCGCCAGCAGGAAGCCGGCGGGGTCGAACCAGCGCTCCTCCTCCCGCTGCCGCACGTCCTCGATGCTCATCGCGCCCTGCTCGGGGTGCCAGGCGAACGCGCGGTGGTTGACGTAGACGACCGCCGCCTCGTCCTGACCGGGCACGAACGCGCGCAGCCGGACGCCCTCGGGCAGCACCGGCTCGGGCAGCGCGTCGTCCAGGGCGCGGCGCAGCCGGAGCAGCTCGCGGACCTTGCGGTAACCGAGCGCGGCGGCGAGCGCCCGCGCACCGGGGTGGTCGCCGTGCGCCCAGACCCGCAGCGGCTCGGCGCGCTCGGCGGCGGCCGTCACCAGCGCCGTGCCGATGCCTTGGCGGCGGTGGTCGGGGTGGACGGCCAGCTCGGCGACCCGGTTGCCGTCGGCGTCGCCGAACAGGTCCAGGTGGAGGTAGCCGACCAGCGCGCCGCCGTCCCGCGCCAGCAGGTGACCGCTGCCCGGCGCGCCGGGCCGCAGGCGCAGGACCACCTGCTCACCCACGGGCGCCACGCCGTCGACGCGCTCCGCGGCCTCGAGCAACCTCGCGACCTCGGCACCCTGCTCAGCGGAAAGCGACTCGATCCAGCTCAATTCCACACCACGAACCTACCCGCGACGCACCGCTCACAACCACACAGCTGATCACGCCACGACCACCGCGCGAGATCTCGTCGGCAGGTCGCGACTCATTTCCCGTCGATCACGCTCTTCGATCGACGGGAGATCAGGCTCGACCCGCCGACTCCTCGGCGATCGAGCCCCGACCTGACGAAGGGAGGTCGAATCCAACGCAGTACTTGTAACCCACGTTCCGCACTGTCCCGATCAAGGACTCGTGCTCGGGACCGAGCTTCGCGCGCAACCGCCGCACGTGGACGTCCACGGTGCGGGTGCCGCCGAAGAAGTCGTAACCCCAGACCTCCTGGAGGAGCTGCGCGCGGGTGAACACCCGGCCGGCGTGCTGCGCCAGGTACTTCAGCAGCTCGAACTCCTTGTACGTCAGGTCGAGCGGTCGGCCGCGCAGGCGGGTCGTGTACGTCGCCTCGTCGATGACCAGCTCGCCGAGTTGCAGCGTGCCGTCGCCGTCCGGCTTGGTCGCGCCGCGCCGGGCGCGCACCAGGCGCAGCCGGGCGTCCACCTCGGCCGGCCCGGCGGTGGGCAGCAGGATCTCGTCCACGCCCCACTCGCCGTTCACCACGACCAGGCCGCCCTCCCGCACGACCGCGACCACGGGCACGTCGACGCCGCTGGAGCCCAGCAGCCGGCACAGGCCGCGCGCGGCGGCCAGGTCGACGCGGGCGTCCACCAGGACGACGTCGTGCGGACCGGCGTCCAGCAGCGCGGACACCTCGGGACGCAGCGGGCGGACCTGGTGCGGGAGCAGCGCCAGCGCGGGCAGCACCGCCTCGGGGTCCGGGTCGCTGGTCAGCAGCAGCACGTCGATACCCATCGCGGCGCCCTCCTGTTCGGCCGGGTGTCCGGTCACCGGACCGGACGGCGGCGAAGTACGGTGACCGGGCCCCGTTGCCTGCGGATGTCGGAGACGATACCGGTGCACACCACGAAAGGCCCAGGTCAGCAGGGCAGCGTCACACTCGTGTCCCCGACCGCCACCCCGGTCACCGCCGTGGCGCGGGACGGGGTCGTCCTGCGCGGGGTGCACGTCACGACCGCCCCAACCGTGACGGAACTGGCGTTCGTCGTGGGCCACGGGTTCACCAACCACGTCCGGAAGCCGTACGTCTCCCGCGTGCTGACCCGATTCGCCAGGCACGGCGGCGTGGTCGCCCTGGACTTCCGCGGCCACGGCCGGTCGGACGGCCTGTCGTCGGTCGGCGGTGACGAAATCCACGACCTGGCGGCCGGTGCCGCGCTGGCGCGCCGCCTCGGGTACCGCCGCGTGGTGACCGTCGGCTTCTCGATGGGCGCCTCCGTCGCCCTGCGCCACGCCGCGCTGCACGCGGAGCGACCGGACGCGATCGCGGCGGTGAGCAGCCCGTCCCGCTGGTGGGTGCGCGACACGCCCGCCATGCGCCGCGTGCACTGGCTGTTGGAGCAGCCGCACGGCCGGCTCGCCGCGCGGGCGCTGGGCGTCCGGCTCGCGCCGCCCTGGCGGACGGTGCCGGAGACCCCGCTGGAGGTCGTGCACCGCATCGCGCCCACGCCGCTGCTGCTCGTGCACGGCGAGGACGACCACTACTTCGGCCCGGCGCACGCCCACGCGCTGCACCGCGCGACGGGCGGGTCCGCCGAGCTGTGGCTGGAGCCGCGCGTCCGGCACGCCGAGTCCGCGATGACGCCGGCTCTGGTAGACCGGATCGCGACCTGGCTCGACCGCGAGACCACCGACCGCGAGACTGTTAGCTGAGGGACGACCGATGACCGCCACGAGCACGAACCGCCGCCCGACCAGGGGCCGCAAGCTGATCATCGCCGGATTGGTGGTGGTCGGCCTGCTGGTCGCGGCCGACTTCGGGCTCGCGGCGGCGGGCGAGTACCAGGTGGCGCAGAAGATGCGCGCCAAGTTCCAGCTCGCCGACGACCCGACGGTGCGGATCAACGGGTTCCCGTTCATCTTCCAGGCGCTGGCCGGCGACTACCGGGACATCGAGATCGCGGCGACCGGCGTGCCGGTCCGCGACGCGCTGCGCGACGTGGAGATCAGGGCGAACCTCCGGCACACCCGCATCGGGCTGTCCGACCTGCTGGCCGGCAACACCCGCAACGGCCGGATCGACCAGGTCACGGGCAGCGTCAAGATCAAGTCGAGGGACCTGAACCGGCTGGTGAACTCGGTCACCCCGTTCTCCGACATGGCGATCGAGCCGGACAACCGGCCGGCGGCGACGCCGACCCCGACGCCCGTCAACCCCGACCCGACCAAGGCGGCGGTGAAGCTCAGCGGCAGCACCACGGTGGCCGGTCGCAAGATCCGGCTGGCCGCGTACGGCACGGTCGCCCTGGTCGGCGGCCAGGTGGCGGTGTCGGTGAGCGACGTGGAGCTGGACGACACGTCGCTCGCGGGCCTCACCGAGGCGCTGGGCGTGGTGAAGCAGGCGTTGAGCGTCACCATCGACCCCGGCGCGCTGCCCTTCACGGTGACGCCGACGGCGGTCCGGGTGGAGAGCGGCGCGCTGACCGTGGAGGGCACCGTCAACGACATCCCGCTCGACGAGGGCTGAGCCGGTGACCGGCGTCTGGGCGTTGGCGGGCGCCGTCGCGGTCGCGCTAATCGTCGGCGCGGTGTGGCGGGCGCGGAACGGGCGGGTCCGGCGCGCGGACCGGCCGGTCGAGCTGCCCGAGCCGGTGCGCGAGCTGCTGGACCCGCCCGCCCCGGTGACGCTGGTTCAGCTCTCGACGGCGTTCTGCGCGCCCTGCCGGCACACCCGCGCGCTGCTGGCGGACCTGGCCGACCGCACGGACGGGCTCCGGCACGTGGAGCTCGACGTGACCGACCGGCCCGACGTGGCCGCGGCGCTGGGCGTGCTGCGGACCCCGACGACGCTCGCGGTGGACGCCGCGGGCGTCGAGCTGCTGCGCGTCGGCGGCGTGCCGGACCGGGGCGCGCTCCTGGCCGCGCTGCGCCCCCATCTACCTCGACCGATCGGGTGAACCTGGGAACTCCCACACTGTGGACGCCACTCCCGGCAGCAGGGACGACCGACTACCCTCCAGCGCATGGGCACGCTGCTGACCAAGCGACTCGCGGTAGACCTGTGCCGCGTGCGCAGCAGCCTGTGTCGCGCGACGAGCCGACCGGGCGGTTAACCCGGCGGTCGGACACCTTGACGGGTGAACGCGGCTGCCTCTACACCGCCTGAAGACGGACTGCCAGCCACGTCCCCGCCAGGAGGTCGCCGTGCCGAGTGATGCCCCCGTGGACCCCCGCGGCCCGCGGTTCAGCGCCTGGATCACGTCCGCGATCCTCGCGGTCGCGCTGCTGACCGGGTCGTGGCGCCTGCTCGCGGCGCAGACGATCCTGTTCGCCCTCTGCGCCTTCGTCTCGCTCAAGCTCAACCCCTGGGGGCACGTCTACCGGTTCGCCGTCCAGCCGCGGCTCACGCCGACGTCCGAGCGCGAGGAGGCCGCCCCGCTGCGGTTCGCGCAGGGCGTCGGGTTCGTGTTCGCCCTGGTCGGGACCGTCGGGTACGCCTCCGGCCTCACCGCGCTCGGAGCGGTCGCCACGTCCGCCGCGCTGGTCGCCGCGCTGCTCAACGCGGCGTTCGGCCTGTGCCTGGGCTGCGAGGTGTTCCTGCTCCTGCGCCGCTACGCACCCGCCCTCGCCCGCCCCAGTAAGTCCGGAACAGAAACAGGAGCGACTCGATGAGCCGTGAAGACGTCCTGGTCTCGGCCGCTTGGTCCGAGGAGAACCTCGACACGCCCGGTGTGGTGTTCGTGGAGGTCGACGAGGACACCACCGCCTACGACGGGGGCCACATCCCCGGCGCGGTGAAGGTGGACTGGAAGAACGAGCTCCAGGACCCGGTCCGCCGCGACTTCGTGGACCGCGAGGGTTTCGAGAAGCTGCTGTCCGCCAAGGGCATCTCCAACGACGACACCGTGATCCTCTACGGCGGCAACAACAACTGGTTCGCCGCCTACGCCTACTGGTACTTCAAGCTGTACGGCCACGACGCGGTGAAGCTGCTCGACGGCGGTCGCAAGAAGTGGGAGCTGGACGGCCGCCCGCTGGACAAGGAGGTCGTCACCCGCGAGGCCACCCAGTACCGGGCGAAGGAGCAGGACCTGTCGATCCGCGCGTTCCGCGACGAGGTCGTCGAGGCCATCGGCAACAAGAACCTGGTCGACGTGCGCTCGCCCGACGAGTTCTCCGGCAAGCTGCTCGCGCCCGCGCACCTGCCGCAGGAGCAGGCCCAGCGCGCCGGCCACATCCCGTCCGCGATCAACGTGCCGTGGAGCAAGGCGGCCAACGAGGACGGCACGTTCAAGTCGAACGAGGAGCTGGCCGCGATCTACGGCGAGGCCGGGTTCGACGGCTCCCGCAAGACGATCGCGTACTGCCGCATCGGCGAGCGCTCGTCGCACACCTGGTTCGCGCTGCACGAGCTGCTCGGGCACGAGGACGTGAAGAACTACGACGGTTCCTGGACCGAGTACGGCTCGCTGGTCGGCGTGCCGGTCGAGCTCGGCAGCGGCAAGGAGGGCTGAATGAGCGACGGTTGCGGCGCGCCGGTGCAGGGCGTCGACATCGCGGTGGGCGCGGACGAGGTGGTGCTGACCGGCAAGGTGAGCACGCCCGAGGGCCCGGTGGGCGGCGCGTTCGTGCGGCTGCTCGACTCGTCCGGCGAGTTCACCGCCGAGGTCGTGTCCTCCCCGGAGGGCGACTTCCGCTTCTACGCCGCGCCGGGCACGTGGACGATCCGGGCGCTGCACCGGTCGGGCAACGGCCAGGCGTCGGTGTCCGCCGACGGTCCGGGCGTGCACCCGGTGTCGGTGTCGGTGGCGTGACCCCCGAGGGGTCGCGCGGGTAGGCCGGCACCCGGTGCCGCGGCGGTCGCGCTCGTCGATCGCCGCGGCACCGGGGCCGGACCGCGCGAGCCGGGTCGACCGGCGTGGTGTCGTTGACCACCGCGGCCCGGTCCGGCCGCGCCGGGGGCGATAAACTCGGCGGGTGGAACACTTCTTCACAGGGCTTCTGGTCTTGGTGTCGCTGCTGGTCGTGTGGTTCGCCGGGTACGTGGTGTACCGCCTGTACTCCGACCAGCGCTGATGGCCGACGACAACGCACCGGTGCCGGGCAGCGGCGACGCGGCCGTCCAGGCCGCCGCCTCGCGCGCCAGGGTGACCGGCTCCCGCAACCTGCCGCAGTTCGACGACCTGCCGATCCCGGCGGACACCGCGAACCTGCGGGAGGGCCCGTCGCTGCACGACGCCTGCCTGGCGCTGCTGCCGCTGGTCGGCGTGTGGCGCGGTGAGGGCGAGGTCGTGTACCCGACGATCGACGGCCCGTACCGGTTCGGCCAGCAGGTCACGTTCGCGCACGACGGCCGCCCGTTCCTGTACTACGAGGCGCGGTCGTGGCTGCTCGACGCCGACGGCGCGGTGATCCGCCCGGCGGCCCGCGAGACGGGTTTCTGGCGTCCCCAGCCCGACGACACGATCGAGGTGCTGCTGACGCACAACACCGGGATCGTGGAGCTGTACTACGGCAAGCCGCGCAACCAGACGTCCTGGGAGCTGGGCACGGACGCGGTGGTCCGCACGGCGACCGCCAAGGAGGTCACCGGCTCGCAGCGGCTGTACGGCATCGTCAACAACGGCGACCTGGCGTACGTCGAGGAGCGGGCGATGGTCGGCCACCCCCTCCAGCCGCACACGTCGGCGCACCTCAAGCGCGTCGTCGGCTGAGGACCGCCGCTCCGGTCGTCCGAAAGTTCACTCATCGGATTGTTCAACAATCCCCCTCGACCACCTACCCTGTAGCTATGCGGCTGCGGCGTTGCGGTACCGACGCGGTGCTGGTCGAGGTCGACTCGACCGGCGAGGTGGAGGCCGTGCGCGCGGCGGTCCGGGCCGCCGACCCGCCCGAGGTGGTCGAGGTGGTGCCGGCGGCGCGCACGGTGCTGGTCGCGGCGCGGCCCGGCGGCCTGCCCGCCGTGCTCCGGCTCCTGGGCACCGTGGACCTGGCGCACCGCGTGGACGTGCCGTCCCGGCAGGTGGTGATCCCGGTCGTGTACGACGGGCCGGACCTGGAGCTGGTCGCGGCGACCGCGGGCGTCACCGCCGACGAGGTGGTCCGGCTGCACGCGGCGGCGACGTACTCGGTGGCGTTCTGCGGTTTCGCGCCAGGGTTCGCCTACCTCGTGGGGCTGCCGCCGCCGCTGCGCCAGCCGCGGCTCGACTCGCCGCGCACGAAGGTCCCCGCCGGCGCGGTCGGCGTGGCGGGCGAGTACACCGCCGCGTACCCGCGCTCGACGCCCGGCGGGTGGCGGCTGATCGGCCGCACCGACGCGCCGCTGTTCGACCCGACCGGTGACGTCCCGGCCCTGCTGGCGCCCGGCGACCGGGTCCGGTTCGAGGCGGTGGGATGACCAGCCGGTCGCTGACCGTCCTGCGCACCGGCCCCCTGGCGCTGGTCCAGGACCTGGGCCGACCCGGCCACGCGCACCTGGGCGTGCCGCCGTCCGGCGCGCTCGACCCGCCGTCCCTGCGCCTGGCCAACCGCCTGGTGGGCAACCCGGAGGACGCCGCCGGCCTGGAGGTCCTGCTCGGCGGGCTGGTCGTGCGGGCCGGCGCCTCGTGCACCGTCGCGGTCACCGGGCCGAGCGCGCCGGTGCTGGTCGGCGGCGCGCACCGCGACTCGCCGTGCCACCTGCGGCCGGGCGACGAGCTGGCCATCGGCGCGCCGACCGGCGGCCTGCGCTGCTACCTGGCCGTCTCCGGTGGCGTCGCGACGCCGCCGGAACTGGGCAGCCGCGCGACCGACCTGCTCTCCGGCCTCGGGCCCGCCCCGCTCGCGCCCGGCGACGAGCTGCCGCTCGGCGCGGTGACCGGCGTCCCGGTCGGCGCGGACGTCCTCCCGCCCGTGCGCGTCGGCGACGAACTGGCGGTGCCCGTCCACCTCGGACCCCGCGACGACTGGTTCGACGACCCGGTGGGCCGGCTCCGCGCCGGGCGGTGGACCGTGTCCGAACGGAGCAACCGGGTCGGCGTCCGGCTCCGGGGCCCCGCGCTCGACCGGACCGACCGCCACCGCGGTCGGGAGCTGCCCAGCGAGGGGCTCGTCACCGGCGCGGTCCAGGTGCCCCCGGACGGCCAACCAGTGGTATTCCTCGCCGACCACCCCACGACGGGCGGCTACCCGGTGATCGGCGTGGTCCCGACGGACGCGCTCCCGCTGCTCGGCCAGGCGCGCCCCGGCACGCGGCTCCGGTTCCACCCGCGCGGCTGAACGGACGCAATTGGTCTAGACCCATTGTCATTCGAGGGAGCACGACCTACGTTCAGACCTGGCCGCCGTGGTTCTCGACTGTCCCTGTCAATCGAGAGGCACAACCGACATGCGCCGACTAGCCATCGCGCTGGTGGCACTCGCCACCATCGCCACCACCGTCACGCCGGCATCAGCCGCTGCGGGCCTGACCGCGACGTTCACCAGAACGGGCACCACGGGCAAGTTCGTGGTCTCCAACCCGACGTCGGCCGCCGTCACCGGCTGGTCGATCAAGTTCGACGTGCCGGCCGGCGTCACGGTCAGCGGCGCGCAGAACGCGTCGACCACGCAGAACGGGACCAGGGTCACGCTCACCCCGGCCTACTACATCAACACCATCCAGCCGGGCCGCAACACCGACCCGTTCAGCCCGACGTTCACGCTCAGCCGGGAGGCCGACCCGACCTCCTGCACGCTCAACGGCGCGAACTGCGACGGCACCGGCCCCGAACCGCCCGCGCCCGCGCCGGTCACCGCGGACTTCAGCCTCTCCGGCTCCACCGGCAAGTTCATCGTCGCCAACAACACCGACGCCACCCTGTCCGACTGGGCGATCACCTTCACGCTGCCCTCGGGCGTCACGGCGAGCAACGCCAACAACGGCACCGTCAGCCAGACCGGCAACACGGTCACGCTGGCGCCGGTCCACTACAACAAGTCGGTGGGCCCGCGGAAGACGACCGAGCCGTACAGCCCGACGTTCACGCTCAGCCGGGCCGTCGAACCGGTGACCTGCCGGATCAACAACGCCAACTGCGACGGCTCGCCGGACGTCCCGCCGACCGCGCCGGGCGACCTGCGCTCGCCGGCGAAGACGACCAAGAGCGTCTCCCTGGCCTGGAACGCCTCCACGGCGGGCTCGCTGCCGGTCGCGGGCTACGACGTCTACAACGGCTCGACGCTGGCCACCACCGTCACCGGCACGAGCGCCACGGTCACCGGCCTCACGCCGAACACCGCGTACTCGTTCACGGTGAAGGCCAAGGACACCAAGGGCACCCAGTCGCCCGCGAGCAACGCGCTCAGCGTCACCACGAACAACCCGGCCGACGACACCCAGCCGCCGAGCGCGCCGGGCAACCTGCGCGGCACCGGCAAGGACGCGGGCAGCGTGACGCTCACGTGGGACGCGGCCACCGACAACAGCAAGGTCGCGAACTACGACGTCTACCAGGGCTCCACGGTCCGCGCCACGGTCACCGAGACCACGGCGAAGATCGACGGCCTGTCGCCGTCCACCGAGTACACGTTCTCGGTGAAGGCGCGCGACATCTACGACAACGTGTCCGGCGCGAGCAACTCCGTCAAGGTGACCACGTCGGACATCGTCGGCGGGTACGCGAAGGTCGGCTACTTCGTCCAGTGGGGCATCTACGGCCGCCAGTTCTTCGTGAAGAACCTGGACACCAACGGCGCGGCGGCGAAGCTGACGCACATCAACTACGCCTTCGGCAACATCGACCCGGTCAACCTGACGTGCCTCCACGGCGTCACGAAGGGCACCTCGCCCAACCCGCAGGACCCGAACCAGGGTGACGGCGCGGGTGACGCGGAAGCCGACTACAGCAGGCCGTTCAGCTCGGCGCAGTCCGTGGACGGCGTGGCCGACACCGGCTGGGAGCCGTTGCGCGGCAACTACAACCAGCTCAAGAAGCTCAAGGCCAAGCACCCGCACCTGAAGATCCTGATCTCGCTGGGCGGCTGGACGTACTCGAAGTACTTCTCGGACGTCGCGGCCACGGACGCGTCGCGCAAGAAGTTCGTCGCGTCCTGCCTGGACATCTACCTCAAGGGCAACCTGCCGACCTACAACGGCGCGGGCGGTCCGGGCACGGCGGCGGGCATCTTCGACGGCGTCGACCTCGACTGGGAGTGGCCGGGCGCGGAGGGCCACCCCGGCAACCACATCAGCCCGAACGACAAGCGGAACAACACCCTCCTGATCGAGGAGTTCCGCAAGCAGATGGACGAGCTGTCCAAGACCACCGGCAAGCGGTACCAGCTGACCGCGTTCACCCCGGCCGACCGGGC
The DNA here is from genome assembly GCF_003634935.1 of Saccharothrix australiensis. Taxonomy (NCBI): domain Bacteria; kingdom Bacillati; phylum Actinomycetota; class Actinomycetes; order Pseudonocardiales; family Pseudonocardiaceae; genus Saccharothrix; species Saccharothrix australiensis. Next base: position 21,658 of record NZ_RBXO01000001.1, read on the forward strand.
GAAGATCGACGCCGGCTGGGAGCTGGCCGAGGTCGCGAAGTCGATGGACATCTTCAACGTCCAGGGCTACGACTTCCACGGCTCCGGCAGCGACAACTCGTGGGAGCCGAACCGGACCGGCCACCAGGGCAACCTGTACAAGGACGCGGACGACCCGTACCCGTTCCACTTCAGCGTGGAGGACACGGTCAACGCCTACCTGGAGGCGGGCGTGAACCCGCGCAAGATCACCGTCGGGCTGGCGTTCTACGGCCGCGGCTGGCAGGGCGTCCAGGACGGCGGGAAGAAGGGCGAGTGGCAGTCGGCGACGGGCGCCGCGCCGGGGCAGTTCGCGGAGGAGGCCGGCACGCGCGGGTACTCGAACCTGCTCGCCAGCGTGCCCAACTGCACGGTGTACCACGACGAGGCGGCGGTCGCGACGTCCTGCTTCACCGGCAACGGCGGGCAGTGGTGGACGTTCGACGACGCGTGGGCGATCCAGAAGAAGACCGCGTGGATGAAGCAGCGCGGCCTGCTGGGCGCGATGATCTGGGAGATGTCCGGTGACACCGGCGTGCTGATGAGCGCCGTGGACAACGGGCTCAAGTAGGCGCCCGGTCCCGTCGGCCGTCCGAGTCCGCTCCCGATCCGGGACCGGGCTCGGACGGCCCGTCCACCGGGCGGAGTTCCGGTGGGCGGGGTCAGTACTCCGACTCGTACAGCTCGACGAGCCGCGCGTGCAGGTCCCTGGAGTCGGGCAGCGTCTTCCCGTCCAACGTGTGCACGCGCGTGATCCTGCGGACGCTGGACACCAGCAGCACGCCGTCCGCGTCGTACAGCTCGTCCACCGCGACCGGGGCGACCTCCACCGCCCACCCGGCGCGCTCGGCGGCCCGGAACAGCGCGGCCTGCGTGGTGCCGGGCAGGATGCCGAGGGTCGCGGGCGGCGTGGTCAGCCGGCGGCCGCGCACCGCGATCAGCGTCGACGTCGGGCCCTCCAGCACCGAGCCGTCCGACGTCGTGAACACGACCTCGGACGCGCCGCGCCGCTCGGCCTCCCGCAGGGCCGCCATGTTGACCGCGTACGACAGCGTCTTCGCGCCCAGCAGCAGCCACGGCGCGCGCTCGGCCAGGCCCGGCTCGACACCGCGCTCCAGGGTCACCGCCGCGAGGCCGTCGGCGCGCTGGGCGACCGCCTTCGGCGGGACCTCCACCCCGAGCGCGAACCCGGTGGGCGTGCCGTCACCACCCTCCACGCCCCGCGTGTGGACGAGCTTGAGGGCGAACTCCCGTCCGCCGGTCCAGGCGCCCAGCACCCGGTCGATCGCCCGCCCGAACGCGGCGCGGTCCGGCGCGGGCAGGTCCAGCATGGCCGCCGAGCGGTCCAGCCGGTCCAGGTGGGGCTCCAGTTCCCTGGGCCGGCCGTCGACGACGAGGATCGTCTCGAAGACGCCGTCGCCGCGCACGAGGCCCAGGTCGTCGATCCGGATGAGGGGTTCGTCGGGATCGGCGAGGGTTCCGTCCAGTAGTGCGAGCACACGCATACCGTGAGACTACTCACGGCCTACCATCGGGTTCGTGGACACCGCTAGCGGCCCGAAGGCCCTGCGCAAGACACTGCACGACCGCGGCATGCGGATGACGCCCCAGCGCCAGCTCGTGCTGGACGCGGTGCGCGAACTCGGCCACGCCACCCCGGAGCAGATCTGCCGCCGGGTGCGCGTCACCGCGCCGACCGTGAACATCACGACGATCTACCGGACGCTGGACCTGCTGGACCGGCTCGGCATGGTGCGGCACACCCACCTGGGTCACGGCGCGCCTACCTACTCGGTGGACGAGCACGAGCACGTGCACCTGGTGTGCCACCGGTGCGGGCACATCGACGAGGCGCCGTGCGAGGCGCTGACGCACCTCGGCGGAACACTGAGGGCCGACTACGGGTTCGAACTGGACGCAAGCCACCTCGCGCTGTCCGGCACCTGCCGAGACTGCTTGAAGGAGAACTCGTGACGTCACCGCTGCTGTCCGTGCCCGGAGCTGTCGCCCCGTTCGAGGGCGCCGTCGACCAGGGCGTGCCCTGGCACTTCGGCGACCCGTTCGCGGAACAACGGTCGGCGGCGCGGTCGGTCGCGGTGTTCGACCGGTCCCACCGGGCCGTGCTGGCGGTGCCCGGCGACGACCGGCTCACCTGGCTGCACTCGCTGACCAGCCAGCACTTCGAGGCGCTCGGCGAGGACCGCGGCACCGAGGCGCTGGTCCTGGACGTGCAGGGGCGGGTCGAGCACCACGCCGTGGCGGCGAACGTCGGCGGCGCGGTTTACCTCGACACCGAGGCGGCGACCGCGCCCGCGCTGCTCTCGTACCTGACCAAGATGGTGTTCTGGTCGAAGGTCGAGCCGCGGGACGCGACGGCCGAGCTGGCCGTCCTGTCCGCGGTCGGGCCGGAGGTCGCCGGGCTGCTCGCCCGGCTGGGGGTGCCGGTGCCGGACGGGTCGGGCGTGGCGGCGCTGCCCGGCGGCGGTTTCGTCCGGCGGATGCCGTGGCCCGGCCACGACGCGGCCGACCTGGTGGTGCCCCGGGGGTCGCTGGTCGAGTGGTGGGGCCGGCTCACCGACGGCGGCGCGCGACCGGCGGGCAGCTGGGCGTTCGAGGCGCTGCGCGTCGAGGCGCTGCGGCCCCGGCTGGGCGTGGACACCGACGAGCGGACCATCCCGCACGAGGTGAACTGGATCGGTTCGGCCGTCCACCTGGACAAGGGCTGCTACCGGGGCCAGGAGACGGTGTCGAAGGTGCACAACGTCGGCCGCCCGCCCCGGCGGATGCTGCTGCTGCACCTGGACGGCTCGCGCGAGGTCCAGCCGGAGACCGGCGACCCGGTGCTCGTCGGCGACCGCGTGGTGGGCCGCGTCGGCTCGGTCGCGCTGCACCACGAGCTGGGGCCGATCGCGCTGGCGCTGGTCAAGCGGTCGGTGCCGGTGGAGACCGAACTGCTGGTCGGCGCCGAGGACCGGGTCGTGCAGGCGGCCGTCGACCCCGACTCCGTGCCGCCGGACACCCCCGGCCTCGGGCGGGAGGCAGCCCGCAACCTCGGGCGGTAGCCGGGTCGGGCGGCGCGGGTTCTGTGCCAGGATCACGACATGCCCCGACCCGGTTCCCACGGCACGCTGCTCACCGTCGCCCCCACCGGGGCCGAGCACGCCAAGGCCGACGTGCCGCAGCTGCCCGTCACCCTCGACGAGCTGGTCGCCACCGCGCAGGCGTGCGAGCAGGTCGGTGCGGCGATGGTCCACGTCCACATCCGGGGCGAGGACACCCGGCCGACGCTCGACCTCGGCCGGCTCAGGGACACCGTGCAGGCGCTGCGGGAGCAGACGTCGCTCGTCGTCCAGCTGTCCACGGGCGGCGCGGTGACCGACCCGGAGGCGGACCGGCTGCGCGTGCTGGACGCGCTGCCCGACTCGGCCTCCTGCACGATGGGCACGGTGAACTTCGGCGACGACGTCTTCCTGAACCGCTGGGAGTTCGTGGTCGCCCTGCACAAGGGGATGCAGGAACGCGGGATCGCGCCCGAGTACGAGATCTTCGACCTCGGCCAGCTCGCCTCGCTGCGCAGGCTGCTGGACCGGCACGGCCTGCCCGCGGGCGGGAAGGTGCACGTCGACCTGGTGATGGGGGTGCCGGGCGGCATGCCGGGTGACGCGGAGACGCTGGTCGCGGCGCTGCGCCTGCTGCCGGACGGCGCGTCGTTCTCGGCCACCGGCATCGGCCGGACGTCCCTGCCCGTGCTGCTGGCGGCGCTGAGCACCGGCGGTCACCTGCGGGTCGGCCTGGAGGACACCCTCAGCTACGCCAAGGGTCAGCCGGTGCGCGACAACGCGCAGCTGGTCGCCCGCGCGGCGGGTCTGGCGAAGATCGCCCAACGGCCGCCGCTGTCCCCGGACGAGGCGCGCGAGCTGCTCGGCGTGCGCGGTCCGGTACAGGTTTGAGACAACTTTGGAAGCAGGTTTGTGTTGGCGGGTGGGCAGGAACTACCTCAGGATGAGTACGTGATCGAGGTGCGTCCTGGCGGGCGCCGCCGAATCGACCGGGTGCTCGCCCCCGACTACGCGGAGGGGGTCGAGCGGCTGTCGCTCGCCGAGGTGCGCGCGCTGCGCGACGAGGCGGCGCAGGAGGAGACCGACCTGTCGTACCTCCGGCGGCTGCTGCACGCGCGGATCGACATCGTGCGGGCCGAGCAGGCGCGGCGCACCGACGGCGGTTCGGCGGTGGTGGACCAGCTGGCGACGATCCTGGCGTCGAACGCGGTGGGTCCGGCGACCGGGCTGGGCCGGTACCAGACGCAGGAGCCGTCGCGGGCGGAGGCGCACCGGCGGCACGTCGAGGCGCTGGTGTCGGACGTGGACCTGTCAGACGTGAGCGCGTTGTCGGACGACAAGCTGGACCTGGCGCTGCGGACGTTCGTGAACGAGGAGGCGTCCGTGTCGGGGCGGCGGCGCGAGGTGCAGGTCGTGGTGGACCGGTTGAACGCGGAGATCGCGGACCGGTACCAGAACGGCCGGGCTTCGGTGGACGAGCTGCTGGCGGCGGAGCGCGGGTGGCCCACGAACCCCGGTCGGGCGAAGGACTGATCTCGACTTCCGTTCCCGCCGTCCTTCCGTTCCCGCCCCTTCCGTGCCTGCTGTCCTTCCGTGCCTGCCGTTCTTCCGTGCCTGCCGTTCTTCCATTCCTGCCGTTCTTCCGTTCCCGCCGATCACCCGATCGTGATCTTGCCCCCATTCGAACTCCCGTTCGACAATGAACACCGCCGGGGCACTGGACGAGGTGGAGGAGGTGATCAGCCCTGGACGATGTACCAAGACCTGGGATGACCCTCCCGGATCGTGAGCTGTCGCCCTAGCGTGCAGGCATGGGGTACCGCTGGGTGGTCCTGGCCGTGGGCGCGCTGGCGCAGGGCACGAACGCGGCGGTGTTCCTCGGGCTCCCCGCGATCACCCCGCACCTGCGCGAGCACTTCGACCTGACGCTGCCCGAGGTCGGGTTGCTGCTGGGCGCGGTCAACCTGGGCACGATGCTCGCCCTCGTCCCGTGGGGCGCTGTCGCCGACCGCCGGGGCGAACGCCTCGTGATGGCGCTCGGTGGCGTGGGTGCGGCGTCGTGCCTGGCGTTGGCGGCCTTGGACGGCCCGGTTGTCGCCGGGCTGGCGCTGGTGGGTGTCGGCCTGTTCGGGGCGAGCGTCAACGCGGCGAGCGGTCGCGCCGTGATGACGTGGTTCCCGGCGGGTCGTCGCGGCCTGGCGATGGGCATCCGCCAGACCGCGACGCCACTCGGCGCGGCGCTGACGGCCGCGGTGCTGCCGGTGGTGGCGGTCGCGGCGGGCGTGCCGGCGGCGTTCCTGGCGCTGGCGGGGGTCACGGCCTTCGTGGCGGTGGCGGTGGCGGTCCTGGTGCGGGAACCACCGGGCGCGCCCCGCACCCGGCACCGCCACGGCGTGGTCCTGTCCGATCGCAGGCTGATCCGCCTCAGCGCGGCCGGCGGGCTGCTGGTGGTACCCCAGTTCACCGCCGCCGCGCTGCTGGTGGAACTCCTGCACCGGCGCGGCGTGCCGGTGGGCGTCGCGGCGGGCCTGTTCGCGACCGCCCAGGTGCTGGGCGGTCTGGGCAGGCTCGGCGTGGGCGTGTGGTCGGACCGGGTGCGCGACCGGGTGGGCCCGCTGAAGGCCCTGAGCGTGGTCATCGCGGCGGGGTTCGCCGTGTGCGCGGTCCTCGATGGGGCTCCGGTGTGGCTGTCGGCGGCGGTGCTGGTGCCGACGACGGCGCTGGCGCTGTGCTGGAACGGCCTGGCCGTGACGGCCGCCGCCGAACTCGCGCCGGAGGGCAGCAGCGGCACGGCGCTGGGCATGCAGAACACGGCGAGCTACCTCGGCGCGACCATCACCCCGGCCGTGGCGGGGTGGGTGGCGGTGAGCCTCGGGTGGCCGGCGGCACTGCTCCTGGCCGCCGCCGGCGCGACGGCGGCCCGCCTCCTGCTCGGCCCCACCTCCGCCAGGGGCGACCTGACCGGGCAACCGGCCGGCACCGAGCCGACCACCGCCGAGCCGACCAGCACCGAGCCGACCAGCACCGAGCCGACCACAGGGCAACCGACCACCGACAAGCCGAACTGAACCAACCCGAGCCCGCCGTCACCACAGCTCCGGCAGCGCCTTCGACACGACCGCGCCGCGCCTACCGGGATGCGCGGCGAGGTCCGCGCGTGGGCCGCCACCGCCACCGGGCAGGAGCCGCGCTCGACGGGGGTCGCGCTGGGCGGATCGGACTCGGCGGGCCGCGCTGGGTGGGCCGGGCCGCGCTGGGTGGGCCGGGCCGCGCTGGTGGGCCGGGCCGCGCTGGGTGGGCAGGGCCGCGCTGGGTGGGCAGGGGCCGGGCCGGCAGGGACACCTTCGGCGGACTCGGACTTCGGACTTCGGACTCGGACTTCGGGCTCGGGCTCGGGCTCGGGTCGGCGGACGGCGGTCCGGGTGGGTCAGCCGTGGCGTTCGCGGCGGGCCAGGTCGCCCCAGAACTCGCGCAGCCGCTCGTAGCGGAGGGCGACCTCCTCCGCGTCCCCGGCCTCCAGCGCGTCGACGATCGCGTTGACGTCCTGCGCGGACGAGTCCTCCAGCAGGTCCCTGTCCTCGATCAGCTGCACGAGCCCGCCGTAGTCCAGCTCCACCGCCGAGTCGGGCGAGAAGTGGTCGAGCCACCGCCCCGTGTCCGCGAGCACCTTGGCCGGCCCCTCGTCGCCCAGCGACCGCGACACGACCGTCCGCGCCCGCGCCACGCGCCGCCGGGCGTCCGCCATCGACGCCCGCCACGACACCTGGCGCTCGGGGTCGTCGCGGGGCGCGGGCACGATGCGGCGCGCGTTCGGGTCGAACAGGGCGAACCACGGCAGCGGCACGGTCCAGGTGGTGGAGATGACGTGGACCGCGCCGCCCGTCAGCTCCGCCATGACGGCCGAGGCCCGCGCCCGGATCGTCTCGGGGCTCACCGACAGCGCCTCGTCCTGGAGCGGGCCGGTGGAGGTCGCCAGGAAGCCCACGAGGGCCGCCGCCGACCGCGCCCGGAGGTCGAGCGGGCACACCAGGGGTCCGGGGCCCACGTCGCCGGGGACCTCCGCCGGGCTGATGGTCATCACGTCGAGCGGCGTGTCGGGCGCGACACGCCCATCGGCGCGTTCACCCGGCAGCAATCGGCGCGGCCGGGCCAGTTGTGATCGCAGCCACAGCTCCCGTTCGCGGTTCCCGGCGTCCGCCCGGCTCAAAGGGCCCGCTTCCAGGGCTTTTCGCACCTGGTCCGCCAACGGCGGGTCAAGAGCCGACAGCGGTTCGTACACCCTGAGGTAGGCGACGAACGGTCTAGGCACCCGCGCATCCTCCCACGCGGAGAATTGGCGGCACGTGTCACGCCTACCGCGTCGCGAGGAACCCCTTCGACACGGTACGGTAGTTACCAGGAACTAGTTGTCGAGACGAGTGGGGCCGCCGTTCCCCCGGCCGCCCCCGTCCCTGTGCGAGGGGGTCGAGCCATGGGGCGCGGCCGAGCGAAGGCCAAGCAGACGAAGGTGGCGAGGGAGCTGAAGTACAGCTCTCACAACACCGACTTTGACGCCTTGCAACGCGAGCTGTCCGGCGATTCCGACGGTGGCCGTCGTAGTAGCGATGATCGCTACGACGACCCGTCGGACGACGAGTACGACGACTACCGTCGCTGACACACCGAGATCCGCTGAAGAGGTTGGGCTGCCGGTTCCGCACCGGCAGCCCGACCTTTGACGCGGCGCCTAGAACGCCCTGGCGTACTGCCGCGGCGGAGCGATCTGCGCCCCCAGCTCCTTGGCCGCGCGCCGAGGCCAGTACGGGTCGCGCAGCAGCTCCCGCGCGAGCAGGACCAGGTCGGCCGAGCCGTCGGCGACGATGCGCTCCGCCTGCCGGGCCTCGGTGATCAGGCCGACCGCCCCGACGGGCACGTCGGCCTTCCGGCGCACGGTCTCCGCGAACGGCACCTGGTAGCCGGGGCCGACCGGGATCTCCGCCTTGGGCACGTTGCCCCCGGTCGACACGTCGATCAGGTCCGCGCCCAGTGCGGCGAGGTCGCGCGCCAGCACGACGGCGTCCTCGTCGGTCCAGCCGCCCTCGACCCAGTCGGTGGCGGACACGCGCACCAGCACCGGCACGTCCTCGCCGACCGCCTCGCGGACCGCGGCCGTCACCTCCCGCGCGAGCCTGGTCCGGTTCTCCAGCGAGCCGCCGTACCCGTCGGTCCGCCGGTTGCTCAGCGGCGACAGGAACTCGTGCACCAGGTAGCCGTGGGCGGCGTGCACCTCGACGACCTCGAAGCCGGCGGCGACGGCCCTGCGCGCCGCGGCGGCGAAGTCCGCCACGACACCCGCGATGCCCGCCTCGTCCAGCTCGACCGGCGTCCGGTACGTCCCGCTGAACGGCACGGCGCTCGGCGCGACCGGGGTCCAGCCGCCCTCCTCGTCGGGCACGCCGCCGTGCCGCGACTCGAACGGCGCGTACGTGGACGCCTTGCGGCCGGCGTGGCCCAATTGCACACCGGGCACGGAACCGTTGGCCCGGATGAAGGCGGTGATCGGCCGCCACGCCTCGACGTGGGCGTCGTCCCACAGCCCGGTGTCGTCGGGCGAGATCCGCCCGACCGCCTGCACCGCGGTCGCCTCCGACAGCACCAGGCCGGCGCCCCCCACCGCGCGCGAACCCAGGTGGACGAGGTGCCAGTCGTCGGGGAAGCCGTCACGAGCGGAGTACTGGCACATCGGGCTGACCGTGATCCGGTTCGGGAGCGTGACCGAGCGGAGGGTCAACGGGCTGAACAGCGCACTCACAAGCGTCTCCTCGGGTGGTCCGTGCGACGACGGGTCCTTCGGGCCCGCCAACAGGTCCAAGGTCCCGGATCGGACAGCTGTTCCCCGCGTGACGGCGGTCCCACCGCTCGGGAGCAGCGCAATTCCATTCGATTCGGTATTGCGCGTGCATTAGCACGTGATCTTGAATAGGAGGTCGGTACGCAAAACGCCCGCCAAGACAGGGTCAGTTACGCCCATTCGGGTGTACTGTCCGCACCACGTTCGGGGAGACCATCACTTGCCGCCCGACGCAGGTCGGTTCGAATTGAGTTCCCGCCGGTCACGACAGTAACAGGAACCACATGCTGCCCATGCCGACCATGATGACAACGGAGCCAGGGTGGCCCAGCAACAGCCTGCTGGGTCGCCTCCGCGACAACACCCGACAAGAACTGCTGAACATCGGGACGGTCGTGCGCTACACGGCCGACCGGGAGGTCATCGAGCAGGACGCGAAGGACACTCACGTCCTCCTGCTGCTCGACGGCGTGGTGAAGGTGCAGACCACCGACGAGACGGGCGACACCGCGCTGCTCGCCATCCGGGTCGCGGGCGACCTGGTGGGCGAGATGGCGGCGCTCGACCAGAAGCCCCGCTCGGCCACCGTCGTGACGTGCGGTGACGTCGTCGCCAAGTTGATCACCAGCGGCGAGCTGATGACCTTCCTGCACCGGCGCAACGACGTGTTCGTGGAACTGATCGGGATGATCAACGACCGGCTGCGCTGGGCCAACCAGCGCCGCCGCGATTTCCTGTCCCACCCCGCCGCCGAACGGGTGGCCAGGGTGCTCGCGGAATTGGTGCAGACCTACGGCCGGGAGGAGGCCGCGGGCTGGACGCTCGGAATTCCGCTGACCAAGGTCGAACTCGCCTCCATCGCCGGGATGAAGCCCAGAACGGCGGAGAAGGCGTTCAGCGATCTGCGCAAAGCAGGGGTGGTCGTCAGCCACCTCCGACGTGATGTACTGGTGCCCGACCTGGAAAACCTGCGAAAATTCGCGGGCATCTGAAGAACTGTCCGCAGTTCTGCGGTTCCCGACCCCCGGCGCGGCACCTCGCCGCGGCTCCGCGCTCCGGGCGACCCCACGCGCGGTGGCGCGCCCGCACCACGTCGAAAGGCCGAGCCCATGAGTCCTGCCACCTTCCGACGCAGCCTGCTGGTCTGCTGCGACCTGCGGCGCTACGGCGCGGCTGACGACCGGTTGCAGCGTGACCTGCAGGAACTGCTGGTCCGCAGCCTCGACCGGGCGGGTGAGGAGGCCGGCCTCGACCGGTCGACGTGGCACCGCCAGGCCAAGGGCGACGAGGAGTGGGCGGTGCTGCCGCCGGACGCGCCCGAGCACGTCGTCGTCGACCGCTACGTCCGCGCGCTCAACGCGGAACTGTCCGCGTCGAACCGCTACCGGGTGCCCGAGGCACGCGCCCGGATGCGCCTCGCGATCCACCACGGCGCGGTGGTCGACGGCGCGAACGGATTCCCCGGCCAGGATTCCGTGCTCGTCTCACGTCTGCTGAACAGCGAACCGGCGCACCTCGCGCTGGAGCAATTCCCGGACGCCGATCTCGTCGTGGTGCTGTCCGAGATCGTCTATTCCACGTTGGTGCTGGCCGGGCACACCACGCTGAGCCCCGCCGACTTCCGCCGGGTCGAAGTGGTGGAGAAGACCTTCCGCGGCCACGGCTGGATGTGGATACCCGACGGCGACGTGCACGCGTTGCGCCTCGACGGCCCGCCGGCCGGGCACGCGACGCCGACCGTCGACCAGCACGCCGTCGCGAGCGGCGGGTCGACGGTGGTCCAGGCCGGCCGCGACGCGCACGTGCCGACCTGGCAGCGCGCCGACGTCATGCAGTACTTCGACCGCAACGACCAGCGCGGCTCGCACTTCGGCCCCACCTACCGCGAGGGCGGTAGAGCCGATTGAGCCGGGGAGGACCGCAGGTGCGTGAGGAACCGCTCCGGCTGCTGGCCGGCGTCGTCGCGAGCGCGTTGGCCAAGTCGGCGGACACCGATCAGTGGCCCGACCTGCGCGCACGGGTGGTGGCGGTGCTCGCGCCGACGCTGGTCGACGTGGTCAGCGCGCGGTTGGACGAGGCGCGCAGGCGGGTCGTGACCGCGCCCGGGGTGCGGCTGGAGCAGGCGCGGGCCGAGTTCACGACGGAGTGGCGCGGCTCGATCCACACGATGCTGTGGCAGCAGCCGGAGGCGGCCACGTCGCTGCGCGAGGTGCTGAACGCGGTGAGCCCGCGCCTGCCCCGGGTGACGGGCGAGGGCGAAGCCGTGCCGCACGCCGCGGCGTACGCGGTGCACCAGACCGGTCGGGAGCAGGCCGGTCGGAACCAGGCCGGTCGAGGTCAGGCCGGTCGAGGTCAGGCCGGTCGAGGTCAAGCCGGTCGAGGTCAGGCCGGCTGGGACCAGGCAGGCAGGGACCAGGCCGGCAGGGGCGGGGTCGGCTGGGACCAGGCCGGGCGAGGCGGGACCGGCCGGGAGCAGGTCGGGCGGGAGCAGGTCGGCAGGGCTCGGGTTCGCCTGGACCAGGTCGGCCGGGGTCGGGGCACTGCCGCGCGGTGATCGCGGCCCGCCCCGCTCACCCGGTCCGCTCACCCCGCCCCGCTCAGCCGATCAGCGGGCCGACCAGCGGACCCGCCGGTCACCCGTCGCCGCCCCGCAGCTCGTGCGCCAGCTCGTCCAGCTCGTCGGAACCGCCCGCCATCTGCCTGGCCAGCTCGTCGGGGCCGATCTCCGACTTCTCGTGCGCGCCCAGCACCCGCCCGCGCCTGAGCAGCAGGAACCGGTCCCCCACCGGGTACGCGTGGTGCGGGTTGTGGGTGATCAGCACGACGCCCAGGCCCCGGTCGCGGGCCCGCGCCACGTGCCTGAGCACCAGCCCGGCCTGCTTCACGCCCAGCGCGGCGGTCGGCTCGTCCAGCACCAGCACCTTCGCCCCGAGGTGGACGGCCCGCGCGATCGCCACGCACTGCCGCTCGCCACCGGACAGCGTGCCCACCGGCTGCTCCACGTCCCGGACGTCGATGCCCAGGTCGGCCAGCGCGGTCCGGGTGACCTCGCGGGCCGCGCGCCGGTCGAGGAACCGCAGCGGCCCGAACCGCGCCGTCGGCTCCGAGCCGAGGACGAAGTTGCGCCACACGCTCAGCAGCGGCACGAGGGCCAGGTCCTGGTGGACGGTCGCGATGCCGCGGTCCAGCGCCTCGCGCGGCGAGGAGAACCGGGTCTCCTCGCCCTCCACCAGCAGCGCGCCGCGGTCGTGCCGGTGCACGCCGGACAAGACCTTGATCAGCGTCGACTTGCCCGCGCCGTTGTCGCCCAGCACGCACGTGACCTCGCCGGCGTGGACCACGGTGGACACGTCCCGCAGCGCGACGACGCTCCCGTAGGTCTTGCCGACGCCCCGGACCTCCAGCAACGGGCGGTGCTCGGGCGGTGTCATCGCCGCGTCCTCTCCGCCCGCCGCCGCAGGGCGTTGTTGACCAGCACGGCCGCCAGCAGCAGCACGCCGAGGAACAGCTGGAACCAGTCGCTGTCCCAGTTGGCGTAGACGATGCCCTGCCGCGCCATGCCGAAGATCAGCGCGCCGAGCGCCGCGCCCACCGCCGAACCGAACCCGCCGGTGAGCAGGCAGCCGCCGATCACCGCCGCGACGATGTACTGGAACTCCAGCCCGACGCCCTGGTTGGCCTGCACGCTGGTGAACCGCAGGATGCCGATCGTCCCGACCAGCCACGCCGCGCCCGCGGTCGTGGTGAACAGCAGGACCTTCGTGCGCCGCACGGGCACGCCGACCGCGCGGGCCGCCGCCGCCGCGCCGCCGACCGCGAAGACCCGGTTGCCGAACCGGGTGTGCGCCAGGACCACCGCGGCGACCACCGTGACCGCCACCCACCACAGGACCGACACCGGGAACGCCGTGCCGCCGACGGGGAACGTCGACGCGAACACGAACCCCGCCGACTCGTAGCCCGCCGCCGACCGCATCCCGGAGACCTGCACGGTGCCGGTGACCAACCGGGTGACACCCAGGTTCAGGCCCTGGAGCGCGAGGAACGTGCCGAGCGTGACGATGAAGCTCGGCAGGCCGGTCCGCACCACCAGCCAGCCGTTCAGCGCGCCGACCGCCAGCGCGAACACCAGCGAGGCGGCGAGCGCGAGCCACACGTGCCAGCCCAGGCGCGTCGACAGGATGGCGGTGACCAGCGCGGTGGACGCCGTCAGGACGCCGGCCGACAGGTCGAACTCGCCGCCGACCATGAGCAGCGCCACCGCCACCGCCACGATGCCGAGCGTGGAGGCGTCGTCCAGCCAGGTCGCCACGCCGCCGGGGCTCAGGAACCGCTCGGTCACCGCGGAGAAGAACGCGAACACCAGCAGCGCGCCCAGCAGCGCGCCGACCTCGGGCCGCCGGACGAGCCGGTCCAGCGGCCCGGCCGACGCGGTCCGCTCGTCCGGCGCCCGCGTGCCGGGCGCCGTCGTCCGCGCGGTCACCGGGTGCCGCGCTCGGCGTGCTCGGCGACCACGTCCACGTTGGACCGGTCCACGAATCCGGGACCGGTGAGCACCGGTCTCCCGCCGCCCACGGTATTGGCGTTGTCGCGGTACAGCTTGAGCAGCACGATCGGCAGGTAGCCCTGCTCGTACTGCTGCTGGTCGACGGCGAACAGCACGTCGCCCGCCTTGATCGCGTCCGTCACGTCGGCGTCGAGGTCGAAGGTGGCGACCACCGCCGCGGCCGACGCGCCCCGGACCGCGCGCACCGAACTGGCCGCGACCTGCGGGTTGAGCGCGAGCACGGCGTCCACCTCCGGGTCGGCCCGCAACGCCCCGCCGATGCGGGACGCCACGTCGGTCGGGCTGTTGAGGTCGACCTGGAGGTCGGTGACCGCGCCGCCGAACCCGGCCCGCGCGCCGGCGCACCGCTGGGCGAGGCCGATGTTGCCCGCCTCGTGGATCACGCACAGCAGCTTCGCCTTGCCGGCGTCCCGGAGCCGGCGGCCCGCCTGCTCGCCGGCGATGCCCTCGTCCTGGCCGACGTGCCCGATCGCGCCGAACGACGCGCTCCGGTCGCCGCCGGAGTTGACGGTGACCACCGGGATGCCCGCCGACACCGCCCTCCCGATCGACGTCTTCAGCGCGTCCGGGTTGGCCATCGACACGACGAGGCCGCCGACCTCCTGCGCCACGGCGTTGTCGATCAGCGTGGCCTGGCGTCCGGGGTCGCCGTCGGAGTGGTAGTCCACGGCGACGCCGAGCTGCCTGCCCGCGTCCGTCGCGCCGTTCTTCACCACGTTCCAGAACGCGTCGCCGGCGGTGCCGTGGGAGATCACCGCGACGCGCAGGTCACCGCCGGGCCGCGCGCCGCCCGTGCCGGCGGTCGGCGGCGGGCCGGCCGCGCTGGGCCCGGTGCAGGCGGCCAGGACGGCGAGCGAGGCGAGCGCCAGGCTCACGCGCGGTAGCCGGGTGCGCAGGGACGTCATCTGCTCTCCTCCGCGGGGACGGTGGGCTCTCCGGTCGACCGGCTCGGGCTGGGCGTCCGTCGCGCCCGGACCTCGGGCGACGGTCCCGCGCGGCCGGCGGGCGGTCGCTAGTCCCAGCCGCCGCCGCGCCTGCCCTGCTTGGTCTGCGCGCGGCGCTTCTTCTCCGCGATCCGGCGTTCCTTCGAGCCCTTGGTCGGCTTGGTCGGGCGGCGCACCGGGGGCGGAGCCGCGGCGGCGTCCCGCAGGAGCCGCGCCATCCGCTCGCGGGCCGCCGCGCGGTTCTGCAACTGGGCCCGGTGCTCGCTCGCCGCGACCGTCAGCACCCCGTCGACCAGGCGCTTCTCCAACCGCGCGAGCATCCGCGACCGCAGCCACGCGGGCACCGACGGCGAGGCGGCCAGGTCGAACGACAGCTCGACGCGGCTGTCCGCCGTGTTCACGCCCTGCCCGCCGGGACCGGAGGACCGCGAGAACCGCTCGCCCAGCTCGGCCGCCGGCACCACCAGCGTCCGCGTCACGACCAGATCCTCCGCCACGGTGACCAGGTTAGAACGTCAACCCCGGTGCGGTCGCGATCTTTGCGGCCTCTTCGACGGTCAGCGGGGTGTCCGCGCCGGTCCGGCGGCCGTGCCCGTCCTCGTTCACCGCCGTCACCGAGACGGTGCCGCCGTCCGCGGTCGCCCCGGTGACGACGATCGAGCGCGACTGCTCGTAGTGGAAGGTCTGGACCGCGACCCGGACACCGCCGACGATCCGCCACTCGCAGGTCGAGTAGGACGGGTTCACCGGGACGCAGGTGAGCCGGCGGTCGCTCATCCGGATCAGCACCGTCCCCTTCCGGTCACCCGTCAGCTCGGCCGCGGCGCGGTACTCGTTCCAGCCGATGAAGAACTCCCACGGGAGGTCCGTCGCACCCCGCCCGCCCTTGGCCGGCACGGGCGGCAGCGCGCCGGAGTGGGCCAGCACCGCGGTCAGCTCGGCGGCGCGCCGCTCGGACAGCGGTTTGGCGGGCGGTGGCAGCGTGACGTCGGGCGGACCGGTCGGCGGCCGGCGCGCCGAGGGCGGCGGGGCGGACGAGGTCGAGGGCGCGGTGGTCACGATGTCGGACGGCGGCGGCGTGCCCGCGTCGACGCCCGGCCCGCGAGCGCCGAGCGCCAGGGGCAGGGATGCCGCCGCGACCGCGACGAGGACGGCGGCGGCCGTCGCGGAGCGCCGCAGGGCCACCCGGCGGCGGCCGGCCCGCACGATCGCCGCCGCGTCCAGCCGCGACGGCGGTTCGTCCGCGAGCGCGGTCGCCAGCACGTGCTTGATGTCGGTCACGCCCGCTCCTCGACCACGTGGTGCCCGAGCAGTCGGCGGAGCGTGGCGAGGCCCTTCGCCGCCTGGCTCTTCACGGTTCCCTCGGACCGACCGAGGAGGCGGGCGGTGTCCGCGACGCTGAGGTCCTCCCAGTACCGGAGCACGACGACGGCCCGCTGGCCGGCCGGGAGGGCGGCCAGCGCGTCCCGGACGTCGAAGTCGGCGGGGTCCGCGCCGGGCACCGGCGTCTCGGGCAGCGACGCCACGACCGTCTCCCGGCGGCGGAACCCGCGGCGCGACTCGTCGATCGCCGTGCGGACCAGGACCTTGCGGGCGTAGGCGTCGAGCGGACCGTCCCGACCCAGGCGGGGCCACGCGACGTAAAGCCTGGTCAGGGCGGTCTGCACCAGGTCCTCGGCGCGGTGCCAGTCACCGCACAGCAGGTACGCGGTCCGCCGCAAGGCCGGCGCGCGGGCGTCCACGAACTCCGCGAAGTCGCTGTCGCGCTCCACTCCGCCCTCCCTCGGTCACCGCTCCATACGGAACGGCCGGTGCGGGAGGTTGCCTCCGGCGGCGCGGAACACCCGCGCGGACCGACCGGTGGGCGGCACCGGGCACGCGGCCGGGCGGGGGACGCCCGCCCGGCCGCGTGCCCGTCAGAACCTCGGGTGGTCGCCGACCAGCGCGGTCGGCTCCTCGGACCGGCCCACCTCGCCCAGCACCCACGCGGGCACGTGGCGGGCGGTCAGCACGGCCAGTGCGCGGTCCACGTCCTCCGGGGACACGACGGCCACCATGCCGATGCCCATGTTGAACGTCTGCTCCATCTCCTCGCGGTCGACCCGGCCGCGCTGCGCGATCATCGCGAACACCGGGGCCGGCGTCCACGTGCCGCGGTCCAGGCGGGCGTGCAGGCCCTCCGGCAGCACGCGCGCCAGGTTCGCCGCCAGGCCGCCGCCCGTGATGTGGGCGAACGTCCGCACCTCGGCCTCCGCCGCCAGCGCCAGGCAGTCCTTCGCGTAGATGCGGGTCGGCTCCAGCAGCTCCTCGCCGAGGGTCCGCCCGAACTCCTCCACGTGCCCGGACAGCGGCATCCGCGCGATCTCCAGCAGCACGTGCCGCGCCAGCGAGTACCCGTTCGAGTGCAGCCCGGACGAGCCGAGGGCGATCACCACGTCGCCGTCGCGCACCCGTTCCGGCCCGAGCATCGCGGACGCCTCCACGACGCCGACGCCCGTGCCGGAGATGTCGTAGTCGTCCTCGCCCATCAGGCCGGGGTGCTCGGCGGTCTCGCCGCCCAGCAGCGCGCACCCGGCCAGCACGCAGCCCTCCGAGATGCCCTTGACCAGCGCGGCGACCTTGTCCGGCACCACGCGGCCGACCGCGATGTAGTCCTGGAGGAACAGCGGCTCGGCGCCGCAGACGACCAGGTCGTCCACCACCATCGCCACCAGGTCGATGCCGATGGTGTCGTGCTTGTCCAGCGCCTGCGCGACCGCGATCTTCGTGCCGACGCCGTCCGTGGACGACGCGAGCACCGGCTCCTTCCAGCGGTCCAGCCGCAGCTTGAACAGGCCCGCGAACCCGCCGATGCCGCCGAGGACCTCGGGCCGGTGCGCCTTCGCCGCCCAGGGCTTGAGCTTCTCCACCGCCTCGTCACCCGCGGTGATGCTTACTCCGGCGGCGGCGTAGGTGGCCTTGGCGGTGTCGGTCACGTCACTGGCTTCCATTGTCTGCGGGCATCCATTCAGGGCCGTCGGAGGGCGTCCTCGGCACCGTACCCGTTCGCCAGCACGGGAGCGGCCGAGCCCGCGACACCCCGGATGCCTTCCAACAGGTGCTTGCCGATCAGCGCGTCCTCGGGCAGCGGGATTGGGTAGTCGCCGTCGAAGCACGCCGTGCACAGGCGCGTCTTGGGCTGCTCGCTGGCGGCCACGAGCTGCTCCAGCGACACGTAGCCCAGCGAGTCGGACCCGATGGAGCGGCGGATGCCGTCGTCGTCCAGGCCGTTCGCGATCAGCTCGGCGCGGGACGCGAAGTCGATGCCGTAGAAGCAGGGCCACTTGACCGGCGGCGACGCGATCCGGACGTGCACCTCGACCGCGCCCGCCTCGCGCAGCATCCGCACCAGGGCGCGCTGCGTGTTGCCGCGCACGATCGAGTCGTCCACCACGACCAGCCGCTTGCCGCGGATCACGTCCCGCAGCGGGTTGAGCTTGAGCCGGATGCCGAGCTGGCGGATGGTCTGCGACGGCTGGATGAACGTGCGGCCCACGTAGGCGTTCTTGACCAGCCCCGACCCGTACGGGATGCCGCTGGCCTGTGCGTAGCCGATGGCGGCCGGCGTGCCGGACTCGGGCACCGGGATCACCAGGTCGGCGTCCGCCGGGTGCTCCTGCGCGAGCCGGCGGCCGATCTCCACGCGCGTGGCGTGCACCGAGCGCCCGGCGATCGTCGTGTCCGGCCGCGCCAGGTAGACGTACTCGAAGACGCAGCCCTTGGGCTCCGGTGCGGCGAACCGGCTGGAGCGCAGGCCGTTCTCGTCGATGGCGATCAGCTCGCCCGGCTCGACCTCGCGGACGAACGACGCGCCCACGATGTCCAGCGCGGCGGTCTCGCTCGCCACCACCCAGCCGCGTTCCAGCCTGCCGAGCACCAGCGGGCGCACGCCCTGCGGGTCACGGGCCGCGTACAGCGTCGACTCGTCCGAGAACGCGAGGCAGAACGCGCCGCGCAGGGTCGGGAGCAGCTGCATCGCGGCCTGCTCGATGCCGATGTCGGCCGCCGCCGCGGCGAGCAGCCCGCACACCACGTCGGAGTCGGTGGTCGCGCCGTGCCGGGTGTCGACGCCCAGCTCGCGGGCCTTCGCCAGCAGCTCGGCGGTGTTCACCAGGTTGCCGTTGTGGCCCAGCGACAGGCCGGAGCCGGTGGCCGTGGTGCGGAACGTCGGCTGCGCGTTCTCCCACGTCGTGGAGCCCGTGGTGGAGTACCGGCAGTGGCCGACCGCGACGTGGCCGTGCAGGGACGACAGCACCTGCTCGTCGAACACCTGGCTGACCAGGCCGAGGTCCTTGAAGACGACCACCTGGCTGCCGTCGCCGACGGAAATGCCCGCCGCCTCCTGGCCGCGGTGCTGGAGCGCGTAGAGGCCGTAGTAGGTGAGCTTGGCGACGTCCTCGCCGGGAGCCCACACGCCGAACACTCCGCACTCCTCGCGGGGCTCTTGCTCTTCGGTGTCGTTTCGGCCGGTTGCTGACGGGTCGGTGACCACCGAGTGCTCCCTAGCGACGAGGTCGGGCTGCACCTGCGAGTGTAAGGCGAACGGGGGGTGAACCACCCCTACCGGGGCCCACGGGAAGTGACGAAACGCACCCTCGACGGCGGAGCCCGTCCCCCGACCGGAGCCATGCACCGGCCCGTGACCACCACCCCGCCGAGCACTCCGGCGCGCGGCACACCGGCAGAAGGGTGACCACGAACACGAAGCAAGGGTTTCGCGCCGGTCGCGGTGCCCGGCCCCCGGCGAGGGGTCCGGGCACCGAGCCGTCAGTCCAGCCGCAACACGCCCAGCACGTCCCGATCGCCCTCGGCGGGCAGCGGCACCCGTCCCCACAGCCCGTAGTGCACGATCACGGCCTCACCGCTGACCAGCGCGTCGGTCTCCTCGCCGGGCCACGCGGCCCGCACCTCGGGCACCGAGCCGGGCTCCAGCCGGACCACCCACGCCTCCGGGACGTCGGTCAGCCGCACCAGCGCCGTGCCCTTGGCGGTGGGCGGCACGTCGGCGGCGTACTTCGCGGCCAGCAGCGTCCCCAGCGACTCCTCGATGCCGTCGACGGCGAAGTCCGCGTCGCCGGGCACGAGCGACCGCAGCGCGGCCTGCGCGTCCCACCGCCGCAGGTCGACCTCGTGCGCGATGCGGCGGTGCCACACCCACGCCAGGTCGGGCGAGGCGGGCGAGAACGTCCAGGCGGGCCGGTTGCCCGGCACGGCGGGCAGCACCTCGGCGGCCAGCGCGAGCTGCGCGTCCAGGTACTCCAGCGGCACCACGTCCACCGGCACCGGCGGCAGCCGCAACCGCGCGGTGCTGCCGCTGCGCAGGTACTCCAGCGAGGTCTGGAGGAACCGGCCGACGTGCAGGACGAGCTCGGTGAACGTCCAGCCGGGGCAGCTCGGCACCGCCGCGGCCGGGTCGGCCTCGCCGACCGCCGCGCGGAACATCGCCGCCTGCCTGGTGAACTCGTCCGTCCACCGCTGGGTGTGCCAACCACCGGCCACGCGTTTCCTCCTAGCTGTGCCGTCCGCGCCATCGTGCCGCACTCCGGCGTCGCGCCGAAGCGGAACCGATGATGATCCGCGTGCGTCGCACCGGTCGGAGCGGTCGGCGGCACGAAGGGTGGGAGACCGTGTTCGGTGTGCGGCCAGAGACGTTGCGCGAGGCGTCGAAGGGGTTCCACGACGGCGCGGAGGCGACCGGTGACGGGGCTGAGCTGATCTCGCTGCTCCGGCTCGACGCGGACGCGCTCGGCCAGGTGCCCGCGGCGGCGGAGTTCGTCGACGCGCTGGCCCGCTGGTCGGGCGAGCAGTCCGACGACCTGCGCCGGGGATCGGCCTGGTACCGCGACGCGGGCGACGGCCTGGTCGAGAACGCCGACTCGTACCAGCGCGCCGACGACGACTCGACCACCTCGTTCCGCGACCTGGAAGGCGGTCTCGCGTGAGCCACGTCGACCCCGAGGTCCTGTACGGGCAGCTGGCGGCGGGCGACGCCGGCCGGGTGGCCGCCGCGGCCGACCCGATCAGCGGCGCGATGAGCGCGGTGGGCCGGGCGGGCGAGGCCGTGACGGCCGGCGGTCGCACCGCCACGTCGTCCTGGCACGGCGGCACGGCGGAGAAGTTCGCCGCCCGCGCCGACCTGTCGAGCCGGTCGGCCGCGGTCGCCGGCGAACGCCTGGGCGCGGGCGCGGAGATCGTGCAGGCCGCGTCGCGGGCGTACGCGCAGATGCGCGGCAGCGCCGACCAGCTGATCGGCTTCTGGCGCGGCCGGCCGCCAGGGCTGGACGAGGCGCAGACCCGTGAGCTGGCGAACCGGGTCAACGAGCAGCTCACCAACATCAGGGGCGGCTACGAGAACGTCCTGCGCTCCTACGCGTCGGCGCTGGCCACCGTGCGGCCCGGCTTCCAGGAGACGGCGGGCAAGGACGCGGGCTGGGCGGCGACGGCGGCCCCGGGCGCGCGCACCACGGCGGCCGTGCCCGGTCCGGGCACCGACCCGAAGCAGGTCGCCGCTTGGTGGAAGTCGTTGACCAAGGAGCAGCAGGACGAGCTGCTGCGCACCAAGTTCCAGGAGCTGGGCCGACTGCGCGGCCTGCCGTCCGGTGTCCTGGACCAGGCCAACCGCGCCCGCATCCAGGACGACATCCGGCGGTTCGGCGCGCAGAGCGACCGGCTCAAGGCGGAGATGGCCGCCCGCGCGCGGGAGCTGGGCCTCGACCCGGCCAAGTCCGACGACCTGACCAAGCTGCTGAACGACCCGCGGTACGCGGAGCTGTCCGAGCAGCAGAAGGAAGCCGCCACCAAGGCAGCGAACGCCGAGAAGGCCCAGCACAGCCTCTCCGACGCGGAGGAGAAGGCCAGGGGCAAGGGCTGGGCCGAGAGCGACGTTCGGGTGCTGGCCTACGACCCGTACGGCCCGCGCGGCGACGGCGGCATGGCCATCGCGTACGGCGACCCGGACACCGCCAAGAACCTCGCGGTGTGCGTGCCCGGCACCGGTTCGGAGCTGGACAGCTTCTCCGTCGGCCAGGCCGCGAACCTGCGCGAGGCGATGGGCGCGGACGGCAACGCGACCATCCAGTGGCTGGGCTACGACGCGCCCGGCTGGTCGCCCGGCGAGGTGGACAACCCGGCGCAGGCGCGGGAGGGCGGCCGGAACCTCGTCGCCGACGTCGACGGCTACCGCGCCGCCGCCGAGGCCGCGGGCAACCGCCAGCACCTGACCGTGGTCGGCCACTCGTACGGCTCCACGACCGTCGGCTACGCGGGCATGAACGGCCTGGCGGCGGACGACATCGCGTTCGTCGGCTCGCCCGGCGTGGGCGCGTCGAACGTCGACCAGCTCTCGGTGGGCCCCGGCCACGTCTACGCGGGCGCGACCGAGCACGACCCGGTGGTGCAGGGCACCAGTTCGAGCTGGTTCACCGAGGACGGCTCGTCGGTCGGGCCGTACGACGACCGGTTCGGCGCGAAGGTGTTCGGCACCTCGGGCTCGACCATGATCGACGGCGCGCACTCGGCGTACTACGACCCGAAGTCCGAGTCGGTGCGGAACCTGGCCCGCATCGCGACCGGCGACGGCGGCTCGGTGACCGACCAGAAGTGGTACGACTCGCCGATCGGGCCGTCGCTGCCCGGTTCGCACCTGCCCGGCGTCGGGCCCGTGGTGGACGCGGTCGGCAGCGTCGGCGCGGGCGCGGCGGACCTGGTGGGCGACGCGGGCGCCGGGCTCTACAACGCCGGGCGCGAGGCGTGGCGGGGCAACTGGTCCGAGGCGGGCACCGGCCTGGTGAACACCGGCAAGGAGGCCGTCAGCGACACGCTCGACGTGGTGGTCGGCGGTGTCGGCGACGTGGTCGAGGCCGGCCGCGACGTGGTGGAGGGCGCGAAGGGCGCGTGGGACAGGACCGTGGGGTCCTGGTTCTGAGCGGTGCGCGAGCCCCGGCTCACGCCTTGCGGCACGCGCGGATGGTCTGCACCGCCTCGGCGTCGTCGAGCTTGCTCTCGTCGCGCTTGTGGACGGTGCAGACCAGCTTGTCGCCGACCGCGGTGCCGGGCGGCACCTGGTCGAGGTGGGCCCACGGGTCGCTGATCGGCGAGCCGGGCTGGTCCTGGTCCAGCTTGAGGGACACCCGGCCCGGCCCCCGCTGCCCGGACACGAGGTCCTCGCCCGGCTTCACCGCGGTGACCTCGAACCGGACGTCGCCGCTCCAGTCGCCACCGCCGCCGCACGCCGCGAGGAACCCGATCGACACCACGACCACACCCGTTCTGAACGCCTTCACCCGGCGAGCTTAGCCAGGCCGCGCACCGGTTTCCGGCGAATCCGGGCACCTCGACCGCACGCCGGCACGAGGTCCGCGCCAGGGGTGGGTGCGGTCAGAAGCGCAGCACCGGCAGCAGGCCGGACAGGTCGGCCCGGCTGCCCGACGCGGTGACCCGCGCGTCCTCCAGCGCCGTCGCCCAGTCCAGCCGGCCGACCGCCAGGCTCAGCCACGTCCGCGGGTCGGTCTCCACGACGTTCGGCGGCGTGCCGCGCGTGTGCCGGGGGCCCTCGACGCACTGCACGGCGGCGAACGGCGGTACGCGGACCTCGACGCTGCGGCCCGGCGCGACCTGCTCCAGGGTGCGCAGGCTGAGGCGGACCGCCGCCGCCAGCACGGGCCGCTCCGGCTGGTCGGCGGCGCCCTCCAACCAGGGCAGCACAGCGGCGACGGCGGCGCGCAGCTCGTGGGGGTCGACCGGTTTCGACGGCATCCGACCAGGCTAGCGGTGCGGCGGAGCGCCTGGTCAGAGCCCGGCCGACCGCACGGCCTCGGCGAGCAGCTCCTCCACCTGGTGCGCCAGCCGGCGCGAGTCGGTCGGCGAGAAGGTGCTCCACGGCACGGACCCGTTCGACGCCCGGCGCTGCTGGAGGTAGCGGCCGTCCTCGGTGTCGAAGAACGCCACCACGCGGTCCGGCCGGCAGCGCTTGCCGTACCGGTCACGGGCCGCCGCGCCGAAGTTGCCGGTGTGCACGAGGCCGGTGAACATCTTCACCAGCGTGGCCGCGTCCTCCTGCCGCACGCCGTGGCCGCGCAGCGAGTTCTCCAGGCTCTTGGGCGAGCCGTCGGACTTCTGCACCGCCGCCTCCAGGTCGGCGCTGGGCATCGTCACCGAGTGCCCGGTGCCCGCCGGGTGCGCGGGCAGCGTGGCCAGCACCGCCGACGGCAGCCCGCTGCCCGCCGCGCGGCGGAACGTCAACCGGTCGTCGGCCAGCGTCGCCACCGCGCCGTGGTCGCCGTTCGCCACGGCCAGCACGCGGACGCTCTTGCCCACCCACACCCGGCCGTCGACCTCGCGCTCCGGCCGGAAGAACAGCCGCAGCAGGTAGTCCAGCTCCGGGTGCAAGCCGGTCGGGCCGCCGAGGCCGCGCGCCCCGATGCCGTGCCACACCCGGCGTTCCAGCTCGGCCCGCTCCGCGTGCGTCCTGCCCGGCGACGGCACCTTGATCACCAACGGCATGGGGCCGAGGTCGAGGCGTTCCCACAGGACGTCGAACTCCTCGGCGGAGAGGGTGATCGGTTCCCGCTCCGCCTGCCCCCCGAAATAGGTCACTGCTGCTCCAGGTCGACCAAGCACCGGCCCCACCCCGACGGTGGGGCCCACCAACCGGTCCAGGCCAGGTCCGCGCGGGACCTGGCCTGGACGCCACGACGTCGGACCTACCTCGGGGTCTCCCCGATCACCGGCGGCGCGACCAGGCGGTCGTCGCCGAACACGTCGTCCGCCTCGACCAGGTAGTCGGCGGACTTGTGCTCGATGTCGTCCTCGCCGTTCGCGCCGTGCCCGGCGCCCGCGCCCATGCCGCCCGCGCCGGGGCCGCCGGGACGACCGGGCGCGCCACCGCCGGGACCGGCCGGACCACCGGGGCCGGCGGGACCGAAGCCGCCGACACCGGTCATGCCGCCGCGACCGGGCGCGGCGCTCGGCTGGCCGCCGGGCGCACCGGGACCACCGGGCGTGCCGAGCCCACCGGGACCGCCGGGCGCACCGGGGCCGAACCCGCGACCCTGACCGCCGGGGCCCTGGCCGCCGGGGCCCTGACCGCCGGGTCCGGGCAGACCGGGGTGGCCGGGCAGGCGGGGACCGGGCATGCCGGGTCGAGGGGGCAGGCCCTTGGACGTCACCGGGGGACCGCCGTTCGGCGGTCCTCCGCCCGGCGGCAGCCACGCCGGGACCGGCACGCCGGGCGGCTTCTGACCGGGCACCGGCCCACCGCCGGGCGGCGGGAAGGCGGGCGGGGGCGGAGGCGGCGGGGTCGGCGGCGCCCACGACGGGTGGGTGTTGCCGCCACCCGGCGGGACGATGCTCGGCGGCGGCGCGACCGGCGGCGGCGGCGCGACGGGCGGCGCCGACGAGGTCCGCGTGCTGCCGCCGTCACCCGGCGGGGTCCACGTCTGGGAGCTGGTGTAGTTCGCGCTGCTCTGGTTGTAGCTGCCCGGACCACCCGGCGGCGGCGTGTCGATCACGACCTGCGGCGGCGGCACGAACTCGCCCAGCGTGCCGCTGTTCCACTCGCTGCTGGACTGGTAGTTGTTCATCACCTCGACGGCCTTGGCCTCGGCGTTGTCCTGCGCCGCTTCCTGGGCCTCGTGGTCCTGCTGCTGCTTGATGACGTGCATCATGCCGATCGGGCCGGACAGCGCGCCGAGGATCTTGTCGCCGGTCGACGGCGCCTCGGTGGTCACCGGCACCGGCTCGGGCATCTGCTTCCGGGCGTCCGCGATGTACTCGCCCTGGAGCTGCGCGGACGTCTTCATGGTGTCCGAGCCCTGCTTGGCGTCGCCCGCCCAGGCGGCCAGCGGCGACAGCGCGGCCTGCGTCTCCTCGGCGGTGGAGCCCTCCCACTTCGCGCCGAGCTTGCCCAGCGCGGCGTGGATCGACTCGTCCACTTCGGCCAGGGCGTCGGACAGGCCCTTCCAGCCGTCCTCCACGGGACGGGAGGCGGCGACGCCGGGCCCTTCGTTGATCATGCGGTGCAGATCGGGGTGGGTATACCCGCGCCAGCGGTGGTCACCCATCGTGCTCGCCCCCCTCGGGTGCGTGGTCCATCACGGTCAGTCGTTGTGGATGCGTCCCCAGGACGCCACGTTGTCGCCCTCGACGCGGCGGTAGTCCGCCTCGATCGCGGTCAACTGGTCGACGCAGCCCTGGAGCTGGTCGCGGTAGGCCAGGATCGCGTTGATCGCCGCGGCGTCACCCGCGTCGAAGGTGTCCCGGTTGAACGCCTCGGCGGTCTCCTTGCTGACCGGGTCGCCCGCCCACGGGCGCGCCTGCACGGCGGTCAGCGCGCTGCGGATCTCCGGCTCCAGCCGGGCCAGCGCGTCCATGAAGACCTTGCGCGCCTCGGGGATCGCCGTGGGATCGACGCTCAGCTTCTGCTGCTTCCCGCTGTACTCGGGCGGAGTCGACGTGGACCCCCCACCACCATCCGCGATGAACACGGCACACCCTCCTCAGTGCTGCACAGACCCCAAGCGTGTGCATTCGGGACGACTCTAGCTCTGATGCACGACGCGGGTGGTCGGTTCCCGTCGCGAAGGGAGTAGTTGGAGTAGTTCTACTTGGCCATCAGCGTTGCCACGATCGCGCCGGCGACCCGGGGCGCGAGTTGGCACAGGGTGTCGACGTCGGTCTCGCCGAAGCTGCCGATGTTGGCGTCCACCATCTGGCCGTCGGAGACGTCGACCGCGACGACGCAGCTCGGCGCGCGGCCCGGTCGCTTCACCAGGACCGCCGGGAAGCCGCCGACCTCCAGCTTCTCGGCCTCGTCCCGCTTGGCGCTCCCGGTGTAGAACTCCAGGCCCTCGGTGGTGATCACGGTGGCGCCGACGATGTACTTGTGGTCGGCGCGGTTGAAGTAGCAGACCGACCAGTCGAGGTTCGGCACGGTGCTCTTCCGCGGCGCCTGGTCCGCGCCGAACTCGGCGCGCTGGGCCTCGGTGAGCAGCGTGCACGGGTCGACGTCCCGGACGTTGATCGTCTTCGGGCGCTTCTTGGGCTCGGCGGCGGACCCGGACCGGCTCGACGACGGCGGCGCGTCCGACGTCCCGGACGACCCGGTCGGTGCGGAGGCCGAGGTCGGGGAACCGGTCGTGGTCTGGGAGCAACCCGCGAGCAGCAACACGGCGGCGAGGATCGGCACGGCACGGCGCATGGGGCCAACGTATCGGACCACCGGGCACGGAGCGTCGCGAACGCGGGCACTCGCGTCACTCGTCAGCCGCATTGCCAGGCGTCACCCGGCCGGGAAACGCTCATCAGCGAGAGCCGCCGCCCTCGGATGGGGAGGAGCCATGCGCTCACGAGCAGCACCGCTCGTGGCGGCCCTGGTGCTCGCGTTCGCCGTGCCGGACGCCGTCGCACAGCCCGTCGCGCCACCCGCCGCGCCGCTCACCGGTCCGGGCGGTGGCGCGCCGCTCACCGGTCCGGGCGACCTCGGTCGAGCCGCCCCGCCGCCCGTCACGGCGACCGACCTCGCCGTCACCGCGTCGCCCGGTTCGGCGGTCGCGGTCCCCGACTGGCGGATGCAGTCCAGCGCCCGCGCCGCGCAGGGCGGCGACGTGCTCTCCAGGCCCGACTACGCCGACACCGGGTGGCTCACCGTGCCCGCCCGCTCCACGGTCCTCGCCGGGCTGGTCGCGAACAACCGGTACCCGGACCTGACCCACGGCGACAACCTCAAGCGGGTCGACCGCGCCGACTTCGCCGTCCCCTGGTGGTACCGCAAGGTGTTCAGGGCCGAGCCGACCGACGGCGCGCACGCCTTCCTCCGGCTCGACGGCGGCGTGATACCGCGCGGCGAGGTGTGGCTGAACGGCACGCTGGTCGCCGGGTCGGACCGGGTCGTCGGGGCGTACCCGACGCACGAGTTCGACGTGACGCGCCTGCTGCGCCGGGGCGACAACGCGCTGGCCGTCCGGGCCTCGCCGGCCGACCCGCGGACCGACCTCGCGATCCACTTCATCGACTGGGCGCAACTGCCGCCGGACCGCAACCAGGGCCTGTTCCGGGACGTGCGGCTGACCGCGTCCGGGCCGGTCTCGCTGCGCCACCCCCGCGCCACGGCCGACCTGCCGCTGCCGAGCCTGGCGTCGGCGGCGGTGACCGTGGAGGTGGAGGCGCGCAACAACACCGACGCGCCCGTGACCGCCGAGGTGACCGGCACGATCGGGCTCGCGCCGTTCCACCGGAGCGTGCCGCTGGCGGCGCGGCAGACCACGACGGTCTCGTTCACGCAGACCGTCGAGCGGCCGCGGGTGTGGTGGCCGTTCGGGCTGGGCGCGCAGCCGCTGTACACGGCGTCGCTGGAGGCGACCGCGGGCGGCACGCGCTCGGACGTGGCGTCCACCCGGTTCGGCGTGCGCGAGGTGACGTCGTCGCTGGTGGACGGCGGCGGACGGCGGTTCTTCGTCAACGGCGAGCCGTTCCTGGTGCGCGGCGGCGGGTGGGCGTCGGACCTGTTCCTGCGCACGGACGTCCGCAGGATCGAGGACCAGTTGACCCTGGTGCGCGACATGGGGCTGAACACCGTCCGGCTGGAGGGCAAACCGGAGAACGACGAGCTGTACGACCTCGCGGACCGGCTCGGGATCATGCTGCTCACCGGCTGGGAGTGCTGTTCCAAGTGGGAGGACTACGACTCGTTCGACGCCGAGGACAAGCGGGTCGCGGGCGAGTCGGCGGAGAGCGAGGCGCGGCGCGTCCGCAACCACCCGTCGATGCTGGGTTTCCTGATCGGCAGCGACGCCGCGCCCGGCGCGGAGCTGGAGGGGATCTACCTGGACGCGCTGGAGCGCGCCGACTGGGACCTGCCGGTGATCTCGTCGGCGAAGGCGCTCGCCTCGCCGCGGCTGGGCCCGTCCGGGCTGAAGATGGCGGGGCCGTACTGGTGGGTGCCGCCGAACTACTGGTACGACAAGCGGTTGGGCGGCGCGTCGGGGTTCGCGTCCGAGATCGGGCCGGGCCCGACCGTGCCGGAGCTGGACGAGCTGCGGAAGTTCCTCACCCCGTCGGACATCGCGCGGCTGACCGACTACGACGCGGTGCAGTACCACCTGTCGCCGTCGACCACGTTCAACCGGTTCTCGTCCTGGGGCACGGCGCTGGACCGGCGCTACGGCCGGCCGTCGTCGCCGGAGGCGTTGGCGCGCAAGGCGCAGCAGGCCAACTACGAGGCCAACCGCGCGCAGTTCGAGGCGTTCGGGCGGAACTCCTCGGACTCCTCCGCGCCGGCCACGGGCGTCATCTACTGGATGCTGAACGACGCCTGGCCGACGATGTACTGGCACCTGTTCGACTACCACCTCGCCACGGCCGGGTCGTACTTCGGCGCGAAGGCTGCGCTGCGGCCGCTGCACGTGCAGTACTCGTACGACGACGGGTCGCTGGCGGTGGTCAACACCGGCTTGGCCGACGTGCCCGGCCTGAGCGTGCGGGTGACGCTGTTCAACCTGGACGGCACGGTGAAGGCGGACGAGGCGCGGCCGGTGACCAGCCGCGCCAACGGCGCCGTGCGGGTCGGCGCGCTGCCGCGCCCGGACGGGCTGTCCACCACGCACTTCGCGCGGCTGCTGCTGACGGACGCCCGGGGCGCGGTGGTCGACCGGAACGTCTACTGGCTGTCCACGAAGCCCGACCTGCTCGACTACGCCGCCTCCACCTGGTACCACACGCCGCAGACCGCGTACGCGGACTACCGGGAGCTGGACCGCCTGCGCCCCGGACGGGTGGCGGTGACCACGGCGGCGAAGGACGGCGGCACCGAGGTGACGCTGCGCAACACCGGCACGTCCGTGGCGTTCTTCGTGCGGGCGTCGGTGCGCAAGGGCGTCGGCGGACCGGAGGTGCTGCCGACGCGCTGGAGCGACAACTACGTGACGCTGTGGCCGGGCGAGTCGGTGACGCTCGACGCCCGCTACCGCGCGGCCGACCTCGGCGGCGCGACCCCATCCGTGGAGGTGACGGGCCACAACGTCGCCCGGATCGTGCGCTGAGCGCGGAGAACGTAGCCTCGCCCCGTGGGCGACGACACGGGGCGGGGCGGCATCCGGGCGGCGCAGGTGGTGCCGGGACGGCCGGAGCTGGCGCGCGTGGTCGACCTGGCCGTCGAGGAGCGACCCGGCGAGGTCGTGGCGGACGGGCTGCTGGCCGGCGTGTGCGGCACGGACGTCGAGATCGTGCGCGACGGGTTCGGCGCGGTGCCGCCGGGCCGGGACGCCATCGTGCCGTTCCACGAGTCGCTCGGCCGGGTGGTCTCCGCGCCGGACGGGTCGGGGTTCGCGGTGGGCGACCTGGTCGCCGGCGTCGTGCGGCGGCCGGACCCGGTGCCGTGCCCGGCGTGCGCGGCGGGCGCCTGGGACTTCTGCCGCAACGGCCGCTACCGGGAGCGCGGCATCAAGGAGCTGGACGGCTACGGGATGCGGCGGTGGAGCGTGCCGCCCGGCTTCGCGGTGCGGCTGGACCCGTCGCTCGGCGACCTGGGCGTGCTGACCGAGCCCGCGTCCGTGGTGGCCAAGGCGTGGCGGCGGGCCCGCCTGCTGTGGGAGCACTCCCACCTGCCCGCGCGCTCGGTGCTGGTGACCGGCGCGGGGCCGATCGGGCTGCTCGCCGCGCTGCTCGGCGTGCAGGAGGGGTTCGCGGTGCACGTGGTGGACCGGGCGACCAGCGGGCCGAAGCCCGACCTGGTGCGGGCGCTGGGCGCGGCCTACCACACCGACGTCGACCAGGTCACCGCCGACGTGGACGTCGCGATCGAGTGCACCGGTGTCACGGCGCTGATCCGGGGCTCGGTGCTGCGGGCGTCCGTCACCGTGCTGGCGGGCATCACCGGCGACCAGGACCCCGTGCCGCTGGACCCGAGGGTGTTCGACGACGTCGTGCTGCACAACAAGGCCGTCGTCGGCACGGTGAACGCGGCCCTGGCCGACTACCGCGCCGGGGCCGACGCCCTCGCGCGGGCCGACCGGGGCTGGCTGGCCGGCCTCATCACCCGCCGCGTGCCGCTGGACGACTTCACCGACGCCCTCGACCGCCGGGAGGACGACGTCAAGGTCGTGGTCGACCTGGCCTGAGCGACCGGGGGCGCGGCGACCGGACGGCCGACGGCACCGTCCGACGGCGACACCGCCCCACCGCCCGGCGGGGTGGCGCCGCGCCGCTCAGCGGCGCAGCATCTCGTCGATCTCGGCGGGCTTCATCGGCTTGGCGAAGAACCAGCCCTGACCGGTGTCGCAGCCGATCCGGTGCAGGCGCTTGGCCTGCGCGGGCGTCTCGACGCCCTCCGCCGTCACGCCGAGCCGCAACGCGTGCGCCAGCTGCACCAGCGTCGACACGATCTGCACGTCGACCGCGTCCTCCTCGTCGGCCGCGCGCAGCCCCTCCATGAAGGAGCCCGCGATCTTCAGCTCGTGCACCGGCAGGTGCTTGAGGTAGGCCAGGTTCGAGTAGCCCGTGCCGAAGTCGTCGATCGCGATCCGCACGCCCATCTCCGACAGCGCGCGCAACGCCTCCAGCGGCTCGTCGGCGGTCCCCATGATCGCGCTCTCGGTCAGCTCCAGCTGGAGCTGGTTCGGCGGCAGGGCGCACTCGTCGAGGATCCGCTTCACGTCCCGCACCAGCTCCGGGTCGCGGGACTGGCGCACGGCGAGGTTCACGCTCACGAACGGCGCGCTCTCGCCGAACTCCTCCCGCCACCGCCGCGCCTGCTCGCACGCCCGGCGCAGCACCCACCGGCCCAGCGGCACGATCAGGCCCGTCTCCTCGGCCAGCTCGATGAACCGGTCCGGCGCGAGCCGCCCGAACTCCGGGTGCTGCCACCGCACCAGCGCCTCGACGCCGACCACGGTGCTGTCCTCCAGCCGCACCAGCGGCTGGTAGTCGACGTAGAACTCGTCGCGCTCCAGCGCCGCGGGCATCGTCGCGGAGAGCGTGAACCGGGCGACCTCCTTGGCGTTGCGGTCCGGGTCGTACAGCGCCCAGCGCGACTTGCCGTCGGCCTTCGCCCAGTACAGCGTGATGTCGGCGTCCCGCATCAGGTCCGCCGCGGTGGTGCCGGCCAGCGCGCGCTCGACGATCCCGATCGACGCCGACACCGTCAGCTCGTGCCCGCCGATCCGGATCGGCGACTCCAGTTCCCGTAAGACGCGGTCGGCGACGTCCACGATGTCCTGGGTGTCGCGCGAGCCCTCCACCAGGATCACGAACTCGTCGCCGCCCATCCGCGCGACCAGCTTGCCGTCGCCGGACACCGAGTGGTCGAGCCGCCTGCCCACCTCGACCAGCAGCTGGTCGCCGATGTCGTGGCCGAGGCTGTCGTTGATCACCTTGAACCCGTCCAGGTCCAGGTAGCACAGTCCCGCGCGCCGCCGCGCCCGGTTGTTGAACACCCGGCCCAGCCGCTCCAGGAACAGCGCCCGGTTCGGCAGCCCGGTCAGCGGGTCGTGCAGCGCCTGGTAGCGCAGCCGGTTCTGGAGCAGGTGCCGGTCGGTGACGTCCTCGATCATCGCCACCTGGTACTGCGGGTCGCCGTGGTCGTCGCGCACCAGCGACAGCGTCAGGTGCGTCCACACCTGCTCGCCGTCCGCGCGCCGGAACCGCTTCTCCGCCCGGTAGTGGTCGCACTCGCCCGCCGTGAGCTGGTCGTACAGCCGCCAGACGCCGGAGCCCTCCTCCGGGTGCATCAGGTCGCGGATGTTGTACTGCCGCATTTCCTCGACGCTGAACCCGAGCATCTCCTGCAACGCCTGGTTGACGTCCAGGATGCGGCCCTCGATGTCGGCGATGCCGATGCCGATCGCGGCCTCGGTGAACATCGCGCGGAACCGCGCCTCGGACGCCCGCAGCGCCGCTTCGGCCTGGTCGCGGGCGTCCAGCACGGCCGCGCGGATCGCCTCCTGCTCGGCCAGCGTCCGCTCGCGCAGCGCACGCGCGTACCCGGCGGCCAGCGCGCCCTGCAACGCGGCCAGCCGGGACCGCATCAGCTCGTCCGGCGCGATGCCCAGCTCGGCCAGCAGGTCGTCGCCGAGCAGCTGGACGCTGCGGCCCAGCGTGTCCGTGCCGGTGAAGTGGGCCTCGACCAGGCGTGCGCCGATCTCGTAGCCGGGCGCCGTGCGGAACGGGCTCGCGTACAGCGCGTGCACCAGGACCTCGGTCAGCGCCTGGAGGTGCTCCGCGACCTCGGCCCTGGTCATCGGGACGTAACTGCTGCCGATCACCGCGGTGGCCCAGGTCCGCGCGAACGACTCCGCCCCGGCCAGTACGGCGGGGTCGAGGTTCGATCGGCCTGGAGCTGCCACCCGATGGTCAACCTGTTCCGTCATGTCCGTCGGCCTACCGCCACAACGCAGAGGATACGGCCGGTCTCGTTGCGAGGTCGACAACCAAGGTACAGACCATTTCGTACGACACCATCAGGGCTTCCGTCCCATCGCGCCGAATCCGAGGAAGTGCGCGGAGTTCCCGTCCACGTCGTCCGGCGACTCCGGGTGCCACAGCGGCAGGCGCGCCACACCCGGCTCCACCAGGTCGAACCCCGCGAAGAACGCTTCCAGCTCCCGCTTCGTCCGGTACGTCATCTCGCTGACGCCCCGGTTGTACACGCCCTTGGCCTCGTCCCACGCCGGGTCCCACTCGCCCTCCTCGTACCCGGCGTGCGAGAGCGCCAGGTAGCTGCCGGGCGGGATGGCGTCGCGGTAGGCGGCCACGATGCCGCCCGGATCGTCCGAGTCGGGCACGAAGTGCAGCAGGGCGACCATCAGCACGGCGATCGGCCGGTCGAAGTCGAGCAGGTCGCGCACCTCGGGCGACTTCAGCACGCCGCGCGCGTCGCGCACGTCGGTCTGGAGCACGGCGACCGACTCGTTCCCGGTCAGGATAGCGCGGCTGTGCGCGACCGCCACCGGGTCGATGTCGACGTAGACCACCTTCGCGGTCGGGTCGACGGCCTGGGCGATCTCGTGCACGTTGCCGACGGTCGGTATGCCGGACCCGAGGTCGAGGAACTGCCGGATGCCCCGCGCGAGCAGGTAGCGCACCGCGCGCCGCAGGAAGGCCCGGTGGTTGAGGATGACGTTCTTGAGCACCGGCACGTCGCCGAGCACCTTGTCGCCGACCGCCCGGTCGACGGCGAAGTTGTGCGCGCCGCCCAGCCAGTAGTCGTAGACCCGCGCGATGCTGGGGCGGCCCAGGTCGACGTCGCCCGGTGCCCAGGCCGGCCGGTCCGCGTGCTCCACGTGCGCTCCTTCGGTTCCTCACCGTCGCGGTGACCCCCACATCATGGGCCAATCCGGTGAGTTGGCACACCGTTGGTTTGCCGACGGCTCGGATTCGGTCGTCCTGGCGCCGGTCACCCGGAAGAATGCCCCTCCGGTGGGCTACCGGGAAGCGCGGGTGTGGCGGGTGTTGACGTGACCGGGGTGTTGTTCGTGGTTCCGCGACGCGCGGGCGGTCGCCGGTCGTCGGCTGCCGCGCCGGGTGCGCCCGGCGCGTTCCGGCTGGTCGGGAGGGGGCCGCGGGTCGTGGGCCGGTGCCCGTCGGAGGGTCGGGCGGGCACGTGCGGCGGCCCGGCGGGTGGCGCGGGCGAGGGGCCGGGCACGCGGCGGCCGGGCGCTCGCGCCGGGCGGACGGCGGGAGGAGGCCCAACGGCCTGGTCCGGGCGGCGGCCATCGGCGGGCGCGCGGGCCGGGCACGACCGGTCGCGGAGCGTCGGCCGCCGGATCGCCCGATCGGTGGCACCACCGGGTCGGCCCACCGGTCCGGTGAGGGGCTGACGTGCGCGGCGGACGGTTGTTGCTCGCGGCCAGCGTGGCCGCGGCGATCCTGGTGACCGTGGCGACCACGGCCGTGCTGCTGTGGGTCGAGCCGAAGCTGTCCAAGGCGGAGGCGATCAAGACCGGCGGGCTCGCGGGCGGCGCGGTCGTGGCCCTGTACGCGCTGTGGCTCAACGACCGGCGGCGGCGCACCGAGGAGGCCCGGCACGAGCTGGAGAGCGACAAGGTCGCCGACGAGCGGTTCGCGCGGGCCGTGGAGATGCTCGGCAACGACGCCGACCAGGTGCGGGTCGGCGCGATGCACGCGCTGGCCGGCCTGGCGCGGTCCACGCCCCGGTACAAGCAGACCGTGCTGGACGTGCTGTGCGCGTACCTGCGGCGACCGTTCACGCACCCGGCGTTCGCGCGCCGGCCGGACGACCCCGACCAGGCGTTCCACCCCCGCGAGCAGGTCGCGCCGGTGGCCGGCGGCCCGGCGGGGAGCGCGGCCGAGGTCCCGGCGGGCGAGCGCGGCCCGACCCCCGAGGAGGACCGGGAGCGGACGGTGCGGCTCACCGCGCAGCGGCTGATCACCGACCTGCTGCCGTGGGGGCGCGACACCGACCCGACCCTGTACCACCTGGACCTGACCGGGGCGAGCGTCGAGTACCTCCGGCTCGAAGGCCGCCGCATCGGGCGGCTCACGGCGCGGCGCACGCGGTTCCACGGGATCACGACGTTCCGCGAGGCCCGGTTCGGCAAGCCCGCGCTGTTCTCCGGCGCGACCTTCCACGGTCGCGTCGACGTCCGGGACGCCCGGTTCCCCGGCGGGATGTCGTTGCAGGACGCGGCGTTCGGGCGCGAGGTCGACCTACGGGGCGCGGAGGTGGGCCTGTTCCTGCACCTGCCGCCGACCCCGCCGGAGCGGATCGGGACGCCGGCCGTGACGCCGGGCACGCGCGTGAAGGCCGACCCGACGGGCTGGGTGCTAACCGGCGGTGAGCACGCGACCTTCGAGCACCATGTCGAGCAGGACGGCGGCGGCGGCGCCGACGGTACCGCCGGTGACGACCGATGAGCCGGTGACCGGCGCGGCCTCCAGCGCCACGAAGCGGGCGCGGCTCTGCTTGTGCCGGAACGACTCGGGCACCAGCGCCACGCCGAGGCCGAACCCGACGAAGTCCAGCAGCGAGTGCACGTCGTTGACCTCCACCGCCACCCGGCGGTCCACCCCGGCCTCCGCGAGCGCGCGGTCCGTGTCCTCGCGGGTGCCCCAGCCTGGGTTGAAGTCCACGAAGGACTGACCGGCCAGGTCGGCGAGCCGGAGCGCTTCCCGCTGCGCGAACGGGTGATCCGCCGCGCACGCCACCACCATCGGCTCGCTGTCCACAGTGGACGAGCGCAGGTCGCCGACGTGCGCGGACGCGACGAACGCGAGGTCCAGCCGGCCGGCGCGGACCGCGTCGACCAGCTCGTCCGAGCCGGCCTGGCGCACGCGGACCTCCACGCCGGGGTGCAGCTCGTGGAACCGGGCGAGCACGGCGGCCAGGTGGACGGCGTGCAGGCACTGGATGCTGCCGACGGCCAGCGTGCCGCGCAGCAGCCCCTGCACGGCCGCCACCGCGTCGCGCGCGGCGTCGACGGCGGCCAGCGCGCGGCGCGCCTCGACCAGCAGGGCGCACCCGGCCTGGGTCAGCTCGACCTGGCGGGTGGAGCGCACGAACAGCGGCGCGCCCAGCTCGACCTCCAGCGCGCGGATCGACGCGGACAGCCCCGACTGGGCGACGTGCATCCGCCGCGCGGCCCGCGTGAAATGGCACTCCTCAGCCACGGCGACGAAGTACTCGAGCTGGCGCAGTTCCACGATTCATCACCCGTACTGCTGAATGGCATCAGGTCCTTCTGTTGGACAGCTTAATGCGCAGGGCGCAGGCTGGCGGCGGGAAGAGCACCACCGGGAGGGAACACCACCATGCGCCAGCGCCGGATCGCGGACGTCGAGGTCAGCGCCATCGGCCTCGGCACGATGCCGATGTCGTTCACCGGCAGGCCGCCGAGGGAGCGGTCGATCGCCACCATCCGGTCGGCCGTCGAGGCGGGCGTCACGCTGATCGACACGGCCGACGCGTACTCGGCCGACGACACCGACTTCGGGCACGGCGAGGAGCTGGTCGCCGAGGCGCTGCGGGGCGTCGACGGCGTCCTGGTCGCCACCAAGGGCGGCCACGTCCGCACGCCCGGCGGCGGCTGGGCGCTGGACGGGCGGCCCGAGCACCTGAAGGCGGCCTGCGAGGCGTCGCTGCGCCGGCTGGGCGTCGACGCGATCGACCTGTACCAGTTCCACCGGCCGGACCCGGAGGTGCCGACCGCCGAGTCCGTCGGCGCGCTGGCCGACCTGCTGGACGCGGGCAAGATCAGGTACGCGGGCGTGTCCAACTTCGACGTCGCGCAGATCCGCGAGGCCGACGACGTCCTGGGCGGTCGGCTCGCGGCGGTGCAGAACCAGCTCTCGCCCGCGTTCCGCTCCAGCGAACCGGAACTGGCGCTGTGCGCGGACCTCGGCATCGCCTTCCTGCCGTGGAGCCCGCTGGGCGGGATCGGGGCGGGCGGCGACCTGGGCACGCGGTTCCGCGCGTTCGCCGAGGTGGGCGCGGACCGCGGCGTCAGCCCGCAGCAGGTGTGCCTGGCGTGGCTGCTGGCCAAGGCGCCCGTGGTGATCCCGATACCCGGATCGTCGCGACCGGACAGCATCCGCGACTCGGCCGCCGCGGTGCACCTGGAGCTGTCCGACGAGGAGCTGAAGCGGCTGGACGGGTGAACGCCGGCATGCGGAAGCGGGAGGGAAGCGTGAGTATCTGTGTTGGATTGCCGCGACTCCGTCGCGGCGGCTCGGCCGCCCTGTGGTCGGGCCGTCGCGCCTCATTTCCCGCCGATCGAAAAGCGTGATCGGCGGGAAATGAGGCGCGACAACCCGACGGCGGCCTCGCGGCGCGGGAGCAGGTGGGCGGCGTGGGAGCAGGGAGGTGTGGAGCGGCGCGGGGGGTGTGGGGGAGCGACCAGGGCCGGTGAGAGTGGAGGTGGCGTGGTGGCCTGGTTCGGCGAGTCGGGTCGGTTGGGTCGGTGGGTTGATCGGGTTGATCGGGGTGATCGGGGTGATGGGGTGATCGGGTTGCGTGGGGATGACGTCGGGATGGCCGTGCCGGTCCGGTTCCGTGACTGATTAACACGAACTCTGGATGTTCGGTTAGGGCGGCGGCAGACTGCCCCACGAGTCACCACCCTGCACTGGCTCGAAAGGTATCGCGATGAGAGCAGTCCCGACCGGCGTGGCGGTCCTCGTCACCAGCGCCGTCCTCACCCTGACCACCGCGCTCGTCCCGGCCGCCGCGACGCCCGCCGCGGAGGACCACGCGATGGGCTCGCAGATCGCCAAGCACGAGGGCAACCGCGACCAGCGCGTCGTCATCGACACCGACCCCGGCGCCCGTGCGGTGGTCTACGGCATCGACGTGAGCAGCCACCAGGGCAACGTCGACTGGGCCCACTGGTGGGGTCAGGGCAAGCGGTTCGCCTACGTCAAGGCCACCGAGAGCACCACCTACCGGAACCCCTACTTCGCCCAGCAGTACAACGGCTCGTACCGGGTCGGCATGATCCGCGGCGCGTACCACTTCGCCCTGCCCGACCGCTCGTCCGGAGCCGCCCAGGCCGACCACTTCGTCGACAACGGCGGCGGGTGGTCGCGCGACGGGAAGACCCTGCCCGGCGCGCTCGACATGGAGTACAACCCGTACGGCTCCACCTGCTACGGGCTGTCGAAGGCGTCGATGGTGGAGTGGGTCAAGGCGTTCAGCGACCGCTACCACGGCCGCACCGGCCGCTGGCCCGTGATCTACACGTCGACGAGCTGGTGGAACCAGTGCGCGGCGGGCGACTTCAGCTCGACCAATCCGCTGTGGGTGGCGCGCTACTCGCCCAGCGTCGGCACCCTGCCCCACGCGTGGGCCTACCACACGATCTGGCAGTACTCGTCGTCACCGATCGACCAGAACGCGTTCAACGGCTCCCACGACCGCCTGCAAGCCCTGGCCAACAACACCTGACCAGGCCACTCCCCGCTCCCGCGCCGCCCACCTGCTCCCGCGCCGCGCGAGGCCGCCGTCGGGTTGTCGCGCCTCATTTCCCGCCGATCACGCTCTTCGATCGGCGGGAAATGAGGCGCGATGGCCCGACCACAGGGCGGCCGAGCCCGCCGTCTGCGAAGCAGCGGCAATCCAACACAGCGGGAAATGAGGCGCGATGGCCCGACCACAGGGGCGGCCGAGCCGCCGCGACGGAGGAGCGGCAAATCAGACACAGCTCTACGCCCTGCCCAACCGCTCCCGCCCCAGCTCCCTCTCGTCGCCAGCTCCCTACTAGTCGCCAGCTCCCTCTCGCCCCAGCTCCTCCTCGCCTCGCCCTGGCCTCACAACACCCGCTCAGTCGAACAACGCCGGCAGCGTCCCTTCCCAGGCCGCGCGCAGCTCGGCCAGCGGGAGGCGGCCCAGGTCCTGGACCTCCAGCGCGTCCGACTCCGGGTCGACCACGCCGACCTTGCGCCACGGCAGGCCGCGCGCCGTGCACATGTCGGTGAACCGCAGCTCCTCCGTGCGCGGCACGGCCACCAGCACCCGGCCGGCGGACTCGCTGAACAGCTCGGTGAACAGGTCGCCCTCCAGGAACACCCGCGCGCCGGTCTCGCCGATCAGGCAGGTCTCCACCAGGGCCTGCGCCAAGCCGCCCTCGGCCAGGTCGTGCGCGGCGGACAGCATCCCGTCCCGCGAACCGGCCACCAGGATCTCGCCGAGCAGCTTCTCGCGCGCCAGGTCCACCTTCGGCGGCACGCCGCCCAGGTGGCCGTGCACCACGTGCGCCCACTCCGAGCCGCCGAACTCCGGCCGGGTCTCGCCGAGCAGGAGCAGCGTCTCGCCCGCCTCCGCGCCGACCCCGGTCGGGATGCGGCGGCGCACGTCGTCGATCACGCCCAGCACGCCGACCACGGGCGTCGGCAGGATCGCCGTCGCGCCGGTCTGGTTGTAGAAGCTGACGTTGCCGCCGGTCACCGGGATGCCCAGGGCGACGCAGCCGTCCGCGAGGCCCTTCACGGCCTGCTCGAACTGCCACATCACGCCGGGGTCCTCGGGCGAGCCGAAGTTCAGGCAGTTCGTCACGGCGACCGGGGTCGCGCCGCTGGTCGCCACGTTCCGGTACGCCTCGGCCAGCGCGAGCTGCGCGCCCGCGTACGGGTCGAGCCGGGTGTAGCGGCCGTTGCAGTCCGTGGACAGCGCCACGCCCCGGTTGGTCGACTCGTCGATCCGGATCATGCCCGAGTCGGACGGCTGCGCGAGGACCGTGCCGCCCCGCACGTACCGGTCGTACTGCTGGGTGACCCACCGCTTGGACGCCAGGTTCGGCGACGCCGCCATCGTCTTCACCAGGTCCAGCAGCTCGTCCCGAGCCGGCCGGGGCAGCGCGTCCGGGGTGTTCGCCCGGAGTTCGTCCTGGTCCGCCGGGCGCTCGATCGGCCGGTGGTACACCGGGCCCTCGTGCGCGACGGTGCGCGGCGGCACGTCGACCACGACCTCGTCGTGCCAGGTGATGACGAGCCGGTCGCCCTCGGTGACCTCGCCGATCTCGGTGGCGATCACGTCCCACTTGGCGCAGACCGCCATGAACGCGTCCACGTCCTCGGGCCGCACGACCGCGCACATGCGCTCCTGCGACTCGCTGGACAGCACCTCCGCCGGCGTCATGCCGGCGGCGCGCAGCGGGACCCGGTCCAGGTACACCCGCATGCCGCCGTCACCGGCGCTGGCCAGCTCGCTGGTCGCGCAGGACAGGCCCGCGCCGCCGAGGTCCTGGATGCCGACGACGAGCTTCTCGCGGAACAGCTCCAGCGAGCACTCGATCAGCACCTTCTCGGTGAACGGGTCGCCGACCTGCACGCTGGGGAGCTTCTTGCGCTTGCCCGCCGTGTCGTCGAACGTCTCGCTCGCCAGCACGCTGACGCCGCCGATGCCGTCCAGCCCGGTGCGCGCGCCGTACAGGATGATCTTGTTGCCGGTGCCGCTGGCGTGCGCCAGGTGCAGGTCCTCGACCCGCATCGCGCCCACGCACAAAGCGTTGACCAGCGGGTTGCCCGCGTAGGTCGCGTCGAACACCACCTCACCGCCGATGTTGGGCAGGCCGAGGCAGTTGCCGTAGCCGCCGACGCCGGCCACGATGCCCGGCAGCACGCGGCGGGTGTCCGGCGCGTCGGCGGGACCGAACCGCAGCGGGTCCATCACGGCCAGCGGCCGGGCGCCCATCGCGAGGATGTCGCGCACGATGCCGCCCACGCCGGTCGCCGCGCCCTGGTAGGGCTCGACGTACGACGGGTGGTTGTGGCTCTCCGCCTTGAACGTGATCGCCCAGCCGTCGCCGATGTCCACGACGCCGGCGTTCTCGCCGATGCCCGCGAGCATCTTGGCCCGCATCTCGTCCGTGGTGGTCTCGCTGAAGTACTTCAGGTGCACCTTGGACGACTTGTAGGAGCAGTGCTCGCTCCACATCACCGAGTACATGGCGAGTTCGGCGTCCGTGGGGCGGCGGCCGAGGATCTCCCGGATGCGGGCGTACTCGTCGTCCTTCAGGCCCAGCTCCTTGTAGGGCTGCTCCTGGTCGGGCGTGTTCTCGGCGTTCTTGACGGTGTCCGTGGTCATGCGCTTACCACCGCGTCGAGCAGGGACAGGAACAGGCCGAGCCCGTCGTCGGTCGGGCCGGTGAGCGCGTCGATCGCGTGCTCGGGGTGCGGCATCAGGCCGACGACCCGGCCGTTGGCGCTGGTGATGCCGGCGATGTCGTTGCGCGAGCCGTTGGGGTTGCCGCCGACGTAGCGGAACACCACCCGGCCCTCGCCCTCCAGCTCCGCGAGGGTGTCCGCGTCCGCCTGGTAGCCGCCCTCGCCGGACTTGAGGGGCACGAGGATCTCGGCGCCCCGCTCGTAGCGGCTCGTCCAGGCGGTCTCGGTGTTCTCGACGCGCAGCCACTGGTCGCGGCACACGAAGTGCAGCTTGTCGTTGCGCGTCAACGCGCCCGGCAGCAGGTGCGCCTCGCAGAGGACCTGGAAGCCGTTGCAGATGCCCAGGACCGGCATGCCCTTGGCGGCGGCGTCGACCACCTCGCGCATGACCGGCGCGAACCGG
Organism: Saccharothrix australiensis; assembly: GCF_003634935.1. Taxonomy (NCBI): domain Bacteria; kingdom Bacillati; phylum Actinomycetota; class Actinomycetes; order Pseudonocardiales; family Pseudonocardiaceae; genus Saccharothrix; species Saccharothrix australiensis. The sequence continues at coordinate 63,125 of NZ_RBXO01000001.1, forward strand.
GCGATCGCGCCGGCGCGCAGGTAGTCGCCGTAGGAGAACCCGCCCGGAACGATCACGGCGTCGACGCCCTTGAGGTCGTGGTCCGCGTGCCAGAGCGGGACGGCCTCGCCGTCGGCGTACTTCACGGCACGGGCGGCGTCGACGTCGTCCAGCGTGCCGGGGAACGTGATGACCCCGACCCTCATGCGTCGATCCGCCTGACGACCCAGTCCTCGATCACCGGGTTGGCGAGGAAGGACTCGGCGATCTTGGCGAGTGCTGCGTCGTCGACGTCGTCGGCGACCTCCAACTCGAAGTGCTTGCCCTGGCGGACACTGGCGATTCCGTCGAAACCAAGGCGGGGCAGCGCGTTGGCCACCGCCTGTCCTTGCGGGTCGAGGATTTCGGGCTTCGGCATGACGTCGACGACGACTCGGGCCACGACAGGCTGCTCCCTGGTAGGAGGGCTGGCGGTACCGGCAGAGCCTACCTGAGCTGGGTGTTCATCAACTTCGCAGGTGGCGGGCGGCACAGGCGCACCGGGATTCACCTGATCGGAACGGGCGCGCGGCCACGCCGGGCTGTTAACCTGGTCGCAGCTTCGGCCCGTAAGCCGGAGAAGTGAGCGCGGTCCCCCTCCGGACGGTCGGCGGCCGCGCTTCGCGCTGTTCAGGGCCAATCCAACCGGATCACCGAGCCGATCACCGGCGCCGCGCGACGAGCCCATTCACCACCTGCGCCGTGGCACCACACCGCGATGTCCGCCAACCACAACAACGGCTCGGCCGCGCTGTCCAGGTGCTCGTACACCACACCGGTCTCGCTGGCACATTTCCCCAGCGCGTGCCGAATGGTGAGGTCGTCGTGCGCGTTCCGCCCCTGCCGGCTGTCGAGGACGAGCCGTCGACCGTCGACATCCAGCAGGTCGTCGACCAGCCGCGCCAAGCACGCCTGCCGCGCCTTCTCCTCGCCGCTTCGACAGCCGGCCCGGTAGATGTCGACCCGGACCTGCCACGCCGACACCCGCGAGATGATCAAACGTCGCCGGGCCGGTTTCTCCTTGTAGAAGTGCAACTCCCGCTGACCGGGGAACAGCAGGGCACGCAATTGGGCCCGCAGCGGGTTCAGCCTGTCCGGTCGGACGACGGCGGCCGCGAGGTAGTACGTGTCGTTGCGGCGGGACTCGTCGACGAACGCGTGCACTGTCACGGCCGTGCATCGGCACCCTCCAGTGCCGACTGGAACGACTCCGCCCGAACGTGTGTTCGCGCACCGATGCCGCTCGGGGAGCCCGATGGCGCGGCGGCGGCGCTGTCAGCGCACAGGCGCACCGGGATTCACCTGATCGGAACGGGCGCGCGGCCGTGACTCGCTGTTGCCGTGCGGTCAGCTCCCGCCCGCGAGCCGGAGAAGTGGGCACGGTCCACGTCCGGACGGACGTCGGTCGGGCTCGCGCTGTTCGGGCCCGCGTGCCGGGCTCGCAACGGGCCGTGGGCGTCCACCGCGAAACGGGCGCGGCGGGATGGCGTGTTCGCTGTGGGCAAACGGGCTGGCGGGAGCGCCGCCCGGTCTCCAGGGTGGGACCATGCGGATGTTGGTGCTGGGCGGGACGGTCTTCCTCGGCAAGGCGGTCGCCGCCGAGGCGGTGCGGCGGGGGCACGAGGTCCTGTGCGCGGCGCGCGGCGAGTCCGGGCGGGTGCCCGACGGGGCCGCGCACGTCGCCGTCGACCGCGACCGCGGGTTGGGCGCGCTGGCCGACGAGTCGTTCGACGCCGTGGTCGACCTGGCCACCATGTCCGTGACCTGGGTCCGCGAGGCCGTCCGCACGCTGCGCGCGGGCCACTGGACGTTCGTCTCCACCTGCTCCGTCTACGCCGACCACTCGACGCCGGGCGCCCGCCAGACGCTGCCGCCGCTGGAGGACGAGCCCGGCGCGCCGAACACGCCCGAGCGGTACGGGTCGGTGAAGGTCGCCAGCGAGAACGCCGTCCACGAGGTCCGCGGCGACGACGCGTTCATCGTCCGCGCCGGGCTGATCACCGGTCCGGGGGACAAGAGTGACCGGTTCGGGTACTGGGCGAACCGGCTCTCCCGCGGCGGGCGGGTGGCGGTGCCGGACACGCCGGACCAGCCCGCCCAGCACGTCGACGTCCGGGACCTGGCCGCGTGGATCGTCGACTCCGCCGAGAACCGGAACACCGGCACGTTCGACGCGATCGGCCCGGCCAACCCGCTCAGCCTGGTGCTCGGCGAGATCGCGGGCGCGGTCGCGCCGCAGGGCACGGAACTGGTGCGCATCCCGGAGCCCGTCCTGCACGAGCACGGCGTCGCGCCGTGGTCCGGTCCGCGCAGCCTGCCGCTGTGGCTGCCCGACTCGCACCGCTGCCTGATGTTCCGGGACGCGGGCCCCGCGCTGTCCGCCGGCCTGCGCCCCCGGCCGACGGCCGAGACCGCGCTCGACTCCCTGGAGTACGAGCGCGCCCTCGGCCTCGACCGCCCGCGCCGCGCCGGCCTGCCCGCGGCCGACGAGGCCGCCCTGCTCACAGCAGCGGGTTGACCTCCGCCGCGACCAGGTCGATCCGCACGCCCTGGTTGGGGCAGCCGCCCCAGTGGTGCAGGCCGACCACCCGGTGCGTCCGCCGCGACAGCACCGGCGAGCCGGACGAGCCGCCCTCGGTGTCGCAGCGGTAGGCGATGTCGGACTGCGGCGAGTCGCCGTCGACGCGCACGCCCGACACCGTGCAGTAGCCGCCGGCGTTCTGGTCGTCGTGCAGGGACACCTTCTTCGGCTTCCCGGACGGGTGGCCGACGACGTACATCTCCTCGCCGACGTCGGGCACCCGCTCGTCGAGCGCCAGGTGGCCGAACGGGGCGAGCTTGTCGAAGTCCGTGACGCTGAACAGCGTGTAGTCCAGCGCGGTGCTGGTCTTGAGCACCGACGACACCAGCACCTTGGTGACGGTCCCGGTCGTGGTGCCACCGCAGGTGTCGCACTGGTAGTCGAACCACACCTCGATGCCCGCGCCGCTGGTGAAGCAGTGGTTGTTGGTGAGCATCCGGTTGTTCGGGCCGACCCGCCACGCCGTGCACAGCGAGCGGCCGTTGCGCAGGAGCCTGGCGACCGCCCCGGTGCGGCCGAACTCCCCGGGGTTGCTCGTCCGGTAGCAGACGGCGTCGCGGTAGTCGTTCGCGCCGCAGATGCTCCTCGGTGCGCGCTCGGCCGCCGCGGCCGACTCCGCCGGGGTGTGGCCGCGGGTGATCCGGTCGACCCGCACGCGGGACCCGGGGTGCGGCCGGCCGCCGTCCCGACCGGTCAGCGCCACCGCGGCGCGGTCGCCCGTGACGGACATCGCCCAGAACCCGGTCCCGTCGACGGACGCCGTGCCGGAGGCGCGCACGTCCGCCTCGTAGCGGTAGGTCTCCGCACCGGTGGGGTCGGCGACGGTGAGGACGTCGCCACCCACCAGCCGCAGGTCCGTGAAGTGGATCTTGACGTACCAGGAGCCGGGTCGCTCGACCGCGCCGGCCGGGGCCGACCCGTCGAGGGCGACCGACACGACCTCCTCCTCGCCGACCTGCCGGGGCTGCCCGGCGTGGCCGGTCGGCGGGGTCGGCGCGGGGTCCGCGGCGCTTGCGGTTCCCGTCAACACGGGTACAACGAGCAGGGCGGCGGCGAGGAGGCGCAGGGTGCTCCGCACGGGTTCACCTCACGGTGTGCGCAGGTATGGTGACACCTGGTGAGCCTGTCGGAGCCGCCCCGTCGTGTCTGCCGCCGAACGTCGGCACATCGCAACGGAAGGACCAGGGATGCGGATCGTCCACTTCGGACACTCGTGCGTGCTCGTGGACACCGGGACGGCCCGGCTGCTGTTCGACCCCGGCGCGTGGTCGACCGGGTTCGAGGGGGTGACGGGGCTGGACGCGGTCCTGGTGACCCACCTGCACCCCGACCACCTGGACGTGGACCGCCTGCCCGACCTGCTCGCCGCCAACCCGGGAGCCGCGTTCTACTCCGCCGAGGAGCGGCACGGCGCGACGCCCGCCCGGCCGGGCGACGTGCTGGACGTCGCCGGCGCCCGCGTGCACGTGGTCGACGCGCCGCACGGGCAGATCCACCGCGCGGTCGAGGTGCCGGTCAACGTCGGCTACCTGGTCGACCACGGCGCGTTCTACCACCCCGGCGACTCGCTGACCGTGCCGGAGCAGCGCGTCGACGTGCTGGGCCTGCCCACGGCCGCGCCGTGGATGAAGCTCTCCGAGACGGCCGACTTCCTGGCGGCCGTCCACCCGCGGGTCGCCGTCCCGATCCACGAGGCGGTGCTGGCCCGCACCGACCTGTACTACCGCCTCCTGGCGGCCACCGCGCCGGAGGGCGTGGAGCTGAGGGTGCTGCCGCGCGGCGAGTCGGCCGAGCTGTAGGTGGCGGGCTCGGCGGCGTGGTGCAGCGCGAGGTCGACGGACTCCAGCAGCACGTCCCGCACGCCGATCCGCGCCAGGTCGGCGGCGTCCACGCCGATCCGCACGAACCCGCCGCGCCGCGCCGCCCGGCCCACGCCGAGCAGGTAGTTCCAGTGCTCGGTGACCATCCGCACGCGGCCCGCGCGCACGTCGCCGGTGCGCAGGTCGCGCACGCCCGCCATGTCCGCGCACACCCCGAACCGGTGCTTGCGCAGCGCGACCAGCGTGCCGGGTGACGCCAGCCAGCCCGGCGGCGCGAACACGTCGGTGGCGAGGTCCAGCCGGTGCAGCGCGCCCCGCGCCGCGACCAGCCGCAGCCCGGCCTCGTGCGCGGGCAGCGCCGAGAACTCCGCGCGCCTGCGCAGCGGCACCGCGCGGCGGCACGGGTCGGCGCTGTGGTCGAACCCGTGCAGCACCAGCACGTCACGGCCGCGCACGCGCGAGCGGACCCAGTCCAGGGCCTCGCCCGCGACGGCCTTGCGCGGCGCGAGGAGCAGCGACAGCGGCACGCGCCGGCGGTCCAGCTCGGCGGCCAGGTCGGCGCACCGGGCGAGGGTGCCTGGCCCGATGCCGGACAGCGAGACCACGAGGGTGGCGACCATGTGACCCAGTGCGCCGCACGGGCGTGTCATCGGCCTGACCGCCAGGTGACGGGCCGTGACCGATCGCGCGAACTGTTGCGCCCAGGGGCCACCGAGCCGCGACCCGCACCCGCCGAGCCACCGGCCGCCCGACGGCCCCGGCCCCGGCCGCCCCGACCGCCCCGACCGCGGGCGCGCTACCGGATCCAGTCCGCGAACGACAGCCCCGTGATCCGCTCGTAAGCCTCGACGTACCGCGCACGGGTCGCGGCCACCACGTCCGCGGGCAGCGGCGGTGGCGGCGCGTCGGACGTCCGGTCCCACCCCGACGCCTCGGACGTCAGCCAGTCGCGCACGAACTGCTTGTCGAACGACGGCTGCACCCGCCCCGGCGCGTACCCCTCGGCCGGCCAGTAGCGCGACGAGTCCGGCGTCAGCACCTCGTCGCCCAGCACCAGCGCGCCGCTCCCGTCGACGCCGAACTCGAACTTGGTGTCCGCCAGGAGCAGGCCCCGCGACCGCGCGAAGTCCCGCGCCATCCCGTAGACGGCCAGCGTCGCGTCCCGCAGCCGGCCGGCGAGTTCCGGACCGACCTGCGCCGCGACCTGGTCGAACGAGACGTTCTCGTCGTGCTCGCCCAGCGCGGCCTTGGTCGCGGGCGTGAAGATCGGCTCCGGCAGCTCCGACGCCTCGACCAGGCCCGCCGGCAGCGGCACGCCGCACACCGCGCCCGACGCCCGGTACTCGACCATGCCCGAGCCGGTCAGGTAGCCGCGCGCGACGCACTCCACCGGCGCCATCGCCAGCCGGCGCACCAGCAGCGCCCGGCCGCGCACCTCCGCCGGGATGCGCGGGTCGTCCCAGGCCACGAGGTGGTTCGGCACCACGCCCGCCGTCTTCTCGAACCAGAACACGCTCATCGCGGTGAGCACGCGGCCCTTGTCCGGGATCCCGGTGGACAGCACGTGGTCGAACGCGGAGATCCGGTCCGAAGCGACGAGCAGCAGCAACTCGTCGTCCACCGCGTAGAGGCGGCGGACCTTGCCTGCGGCGACCTGCGGGTAGTCAGCGAGCTTGGGCACGGGCGGAAGCCTACTTCGTCCCGGACCGTGGGCAGCCCTTCCCACCTGCGGCAAGATTCCTCACATGCGCGTACCTGCCCTGCTACTCACCGTGACCGCGTTCGCCGCGGTCGCCTGCGCCCCCGCCGACCAGGCGCCGTCCGGGCCGACGGCGGTCGACGGCGTCGCCTGCTCGAAGGACAAGCTGCCCACCCTGACGCCGGGCAAGATCACCTTCGGCACGGACCAGCCGGCCTACTCGCCGTGGTTCGTGGACGACGACCCGACCAACGGCAAGGGGTTCGAGTCCGCCGTCGCCTACGCGGTCGCCGGTGAACTCGGCTACGCCAAGGCCGACGTGGTGTGGACGCGGGTGCCGTTCAACGCGGCCGTCCAGCCCGGCAAGAAGACCTACGACGCCGACATCAACGAGTTCTCCATCACCGAGGAGCGCAAGCAGGCCGTCGACTTCTCCGCGCCGTACTACGACGTGGACCAGGCGGTGATCACGCTGAAGACGGCCAAGGCCGCGGCGGCGAAGTCGCTGGCCGACCTGCGGTCGGTGAAGATCGGCGCGCAGGTCGGCACCACGTCGTTCCAGGCCGCCGAGCGCCTGTCCACCGAGCAGGACGTGGCCGTCTACAACACCAACGACGACGCCAAGGCCGCCCTGCGGGCCGGGCAGATCGACGCGCTGGTGGTCGACCTGCCGACGGCGTTCCAGATCACGTCGGCCGAGTTCGCGGACGGCCACATCGTCGGCCAGATCCCCGGCGGCGACGGCCGTCCCGAGCAGTTCGGGATCGTGCTGGACAAGGGCAGCGCCCTGACCGGGTGCGTGTCCAACGCCGTCGAGGCGCTGCGCTCGAAGGGCACGCTCGGGAAGCTGGAGCAGGAGTGGCTGTCGTCGGCGGGCACCGCACCCGAACTCAGGTGAGGATCAGCGAGCTACAGCGGGAACGCCTGGCCTACCAGCGTTCCCGCTCGCGGCGGTCCACCCTGGTCGCGCTGCTGTCGACCGCGGTGTTCGCCGTCGTCGGCTACCTCACCGTCACCAGCGCGCCGGGCTGGCCCCGCGTGCGCGAGGCGTTCTTCGACGTCGACACGGCGTGGCGCGCGCTGCCCGCCGTGCTGGAGGGGCTCTGGCTGAACCTGCGGGTGCTGGTCGTGTGCGGCGTCCTGATCCTGGTGCTGGCGCTCGGCGTGGCGGCGGTGCGCACGCTGCGCGGCCCGGTCTGGTTCCCGCTGCGCGTGCTGGCCACGGCGTACGTCGACGTGTTCCGCGGCCTGCCGCTGATCATCCTGCTGTACCTGGTGGGTTTCGGCCTGCCCGCGCTGCGGCTGTCCGGCGTGCCCAACGACTACGTCGTCCTGGGCGGCGCCGCCCTGGTGCTGGGTTACACGGCGTACGTGGCCGAGGTGTTCCGGGCCGGCATCGAGTCGGTGCACCCGTCCCAGGTGGCGGCGGCCAGGTCGCTCGGCCTGGACCCGCGCCGGACGATGCGGCTGGTCGTGCTGCCGCAGGCGGTGCGGCGGGTGCTGCCCGCCCTGCTCAACGACTTCGTGTCGCTCCAGAAGGACTGCGGCCTGATCTCCGTGCTGGGCGCGGTGGACGCGGTGCGGGCCGCGCAGATCGAGCAGGCGAAGTCGTTCAACTTCACCCCGTACGTGGTGGCGGGGCTGCTGTTCGTGCTGCTCGCGGTGCCGTCGGCGCGGTTCGCCGACGCCGCGGCCAGGCGCGCCGAGCGCAGGCAGGGCGCCCGGTGACCGCGCCGGTGCTGCGCGTGCGCGGCCTGGTCAAGCGGTACGGCGGCAACACCGTGCTGGCCGGGGTCGACCTCGACGTGCGCGAGCACGAGGTGGTGGCGCTGATCGGCTCGTCGGGCTCGGGCAAGTCGACCCTGCTGCGCTGCGTGAACCTGCTGGAGGAGCTGGACGACGGGCAGGTCCTGCTGGACGGCGAGGACGTGTCCGACCCGCGCGTGGACGCCGACGTGGCGCGCCGCGGCATGGGCATCGTCTTCCAGTCGTTCAACCTGTTCCCGCACATGAACGTGCTGGACAACATCACCCTCGCGCCGCGCGTGGTGCACGGCGTCCCGCGCGCCGAGGCCGAGCGGCGGGCGGTGGAGCTGCTGGACCGCGTCGGGTTGGCCGACCGCGCCGACAGCTACCCGGACCGCCTGTCCGGCGGCCAGCAGCAGCGGGTGGCGATCGCGCGGGCCCTCGCGTACTCGCCGCGGCTGCTGCTGCTGGACGAGATCACCAGCGCGCTGGACCCGGAGCTGGTCGGCGAGGTGCTGTCGCTGGTGCGGGAGCTGGCCGACGCCGGGCGCACCATCCTGATGGCCACCCACGAGATGGGGTTCGCCCGCCAGGTGGCCGACCGGGTGTGCTTCCTGGACGGGGGTCGCCTGATCGAGTCGGGACCACCCGATCGGGTGTTCGGCGCGCCGGAGCACGAGCGGACCAGGCAGTTCCTGCGGCGGATCGTCGAGGCGGGCCGCCTCTGACCCCTCCGGCGCTTGGGCATCCGCGGCGGGGGCCCTTACCCTGGCTCCCCGTGACGCCTCGGAAGGCAATCCGGGCACCCGCCGCGCTGGCCGCGGCGGGCGTCGGGCTCGGGCTGCTGCTGGGCGCGTGCGGCGAGCAGCGGGCGGCGCCCACCCCGGCTCCCACGACCGGCGGCCCGACGACGTCCACGTCCCGGTCGGTGCCCGCCGTGGCGTCGATCTCGGTGCGCCCGCTGCCCACCACGGAGACGACGACGACCGTCGAGCCGACGACCGGGGAACCGCCGCCGCCACCGCCACCGGAGCCGCCGCCCGCCACCGGGCAGCCGACCACGGCGGAGCCGACGACGACGTGGGTGGAGCCCACCCCGCCGGCCGACGACGAGGTGGCGTTGCGCGGCTTCCCGTGCGAGGAGGAGGGCGCGACCGCCGTCGACCCCGCCGGGCGTCCCCTGGTGTGCGCGAAGACGCGGCGGGGCCTGCTCCTCTGGCGGCGGGCCTGAGCCGACCGGGCGCGTCCGGTCGCGCCGACCCGGACCGCGCGGCCCCGGGGGCGCACGGCCGGGATCACACCGACGGGGCCGCGCCGACGGTACCGCGCGGCCCGTCCCGCGTCGGTTAGAGGATCGGCTCCGGCGCGTACCCCGCCGCGGCCGGGTACTTCGCCAGCACGTCCTCGACCCGCGCGACGACCGCGGCGACCTGCTCGCCGGCCACGCCGGTGAACGACAGCCGGTCGTCCAGCAACGCGGTCAACCCGGCCCGGTTGAGCGGGATCCGCTCGTCGGCGGCCAGGCGGTCCAGCAGGTCGTTGTCCGCGCCCCGCTCCCGCATGGCCAGCGCGACGGCGACCGCGTTCTCCTTGATCGCCTCGTGCGCCGCCTCCCGGCCGACGCCCTGGCGCACCGCCGCCATCAGCACCTTCGTCGTGGCCAGGAACGGCAGGTAGCGGTCCAGCTCGCGCGCGACGACCGCCGGGTACGCGCCGAACTCGTCCAGCACGGTCAGGAACGTCTCCAGCAGCCCGTCGAGCGCGAAGAACGCGTCCGGCAGCGCCACCCGCCGCACCACCGAGCAGGAGACGTCGCCCTCGTTCCACTGGTCGCCCGCCAGCTCGCCGACCATCGACAGGTAGCCGCGCAGGATGACGGCGAACCCGTTCACCCGCTCGCACGACCGGGTGTTCATCTTGTGCGGCATGGCGCTGGACCCGACCTGGCCGGGCTGGAAGCCCTCGGTCACCAGCTCGTGGCCCGCCATCAGCCGGATCGTCTTGGCCAGGCTCGACGGCCCGGCGGCGACCTGCACCAGGCACGACAGCACGTCGAAGTCCAGCGAGCGCGGGTACACCTGCCCGACGCTGGTCAGCACCTGCTCGAACCCGAGGTGGCCGGCGACGGAGCGCTCCAGCTCGGCCAGCTTCGCGTGGTCGCCGCCGAGCAGGTCCAGCATGTCCTGGGCCGTGCCGACCGGGCCCTTGATCCCGCGCAGCGGGTACCGGGCGACCAGCTCGTCCAGCCGCCGGAACGCGACCAGCACCTCGTCGGCCGCCGACGCGAACCGCTTGCCCAGCGTGGTCGCCTGCGCGGCGACGTTGTGCGAGCGCCCGGCCATCACCAGGTCGGTGTGCTCGGCGGCGAGCCGGGCCAGCCGGGCCAGCACCGCCGCCACCTTGCCCCGCACGTGCTCCAGCGACCGCAGCACCTGGAGCTGCTCGACGTTCTCGGTCAGGTCGCGCGACGTCATGCCCTTGTGGACGTGCTCGTGGCCGGCGAGCGCGTTGAACTCCTCGATCCGCGCCTTCACGTCGTGCCGGGTGACGCGTTCCCGCTCGGCGATGGAGGCCAGGTCGACCCGGTCCACCACCCGCTCGTAGTCGTCGACGGCCCCGGCCGGCACGGCGACGCCCAGCTCCGACTGGGCCCGCAGGACCGCGAGCCACAGCTGCCGCTCCAGCACGATCTTGTGCTCGGCGGACCACAGCGTGGCCAGCTCGGTGGAGGCGTAGCGACCTGCGAGGACGTTGGCGATGCGCGGCTTGCTCGTCACCGGGCCAGGATAGTCGGCCCGGACGCGGCCCCCGCCGCGCGGCGACGGCGGCCGGGCGGGGGGTGGGCGGCGGGCGCGGCTGCCGTGCCGCGCCCGCCGACCTGGAGGGGGGATCAGGACGCGGCGAGGTTCGGGTCGGTGGCCAACGTCGCCAGCTGCTCGGCGGTCACGGGCAGCGAGTCGCGCACCTGCCCGCCGCCGATCGGGTCGTAGTTGTAGCCGCTGACCTGGACCACCACCCCGTTCGCCCGGAAGTGGGCCACCGAGAAGGTGACCAAATCGTGGTCGGGGCTGCTGGACGTGGCGAACTCCAGGTAGGTGCCGTCGGGCTGCCGCCGGGGCGCGTCGCACCGCACGCCCGCGCAGAAGTTGTCGCGGGTGATCAGCAGGGGCGGGCCGCTCAGCTGGACCCACACGCCGCTGCTGCCCTGCTCGTCGACGAAGTGCACGAACCCGGTGACGTGGCCGGGCTGGCCCTTCAGGGAGTCGGTGAAGTCCGCTTCCACCTTCATCGCACCCGGCACGACCTGCGGGAACCGGTCCATGAGGTAGGCGCCCAGGTACTTGGCGCGCTCCAGGGTCGTGACCGGTGGGGGCGTCACGACGGGTGCGGCCGACGGCGCGGCCGACGTCGTCGTCAGCACCTGGCCCAGCGCGTCGACGTCGTGGCCGCGGTGCGGCGCGAGGGCGTTGGGCAGCGACAGCACCGTGGCGGTCAGCACGGCGGTCACCACGCCCACCGCCACCAGCGCGCGCCGCCGCTTCCGGGCCAGCCTGGCCCGCTGGATGAGGGCGTCCGCGTCGAACCGGAGGGGCGGTTCGTCGGCGACCACCGCGCGCAGGCCCTTCCGCAGGTCCTCCTCGCTCATGACGCCACCACCGCCCCCTTGTCCAACTCCTCCACCGCCGCCCGCAGCGCCACCAGGCCACGCGCGGTCTGGCTCTTGACCGTCCCCTCGGTGCACCCCATCGCCACGGCGACCTCGCTGACCGGCAGGTCCTCGAAGTAGCGCAGCACGAGCACCGCGCGCTGGCGGGGCGGCACCCGCAGCAGCGCCGCCTGCACCAGGTCGCGGGCCCACAGCCGGTCGCCCGCCGACGCGGGGTCGGCCGACGAGTCCGCCACGTCGGGCACCTCGCCGTCGCGCTGCTCCACCCGCCGCCACGGCCGGCGCTTCTCGTCCAGCCACGTCCGCAACAGCACCTTGCGCGCGTACGCCGAGGGGTGCTCGCGCCACTCCACCCGGTGCCACGCCTGGTAGAGCTTGAGCAGGCTGGCCTGCATCAGGTCCTCGGCGGTGTGCCAGTCGCCGCAGAACAGATAGGCCGTGCGCCGCAACGTCGCGGCGTGACCCACCGCGAAGTCGCGGAACGCCTGCTCGTCGGCCCCGCGCATACCAACCCCCTCCGGCACCCTCCACCCACTACACGCGGGCGGGGTCAGCGGGGTTGCATCGCCTTGGCGAGCATCCGGCGGGCCGCCGCGCGGGGGTCGGGGCTGATCTCCAGGAGGGCGTTGACCACGGAGCCGTCGACGAGGGCGATCAGCTCCTGCACCCGCTCCCGGTCGACCGGCCGGCCGGCGCGCCCGAAGATGTCGACCAGCAGGCCGTGCAGCTGGCCGCTGAGCCGGCGCATCACCGGCCGCAGGTAGGGCCGCCGGCCGGTCGCGACGAGCCGTTCGTAGCGCAGCAGCACGGCCTCCGCGTCGCGGTCGCCCGCGGGCGGACCGAGCAGGAGGTCCAGGACGAGGTCGATGAACGCGTCGCCGCCGCACTCGCCGGGGTCCAGCTCGGCCAGGCGGGCCTTGCCGTACGCCAGCTCGGTGTCCCCGTGGAACTCCAGCGCGGCGGTGATCAGCTCGTCGAGCGAGTCGAAGTAGTAGGTGGTGGAGGCCAGCGGCAGCCCCGCGCGCTCGGCGACCGCGCGGTGCCGCACCGCGTCGAAACCGCCGTCGACCAGCAGGCCCGCGGCGGCTTCGACGAGCGCCTGCCTGCGGCGCTCGCCCTTCGGCGTTGCGGCTGTCATTGGGGGGAAGGTACTAGGCGGGCGGCCCGGCGCGGACCCGATCGGGCGCCTCGGCGCCGCGACGGCGCCGGGCGCACGCCGCACCGGGGCCGGTGGTACCGGGGGACCGTCGCGCGCGGCACGGGCACTAGTGGCCGCCACCGGCCAGGTTGAGGCCGATCACGCCGCTGACGATCAGCCCGAGTGACACGAGCTTCAGCGTCGACACGCCGTCGCCGAGCCACACCATGCCGATCACGGCGGTGAGCGCCGCCCCGATGCCGGTCCACACGGCGTACGCCGGACCGGCGGGCAACTGCTTCATCGCCCAGGCCAGACCCGCGAAGCTGATCAGCGCGAACACGGCGAACGCGACCGTCCACCACAACCTGCTGAAGCCGTCGGACAGCTTCAGCGCGACCGCCCAACCGGCCTCGAAGAAGCCGGACACGATGAGCACGGCCCACGCCACGACAACCACCTCCAGAATCTGGCACGAGCGTACCAATTTACTGGTACACCCGTTCCAGAATGAGGCGGGGATCTCCACCGCGCAGCGCGGTGACCCGCCCGGACGGGGGGTGGGGCAAGCGCTCAGAGGCGGGACGCGACCCGCTCGGCCAGGCCCGGCAGCTCCGCCTCGAACGGCCCGGAGGTCGCGCCCTGCGCGGGCTCGCTCAGCAGGTGCACCGTGCCCGCGCCGCTGCGCGCCGGGCCGCGGGACTCGGCCACCGCGGTGGACGCCGGGGCGCCCTCGCCGGGCGGCACCAGCACCACCGACACCAGCCCCGTCACCCCGCGGTCGTCGCGCACCAGGTAGGCCGCGCCGCGCGCGCCGGACGGGCAGTTCGCCACCGCGTGGGAGGGCTGGAGCCCTTCGGCGGCCGGGAGCTCGTCGGCGAGGGCGACGGCGAGCTCCCGGTCCACCTCCTGGCACCCGGAGGCGCCACCGGTCGTCGGACGACCGGTTGTCCCCGAGGTTCCGTCCCCCTGCGTAGACGGGTCCTCGGGGATGCTCTCGGGCGGCTGCCCGCCGCTGGGCACGACCTCGGCGCGCTGCTCGCCCTCCCGCGGCTCGGGAACCGCGAACGGGGTGAGGTTAGGGGACTCGGGCGGCTGAGCGGAACCCGCAGAGGTCGTGTTCCCGTGGTCCGGCCGTCCCAACAGGTCGGCGGACACCAGCGCGCCGCCGAACACCAGCACCGCGGCGAGGGTGGACCCGAGCGCGACGCGCGACCGCCGCCGCGCGGTCGCCCGCGCCGACGCCGACCGGACGTTGCCCACGTCGAAGGACGCGGGCGGCGCGTCACCGGCCGCGGCGCGGAACAGCTCCGCGATCCTGCGCTCGTCCACCTACCCCCACCTACCCTTCACGACGCGGGCCGCAGGTCGTCCAGCGCGTCGCCCAACGCCTCGCGCAGCGCCTCCAGCCCGCGCGACGTCTGGCTCTTCACCGTGCCCTCGGAACACCCGAGCGCCTCGGCCGCGGCCGACACGTCCAAGCCCTCCAGGAACCGCAGCACGAGCACCGCCCGCTGCCGGGGCGGCACCCGCTTCAAACCCGCGACCAGGGCCTCGCGCGTCGCCACCGAGTCGGCGACCTCCCCGTCGTGCGCCGGCGTCTCCGGGACCTCGTCCACGAAGCGCTCCCGCCGCCAGGGCCGCCGCGACTCGTCGATCACCGCGCGCACCAGGGTCCGGCGGACGTAGGCGTCCAGGGCCTGCTTGTCCCGGACCTTCCGCCACCGGCGGTGCAACGCGACGAACGCGGTCTGCGCGAGGTCGTCCGCCCGGTGCCAGTCGCCACAGAGCAGGAACGCCGTTCGGCGCACGGCCTCCCGGCGAGCTGCGAAGTACTCCGCGAACTCCTGCTCGTCGCGCTGATCCACGCGGACTCTCTCCGCTCGTCGTGCTTGCACCTACCGGACGTAAGCGGGCCGCCCCGCGGTTGCACGACCGCGGTCCGAGACTTGCGTCACCCTCCCATCGTGGTACGCCCGGCACGGCCGGGTCAGGGCTTGCCGCGTGTGATGTGATCCATTCGTGACCCTGCACGCGCCCCTGGACTTCCGATCCGACACCGTCACGCGCCCGGACCAGGACATGCGCCTGGCCATGTCGGGCGCCGAAGTGGCCGATGACGTGCTCGAACACGACCCGACGATGCGCGCGCTGGAGGAGCGCGTCGCCGACCTGCTCGGCGTGGAGGCCGCGCTGTGGGTGCCGTCCGGCTCGATGGGCAACCTCATCGCGCTCACCGTGCACCTGCGCCCCGGCGACCGGTTCCTGGCCGCGCGCGGCGCGCACGTCCTGGACAACGAACTCGGCACGGCCGCGTGGATCGCGGGCGGGATGCCGCACGCCCTGGAGTGGGACGCGCCCGGCCGGTTCTCCGCGGAGGCCGTGCGCGCGGAGGCAGGCGCGGACGGGCCCTACTACACGCTGCGCACGACGCTGTTGTGCCTGGAGAACACCCACAACTCCGCCGGCGGGACCGTGACGCCGCCCGACGAGCACGCGCTGCTGGTGTCCGCCGCCAGGGAGACCGGCCTGCGCGTCCACCTCGACGGCGCGCGGCTGTGGAACGCGGCCGTGGCGCTGGGCCTGCCGCCCGCGGCGCTCACCGTCGGCGTCGACACCGTGCAGGTGTGCCTGAGCAAGGGCCTGGGCGCGCCCGTCGGGTCCGTCGTGGCCGGTTCGGCGGCGTTCGTGGCCGAGGCGCGGCGGGTGCGGAAGATGCTCGGCGGCGGCGTGCGGCAGGGCGGGGTGCTGGCGGCGGCCGGGCTGGTCGGCCTGGACCGGATCGACGACCTCGCCGCCGACCACGCGAACGCGAAGGCGCTGGCCAAGGGCCTCGGCGAGCTGGGCTGGCAGGTGACCGAGCCGGAGACGAACATCGTGCTGGCGGGCGTGCCCGACCTGGAGGTCACGCTCACCGGCCTGCGGCACCTCGGCGTCTACGCCGGGCCGATGGGCGGTCGGGTGCGGTTCGTGCTGCACCGGGACGTGAACGCGGCGGACGTGGCCGAGGCGCTGCGGCGCATCCAGTCGGTCAGCTCGTGACCCGCCGGGTGGTGTTCGACCACGCCGGGTGAGCAGCGAGCCGGTGTCGACGCCGGGCGACCTCGCGGCGCGGCCGGGCGTGCCGGGGACCGGTTCACGGCCGCCCACCGGGGCGCGGGCCGACTACGGCCGCGGGCTGCCCGACCTGGCGTTCCGGCGGTCGGTGGCCCGCGCGGTGGGCGTGCCGCGCCCGAGGTCGCCGGGCCGCGGTCAGCGGGAGCGGTCGACGCCCTTGCGGCCGCTGCTCTTGATCGCGCCGTACGCCGCGGTGGCGAGGAACAGCACGCCGCCGACGACCGCGAGCCAGAACAGGCCCTTGACCACCGCGCCCACCAGGGACAGCACCAGCCAGGCGGCGAGCAACCACAGGATTATCTTGACCATGTCCCTCCAACGCACGGCGTGACGTGCGGGTTCCGGCTCAGAGCCACGCCTTCAGCCGGCGCAGCGCCTCGCCCAGGTCGTCCGCCGACCCGGCGAAGGACAGGCGGACGAACTCGTGCCCCCGCACGGGGTCGAAGTCGACGCCCGGCACGATCGCCACGCCCGTCTCGTCGAGGAGCCGGCGGCAGAACGCCATCGAGTCGCCGGTGAGGTGCGACACGTCGGCGTAGGCGTAGAACGCGCCCTCGGCCGGCGCCACCCGGTCGACGCCGAGGTCCCGGAGGCCGGCCAGCAGGAGGTCCCGGTTGCGGCGGTAGCCGTCGACGAGCCGCGCCGCGTGGGCGTACGAAGCCGGCTCGAACGCCGCGACCGCCGCGTGCTGCGCGAGCGCGGGCGGGCAGAGCGTGAAGTTGCCGGTCAGGCGGTCGACCGCGCGGCGGAGCGCGGGCGGCAGGAGCATCCAGCCGAGCCGCCAACCGGTCATCGCGAACGCCTTGGAGAACGAGTTGACCACGACGGCGTCCCGCGAGGTCTCCCAGGCGCCGGCGAGCGGCGTGCCGTAGCCGGTGCCGTGGTAGATCTCGTCGCTGACCAGGCGTGCGCCGCGCTCGGCGCACCACTCGGCGAGGCCGGCCAGCTCGTGCGGGCGGAGCACCGTGCCGGTCGGGTTCGCCGGGCTGGCCACCACCAGGCCGGCGAGCGGGCCCGCCTCGTCCAGCATGTCGACGGTGGGCTGGAACCGGGTGTCCGGGCCGCACGGCAGCTCGACCACCTCGCAGCCCAGGGCGCGCAGGATGTTCCGGTAGGCGGGGTAGCCGGGCCGCGCGAGGGCCACCCGGTCGCCCGCGTCGAAGGCCGCCAGGAACGCCAACAGGAACGCGCCGGACGAGCCGGTCGTGACCACCACGTCGTCCGGCGTGACGGCCAACCCGTACTGCCGCTCGTAGTGGCCGGCCAGCGCCGCGCGCAGCTCCGCGGTGCCCAGCTGCTCGGTGTAGCCCAGCGGCTGCTCCCGCAGCGCCCGCTCGGCGGCGCGCAGCACCGGCTCCGGCGCCGGACCGGCCGGCTGGCCGGCGGCGAGCGACACCACGTCGCCGTGCGTCCGCTGCCGGCGCGCGGCGGCGGACACGATCTCCATGACGTGGAACGGCGGCACGTCGGCCCGCGCGGCGACACCCGGCATGGGCACAGGCTAGTAGCCCTGGTAGCCGCCACCGCCCGCCATCGACTTCAGGCCGGGGTGCCCCTCGAACCCGCCGTACCGGGAGAACGTGTAGCGGACGCCCGCGATGATGTTGTCGACCGGGTTCCAGATGTCGTCGTGGCCGGGCAGCTTGTGCGCCTGGAACGTGGGGTCGATGCACTGCATCAGGCCCTTGGACGGGGTGCCCTTGGCGGCGTTGGAGTCCCAGTCGTTGAGCGCGTGCGGGTTGCCGCCGGACTCCTTCTCGATGATCGTCCAGATCTCGTCGATGTTCTCCTCGGTCACCGGGATGCCGTTGGCCTGGAGGATCCTGATCGCCTCGCGGATCCACTGCTCGACGTTGCCGGGCGGCGGGCCGCTGCTCGGCGGGCCGCCGCTGGGCCCGAGGCCGCCCATGCCGCCACCACCGCCCCCGCCGACGCCACCGCCACCCGAGCCGCCACCGGAGCCGCCTGAGCCTCCTGAGCCGCCGCCGGGACCACCGCCCTGGGAGCCGCCCGCGGCGGGCGGCTGCGTCGGCTGCGGCTCCGCCGACGACGGCTTGGTCTCCGGCTCGGGCGTCGGGTTCCAGCTGATCGGCCGGCCGGGCGCGGGCACGAACGCCTGCGTGCCGGGGTCGGGCATGGTCGAGAACGCGGGCGTGATCGAGCCCGCGCGGCCCTTCAGCGCGCCCAGCGCCGTGCCCAGCGCCTGGTCGGCCTGCTCGATCACCGGCTGGGCGTCACCCGCGGCCTCCCCGCACAGGAGGCGGATCCCGTTGTCCACGTCCGCCTGCGACGTGCCCTGGCTCTGCTCGCGCAGCCGGCGCACGCGGGAGAGCAGCGTCTCGCAGATGCGCGTCACCGAGGACTTCGCCGATTCCAGCGCCGCCGCCGCCGAGTCGAGGTCGCCCGCCGCCCCGTCCAGCGCGTCGTGGAGGGCGTTGCCGCCCTTGGTGAACTCGGCCATGTAGGCGACGAACCCGTCGGCGGACCCGCCCTCCCACGCGCCGTCCAACCGCCCCACGGACTGCTGGACCGCGTTGCCCGACTCGGCGCACTTGGCGGCGGCCTGCCGCCACCGGTTCGCGATCTCCCGCACCGCCTCCGGCCGGGCCTTCTCCACCTTGCCCGCGAGCTCCGCCAACGCCTGCCCGCCGGGCAGGCCCGCGACCTCGTCCACCGCGCTCATCCGCTCACACCGCCCGGAACGAGGCCGCGTTCGCGCCCTCGGTGTCGACGACCGCGCCCTGGACCGCGTCCAGCGCCCGCTCCACCTTGCCCAGCAGCGATTCGGCCGCCGCGAACTCCGTGCCCGCCTTGCCGTCGAGTTCGCCGGCGGCCGAGGAAAGCCCGCCCGAATTCGCCAGCGTGCCGAATATGCCCGGATCGGTGTAAAGCCCGGAGAACCCGTCACCCACCGCGCCGAATTGCCCCGCCTGAGCGCTCACCGCGCTCCGGCACTGCTCCATCGCCTCGGCGTTGAACTTCGCGACCGCCATTCCCCGGATACTAGGGTTTCCGGCCGCCGCGCACCCCCGTAACGGGCGGATCGCGACCGCGCCCACCGCTAGATCTCCTGGACCAGTTCCCACACGCACGAGGCGAGCCGGGCGTTGTCGATCGGGGTGATGGTGCTCCAGCTCCGGCCGTCCGAGCTGGGCCGCACCTGGTGCAGGTAGCGGCCGGACGGCGTGTCGTGCCACGCCACCACGCGGTCGGCCCGCGCCGGGGAACCGCCGGGCCGGGCGCGCTCCGCGCCGAACTGGCCGCGGGTGCCCATGCCGTCGCACATGCCGGCCAGCTCCTGCGCGTCGCTCAGCGGCAACCCGCGCCGCTCCAGCGCCAGCACCAGCTTCTCGGCGTCCCGGCCCGCCTCGTCCGAGGCGGCGCGCAGCACGTCGTTGGGCAGGCTGATCGACCGGCCGTAGCCGGCGGGCATCTCGCCCGTGACGGACACCGCCGCCTCGGCCAGCGCGCTCGCCCGCGACTCGATCAGCCACACCTCGTCGCCGTCGACGACGGCCAGCACCGCCGCCTCGCCGACCGCCGCCGCCAACCCCTTGATCTTGCGCCGGTCGACCCAGATCCAGAGGTCGACGGCGACGTGCGGGTTGGCCAGCAGGGCGAAGGAGTCCGCCAGCTCCGGCGCCAGTCGCCGCCCGGACGCGAGGCCGCGCTGCTCCAGCGAACCCCACGCCCGGTCGACGAACACCGCCCGTTCCGCGTGCGTGACACCGGGGCTGGGCACGTCCAGCGCGACGTTGCGCCTGCTGAGCCGTTCGGCCTCCCACGCGACGTCGAACTCGAGCGTGGACAGGACTACGGTGCCCGCCGCGGTCACTTGCGCTCTGGCTCGTCGCCGATGACGGACTGCACGACCATCCGCTCGTCGCCGAAGACGTCGTCGGAGTCCACCCCGTACTTGCGGATGTGCTCGCCGTCCTCCTCGCCCTCGCCGTTCTTGGCGGTGGCGGCGGGGTGCAGCATCGAGCCGGCGGCGCCCGCCTTGCCGGTCGCCGCCGCGCCGGACGCGCCGGGCCGCGCGGGCACCCGCTCGTCCGGGTCGATGGCGCCGATGGTGGCGGAGACGCCCGCCTTGCCGGACAGCGGCGCCGCGCCGGGCAGGGCCACGCCCTTCACCGGCGCGCCCGGTGCCTTGCCGCCGCCGCCCGCGGCGCGCGGCGCGTCACCGGCCGGCTTGCCGCCGGGCCCGGTGGGCGTGTTCCGGACGACCTTCCCGCCGCGCGCGGCGCCCGCCGCGAGCCCCAGCGACGTCCCGGCCGCCAACCCGAGCCCGAGCCCGAGGCCCAGGTTCGAGGGACCCGCCTTGGCGGGCAGCACCGGACCGACGCCCGGCGCGGTGACGGGGTTCGGCACACCCGGCCCGATGCCGGTCGTGCCGCCACCCGGCAGCTGCGGCGCCGGGCCGACCGGGCCGCCGGGCAGGTGCCCCGGCACGCCGCCGCCGAGCGGGCTGCCCGCCACGCCTGCGGGCAGGCCGCCGGGCACGCTGCCCGGCACACCGCCGCCGACCGTCGGCACGCCGCCGCCGAACTGCTGCACGTGGGCGACCGGCGTGCTGACCGCGCCGGAGGTCGTGGTGACGTCGAAGCTCGACGGCTTCGTCATGCCCTGGTACTGGCCCAGCGAGTCGCGGCTGGCCTCGACGTACTGGTCGAACCCGCGGATCACCTGCTCGCGGGCGGCCTGCGTGGCCTTGACCTCCTTGGCGTGGTCCGTCTCGTACCCGAAGAACCCGCCCGCGTCGTCCCAGAAGCTGGTCTCGGTGTCGCCGCGCAACTTCTGCGACTCGGGCATCCCGTTCCGGGAGTGGCTGTAGGTCGCGCCCTGGACGGCGGTCGTCTGCGAGTTCTGCTGCCCGGCCTCGGTGCCCGAGGTGGCGACGTCGGCCGAGACCGTGACGGCCTTGCCGGAGTTCTCACCCGCCGCGCCCTGCCAGTCGATGCCGAGCTTCTTGAGCTGCTCGCGCAGGGTGCTGTCCACGGTGTCGAGGCTGGCCGCCAGCGAGCGCAGCGCGTGCGAGGCGTCGCTGAAGCGCTGGGCGGCGTCGCTGCTGGTGAACCGGTCCAGCAACTGCGCGAGCGCGCCGTTGTCGTATCCCTCGAACCGGTGATCCTTGAGCTGCTTGAAGTCGGTCACGACTTCCCCCTCACTTCAAGGTCTGCAAGGTCGCGAGCGCCACCTCGGTGGCCTGCTCGGCTTTCTGGCACATCTGGGCCTGGTCGAAGTCCCGGTTGTTCGGGAGGAACTGCACGTAGAGCTGCTCGCCGTCCGCCACGTCGACCGCGTAGAAGCAGTCGGTGCGCGTCGTGCCGGCGAAGTTGACCTGCACCGCCGGGAAGCCCGAGACCTTCGCCGGGTTCACGTCGAGGTTGCCCGACTCGTCCCAGTACCCGTACCCCTCCGGCACCAGCGAGACGTTGTACTCGAACGAGGGCAGCACGCCGGGCCCCGTCCGGAAGCTGCACGAAGGCGCGGGCTTGCCCTTGACCACCTCGGTCGGGCGGTTATCGGTCCTCGAAGTGCCCCACTCCTTGCGCTTCGCCTCCGGCAACAACGCACACGGGTCCACGCCGGAGAGCTTCAGCTCCTTCGGCCGGGCTTCCCTGGGCGCGCTCGACTTGGTAGTCGTGGTTCCGGTGGTGCCGGTCGGCGGCTCGGGGGTCGGAGTACCCGGCTCGTTCCCGCAACCGGCCAGGAGGACGGCGGCGAGGACGGCGAGCGCCGCGGGCTTAGCGAGCCGCACCGGCTGCCCCGAACGCCGCTTCGATCTCGCTCTCGGTGAACCCGTACTGCTCGGCCGCGGCGCGCAACTGGGAGACCAGCCCGTTCAAGCTGTTGACGTACGCGTTGACGCGCTCGGCGTACGACTCGGGGCTGTCCACCAACCGGTCGTTCCACGCGATGGCGATGTCCCGGTTGACCTCGTCCAAACCGTCGACCTTGATGCGCAGGCCGATCAGCGCATCCCCGTACGCGCGCTTCAGCTCCCAGATCTGTTCCTCGACGACCTTGGCGGCCTGGAGGACCGTGTCCCTGGACACGCTGAACTTCTGACCCGCGCCCGGCGAGTTGGTCACGGTGTCCGTGAGGTGCTTCTCCGCCGCGAACATGTCGCCGACCGCGCGCCCGATGGCACCACCCACGCCGGCGACGGCTCCCAGTAGGCCGTTCTCCTCTGCCACGACGCCCATCCCCCGTACGGTCGGTAACGGATTGGTCCCGGTTCGCAGGCTACCAACGCCCGCGTGAACCGCGTCCGAGGTTGGACGAACTCAGGGGCGGGCCGGTTCCGCCCTCGCCCGGATGTCGCAAGCACGGGTGGTGTGGATCACCCGATGTCGGGACGTCCGGACGGGTGCCCGGCGCCGGGCGCCCGTCCGGGCGGCTCACACCTCGATCTCGCCGTTCGCCGCGCGCAGCGCGATGTCCGTCCGGTGGTGTGAGCCGGTCAGGTGGACGCCCGCCACCCGCCGGTACGCGTCGTCCCGCGCCTCGCCCAGGGACGCGCCGGTGCCCACGACGGACAGGACGCGGCCACCGGTCGACACCACCGCGCCGTCCTCCCGCCGCCGGGTGCCCGCGTGCAGCACGCCCTCCGCGTCACCGCCGGTGATGACGTCACCGGTCCGGGGCCGGCCGGGGTAACCCTCGGCGGCCACCACCACGGTCACCGCGTACCCGTCCGACCACTCCAGCGGCTCGGCGGACGCCAGCGCCCCGTTCGCCGCCGCCAGGAACAGGCCCGCCAACGGCGTCCGCAGCAGGGCCACGACCGCCTGCGTCTCCGGGTCGCCGAACCGGCAGTTGAACTCGATGACCTGCGGCCCCGACGACGTCAGGGCGAGGCCCGCGTACAGCAGGCCGGTGAACGGCGTACCGCGCGCGGCCAGCTCGTCCACCACCGGCTGCACGCACGTCGACACGATCGTGTCCACCAGGTCGGGCGGCGCCCACGGCAGCGGCGCGTACGCGCCCATGCCGCCCGTGTTCGGCCCGGAGTCGTTGTCACCCACCCGCTTGAAGTCCTGCGCGGGCAGCAGCGGCACCACCGCGGCACCGTCCACCAGGCAGAACAGCGACACCTCCGGACCGTCCAGGAAGGACTCCAGCAGCACGGGGTGGCCGTTGTCGAGCAGCGTCATCGCGTGGGCGCGGGCCACCGCGCGGTCGGACGTGACCACCACGCCCTTGCCCGCCGCCAGCCCGTCGTCCTTCACGACCCACCGGGGGCCGAAGTGGGTCAGGGCCGCGTCCAGCCGGGCCGGGTTGTCCACCACCTCGGACGTGGCCGTCGGCACGCCCGCGGCGGCCATGACGTCCTTCGCGAACGCCTTGGAGCCCTCGATGCGGGCCGCCGCGGCGGACGGGCCGAAGCAGGGGATGCCCGCGTCGCGCACGGCGTCCGCCGCGCCCGCCACCAGGGGCTGCTCCGGCCCGACCACGACGAGGTCGGCGTTCCACTCCTTGGCCAGCGCGGCGACCGACTCGCGGTCGCCGACGTCGACCCCGCGGATCTCCGCCAGTCCCGCGATCCCGGCGTTGCCGGGCGCGCAGGCCAGCGCGGTCACCGCGGGGTCGCGCGACAGCGCGAGGACAAGGGCATGTTCACGGGCGCCAGACCCGATGACCAGGACACGCACGGGGGGAGCCTAGATGACCGAGCCGGTCATCCGCCGAACGCGTCCAGCGAACCGGCGTGCAGCGGCACCGGGTCGGTCAGCGCGGCCTTCTCCTTCAGGATGTCCTTCACCGCCGGGTGGATCTTCTCCAGCTCGGCCTTCTTGTCGAACAGCAGCCTGGTGATGGCGCACGCGTCACCGGCCGGGAAGTCGGACCGCACCAGCAGGACGTTCGGCACGACGACGGTCGGCACGTCGGCGGGTTGGCCGTAGGTGGCGGCCGGGATCGTGCCCCGGTCGTAGACCGGGTTCAGCTCCTTCAGCTCCGGCAGCAGCGGCGTGACGTCGATGAACTTGACCTGGTCGCGCAGCGACGTCGTGAGGTCGGTGAGCTGCGCGGTCGGCAGGCCGCCGGACCACACGAGCCCGTCGAGGCTGCCGTCCTTCATGCCGTCGGCGGTCTTCGCGAGGTCGAGCCGCTGCGCCGAGACGTCCTTCTCCGGGTCCAGGCCGGCGGCGGTGAGCAGCCGGTTGGCGATGACCTCGGTGCCGGACTTGGGCGACCCGGTCGAGATCCGCTTGCCCCTCATGTCGGCGATCGAGTCGATCCCGCTGGACGTCCGCACCAGGACCTGCGTGTAATTCGGGTACAGGCGGGTCAGCGCGCGCACCTGCTGCGGCGCGCCCTCGAACGCGCCCTTGCCGTTCACCGCGTCGGCGGCGGTGTCGGCCAGCGAGAACGCCACGTCGTAGTCGTCGGCGACCAGCTGCTGGATGTTCTGCACGGACGCGCCGGTCTCGGCGGCGGTCGCCTTCAGCTTCGTGTTGTCGCTGATCAGCTTGGCCAGCCCGCCGCCGACGACGTAGTACACGCCGCCCGAGTTGCCGGTCGCGATGGTGATCCGCCCGTCGGCGGCCTCACAGCCCGCGCCGGACCCGGTGTCGGTCGCGGCCCGCTTCCCGCCACAGCCCGCCGCGACCAGCGCGACCGCGAGCACGGCGACCGGGACCACCTTCCAGCTACGCATCTTGTTCCCTTCCCCGCGAGAAGACCTTCGGCAAGAGCACGTGCACGGCGACCGCCACCGCCAGCAGCCCCAGGCCGACGGCGACGGCGACCGGTTGCAGGTGGAGCAGGGCGACGGCGGCGAGCAGGCACAGCACCCGCTCCGGCCACCGCGCCGGACCGAACAGCCACCCGCCGGTGAGCGCGGCGAGCGCCGCCACCCCCACCGCCGACGCGGCGAACACCCACAGCGAGTCGACGAGCGACGACCGCAGCAGCAGGGCCGAACCGTGGTCGGTGAGCACGAACGCGAGCGGCACGAGGAACGCGGGCAGCGTGTACTTCCAGGTGCGCCACATCGTCTTCAGCACGTCGCCGCCGGTGATGGCCGCCGCGGCGACAGCGGCGAGCGCGGTCGGCGGCGTCACCTCGGACAGCACGGCGTAGTAGAAGATGAACATCGCCGTCTCCTCCCGCGCCACGCCGAGTTCGACCAGCGCGGGCCCGATCACGACCCACGAGATGATGAACGACGCGGTGACCGGCACGGCGAGCCCGAGCACGCTCACGGCGACCGCCGCCAGCACCACCGTCACGAACAGGACGACGGCGGGGTCCGACGACACGAACCCGGCGACGTCGACCAGCGCGGAGGCCAACTCCTGCCCCAGGCCGGTCTTGGTGATGGTGGAGGTGATCACGCCGGCCGCCGCGCACACGGCGACGACCGGCAACGCGCTCCGCGCGCCGGAGGACAGCGACTCCGCCATCGCCCGCGCCCAGCCGCGCACGTCACCGCGCCGCGCCACGAGCGCGAACACCGCCGCGACCCCCGTCGCGTACACCACGGCCGAGTACACCGGGATGTCCAGCGCCAGGAACACGACGATCACGCCGAGCGACAGGAAGTGGTACCCGCCGCGCTTGAGCAGCGCCCAGGGGCTCGGCGCGTCGATCTCGACGGGCGCGGCCCCGAACCGACGGGCGTCGACCTCGACCGCCAGCGCGATGCCCAGGTAGTAGAGCAGGGTGGGCAGGATCGCCCAGATCAGCACCTGGAGGTAGGAGGTCTCCAGGTACTCGGCGATGATGAACGCCGCCGCGCCCAGCGTCGGCGGCGACAGGATCGCGCCGATCCCCGACGCGGCCAGCAACCCGCCCGCGCTCTCCTTGGGGTAGCCGGCCTTCTTCAGCATGGGCCAGGTGACGGCGCCCAACGACACCGTCGTGGCCGTGCCCGACCCGGACACCGTGCCCAGCAGGAACCCGGCCGTGGCGGCCGTGCGACCGGGCGCGGTGCGGGACTTCCGGAACGCCGAGAAACTGATGTCCACGAAGAACGCCCCGGCCCCGGACGCGTTCAACACGGAACCGTAGATCGTGAACAGCACGATGTAGGTGGCGGCCACGTCCAACGGCGTGCCGTAAAAACCGGTGGCGTCGTTGTAGAAACCGTTGATGATCTGCCCGAAGTCCACCCCCGCGTGCGAAATGGACCACGACGGCGGCAGGTAACCGCCGTAATAGGCGAACGCGACGAACACCAGGCACACCACCGGCAACACCCACCCGGTGGTCCGCCGGCAAGCCTCCAGCACGACCAGCAGCAACACCGTCCCCGCCACCACGTCGAGCGCGGTCAACTGCCCCTGGCGGTCCAGGAACGCGTCGAACCCGCCGAACAGGGGATAGGCGCCCACCAGGAAAGCCACCCCGGCCAGCGCCCAGTCGACCGGCCCCGGGTCCTCCCGCCCGCCCCGCCGCCCGCGGTAGCAGAGGAACACCAGCGGCAGCGTCACGGCGAGGAAGATCACCAGGTAGTACTGACCACCCTCGCGGAACGGCCAGAAAACCTGCTTGAGCACCAGCAGCGCGATCCCGAGCCCGGCCACCCGGACGCCGTGCTCCCAACGCCGCGACAGGGCACGGGACGGCCGTTCCTCGTCATACTCGGCAATCAACCCGTCGACATCGGCCTGCGACTTGATCGACACGCGCACCCCTTCGTGTCGCGCCCGGAAAACCTGCGCCACCGAAGCTACTTGTGTCACCGGTCACAGCAATAGCCCGACCATCTAAAGGGACTGTAAAGACCCGTCACTCACACGCCCGGCCACTCACACCACCCGCCCATCCGGGTAACACCACCTCCACGACTCCCCCGGCTCGAACGAGCGCATCACCGGGTGCCCCGCCGAGTGGAAGTGCGCGGTGGCGTGCCGGCGCGGGCTGGAGTCGCAGCAGGCCACGTGCCCGCAGCTCAGGCACATCCGCAGGTGCGCCCAGTTGCGCTCGCCGGCGGCGAGGCAGTCCGCGCACCCGTCGACGGCGTCCGGGGTGACCGAGGCGGGCAGTTCGGCGAGGTGAGGACAGGTCATACCCGCCATCATCACGCAAGATGGCGCCATGCACGGACCGGAACTGCTGCTCCTCCTCGTCGGCGCCCTGCTGGTCACCGCCGTCGCCAAACGGCTGTCCGCCCCGGCGCCCCTCGTGCTCGTCGCGACGGGCCTGGCGGTCAGCTTCATTCCGGGCCTGCCCGAGTTCGCGCTGGAGCCGGAGCTGATCCTGGTGCTGGTCCTGCCGCCGCTGCTCTACTCGGCGGCCCTCGACAGCTCGTACCACAACATCCGGGCCAACCTTCGCCCGATCGGGTTGTTGGCGGTGGGCCTGGTGATCGCGACGACGGTCGGCGTCGGGTGGGTGGCGCATTTGGTGCTGCCGGAGCTGCCGCTCCCGGCGGCGCTCGTGCTGGGCGCGGTGGTCGCGCCGCCCGACGCCGTCGCCGCCGTGGCGATCGGGCGGCGGCTGAACCTCCCGCGCCGCACGATGACCCTGCTCACCGGCGAGAGCCTGATCAACGACGCCACCGCGCTCACCGTCTACAAGGTCGCCATCGCCGCCACCGTCGGCGCCACGGCCACCTGGGTCGACGGCGCGCGGACGTTCGCGCTCGGCGCGGGCGGCGGCGTGGTCGTCGGCCTGGCCCTCGGCGTCGCCGTGCGGTGGGTCCGGTCCCGGCTCGACGACGGCGTGATGGAGAGCGCCCTGGGGATGCTGGTGCCGTTCGGGGCGTACCTGTTCGCCGAGGAGCTGGGCTCGTCCGGCGTCCTGGCGGTGGTGGTGGCCGGCCTCTACATCGGGCACCACGCGCCGGAGGCGTCCTACTACACCCGCCTCCAGGACACCGCGGTGTGGCGGTCGGTGGACGTGCTGCTGGAGTCCCTGGTGTTCGCCCTGATCGGCCTCCAGCTGAAGAACATCGTGCTGGGCGTGGACGTCTCGACCGGCCTGGCCGCCGCGGCGGCCGTCGTGCTCGCGGCGACGATCGCGGTCCGGTTCCTGTGGATGTACCCGGCGGCCTACCTGCCGCGGCTGCTGTCGAGGCGCATCCGCGAGCGGGAGCCGGCACCCGGCTGGCGCGGCGTCACCGTGCTGTCGTGGGCCGGGATGCGCGGCGTGGTGTCGCTGGCCGCCGCCAGCGCGCTGCCGCTGGACCTGCCCGGCCGCGACGTGATCGTGTTCTGCGCGTTCGTGGTGACCGTCGGCACCCTCCTCGTCCAGGGGCTGACCCTGCCGTGGGTGATCCGGAAGCTCGGCGTCGAGGGCGACGAGGAGCGGGCGGACGCCCTGGCCGAGGCCCGGGTCCAGCACGCCGCCGCCCAAGCCGCGGTCGACCGCCTCGACGCGCTGGTCGACGAGGGCGACCGGACACCGGAGCACGTCGTGGAACGCCTGCGGGTCATGGCGCAGCACCGGGGCAACGCGGCGTGGGAGCGGCTGGGCCGCCAGGACGACGAGAGCCCCGCCGCGGCCTACCGCCGCCTGCGCCGCACCATGCTGGACGCCGAGCGGCAGGTCTTCGTGGCGGCGCGCGACGAGGGCCGGATCGACGACGAGGTGCTGTTCCGGGTGCTGCGCGAGCTGGACCTGGAGGAAGCGGCCATCTCCAGGGAATGACCCGCAGAACCGTCTGACCCACCACCCGTTCACCACGACGTGGCCCTCCCTTCACCCGGCGGAGACGAGCACGTCGTGGTGCGCAACAAGGCTGCGGCCCGACCGGTTCGCGGAACAGGGAGGTCGGCGATGGTGCGGACGAGGATCACCGGGGCGGCGCTCGCGGCGCTCGCAGTGCTCGCGGTCGGCGGGGCGGCGGTGACCGTGCCGTCGGCGGCGGCGCGCGACGACGCGCCGACGGCGGCCCACAAGCCGAGGGGCCCGGTCGTCATCGGCCACCGGGGCGCGTCGGGCTACCGGCCCGAGCACACGCTCGCGGCGTACGAGCTGGCGGCGCGGATGGGCGCGGACTACATCGAGCCGGACCTGGTGCCCACGAAGGACGGTCAGCTGGTCGCGCGGCACGAGAACGAAATCGGCGGCACGACCGACGTCGCGGCGAAGCCGGAGTTCGCGGCGCGCAAGACCACCAAGGTCGTCGACGGCGCGGCCGTCACCGGCTGGTTCACCGAGGACTTCACGCTCGCCGAGCTGAAGACGCTGCGCGCGAAGGAGCGCATCCCGGACACCCGGCCGCGCAACACCCTCTACGACGGCCGCTACGGGATCCCGACGCTCCAGGAGGTCATCGACCTCTCCCGCCGGCTGTCCCGCGAACTCGGCCGGGAGATCGGCGTCTACCCGGAGACCAAGCACCCCACCTACTTCCAGGACGCCGGGCTCGCCCTGGAGCCCCGGCTGGTGGACGTGCTCAACCGCAACGGCCTCAACCGGCGCGGCGCGAAGGTGTACGTGCAGTCGTTCGAGGTGGCCAACCTCAAGGCGCTCAAGAAGCAGCTGCGCGTGCCGCTGGTGCAGCTGGTCAACTCCTCGGGCGCGCCCTACGACTTCGTCAAGGCGGGCGACAAGCGCACCTACGACGACCTCGTCACGCCGGACGGCCTGCGGGAGATCCGCACCTACGCCGCCGGTGTCGGCGCGGCCAAGGACCGCGTCATCCCGCGCGACGCGCAGGGCTTCCTCCAGGCGCCGACCTCCCTCGTGCGGGACGCGCACGTGCGCGGCCTGATCGTGCACGCCTGGACCTTCCGCAACGAGAACGCGTTCCAGCCCGCCGACTTCCGCACGTCGACCGACCCGGCCGCGTACGGCCGGGCCTTCGACGAGTACGCGCGCTTCTACGCGACCGGCCTCGACGGCGTGTTCGCCGACCACCCGGACACCGCAGCCGAAGCCCGCGCTGCGCGCTGAAGCGAGGTCGCCGCCGCGACGAACTCACGACAATCCAACACAGCGAGGTCGCGTCGGTAGGTCGAGGCTCATTTCCCGGCGATCACGCCCTTCGATCGCCGGGAAATCAGACTCGAACTACCGACTCCCCGGCGACCTCGCCGTCGCGACGGAGTCGCGACAATCCAACACAATCCAACGCACTCAGCTCGCCGACGTGAGCACCCTGGCGCTCGGCGTGGGTTGCCCGACATCCAGCAATCCCCGCCGGGCCAGCTCGGGCCGCACACCCTCACCGAACCAGTACGCCTCCTCCAGGTGCGGGTAACCGGACAGCACGAACTCCGATACCCCGACCGAGTGGTACTCCTCGATCAGGTCCGCCACCTCCGAGTGGCTGCCCACCAGCGCGGTGCCCGCGCCACCGCGCACGAGCCCGATACCCGCCCACAGGCCGGGGTGGACCTCCAGCCCCCGCACGCCCTTCGACAGGTCACCGCCGTGCAGCGCGACCATCCGCTGCTGCCCCACGGACTGGCTGGCCCGCAACTGCGCCTGCGCCCGCTCCACCTGCGCGGGGTCCAGCGCCGCCAGCAGCTTCTCCGCCTCGCGCCACGCCTCGGCCGACGTGTCCCGGCTGATGGTGTGCAGCCGCACGCCGAACCGGATCGGCCGGTCACCGGCCAGCGCGCGCACCCGCCCGATCTTCTCCGCCACCTGCGCAGGCGGCTCGCCCCAGGTCAGGTACACGTCCGCCCGCCGGGCCGCCACCGGCAGCGCGGCGTCCGACGACCCGCCGAAGTAGATCGGCGGCACCGGCGACGGCGGCGTCGACAGGGTCGCGCCCTCCACCCGGTAGTGCGCGCCGGCGAAGTCCACCGGCCGCCCCGACCACACCGCCCGCACGACGTGCAGGAACTCGTCCGTCCGCGCGTACCGCTGGTCGTGGTCGAGCCAGTCGCCGAACCGCCGCTGCTCGACCGCGTCCCCACCGGTCACCACGTTCAGCAGCAGCCGGCCGCGCGAGATCCGCTGGTAGGTGGCGGCCATCTGGGCCGCCAGCGTCGGCGAGATCGCGCCCGGTCGGAACGCCACCAGGAACTTCAGCCGCTCGGTCCGCGCGATCAGCGCGGCGGTGGTGAGCCACGCGTCCTCGCACCACGTGCCGGTCGGCGTCAGCACGCCCTCGAACCCGTTGCGCTCGGCGGCGGCCGCGACCTGGGCCAGGTAGTCGATGTCCGGGTCGCGCTGGGCGGCGGGACCGGCCGACCGGTTCGCGTGGAAGCGCTCCACGACCGTCCGACCGTCGCCCGAGGTGGGCAGGAACCAGTGCAGCACCACGCTCATGACAGCTCTCCCTGGAACCGGGTGTCCACGAACTTCCTGAAATCGACCCCGCCGGGCAGCGTGCCGTCCGCCGTGAACGCGTCCGCCAGCTCCTGCTCGGACGCGATCACCGCGTCGTCCAGCGCCACCGGCAGGTCCGCGCCGCGGTCCACGGCCGCCCGCGCCACCTCGGGCTTCAGCCCGGTCTCCGCCGCCCACGCCCGTGCCCACTCGTCGCGGTGCGCGTCGGCCCACCGCTGCGCCTTGCCGATCCGGATCAGGTACTCCTTGATGGCGGCGCTCTTCCCTGGGTCGTCCAGCGCCGCGCGGCCCGCCACCTGGAACGCGTACCCGTTGGCCTTGCCCCGGCCGTCCGTCAGCACCCGCGCGTCGGTCTCCTGCAACGCCTGCGACGTGTACGGGTCCCACACCGCCCAGGCGTCGACCCGCTTCTGCCGGAACGCCGCGTAGGCGTCGGACGGCTGGAGGAAGTTCAGCCGGACGTCCTTGGTGGTCAAGCCGGCCGCGCCCAGCGTGAGCAGCACCTGCCCGTGCGCCGAGCTGCCCTTGGCCACCGCGATGCTCCTGCCCCGCAGGTCCGACGCGCTCCGCAGCGCGGAGTCACCCGGCACCAGGATCACGTCGCTCTCCACGTTCCCCTTGGCGGAGTACACGACGGCGATCCTGGCGTCGGCCGCCGCGGCGAAGATCGGCGGTGTGTTGCCCACCGCGCCGATGTCGATCGCGCCCGCCGACGCGGCCTCCAGCAGCGGAGGGCCGGACGTGAACGTGGACCACTCGATCCGGTGGGGGAAGTCGTCCAGCAGCCCGGCGGCCGTCAGCAGCGTCTTCGAGTTCCCCTTCTGGTCGCCGATCTTCAGCACGACCCCGCCGGACGACGACGGGGCCGCGCCGCACCCGCTCGCCACCAGCACCGCCGCGGTCAACGCGCTAAGCAGCTTCCACATCGTCCACCCCCAGGTCGGCGAGCACGTCCGCCCGCAGGTCGGCAAAGGACGCCCGGCGACGCGGGCGCGGCAGGTCGACCCGGTGCTCGGCGACGAGCCGGCCCGCGGCCAGCACGACGACGCGGTCCGCCAGCAGCAGCGCCTCGTCCACGTCGTGGGTCACGAACAGCACGGCCGGCCGGTGCTCGCGCCACAACTGCGCCACCAGGCGGTGCATCGCCGCCCGCGTCAACGCGTCCAGCGCGCCGAACGGCTCGTCCAGCAGCAGCAGCTCCGGTTCGCGGACCAGCGCCCGCGCCAGGGACACGCGCTGCGCCTCGCCGCCGGACAGCGTCAGCGGCCACGCGTCGGCGTGGTCGCCCAGCCGCACCTCCGCCAACGCCTCCTCGGCGACGCGCCGCGCCCAGTCCTTCGGCCGCCCCGCGCCGCGCAGCCCCAGCGTGACGTTGCGCCACACCCGCCGCCACGGCAGCAGCCGGGGCTGCTGGAACGCCACCGACACCCGGTCCGGCACCGAGACCGAGCCACCGATCTCCGGGTCCAGCCCGGCCAGGACGCGCAGCAGGGTCGACTTGCCGCACCCGCTGCGCCCGAGCAGCGCCACGAACTCGCCGCGCGCCAAGTCGAGGTCCAGCCCGTCGAGCACGCGGCGCGGGCCGAACTCCTTCACCAGTCCCCGGACCCTCACCGCGTCCGCCACCGCAGCACCCTCCGCTCCAGGCCGCGCACCAGGGCGTCGGTGGACAGCCCGAGCAGCGCGTACACCACCAGCCCCACCACGACGACGTCCGTGCGCAGGAACTCCCGCGCGTTGTTGATCAGGAAGCCGATACCCGCGTCGGCGTTGACCTGCTCGCCGACGATCAGCGACAGCCACGCCGCGCCGAGCGCGATCCGCAGCCCCACCAGGGTCTGCGGCACCGCCGACGGCAGCACGACGTGCGCGACCCGCTCGAACCGCGTGAAGCCCAGCGCCCGCGCGGCCTCCAGCAGCGCCGGGTCGGCCTGCCGGATGCCCGAGTGCAGGTTCAGGTACAGCGGGAACGCCGCGCCCGCCGCCACGAGGGCGATCTTGGGCTCCTCGCCGATGCCGAACCAGAGGATGAACAGCGGGATGAGCCCCAGGTGCGGCAGCGTGCGCAGCATCTGCACGGGCGGGTCGAGCAGCCGCTCGCCCCAGCGGGACAGGCCGGAGACGAGCCCGAGCGCGCCGCCGACCACCGCGCCGAGGGCGAACCCGACCGCGACCCGGCCGGTCGACACGAGGAGCGCGTCGACCAGCGAGCCGTCCAGCGCGAGGTCGCGCGCGGAGCGCAGCACGGTCACCGGCGAGGCGAGCTTGTCCGGCGGCAGCACGCCGGCGGCGCTCGCCGCCTGCCACAGCAGGACCAGGCCGATCGGGCTGAGCCAGCGGCGGAGGTCGGGCCGTCGGCGGTGCTTCTTGGCGGGTGCGCGCGGTATCGGTGCGGTTTCCGGGCGCGCGACAAAACCCGCGGTGGAAATCGACAAGATTTCTCCCGAGGACGCGGAAAATGAATCGGACGAGCTTCGTCAGCGCGCAGAACAGATAGCGCTCGCCTGCCGCCGCAGATCGACGTGCAGACGGGCGACCAGGATTCCGCGCCTACTCATGGAGCCGAGTTTTCGGTGCGCGTCGGGAGAAGTCAACGGTCCGCGGTCCGGTCCCGCGATGTGAAAGTGCCTCCGGTGCCGACAACATCGGCTCCGGAGGCACTTCCCCGCGGCGGTGGCGCGCGGCGGGCCCGGCCCACCGCCGCGCCGGATCAGGCCAGCATGTCGTGGCGGACGATGGTCTGGTCGCGGCCGGGCCCGACGCCGATCGCCGAGATCCGCGCGCCCGAGATGGACTCCAGGTGCTCGACGTAGGAGCGCGCGTTGGCGGGCAGCTCCTCGAACGTCCGGCAGTGGCTGATGTCCTCGAACCAGCCCGGCAGCTCCTCGTACACCGGGACGGCGTGGTGCACGTCGGTCTGCGTCATCGGCATCTCGTCCACGCGCTCGCCGTCGATCGTGTACCCCACGCACACCGGCACCTTCTCCAGGCCGGACAGCACGTCCAGCTTGGTCAGGAAGTAGTCGGTGATGCCGTTGACCCGCGACGCGTACCGCGCGATCACCGCGTCGAACCAGCCGGTGCGCCGCGAGCGCCCCGTGGTGACGCCGAACTCGCCGCCGGTCTTGCGCAGGTGCTCGCCCATCTCGTCGTTCAGCTCGGTCGGGAACGGGCCGGAGCCGACGCGGGTGGTGTACGCCTTCAGGATGCCGATCACGGTGGTGATCCGGCTCGGCCCGATGCCCGAGCCGGCGCTCGCGCCGCCGGAGGTCGGGTTGGACGACGTGACGAACGGGTAGGTGCCGTGGTCGACGTCGAGCAGGGTGCCCTGCGAGCCCTCCAGCAGCACCGTCTCGCCGCGCTCCAGCGCCTGGTTGAGCAGCAGCCGGGTGTCGGCGATGCGGGAGGCGAACCGCGCGCCGTGCTCCAGCACGCTGTCGACGACCTGCTCGGGGTCGAGCGCCTTGCGGTTGTAGACCTTGACCAGCACCTGGTTCTTGAAGTCCAGCGCGGCTTCCACCTTCTGCCGCAGGATCTTCTCGTCCAGCACGTCCTGGGCGCGCACGCCGACGCGGGCGATCTTGTCCTGGTAGCACGGCCCGATGCCGCGGCCGGTGGTGCCGATCTTGGCCTTGCCGAGGTACCGCTCGGTGACCTTATCGATCGCCACGTGGTAGGGCATGATCAGGTGCGCGTCGGCGGAGATGAGCAGGCTCGACGTGTCCACGCCCTGCTCCTCCAGGCCGGCCAGCTCGTCCAGCAGCACGCCGGGGTCCACCACCACGCCGTTGCCGATGACGCTGGTGACGCCGGGCGTGAGGATGCCGGAGGGGATGAGGTGCAGGGCGAACTTCTGCCCGTCGGGCAGCACGACCGTGTGCCCGGCGTTGTTGCCGCCCTGGTAGCGGACCACCCACTGGACGCGCTCACCGAGCAGGTCGGTGGCCTTGCCCTTGCCCTCGTCGCCCCACTGGGCGCCGATCAGCACTACGGCCGGCATGTGAAACTCCAAGCGGTTCGACGGGTAAGAGCGGAGCTTACGACGGCGCAGCCGTCACTTGCCGGTGCTCGAGGGTAGACCAGGAGATGATTGTGCGCGGAATCGTGTTGGCCTGCGGGAACTCGCTGTCGCCGTCGATCACTGACGGTGATCGGTTCGAGGTGCGCCGGCTGCCGACCCGACCGGGAAAGGCCGAGGTGGACCCGGTGCTGGCGGAGCTGGGTGAGCGGCGTCTCGTCGTGCACGGGACCGACGCCGACCTGAACGCGGTGGTGCTGAGGTTGCTTCGGACCGAACGCCTGGCCGAAGTGGCGGTCGGGTACGTGCCGGTGGACGAGCGGTCGGACGCGGCCCGCGTCTGGGGCCTGCCGACCGATCCGGGCCGCGCCCTCGACCTGGCGCTGTCCGGCGAGCCCGACCGCGTGTCGCTCGTCCGCGACGACGTGGGCGGCGTCCTGGTCGGCCTCGGCTCGCTCGGCCCGGTGCGCGGCGTCGGGTACGCCGACGACACGGTGGTGCTGCGGGGCCAGGCGAGCCGGCTGGAGGTGACGCCGGACCCGGACGGCGGCCTCGGCCTGCTGGTGACCGTGATCCACAAGAGGCTGTTCACCCGCAAGGCGCAGACGACCGAGGGCCGGGCGTTCCAGCTCGGGTGCCTGCCGGTCCAGGTCGACGTCGACGGTGTCGCGCACCCGCGCCCGATGGGCAAGTGGACCTGGTACCGCCACACGGAGGACCTCCGGCTGGTGCGCGGAGTGTCGTGACGCACAGTTCGTTCATCGTCCATTGGTGCGTCACTCGACAGCATTGAGCAGGCAGGAGAATCGACCCAAGGTGATTCCGACAGCTTCCCCCTCCGGAAGGTCGGAACCTTGTTACGGATCAGCACAGCCCCGCTCACCCTGTTCCTGACCGGCGCGCTCGTCCTCGGCGTCGCCGCGCCCGCGGCGGCCACGCCGCCCGACATCCCCGGCACGGCCACCGCCCAGGCCGAGCTGGCCGGGCTCACCGTCGCCGCCGAGGGCTCGACGGCGGGCTACTCGCGCGACCTGTTCCCGCACTGGACCACCGTCTCCGGCACGTGCAACACGCGGGAGACGGTGCTCAAGCGCGACGGCACGTCCGTGGTCACCGACGCCTCCTGCGCCGCGACGTCCGGCCGCTGGTACAGCCCGTACGACGGGGCCACCTGGAGCGCGGCGTCCGACGTGGACATCGACCACGTCGTGCCGCTGGCCGAGGCGTGGCGGTCCGGCGCGTCCTCGTGGACCACCGCGCGGCGGCAGTCGTTCGCCAACGACCTCGCCGGACCGCAGCTGATCGCCGTGACGGACGACGTGAACCAGGCCAAGGGCGACCAGGACCCGGCGCGGTGGCAGCCGCCGCTGACCTCCTACCGGTGCACCTACGCCAAGATGTGGGTGCACACCAA
Organism: Saccharothrix australiensis; assembly: GCF_003634935.1. Taxonomy (NCBI): domain Bacteria; kingdom Bacillati; phylum Actinomycetota; class Actinomycetes; order Pseudonocardiales; family Pseudonocardiaceae; genus Saccharothrix; species Saccharothrix australiensis. Next base: position 99,544 of record NZ_RBXO01000001.1, read on the forward strand.
GCACCGGTGGGGCCTGAAGGTCGACTCCGCCGAGAAGTCCGCGTTGCAGTCGATGCTCGGGAGGTGCTGATGGCCGACCGCTCGTCCCGCCTCGTGGCCGGGCCCGGCGGCGTGATGACCGACGAGGTCGGCGTCGTCACGGGCGACCTCGAACTGCGCACCACGCTGGTGGACGGCGTGCTGCGGGCACAGGTGCGCTACGAGGGCGCGGACGAGTGGTACGCCGTCACGGGCGCCGAGTGCCGCATCGCGGACCCGCGCGACCACGACGCCGTGCACCGGGTGCTGGTGGGCGTGCTCCACCGGCCTCAGGGCTGACGGTCGTTGCCGCCCCGGCGCGTCAGGGGCGGCAACGCCTCCGCCGCCTCCGACCGCGACAACCCGGTGGCCTGGAGCAGGTCCACCGCCACGGACCGCACCTGGGCCAGCACCACCTTGGTGGACAGCCCCTCGCCGCCGAGCCGGTGGGCGGTGGCCGCGCGGGCCGCGTCCCGGACCGCCGCGCGGGCGCCCGCGGGCTCGTCGCCGCGGGCCAGCTCGACGCGCAGCAGGTCCACCGCGTCCGAGTACTGCCGCAGCACCTCCGGCAGGACCTCGGGCAGCTGCTCCCCGTCCCGCAGCGCCGCCAGCGCCCGCCGCGCGAGCACCCGCATGTTGCGCAACGCGTAGTCGACCGGCGCGGCGGTCGCCTGGTAGCGGCCCAGCTCGTCGCGCCGCCGCCAGCGGATCGGCGCGATGGTGGCGATCTCGCCGCCGGTGCGCAGCGCGGTCGTGAACTCGTCCAGCGCCTCCTGGCTGGTGCGCAGCCGCGCCAGCACGCCCGCCGCCTGCACCGCGTCGCGCTCCTCGACGGCCTTCGCCACCCCGCGCAGCGCGGTGGTCAGCTCGCCGAACACGACCTTGCCCTGCCGGTGCGCCACGGTCAGCGGGTTCGCGGGCAGCAGCGCCGTCACCGCCAGCCCGACCAGCCCGCCGACCAGCGCGTCCACCATCCGGTCCAGCCCGCCGCCCGCGCTCGGCGGCAGCAGGGTCGCGACCAGCACGGCGGACGAGCCGGACTGCAACGCGATCACCGCGCCACCGTCGAGCAGCACGGCCGTGGACATGGCCAGCGCCACGACCAGGCCGATCTGCCACGGGCCTGAGCCGATGAGCGAGATCAGCACGTCGCCGACACCGACGCCGACGGCCACGCCGACGACCAGCTCGACCACGCGCCGCAGCCGCTGCCCGAGCGACACGCCCAGGCACACCACGGCGGCGATCGGGGCGAAGAACGGGCGCGTGTGGCCCACGACGGAGGTCGCCACCAGCCACGACAGCCCCGCGGCGAGCCCGGCTTGGCCGATCGGCAAGGCCGTGCTCTGCCACCGCCGGAGCCTGCGCGCCACCTCGTCGCGCACGGCTCCCACGGTCAGCCCAGGCCGAGCGCGGCGGGTGCGGCGGGGTCGCTGTCGGCGAGGAACGTGGTGCAGCGCTCGTGCTCGTCGGCCTCGCCGATCCCGTCGGCCGCGCGGGCCAGCGCGGCGAGCGCCCGGAGGAAGCCCTGGTTGGGGCGGTGCGACCAGGGGATCGGGCCGAAGCCCTTCCAGCCGGCCCGGCGCAGCTGGTCGAGCCCGCGGTGGTAGCCGGTGCGGGCGTACGCGTAGGCGGCCACCGGGTCGCCCGCCTGGAGCGCGCGTTCGGCGAGCAGCGCCCACGCCTCGCTGAAGTCGGGGTAGGCGCGGACGATCTTCGCCGGGTCGGTGCCCGCCTCGGCGGCGGCCTGCGCCTCCGGCCGGTCGGGCAGCAGCGTCGGGTCGGGGCCGAGCAGGTTGTCCATGTGCTCAGGATAGGAAGGCGCGGGCCGCCGCAGCGACCAGTGCCAGCGCCAGGGCCGCCACGACGATCCCGGCGACGACTTTCCGTACCATGCTCGCCACTCCGTTCTCAGCAAACTCTCAGGCCGCACCTTGCCCGGCTCGGCTGAAAGGAGCAACGTTCGTCACCCTTTCGCGCCGACCCGCCGGGAAACGCGCAGGTCGGCCACGTCCCCTAGGGGTCGGTCCGGGAAAGACCAGGGGCGGGCGCGCTTCCCGACCGTCCACCCGCGACGCATCATGGGCGGGTGAAAACGGGGGTTACCGCACGCGTCGCGCAGTTCCGCGACCGGTACTGGGAGCGGGGCGAGCCGGGGCGCGAGTCCCCGCCCGCGCTCGTCGCGGGGCTGTACCGGCTGTGGCTGGTCGGCCTGCTGCTCAAGCTCCTCGGGTCGTCCTGGGACGTCGCGTGGCACTTCAAGTGGCTGCGCGACGAGCTGGCGCCGCCGCACGTGATCAACACGCTCGGCACGGTCATCGTCGTCGGGCTGACCCTGTTCCACACCTACACCGGCTACGGCGTCGACCGCCGCTCGCTGCGGCTGATGCAGTGGGGCACCGGGATCTTCCTGGTCGCGCTGCCGATCGACCTGATCAACCACCGGGTCAACGGCCTGGACATCACGTCGTGGAGCGGGTCGCACGCCCTGCTGTACCTGGGCACGGCGATCATGCTGGCGGGCGCGCTGCGCGGCTGGGTGCGCCTGTTCCCGGCGACGGCGTGGCGCGTGCCGGGCCTGGCGGCGCTGTGGTTCTTCTTCCTGGAGAACACGTGGTTCCCCAACCAGCACCAGGAGTACGGCGTGCTGGAGATCGCGTCCTGGGACCGGGGCGACCCGTACGCGGAACCGATCCTGCTCCGGTTCGCGGCCGACCAGATCGGCCGCCCGGTCGACCGGGAGTCGATCGTGCAGTTCTCGCTCCCGATCCCGGACTGGGTCTACCCGGTGTGGGGGCTGGTCACGGCGGCGCTGGTGCTCGTGGTGGCCCGGCGGACCATCGGCGGGCGCTGGGCGGCGACGGCGGTGGCCGCCGGGTACGTGGCCTACCGGTGCCTGATCTGGCCGCTGCTCGCGGGCATGGACTTCCCGCTGTCGGCCGTGCCGCTGTTCCTGGTGCTCGTCGGCCTCGCCGTGGACGCGGCCCACCTGGGCCGGGTGCCCGCGCCGCTCGCGGCGGTGCTCGGCGCGGCGGCGGTGACGGGCCTGGGCTACGGCGGCATCCGGGCGCAGCAGGCGCTCGACGCCGCGCCGCCGATCGACTTCACGTCGGCGGCCGTGACGTTCGTCGCGCTGGCCGCGCTGTGGACGGTCGGCGACCTCCTGGCGCGGCGCCGGGAACTCGCGGCGGGCGGCGCGGCGCGGGTGGGGGCAGCCCCGCTGTGAGCACGGGCGCCCGCCCGGTGTTCCGGGCGGGCACGGGTCCCGAGGATTGATCGCGCACCTGTCGATCACCCCCAGGGCCTTCGATGACGCGACTCCGAGCGCGCGTGCCCGCCGTCGTCCTGGTGGCCTGCCTGGCGCTGACCGCCGCCGGCCGCCGCACCGTGACCATGCCGGCCACCGCCACCTACGGCCTGCGCGCGCCGGGGGCAGCCGCCGCGCAGGACGAGCCGGTCGAGGCCGCCGTCTGCCGCATGTGCGGCCGGACCGGCTGACCCCGGACGCGGAACGGCCCCCGCCGGGTGTGGCGGGGGCCGTCGCGCGGGTCGACCGGGGTCAGCCGGCGATCATCCGACCGGAGGACTTCAGGTGCTCGCACGCCTGCGCGACGCGGGCCGCCATGCCCTGCTCCGCCGCCTTGAGGTAGCTGCGCGGGTCGTACGCCTTCTTGTTGCCGACCTCGCCGTCCACCTTCAGCACGCCGTCGTAGTTGGTGAAGAAGTGGCCCGCGATCGGGCGGGTGAACGCGTACTGCGTGTCCGTGTCGATGTTCATCTTGATCACGCCGTACGAGACCGCCTCGTGGATCTCCTCCAGCAGCGAGCCCGAGCCGCCGTGGAAGACCAGGTCGAACGGCTTGGCGCCGGCCGCGAGGCCCAGCTTCTCGGCCACCACGTCCTGGCCCTGCTTGAGGATCTCCGGGCGCAGCTTCACGTTGCCCGGCTTGTACACGCCGTGCACGTTGCCGAACGTCGCGGCCACCAGGTAGCGGCCCTTCTCACCGGTGCCGAGGGCCTCCACCGTCTTCAGGTAGTCCTCGGGCGTGGTGTAGAGCTTGTCGTTGATCTCGTTGGCGACGCCGTCCTCCTCGCCGCCGACGACGCCCACCTCGATCTCAAGGATGATCTTCGCCTTGGCGGTGGCCTCCAGCAGCTCCGCCGCGATCCGCAGGTTCTCGTCCAGCGGCACGGCCGAGCCGTCCCACATGTGCGACTGGAACAGCGGGTCGAGGCCGCGGTCGACCCGCTCCTGGCTGATCGCGACCAGCGGGCGGACGTAGCCGTCCAGCTTGTCCTTGGGGCAGTGGTCGGTGTGCAGCGCGATGTTCACCGGGTACTTCGCGGCGACGACGTGCGCGAACTCCGCCAGCGCGACCGCGCCGGTGACCATGTCCTTGACCTTGGTGCCGGACGCGAACTCGGCGCCACCGGTCGAGACCTGGATGATCCCGTCGCTCTCGGCCTCCGCGAAGCCGCGCAGCGCCGCGTTGAGAGTCTCGGACGAGGTGACGTTGATCGCGGGGTAGGCGAACTCGTTCGCCTTGGCGCGGTCGAGCATCTCGGCGTAGACCTCGGGGGTTGCGATGGGCATCGGTGGTCCTCCTCGGGTGCCCGGAACGCGGTGTCGGGGGCATCCTACGGGCACCGCCCGGTGGGAGAAGTCGATCACCGGCATAGTGGGGTCATGGCGATCGCACGGTGGAACGGCGAGATCATCGCCGAGAGCGAGCGGACCGAGATGGTGGAGGGGAACCACTACTTCCCCGCGGAGTCGGTGCACGCCCAGTACCTGAGGCCATCCGACACCACGACCGTGTGCCCGTGGAAGGGCACCGCGAACTACTACACGCTGCACGTGAACGGCGAGGAGAACGCCGACGCCGCTTGGTACTACGCCGAGCCGAAGGAGGCCGCGGCGAACATCAAGGGCCACGTCGCGTTCTGGCGCGGCGTCGAGGTCTCGGACTGACGGGTCGCGGGGGCGGTCCGCACCGCCCCCGCGGTCCCGCCGGCTCCGTCCCCCGCGGTCCCGCTACTCCGCGAGCGCGGCGGCGAGTTCGCGGAACTCCGGCGACGTGTCCTGCCGCTCGCCGAGCAGCTGCACGGACACGTGGTCCGCGCCCGCCTCGTGGTGCTCGCGCAGCCGCCGCGCGACCCGGTCCACCGGGCCCCACGCGACCAGCGCGTCCACCAGCCGGTCGCTGCCGCCGCCGCTCAGGTCCTCCTCGGTGAAGCCGCTGCGCAGCCAGTTCCGGGCGTAGTTCGACAGCCCCAGGTAGCGGCTGAGGTTCGCGCGGCCGATCTCGCGGGCCCTGGCCGGGTCCTCCTCCAGCACCACGTGCTGCTCGGGCGCGAGGACCGCGCCGGAGCCGATCGTCTCGCGCGCCCGCGCGGTGTACTCGGGCGTCACCAGGTAGGGGTGGGCGACGCTGGTGCGCGCGGCGGCCAGCCGCAGCACGCGCGGCCCGAGCGCGGCCAGGGCGAGCCGGTCGCGGGGCACGTCCAGCTCGTCCAGGTAGTGCACCAGCTTCTGGTACGGGCCGTGGTACTCCTCACCGACCCGCTCGCGGTGGCCCGCGCCGACGCCGACCAGGAACCGGTCGGTCCACGCGAGGTCGCGGTAGCCGGCGTTCACCTCGGCGGCCGGGGTCGTCCAGACGTTGAGGATGCCGGTCGCGACGACCAGCCGGTCGGTGGCGTCGAGCAGGTCGGACACCAGCCGCAGCACACCGCCGTCGGGCGCGCCGCCCAGCCACAGCGTGCCGAACCCGAGCCGTTCCAGCTCGGCCGCGGCCTCCGCCCGGCCCTCCCAGCGCTCGGCCAGTGCCCACACGCCGAACCTGCCCAGCTCCACGGTCATGTCGATTCCTCTCGAAAAACCCGGCGTCGACCACCGCAACCCGAACATCCGACCATTTAGTCCTGGCTGTGACGTTCAGCGCGCCCCCGCCCGGTGCGGTCGGGTTCCCAGCATGACGAAACCCTCCGTCTCCCGGCGCGAGGGGTTCGCCGCGCACGTGGCGCTCCAGCCGCACGACAACCTGCTGGAGCGGCCCTACGAGGGCGAGCCGCCAGCGGCGGTGGCGGACGCCGGGCCGTACTGGTCGCTCGCGCGCGACTCCCTCACCGGCGAGTACCGGCCGGGCGCGGACGTGGGCAGCGCGCGGGCCGCCGCCGCGTCGGGGCACCTGGACGAGCGGGGCCCGCGCGTCCTCGCCGTGCTGGACGAGGTGGCCCGGTCGACGGCCGCGAGCGACGCCTGAATTTCTTTAACTCGCCAGTAGCTTACTGTCGGTAAGTTGCGTTACGGTGACCTCCAGGCGAACCCGTTCGAGGAGGTCACCGTGGACGTTGCGGGCAAGGTTGTCCTGATCACCGGCGCGGCCAGGGGCATCGGCGCGGAGGTGGCCCGCCGGCTGGCGGCCGGGGGCGCGCGGGTGGCGCTCGTCGGGCTGGAGGGCGACGAGCTGCGCCGGGTCGCCGAGCGGTGCGGCGGCCGGGCGTGGGAGGCCGACGTCACGGACTGGCAGGCGCTGGAGGCCGCCGTCGAGGGCGTGGTCGGGCACTTCGGCGGCATCGACGTGGTGGTGGCCAACGCCGGCGTCGCCGCGACCGGGTTCGTGCGCTCCATCGACCCGGCCGCGTTCGAGCGGGTCGTCGACGTCAACCTGCTGGGCGTGTGGCGGACCGTGCGGACCTGCCTGCCGCACCTGATCGCCAGTCAGGGCTACTGCCTGGTCGTGTCGTCGCTCGCCGCGATCGTGCACATCCCCGGCAACGCGGCGTACTCGGCGGCGAAGGCGGGCTGCGAGGCGTTCGCGGACAGCCTGCGCGCGGAGGTGCGGCACCTGGGTGTCGGCGTCGGCGTGGCGTACTTCTCGTGGATCTCCACGGACATGGTCGAGAGCGCGGACCGGCACCCCGTCTTCGGGCCGCTGCGGCGCGGGATGCGCGGGCCGGCGGGCCGGAAGTACCCGGTGTCGGCCGCGGCCAAGGCCGTCGTGCGGGCCGTCGAGCGCCGCGCCCGGACCGCGCACGCGCCCGGTTGGGTCGCCGGCCTGAAGCTCTTCCGCGCCCTCGCGCCGAGGGTGGTGGACCAGCAGGCGGCGAGCCGGGTGCCCGCCGCCGACCGGGCGATGGCGGACGGCGTCCGGTCCGACCTGTCGGGCCTGGTCGGACCGGGCGGCCGGGCGGCGGGCCTGGCGAAGCCCGCCCAGGGGAAGGGCGCCCAAGGGAAGGACGCCCAAGGGAAGGGCGCCGACGCCGGCGGCTGACCCGAGGTCAGAGCCACATCCCCGTCACCGGCTGCCACTCGTGCACGCGCGTCTCGGCCACCACGCCGGCGGGCGTGTACGGGTCGGCGGCCAGGACCTCCCGCAGCTCGGCCTCGTCCTCGACGTCGTAGACCAGCACCGCGCCCGACTGGTCGGTGTACGGCCCGGACACCAGCAGCTTGCCCCGCTCGACCAGCGTCGCCAGGTACTCGCGGTGCGCGGGGCGCACGGCGAGCCGCTCGTCCCGGTTGTCCCCGAACACCAACTCGACCACGTACCGGGCCACCGTCCACCTCCGGAAGAGACCAATGTCCAGCCCGAAGTTACCGGCCGGCCCGAGCCCGACCACCCACCAGGTAACGTCTTTTCCGTGGTCGGTTCGGAACACAACAGCGGCGGCATCGCGCGTGTGCAGAACACGCTGACGAACCTGCGCATCCAGGACGGCGTGGCTCCGCCCCCGACCGGTCCCCTGACGCTGGAAGACCTCTACCGCCAGCACCGGATGAGGCTCGTCCGCCTGGCCCTGCTCCTCGTGGACGAACCGGCGACCGCCGAGGACGTGGTCCAGGAGGCGTTCACCGGCCTCCACCGGAACTGGTCCAACCTGCGGGACGCCCAGGCGGCCGTCGGCTACCTGCGCACGGCCGTCGTCAACGGCTCACGCAGCGTCCTACGCCGCCGCAAAACGGCCCGCGACTACACACCGCCCCACGTGGCGAACGCCCGCTCGGCCGAGAGCCTGGCCATGCTGACGGCGGAACACCAGGCGGTGGTCGCGGCCCTGTCCCAATTGCCGCCACGACAGCGCGAAGTGCTCGTGCTGCGCTATTACGGCGACCTCTCGGAAGCCGAGATCGCCGAGGCGACGGGCATTTCCAAGGGCACCGTGAAGAGCACGGCGAGCAGGGCCCTCGACGCACTTCAGAAGATCATGGCCGCCCGCTGACCGCCAGGACACACCTCTGCCGGCTGCGTGTCATCCCCGTACGGCCTGCCCGCAGGGCAACCACGCTTGGCAGGCCAGGTCAAGCACGCTTCACCGCTTGACCTGGCCTGACAAGCGTGGTGGTCTTTGACAGGCCGTACGGGGATGACACGCAGCCACAAAGCTTTTCACGCTTCGAAGAAGCTTGAAAAGCTCGCAAAGCTTCGAAGAAGCTTTGCCCTCATCCTTGGTGGCCTGCCCAGCGGCGAGCGCCCTTCTTTAAGCTTTGACCCGCTCAAACCGAAGAACTTCTGTGCTGATCTCAGCCGAAAGAAAAGAAACGCTCGCCGCTGGGCAGACCTCCGGGGAGGAAAAGCTTTAAAGGCGTCGTGTTCTCCCCGCATGACCTGTCAAAGACCACCACAGTCGGTCAGGGGGCGCAAGCGGTGAAGCGTGCTTGCGCCCCCTGACCGACTGTGGTTGCCCTGCGGGCAGGCCATACGGGGAGAACACGAGACCAGGAGTCTGTGCTGCGCGGTGCGGTGTGCCCGGATCTGTGCTGCGCGTGCAGGGGTCCGGGTCGGTGTCGGGGGGCGGAGGCAAGGGGCTTGGTGCCGGGAGTGGGGCTGGGGTCCCGGAGGGCTTGACGGGGGCTTGCGTTCGGGGGTGCGCAAGGCGGCCGGAGGTGTACCGGGTGGGGGAATCGGGCACTTGGTATAGACCAATGGTGGGCCGATGCCGCACTATCGGTCCTCGTGGCGCGCACTAGACACGTGATAGCCGTCGATGTCGGCGGTACCGAGACCAAGGCTGCCCTCGTGGCCGGCACCGCCGGCGGCGTGCGGGCGGTGAAGCAGCGGCGTCGGGCTACGACTCGGGACGCCGAGGCCGTGGTCGGCCAGGTGGCCTCGTTGGTCGACGAGTTGCGCGCGGACACCGAGGTGGAGGCGGTCGGGCTCGTCGTGCCGGGTGTCGTGGACGAGGACAACGGCGTCGGCGTGTACTCGGCCAACCTCGGCTGGCACGACTTCCCGTTCGTCAAGCAGGTCGAGGCCCGGACGGGGACGAGGACCGCGTTCGGCCACGACGTGCGGGCGGGCGGGTTGGCCGAGCTGCGCGTCGGCAACGCCCGTGGGCTCCGGAACGCGGTGATCATGCCCATCGGCACGGGCATCGCCGGCGCCCTCGTGCTCGACGGCAGGATCTACCGGGGTGACGGCAGCGTCGGCGAGATCGGCCACGTCGACGTCGGGCACGGCGACCCGTGCGGCTGCGGCCAAACGGGTTGTGTCGAGGCGCGGGCCTCGTCGGCGGCCATCGCGCGCCGGTACGCCGAGCGGACCGGTGATCCGGTCAGCGGTGCCGCCGACGTCGCGAGGTTGGTCCGCGAGGGCCGGCCGGACGCGGTGGTGGTGTGGCAGGAAGCGGTGGACGCCCTCGCGAAGGGCATTCTGCTGGTAGCGGCTCTACTGGGGCCGGAGGCGGTGGTCCTGGGCGGAGGTCTCGCGCTCGCCGGGCCGCTGCTCACGGACCCGTTGCGGGACCGGCTGGACGGGTTGATCACGTTCCAGCGGCGTCCGGAACTGCGGCTCGCGGCGTTGGGCGACGAGGCCGGGTGCCTCGGGGCCGCGCTGCTGGCCATCGACATGCTGGAGGAGACATGAGCACGTGGGGTGGACCGGTGGACGTGACCCTGACCGGTGGTCGGGTCGTCACGCCCGACGGGGTGCTCGACCAGGGCTGGGTAGCCGTGCGCGACGGCTTGATCGTCGCCGTCGGCGAGGGTGCCGCCCCTGACGGGCCGACCACGGACGTGGGCGGCGACTGGCTGGTGCCGGGCTTCGTGGACATCCACTGCCACGGTGGCGGTGGGGAGGCGTTCACCAGCGCCGATCCGGAACGGGTGCGCAAGGCCGCCGCCGCGCACCGCCGGCACGGCACGACGACGATGCTGGCGAGCCTGGTGTCGCGACCGATCCCGGAACTCGCCGACCAGGTGGCGGCGCTGGCCGAACTCGTGCAGGACGGGGTCGTCTCGGGCATCCACCTGGAGGGCCCGTTCCTGTCGGCGGCCCGCTGCGGCGCACACGATCCCGCCATCCTGTGCCCGCCGGACCGCGCGTCGGTGAACCAGCTGCTGATCGCCGGTCGCGGCACCGTCCGCATGGTCACCGTCGCGCCGGAGCTGGAGCACGGCGTGGAGGCGGTCCGCCAGTTGGTCGACAACGATGTCCTGGCCGCGATCGGCCACACGGACGCGACCGAAGCCCAGATCCGGCCCGCCGTGGAGGCCGGAGCGACGGTGGCGACGCACCTGTTCAACGGGATGCGCCCGCTGCACCACCGGGAGCCCGGTCCGATCGGCGCGCTGCTGGACGACGAGCGCGTCACCGTGGAGCTGATCTGCGACCTGGTGCACCTGCACCCGACGGCGGTGCGGTTGGCCGCCCGGCACGCGGGGCGCGGCCGGACCGTCCTGGTCACCGACGCGATCGCGGCGGCGGGCGTGGGCGACGGCGTGTACGACGTGGGCGGGCTGGAGGTGCGCGTGGTGGACGGCGTGCCGACGCTCGCGGGCGGCGCTTCCCTGGCGGGCAGCACGCTCACGATGGACGTGGCGTTCCGGAACGCCGTGCAGTCGTGCGGGTTGTCGGTCGAGGACGCGGTGGTCGCCACCTCGACCCGGCCGGCGCGGCTGCTCGGGCTGGCGGACCGGACCGGCGAGATCAGGGAGGGCCTGGCGGCCGACCTGGTGGTGCTGGACGCCGACTTCCGGCCGCGCGACGTGATGAGCCGCGGCGAGTGGGTGAAAGACTGACGGGGTGCCCGACGACCACGAGCGGCTGGTGGCCGACGCCCTGCGCGCGCAGGCCACCAGCACCGGCGGTGGACCCGCCCCGACGTTCCGCCCGGCGCGCCCCGCGCCGGGCGCGGGGTGGGTGCTGCTGGTCGCCGCGCTGCTCGGCCTGGTCGCCGGAGCGGTCGTGGCGGTGATCACGCTCGGTTGACGCTGTACCGTGGTCCGGGTGACGGTCGCGATCGCCTCCTCCTCGCTCGCCCTCGGCCCGGAGTGGCTGGACCCGCAGAAGCTGCTCGAAGGTCTCGGGCCGTACATGCTGGTCGGCCTGTGCTTCATCATCTTCGCCGAGTGCGGTCTGCTGGTCGGCTTCTTCCTGCCCGGCGACTCGCTGCTGTTCACGGCGGGTCTGTTCGTGGCGAACGACCTCCTGGACTACCCGCTGTGGCTGGTGTGCCTGCTGCTCACGGTGTGCGCCCTGGCGGGCAACGTGGTGGGCTACTGGATCGGCTGGCGCGCCGGTCCCGCGCTGTTCAACAAGCCGGAGTCGAAGATCTTCAAGAAGGAGTACGTCGACAAGACGCACGAGTTCTTCGACAAGTACGGCGCGCGGGCCATCGTGATGGCCCGGTTCGTGCCGATCGTGCGGACGTTCATCACGGCGATGGCCGGCGTGGGCCGGATGGACGCGCGCAAGTACTTCACGTACTCGCTCATCGGCGGCATCGCGTGGGCGGCGGGCCTGACGGTCCTGGGCTACTTCCTGGGCCAGATCACGTTCGTGCGCGACAACCTCGAAATGATGCTGATCCTGATCGTGCTGCTCTCCGTGATCCCGATCATCATCGAGGTCATCAAGGCGCGCCGGGAGAAGAAGGCGCTCCTCGCGCAGGAGGCCGACGACATCACCCAGCAGTTCCGGCGGATCGACTGACCCCGCGCCGCCGCCGGGGACCCCGGTCCCCGGCGCGGCTGCCCTGATCAGCGGTTGACCGCGCCCCGCAGTGGTCTGTACCAGTTGAGGGGTGCTTCGGAACGCCCTCGCCGCGTGCGCGGCCCTCCTGCTCGTGGTGACCGGCGCCTCGGTGCCGGCGGCAGCCGCGCCGCGCGCCGTCGTCGGCGCGTACTACGGCAACTGGTTCAGCGCGTCCGAACCGATCTCCGGCATCCCGTCGGACACCCCGATCACGCACCTGTTCTACGCGTTCTCGACCATCGAGGACGGCCGGTGCGTCGTCACCGCGCCCACCGCCGCCGAGGACTTCGCCGACATCCTGGACCTCAAGCGCCGCAAGCCGTCGCTGAAGGCCCTGATCTCCATCGGCGGCTGGGGCGCGGGCGGCTTCTCCGACGCGGCGCTGACCCCGGAGTCGCGGCGGGCGTTCGTGGCGTCCTGCGCGGAGCTGTTCTTCGAGCGGCACGAGGGCGTCTTCGACGGGGTGGACGTCGACTGGGAGTTCCCCGTCTACGGCGGGCCGACGGAGATCACCGACCGCCCGGCGGACCGGCGCAACATGACCCACCTGGTCCGCGAGTTCCGCCGCCAACTGCCCCGCGGCAGCCTCGTCACCGCGGCCCTGCCCACCGGCCGGTTGCAGACCGACGGCCCCTACGACCCCGCCCGCAGCTTCGAGCTGGGCGCGCTGGGCCGGGAGCTGGACCTCGTCGCCCTCATGACCTACGACATGGGCACCGGCTTCTCGCCCGTGTCGACGTTCAACGCGCCACTGCGCGAGGTCCGCGAAGACCCGATGCCCCGGGCCGACCGCCGCTGGAACAACGTGGCGGGCGCGGTCGACTACTACCTGCGCCACGGGGTGCCCGCGCACAAGCTCGTGCTCGGCACGCCGTTCTACGGCCGGGGCTTCCAGGTGCGGCAGGAGGGGCCGGACCACGGCCTGTACCAGCCCTACGAGAGCACGTTCTGGGTCGACGGGGTGGAGGCGGTCGAGCGGCTGAAGGCGTCACCGGGCTGGCGCGAGTACTGGCACCCCGTGGCGCGGTCGCCGTGGCTCTACAACGCGGCCGAGCGCAAGTTCGTGAGCTTCGAGGACGCACGTTCCATCGGGCTCCGCGCCCGGTACGCCAAGCAGCGCGGCCTGCGCGGCGCGTTCATGTGGGAACTCGGCCAGGACGACGCGCGGCACAGCCTGCTGACCGCGATGGCCCGCCCGTTCACGGGCTGAGCACCGGTACCGCGCACGACCCGGCCCACCGGGCGAACCGGGCACCGGACACCGGGCACCGGACGCCCCGGCGTCACGGGCTGAACATCGAACCGGGGTTGAACAGGTTCCCCGGGTCCAGCGCCTGCTTGATCCCGCGGTGCACCCGCAGGCCGACCGGCCCGATCTCGGTGGCCAGCCACTCCCGCTTGATCTTGCCGACGCCGTGCTCGCCGGTGATCGTGCCGCCCAGCTCCAGCCCCAGCCCCAGAATCCGGTCGAACGCCGCGCGCGCCCGCGCGAACTCGTCCGCCGAGGACGGGTCGTACACGATCGTCGGGTGCATGTTGCCGTCGCCGGCGTGCCCGGTGACCGCGATCCGCAGCCCCGCCTCCGCGCTGATCAGCTCGCACCCCGCGATCAGGTCGGCGATCCGGTTCCGGGGCACGCACACGTCGTCGGTCAGCCACGCGCCGTACAGCTCCAGCGCCATCAGCACCGACCGGCGCGCGGTCAGCAGGTCGCGCCCCTCGGCCAGGTCGTCCGTCACGTAGGTCAGCACCGCGCCCGAGTCGGCGCACACCTGCTCGATGGCGGCCAGCTCCCGCCGGGCGGCCTCGCCGCCGGAGTCGGACTGGCAGAGCAGCAGCGCCGCGTCGGCGTTCAGGTCGGTCTTCAGGTACTGCTCGACGGCCTTGATGGACGTGCGGTCCATGATCTCCATCAGCGACGGCACGACGCCCTCGCGCACCACCCGCGCCACCGCGGCGCCCGCCGCCACCGTGGTGTCGAACGTCGCCACCAGCGTCGACGGCGCCTGCGGCAACGGCCGCAGCGCGAGGGTGGCCCGCGTGATGACGCCCAGGGTGCCCTCGCTGCCGACGAACAGCTTGGTCAGGTCGTACCCGGCGACGCCCTTGACGGTGCGCCGCCCCGTCTTCAGCAGCGAGCCGTCGGCCAGCACCACCTCGACGCCCAGCACCGAGTCGGTCGTGACGCCGTACTTGACGCAGCACAGGCCGCCCGCGTTGGTGGAGAGGTTCCCGCCGATCGTGCACCAGTCGTAGCTGGACGGGTCGGGCGGGTAGAACAGGCCGTGCTTCTCGACGGCGGCGCGCAGGTCGAGGTTCACCACACCCGGCTCCACGACGGCCAGCCGGTTGTCCGGGTCGACCTCGACGATGGCGTTCATCTTCGTGGTGACCAGCACCACACACCCGTCGATCGCGTTCGCCGCGCCCGACAGCCCGCTGCCCGCGCCGCGCGGCACGATGGGCGTCCGGTGCGCCGCGCACGCCCGCACCACGGCCTGCACCTGCTCGGTGGACGACGGCAGCACCACCGCCAAGGGCTGCCCGTACGGCGCGAGCGGCATCATGTCGCGCTGGTACGCGACCGTCACGTCGGCGTCCGTCAGCACCGCGTCCGAGCCCACGGCCGCGCGCAGTTCGGTGAGCAGGGCCTCCATACCGCCACGGTAACCCGCTGGGACGCTCCGTGTCCGGACGACTTCGGAGCGAACCCGAAGCCGAGCTTTCGACGAGCGTTCGCCCGGAGTCGCCCTGAACGCGGTGGGCGGCCACGTAGGGTGGGGCCGTGGTGTTGTCCGCATCGTCCGAAGTCGTCGCGTTCGCTCCCCTGGAGACCGCCGGCCCGCTGGCCGTGTGGCTCATCACGCTGAGCTTCGTGTTCTTCGAGTGCGCGTTCATCTTCGGCCTGTTCCTGCCCGGCGACTCGCTGCTGTTCGCCGCAGGCGTCGTGCTCGCGCAGCACGACGGCGAGCTGAGCGCGTGGCTGCTCTCGGTCGCCGCCATGGTCGTCGCCGTGGTCGGGAACCAGATCGGCTACTACGTCGGTCGGCACACCGGGACCAGGCTCCTCGCCAGGCGCGGCGGCAAGGTGCTCAGCCGGGAGAAGCTCGACAAGGCGCGCGACTTCCTGGACCGGCGCGGCTTCCTGGCCATCGTGCTGGCCCGCTGGATCCCCTGGGTGCGGACGCTCGCCCCGATGATCGCCGGCGCGGCGGGCATGGACCCGCGCAGGTTCATGCTGGCCACCACCGTCGGCGCGCTGGCGTGGGTGCCGACCCTGGTCCTGGCGGGCTACTACGGCGCGGGCCTGCTCAACTCCGTGCCGTGGTTGCAGACGGCGGCCGTGGTCCTGAGCGTGGCGTTCTTCGTCGTCGGCACCGCCTACGGCCTCTACCGGTACCGCCAGGAGATGCGCAAGCCGGTCGAGGAAGAGGTCGGTTCGACCAACGCCTAGCTAGCGCAGGTCGGTGATCAGCAGGTCGGCGGTCGACTTCGAGGCGTTGACCAGCAGCGCGTTGACGTGGTCCGGGCCGTTGAGCACGCGTTCGCGGGCCTCGTCCACCGAGCGCCCGTACCGCACGTGCCGGTCGATCAGCCGGGCCACCCGCACGTCCTCGTCGACCAGCAGGAACCACGCCTCGTCCAGCACGGTGCGCACGCCCTGCCACTTGTCGTACTGGAGGAGGAGGTAGTTGCCCTCGGTCACCACCAGCGGCACGTCCGGCGGCACCGGCACGGCGCACGCCACCGGCTCCTCGATCTCGCGGCGGAACTCCGGCGCGTAGACCACGTCGGGCCCGCACGCCTTCAGCCGGCCGAGCAGGTCCACGTACCCGGAGATGTCGAACGTGTCCGGCGCGCCCTTGCGATCGGCGATGCCGAGCCGCTCCAACTCCTTCTGCGCCAAGTGGAACCCGTCCATCTCCACGAGGACGGCCAGGCCACCCAACGCACCGACCAACCGCCGGGCCAACGTCGACTTCCCCGAACCGGGCGCACCCCCGATCCCCAACAACCGCCGCTCCCCGGAGCCCGCCAGCCCCCGAGCCCGATCGACCAACTCGCTGAACAGCACTGTGTTATTTTGCCGCTGCTCCGCAGACGGCGGGCTCGGCCGCCTGAAAGTCGGCCTGTCGGGTCTGATTTCCCGCCGATCGAAAAGCATGATCGTCGGGAAATGAGACCCGACAGGCCGACGCGGCCTCGCGGCGCGGGAGCAAGGCCGGTCCTGTCCCCGACTCGGCCCAAGACCGCACCCGGACGCTCCCCGCGACAACCACATCCGAACTGTCCTCACCTGTCCCCGCACCGCGAGGCCGCGTCGGTCTGTCGCGGCTCATTCGCCGACGATCGCGCTTTATGATCGGCGGCGAATCAGCCGCGATGGACCGACCACCAAGCGGCCTCGCCGCCGCCTGCGGAGCAGCGGCCACCAGGCACAGCCGCGTCGGCCTGTCACGGCTCATTTTCTGTCGATCGCGCTTTATGATCGACAGAAAATCAGGCGTGATGGGCCGACTCCCAGGCGGCCTCGCCCGCCGTCTGCGGAGCAGCGGCAATCCAACACAGCGGCAATCCAACACAGGGGTCTCGATGGTCACCATGAAGGAGGTCGCCGCGTTGGCGGGCGTCTCCATCACCACGGTCTCGCACGTCGTCAACGAGACCCGGTCGGTGGCGTCGAGCACCAGGGAGCGGGTGCTCCGGGCCATCGCCGAGACCGGCTACACGGGTGACGCCATCGCCCGCTCGCTGGTCACCGGCGGCACGAAGTCGCTCGGCCTCGCCGTGTCGCTGGTGTCGCACCCGTACTTCGCCGAGCTGATCGCCGCCATCGAGGGCGAGGCCACCGCCGCCGGGTACACGCTGGTCCTGATCGACACGCGCGACTCCGCCGAGTCGGAGCGGGCCGCCGTCCGGATGCTGCGGTCCCGCCGGGTCGACGGGGTGCTGCTCACCCCGACCTCCGGGTCCGCGGCGCTGCCCGAGCTGCGCCGGCTGGGCGTGCCGACGGTGCTGGTGGACCGGCTGACGGTGGCCCGCGACCTGGACCAGGTGGGCCCGGAGAACGTGCAGGCCACGTCGGCGCTGGTGCGGCACCTCGCCGAGCTGGGGCACCGGCGGATCGGCCTGGTCACCGGCACGCCGGGGCTCGCGACCACCGACGAGCGCGTGCTGGGCTACCGGCTCGGGCTGGGCCGCGCCGGCCTGGCGTGGGACGAGGAGCTGGTCGCGGGCGCGCTCGACCCGTTGCTGGGCCGGGTGTCGGCGGTCGTGGTGGGCGACCACCAGGTGCTGGTGGAGGTGGTGCGCACGGCCCGCGCGCGGGGCGTGCGGATCGGCGCGGACCTGGCCCTGGTGACCTACGACGAGGTGGAGTGGGCCGAGCTGGTCGACCCGCCGCTGACCAGCATGGCGCAGCCGGTGGAGGAGATCGGCCGCACCGCCGTCCGGCTGCTGCTGGCCCGCATCGCGGAACCGGACCGCGCGCCGGAGACGATCCGCCTGCCGCCCGCGTTCCGGCACCGTCAGTCCTGCGGGTGCCGCTAGCGCGGGTACCTTCACCACCGCGGCGGCGGGAAGCCGTTGCGCTCCAACAGGGCCGCCGCCTCCAACGCCATCCAGCCGCCGAGCTGGACGGACAGGTCCCGTTCGGCGCCGCCGTTGACCGGCCGCATCGCCCGTTCCGTCCACTCCGGACCGAACAGCGGTCCGCTGACCACCATCAGGCGGTTCGACCACGCCGCCTCGGCCGAGGAGAACACGAGTTCCGCGGCGCGCTCCGCCTCCGGCCGGTCGAGCCGCAGCGCCGCGAGCGCGAGGTAGCGCACCAGGATCCCGC
Source organism: Saccharothrix australiensis (assembly GCF_003634935.1). Classification (NCBI taxonomy): domain Bacteria; kingdom Bacillati; phylum Actinomycetota; class Actinomycetes; order Pseudonocardiales; family Pseudonocardiaceae; genus Saccharothrix; species Saccharothrix australiensis. The sequence goes on from NZ_RBXO01000001.1 coordinate 117,382, forward strand.
CGAACAGCCCGCCGTCGCCGCCGCCCTGGCCGCGCACCACGCCGTCGGTGGCGAGCACCTTGTCCACGGCCGTGATGATCCGCGCGGCCCGGTCGGCGTACCGGTCGCCGCCGAGTTCGACGCACGCGCCGAGCATCACGCCCTGGCAGTAGGTGTAGAGGTTCCGCTCGACCTCGCGGACCGAGCCGTCCGGGTGGACGTGCAGGCCGTCCCAGTACAGCCCGGTCTCGTCGTCCAGCAGGTTGTCCTCGACCCAGTCCGCGATGGACCGGGCGCGGCCGAGGTCGGTGCGCTCGCCGCCGCGGCGGGCGAGCCGGGCGAAGAAGATCGCCGCCGGCCCGTTGGCGGGCACGTTCTTGAAGTCGTCGTGGCGCTTCCACCAGATGCCGCCGCCGGCGTGGTCGGTCCACCCTGAGCGCAGCCTGCGCGCGATGGCGTCGACCGCCTTGGGCTTCGCGACGCCCGCGTCGGCGGCCCGCTGGAGCGCCAGCCCGAGCCACGCGACGTCGTCGTAGAAGTCGTTCGTCCAGCCGACGACGTTGCGCACCCGGATACCGCGCACCAGCCGCCGGACGACGCGCAGGCGGGCGGCGGAGGGCGCGCGGAGCTGGGCGTCGAGGAGGCAGTCGAGCAGGTGCGCCTGCCACCAGTAGCCGAACCGGACGTGCGCGCGGGACGCCCAGTCGACCGGCCAGCCGGCGGAGCCGAGGCGCGTGCCGGGCAGCCCCCACACGCGTCGGAGGTGACGGGATTCGACGGCACGTTCGGCGACGCCCGCACGGGCGGCGAGGAGCTTGGGCGGCGTCACGAAACCCAGCTTCCGCGCTTGACCGATCAAGACGCTCGTCGGAACAGTTCCCAGTGGTAGAGGGCCATGCCCACGCTCGTCGTCAGGTTGTAGCTGGACACCTTCGGCCGCATCGGCAGCGACACGACCCGGTCGGCCCGCGCCCGCACCGCGGCGGACAGCCCGTGCCGCTCCGAGCCGAACGCCAGCACCGCGTCGTCCGGCAGCCGGGCGTCGCGCAGGGCCTCCCCGCCGGCGTCGAACGCGATCACCTCGCCCGCCACGTCGGCCACCGAGTCGAGCCGGTCCACCGGCAGCGCGAAGTGCAGCCCCGCGCTGCCCCGCAGCACGGCCGGGTGCCACGGGTCGACGTCGCCGAGCGAGACGACCCCGCTCGCGCCCAGCCCGGCGGCCACGCGGACCACCGCCCCGAGGTTGCCGGGGTTGCGGGGGTTGTCCAGCAGCACCAGCGGCGCGGTGCGCCCGGCGGCGTCGACCCGCCGCGCGGGCCGCTCGGCGAGCCCGCCCACCCCGGTCGGGTGCGACCGGCCGATCACCCGGACGAACCCGGCCGCGTCGACCTCGGTGGCGCGCTCGGCGAAGACGTCCACCAGGTCGGGCGCGTGGGACCGGGCGAGGGCCACCGCCCCGGCGCGGTCGAGCACCACCACGGGCGCCACGACGGCCCCGAACCGCAGGGCGTGCTTGACCGCGTGGAAACCCTCCAACGTCACCTTCACCGGACCATCATGCTCGGCCGGGCGGCGCGCACCGCCGGGGCTCGGCCGTCAGCGGCACGCCTCGGTGCGGTGCGGCGCCGCGTGCGCGGCCCGCCGCCGCAGGCAGAACCCGGCCCACGAGGCGGCGACCGCGAGGCCGACCACCAGCTGCACGGTGCCGGCGGCCGACTCCGGGTACAGCACGCCGTCGAGGTAGGTGTCGATGAAACCGCTGGTCAGCTCGGGTCGACCGGCGGCGACCCGGAAGGTGTTCTCCAGCCACGTCAACGGGCAGGCCACCGGGAACAGCACGACCAGCAGGCCCCACGCGGCCATCGCGACGTGGGGGTAGATCAGCCAGGGCGTCCGCCAGGCCAGGAAGCCGCCCACCACCAGGAACAGGAGCACCCCGAAGTGGACCACCATGACCAGATCGGCCAGCGCCCACGCGACCATAGCGACCTCCCTGCACCCCAGAGTAGGCCGCGGTGTGGTGCCGTGCGCGGCATATAACGCGCGTCACCCGCGCGGCAGCGCCTGCCACGGCACGCCCGCCGCGACGTCCAGCAGCAGGTCGGCGAGGTGCCCGAGCGGCGCCTGGAGCACCGGTCCGGGCACGGCCGCCGCGAGGTTGTGCTCGTCGAACGCGATCGCGGTGCCGTTCGCCCGCGGGTCCTGGAGCAGCGCGGCGGTCAGGCCGGAGCCCAGCAGCGCCGAGGCGAACGCCGGGTTCTTGCGGCGCACCTCGTAGCGCGCGTCGAACGCCGGGTCGCCGGTCGCCACGGGCTGCTCGAACAGGCCCCACGCGCGGTCCTCGCGCGGGCTGATCAGCACCCACGGGCCAGGCATCGGGCGCGGCACGACGACCACCGAGTACGTCCGGTACGCCGCGGTCACCGCGTTGTCCGCGCGCAGCACCACCTCGACCGCCAGCACGGGCACGCCGCGCCAGTGGCCGACGAGCTGGGACTTCACCCGGCTGCGGTCGGCCTCCAGCAGCCGGCCGAGCTGCGGCACGCGTTCCGGGAAGCCCTGGTCCTCGGCGACGAACCGCCAGCCGAGGGCCGCTTCCAGGGCCCGCATCCGCTGCTCCCACTCGGTCGCGAACCCCTGGTTCGCGACCGGGTGGCGCCTGCGCCGCGACAGCCCCACGGCGATCCCCACCGCGAGGACCGCCACGAGCAGCACCAGCAGGAGGACGCCGACCATCAGGCCAAGCCGAGGTCGGCGAGGTCCAGCAGGTAGCGGTACGGCAGGCCCTCGGCCTCGATCACCTCACGCGCGCCGGTGGCGCGGTCGACGACGGTCGCGACGCCCACCACGTGCGCGCCCGCCTCGCGCAGGGCCTCGACGGCCGTGAGCACGCTGCTCCCCGTCGTCGAGGTGTCCTCCACCGCGAGCACGCGCTGGCCGGCGACCTCGATGCCCTCGATCCGGCGCTGCATGCCGTGCTGCTTGGTCGCCTTGCGCACCACGAACGCGTCCAGCACGTCGCCGGCCGCCGCCGCCGCGTGCATCATCGCGCAGGCCACGGGGTCCGCGCCCAGCGTGAGGCCGCCCGCCGCGACGAAGTCCCAGTCGGCGGTGAGCTGGCGGAGGAGCCTGCCGATCAGCGGGGCCGCGGCGTGGTGCAGCGTCGCGCGGCGCAGGTCGATGTAGTAGTCGGCCTCGGCGCCCGAGGACAACGTCACCTTGCCGTGCACGACGGCCAACTCGCTCACCAACCGCGCCAGTTCGGCCTTGGCGCCGGAGTCCAGAACCACTTCAGTTCGCACGGGGTCCAAGACTGTCATACGCCCGTACGCTGGCACACCGTGACGCTTCCCGACACCCTGATCATCGAGCAGCCGTGGGGCGCCGCCCGGCACCTGTTCGGCACCCGCTACGAGACCCGCGCCTACACCGAGCACGGCGCGCCGGTGGCGGTGGCGGCGGACCGCAAGGGGCTCGGGCCGCTGCGCAAGCTCCTCCGCACCACGGGTTTCTCCGGTCGCACGACGTTCGACCTGGTGGTGTCGCACCTCGGGCAGCCGCTGCTGCTGGTCCGGAAAGGACCGGGCAAGCCGCCCACGCGGGTGTCCCGACCGGACGGCGCGCCGCTGGGCTCGGTGCGCCGGGAGAGCCGCAGCCACTACGCGCTGCTCGACCCGTCCGGGCAGCGGATCTGCTACTTCGGCGACGTCGCCGGCTTCACGCAGGGCGCGATCGCCAAGCGGGACGGCCGGCGGGTGCGCCGGGACGTGCTGCACGTGCGCCCCGGCACGCCCGAGCCGGCGCGGACGCTGGCGCTCGCGGTGGGGCTGGCGTTCGACGTGGTGCGCGGCGTCGGCACCAGCCACACCGGTGGCGGCGGGTTCGACTTCCCCGCCGCCTGACCGGCGCTACCAGGCGTCCTCGGTGAACTGCCCCGGTTCGTCGTCGTCGTCGCGACCGCGGCGCGGGTTGCCCGCGGCGGCGACGTCCTCGGGGTCGTGGCCCTCCTGGAGCGCCCGGTAGGCCCGTTGCAGCTCGGGCACGCCCGCCTGCAACGCGCGCTGCACGCCCTCGTCGCCCGCCCGCTCGCCGGACGCGACGTCCTGCCAGGTCAGCTCGCCCGCCTCGACCCGGCGGGCGAGGTCGCGCAGCTCCCTCGGCGCGCCGGGGCCGGAGGCGTACCGGGAGATCTCGGCGTAGTCCGCCTCGGACAGCCCCTTGGTCCTCAGCTGCACCCCGGCGGCCTCGCGCGAGACCCGCTCCGCGTCCGACATGCGCTTGTCGACCTCGGCGACCAGCGCCTCCAGCCGAGCCCGGTCGTAGGGGAAGGTCACTGCCCACCACCGCCACCGGCGCCGCTCGGGGCGGGCGCGGGAGCGCCGCCGCCACCGGTGCCACCACCGCCGGTGCCGCCGCCACCGCCACCGGACCCGCCCGCGCTGTACCGGCCCGTGCCGCCGACGGCACCCTTCAGCCCGTAGCCGTCCAGCGCGAGGCTGAACGCGCCGGACTTCACGGCCGACTTGCCGTTGTCGAACTTCTGCTTGCCGTCCTGCACGCCGTCGACCACGTCGAGCAGGTCGTTGACGTCGCGCACGTCCTTGAGCTTGGCCAACGCGGTGCCCATCGCGACGATGCCGTCCACCATGCCCTGGACGCCCTCGATGATGGTCTGGATGGAGAGGATGATCTTGCGGATGGCGTCCACGATCTGGATGGCGTCGTAGACCATCCACACCGCCTTGCCCCAGCCGACCACCGGGATGGGCGCCATCAGCACGGCTTCCATCAGCTTGGTGACCAGCTTGTCCAGCAGGGTCAGCGCGAGGCTGGTGGCCGTGCGGCAGGTCGACGCCAGCGACTGGAACTTGTTGCCGATGATGCGCGCGACCTGCGAGTCCGCCTCGATGGCGAGCACCCACATGGTGCTCATGCGCTGCTCGAACGCCTGCGCCGCGTCGCCCTCCCAGTGCGGGGACAGCTGCTCGACGCCCGCGCCCACGTTGTGCCGCACGGAGTCCAGGGCCTTCGACACCTGGTCCCACGCGTTGGCGTTGGCGTCGATCTTCTCGAAGTCGCCCAGCAGCGGGTTGATCAGCGACTCGACCAGGTTCTCCCCGGTGACCTTCTCGTAGATCCAGTTGACGCCCTGGATCTTCCAGCCGGCCTTCTCGATCAGCTCCTTGGTGGTCTGCCTGCCCGGCCGGTCCTCGGCGGCGGCCCGGAGCGCGGCGGAGGGGTCCTCGACGTCGGCGTACGCGGTCACCGGCCACCCCCGAGCACCGGCGCGTCCGCGGCCTCGGCCAGCTTGGCCAGGACCTGGTCGAGGACGCCCAGCGCGGCCTCCTCGCCCTTGGCGTACAGGTCGGCGGCCTTGGTCAGCCCCTCGGCCTCCCTGGTCATCATCCGGTTCGCGAAGTCCAGCGTCTCGCCGTAGAGGTTCGCGACGCCGGTCACGACCGGGTGCAGCAGCGAGAGCAGGCCGGTGAAGCCCGCCGTGTCACCGCCCTTGGTGACCGCGTGGTCCTTGATGGTCAGGAAGTGCTGTGCGTTGCGGGTCAGCAGCTCGCCGTACCCGTGCAACTCCGCAGGCTCGACCTTGAAACCGTCGCCCATAGACCGCTCCCTCCTCCTCCGATGCGCCGGAGTGGGACGGTCCGAACGGCCGCCGGGTTCCCACCGTTCGCGGGGAATCGGCGCGCGGCGGTCAGGTGCGACCGCGCGCGCCCGCCGCGCGGGACGCCAGGGCGCGCAGCAGCGGGCGCGGGACGAGCCTGCTCAGCGTGGTGATGGCCTTGTACTGGAGCCCCGGTATGGACAGCTGCCGCCCGGCGCGCAGGTCGGCGAGGCAGTCGTGCACGACGCGGTCGGCGTCCAGCCAGAGGAACTCCGGCGTCCCGGACATGTCGATGCGCGCCCGCTCGTGGAACTCGGTGTGCACGAAACCGGGGCACAGGGCGAGCACGCGGACGCCGGTGCCCGCCGTCGCCTGCGCCATGCCCTCGGAGAACGCCGTCACCCACGCCTTGTCGGCGCTGTAGGTCGAGCCGCGGCCGGGCAGGAAGCCCGCGACGCTCGACACGTTGACCACCGCGCCGCGGCGGCGGCGCACCATGCCGGGCAGCGCGGCGCGGGTCAGCCGCAGCACGCTGGTGACGTTGACGTCGAGCTGGCCCTGGAGCCGGTCCGCGTCGGCGTCGAAGAATTCACCCGAAATAGCGAACCCGGCGTTGTTCACCAGGAGGTCGAACGGGCGGGTCTCCAGCACGCGCTCGACCCCCGCGCGGTCCTCCGCCGAGGCGAGGTCGGCGGGCAGCACGTCGACGGCGACACCGTGCCGCTCGCGCAGCCCGGCGGCGGTCTTCTCCAGCCGGTCCGCGGTGCGGGCGACCAGCACCAGGTCGTGGCCCTCGGCGGCGAGCCTGCGCGCGAACGCGGCGCCGAGGCCCGCCGTCGCGCCGGTGACCAGGGCGAGCGGCGGCGTCACGACTTGCGCCCGAACTGCGGGCGGTGGACCTCGCCGCCGGCTTCGAGCTCCGGATCGGCGTCGAACGGGTCGACCACGTCTGCCAACTCCCCGAGGTCTCGCAGCAGTCTCTCCAGGCGGGCGGGCGTCGAGTTCGGCGGCGCGGCGGCCAGCACCCAGTCGTTCTCCAGCCAGACCACGGTGACGTCCGCGCCGATCTCCTCGGCGGCGTCCACCAGGTCCGGGGTGATCAGCCTGCGGGCGGCGGCCAGCTCGCCGACGAACGCGTACCGCGAGCCGACCGGCCCGAGCAGGTCGGGCATCTGGTCGCGCTGGAACGGCACGCTCGGCAGCCACAGCTCGACCACCACGCCGAGCGCGCGCCGGCAGCGCACGCCGACCAGCACCGAGTTGACCTTGCCGCCGGTCTCGTGGTCGAGCACGTAGACCTGGCGGCGGCCGTCCGCGGTGAACGTCGAGCCCGCCACCACGTCCTTCGCCACGCCCGTGCCGTAGTACGCGATCGCGCCGCTCTCCCAGCGGGTGGGCAGCACGTGGTCGGTCTCCTCGAACTGCCACCCGCGCAACGCCGCCCACCGCCGCCGCTCGCGGTTGCGCGCGGTGCGCTGCGCTCGGTCGGTGGCGAGCAGAGCGAACCCCGCCACGCCCGCGACGGCGGCGACGGTGAACCAGACCCACGCCGGTATGCCCACGGGTGCGAGGGTAGCGGCAGTGGCCGGCAGAACGAAGATCACCGCCGCGAGTGTCGGCACCACGCCGCCACCCCCACCCCCCACCCCTATCCCCTACGCCCCTGTCCCCCGTTACCTTTTTCGTAGCTCCTGATCAAGGAGTTGTGGTCGCCGGGTCCGGCATGACTGACGCCCCCAGCCGAAGGCATGATCCGGGGGGGGGTGGTGTCACCGGACCCGGTGGCATCGCCGGACCGCTGATAGGGACACGGCCGCCCGCCGGGCAGGTCTCGTCGTAACGTGGGTGCCGGCCTGCGATGCCCACCGCGCGACCACCCGCGACGAACGAACGGCACGACCGATGACCAGTACTTTCGGGGTGTTCCTCGGCCTGGACGTGGGCAAGGGCGAACACCACGCCGTGGGCCTGGACCCCGCCGGGAAGCGGCTGCACGACGCACCGCTGCCCAACAGCGAACCGAAGCTGCGCGCGTTGTTCGACAAGCTCGCCGTCCACGGGCCGCTGCTGGTGGTGGTCGACCAACCCGCCACGATCGGGGCGCTGCCGGTCGCGGTGGCCCGCGCGGCCGGTCACCGGGTGGCCTACCTGCCCGGTCTGGCCATGCGCCGCATCGCCGACCTCTACCCCGGCCGGGCCAAGACCGACGCCCGCGACGCGTTCGTCATCGCCGACGCCGCCCGGAGCCTGCCGCACACCCTGCGCCCGGTCGACGTCGGTGACGACGCCCTGGCGGAGCTGGACGTGCTGGTCGGGTTCGACGACGACCTGGCCGGCGAGGCCACCCGGATCGCCAACCGCATCCGCGGCCTGCTCACCGGCGTCCACCCCGCCCTGGAACGCGCCATCGGCCCCCGCATCACCCACCCGGCGGTGCTGGAGATCCTGTCCCGCTGCGGCGGCCCGACCGGCATCGCCAAAGCTGGCCGCCGCAAACTCACCGCGATCGCCACCGCACACGCGCCCCGCATCGGCGAGGAGCTGGTCGCCACGATCCTGGCCGCGCTGGACGAACAGACCGTCACCGTTCCCGGCACAACGGCAGCGGACACCGTGCTGCCGCGTCTGGCCGACAGCCTGAAGACCGTTCTCCTGCAACGCAAACAGGTCGCCGCCGAAGTCGAAGGGATACTCGATGCGCACCCTCTCGCCGGGGTCCTGACCTCCATGCCCGGCATCGGGGTCAGGACCGCAGCCCGCATCCTGCTCGAGATCGGCGACGCCTCGGCCTTCAAGTCCTCCGGGCACCTGGCCGCCTACGCCGGCATCGCCCCCGTCACCCGCAGCTCCGGCAGCAGCATCAAGGGCGAACACCCGGCCCGCACCGGCAACCGCAAACTCAAACGCGCGTTCTTCCTCGCCGCGTTCGCCGCCCTCTCCGACCCGACCAGCAGGGCCTACTACCAGCGCAAACGAGACCAGGGAAAGAAACACAACGCCGCCCTGATCTGCCTGGCCCGACGACGCTGCGACGTCCTGTTCGCCATGCTCCGCACCAAAACCCACTACCGACACCCCGAGACCACTTCTGCCCCGGCTGCGGCTTGACAACCACATAGGGACACCCCCCGATCCCCCGCGCCGCGAGGCCGCCGTCGGGCTGTCGCGCCTCATTTCCCGCCGATCACGCTTTTCGATCGGCGGGAAATCAGGCGCGACAGCCCGACCACAGGGCGGCCGAGCCCGCCGTCTGCGAAGCAGCGGCAATCCAACACAGCCCGCCTCTGCTCTCCCTACCCCCTGCCCACGATCAGGCCCGACTGGTCTTCCAGCACGTCCACCGCCACCGTGTCGCCGTCGCGGACCTCCCCGGACAGCAGTTCCCTCGCCAGTTGGTCGCCGATCGACGACTGCACCAGGCGCCGCAGCGGGCGCGCGCCGTACACCGGGTCGAAGCCGTTGATCGCCAGCCACTCGCGCGCCGCCGGCGTCACCTCCAGCAGCAGCCGGCGCTGGGCGAGCCGCCGCGCCAGCCGGTCGACCTGGATGTCCACGATCGAGGTCAGCTCCTCGGTGGCCAGCGCGTGGAACACCACCACGTCGTCCAGCCGGTTGAGGAACTCGGGCTTGAAGTGCGCCCGCACCACGGCCATCACCGCGTCGGTGCGCTGCCGCTCGTCCAGGTTGGCGTCCGCGATGACCTGCGAGCCGAGGTTCGAGGTGAGCACCAGGATGGTGTTGCGGAAGTCGACCGTCCGGCCCTGGCCGTCGGTCAGCCGCCCGTCGTCCAGCACCTGGAGCAGCACGTCGAACACGTCCGGGTGGGCCTTCTCGACCTCGTCCAGCAGCACGACACTGTACGGGCGGCGGCGCACGCTCTCGGTGAGCTGGCCGCCCTGGTCGTAGCCGACGTAGCCGGGGGGCGCGCCGACCAGCCGGGCCACCGAGTGCTTCTCGGAGTACTCGCTCATGTCGATGCGGATCATCGCCCGCTCGTCGTCGAACAGGAACTCGGCGAGCGCCTTGGCCAGCTCGGTCTTGCCGACGCCGGTCGGCCCGAGGAACAGGAAGCTGCCGGTCGGCCGGTCCGGGTCGGCCACGCCCGCGCGGGTGCGCCGGACGGCGTCGGAGACCACGCGGACCGCCTCGGCCTGCCCGACGACGCGCCTGCCCAGCTCCTCCTCCATGCGCAGCAGCTTCGCCGTCTCGCCCTCCAGCAGGCGGCCGGCCGGGATGCCGGTCCACGCGCTGACGACGTCCGCGACGTCGTCCGGCCCGACCTCCTCCTTCAGCATGACCGCCGCGTCCTGGGTGGTCCGGGTCGCGGCCTCCAGCTCCTTCTCCAGCGCGGGGATGCGGCCGTACCGGAGCTCGGCGGCCCGCCCGAGGTCGCCGTCGCGCTCGGCCCGCTCCGACTCGCCGCGCAGCTGCTCCAGCCGCTCCTTCAGGTCGCGGACCTTCTCGATGGAGCCCTTCTCGTTCTGCCAGCGCGCGGTGAGCGCGGCCAGCGCCTCGCGCCGCTCGGCCAGCTCGGCGCGCAGCGCGGCCAACCGCTCGCGGGACGCGTCGTCGGACTCCTTGGCGAGCGCCATCTCCTCGATCTCCAGCCGGCGGACGGCGCGCTCGACCTCGTCGATCTCGACGGGCCGCGAGTCGATCTCCATCCGGAGCCGGGACGCCGACTCGTCGACCAGGTCGATGGCCTTGTCCGGCAGGAACCGGGCCGTGATGTAGCGGTCGGACAGCGTCGCCGCCGCGACCAGGGCCGCGTCGGTGATGCGCACGCCGTGGTGCACCTCGTAGCGGTCCTTGAGGCCGCGCAGGATGCCGATCGTGTCCTCCACGGACGGCTCGCCCACCAGGACCTGCTGGAACCGGCGTTCCAGGGCCGGGTCCTTCTCGACGTGCTCGCGGTACTCGTCCAGGGTGGTCGCGCCGACCATGCGCAGCTCGCCGCGCGCCAGCATCGGCTTGATCATGTTGCCCGCGTCCATCGCCGACTCGCCGGTCGCGCCCGCGCCCACGATGGTGTGCAGCTCGTCGATGAACGTGATGACCTGGCCCGCCGAGTCGGTGATCTCCTTGAGCACGGCCTTCAGGCGCTCCTCGAACTCGCCGCGGTACTTCGCGCCCGCGACCATCGCGCCGAGGTCGAGCGCCACGACGCGCTTGCCGCGCAGCGACTCGGGCACGTCGCCCGCGATGATCCGCTGCGCGAGGCCCTCCACGATCGCGGTCTTGCCGACGCCGGGCTCGCCGATCAGGACGGGGTTGTTCTTGGTGCGCCGGGACAGCACCTGGACCACCCGGCGGATCTCGGCGTCCCGGCCGATCACCGGGTCGAGTTCGCCCTTGCGCGCGCGGGCGGTCAGGTCGACGCCGTACTTCTCCAGCGCCTTGTAGGTGCCCTCCGGGTCGGGGCTGGTCACCCGCGCCGAGCCGCGCACCTTGCCGAACGCCTCCTTCAGCGCGTCCGGCGTCGCGCCGTGCCGCTTGAGCAGGTCGGCCACCTGCCCGCCGTGCTCGGCCAGCCCGACCAGCAGGTGCTCGGTGGAGACGTACTCGTCGCCCATCCCGGTGGCCAGCTCCTGGGCCTTGCCGAGGACGCGGACCGCGTCGCGGGACAGCTGGGGCGCGGACACCGACGACCCGCTCGCCGCCGGGAGGGCGCGGGCCAGCGTCGACAGCTCCTCGTGCACCCGCGCGGGGTCGGCGCCCACGGCGGACAGCAGCGGCGCGGCCAGCCCGTCGCCCTGCGCCAGCAGCGCGCCGAGGAGGTGGACCGAGCTGACGTCGGGGTTGCCCGCGACGGTCGCCGCCTGCACGGCGGCGGACACGGCCTGCTGGGTCTTCGTGGTCGGGTTGAAAGCGTCCATTCCTCACCTCGGTCGGCGTGTCGTGCATGGGCCCGGCCCTGCGGCGCCGGTCCGTCCTCCCGGTCAACGTCAGAAAAGTTGAGCCGGTTCCGCTCAACCTACCGGAAGGGCGGTGTCGTGGCCCACACCTTGACCTCCACCATCATGGAGGTTTTACGGTCGGTGACATGACCGTGAAGCTGAACCACACGATCGTTTCCGCTCACGACGCCCGCGCCACCGCCGACTTCCTGGTCGAGGTCTTCGGCTTCGGCCCCGCCACCCCGTTCGGGCCGTTCCTGTCCGTCGAGACCGACAACGAGGTCACCCTCGACGTCATGGCGGTGACCGGGGACATCACGCCCCAGCACTACGCGTTCCTGGTGTCCGAGGCCGAGTTCGACCGGATCTTCGGCCGGGTGCGCGAGCGCGGCCTGCCGTACTGGGCCGACCCGTTCCACCGGCAGGCCGGCGAGATCAACACCAACGACGGCGGCCGGGGCGTCTACTTCGAGGACCCCAACGGGCACAACCTGGAGATCATCACCGTCCCGTACGGCGGTTAATACCGGTGCGCCCGGCCCGGTCCGCCCGTGATGATCCGCGCATGACGTCTCTTGTGCACAACATCACGTTCGACTGCCGGAACGCCTACGAGCTGGCCGGGTTCTGGAGCAGGGTCACGGGCCGCCCGCCGGCCGACGACGCCTCCCCCGGCGACCCCGAGGTGGTCATCCGGCCGGCCGGCGGCCCGAACCTGCTGTTCATCGAGGTCCCGGAAAGGAAGACGGCCAAGAACCGGGTGCACCTCGACCTCCAGCCCGAGTCCACGCGGGACGAGGAGGTGGAGCGGCTGCTCGGCGTCGGCGCCACCCTGGTGGAGGACCACCGCCGCCCCGACGGGACCGGCTGGGTGACGCTGGCCGACCCCGAGGGCAACGAGTTCTGCGTGGAGCGCAGCGCGGCCGAGCGCGCCGCCACCCCCTGATCGCACCCTTCGGCCGCAGCGAGTTGTCCACATCACTGGGATAGTTGTCCACAATCCGCAGGTGTGAATCCACAGGCCGTCGAGGCTGCCCGCACCGGTGCGGAGAGGCTGCCGCCGAGGGCGGGCACCCCGTCCCGTCGAGGGGCCGGGGCGGGGTCGCGACCGGTGGCGGGCGACCGCGCCGTGCTCGCCGGACGGTGGAGGACGACCCGCGCACCGGGTATACGTGGTGGGGAATAATCAGCCGGGAAGCGCAGCGCTGGTCACCGGCCGTGACCGGCCTGCACTCGAACGTGGCATCAAGGAGTCAACCGGCCAGTCGACGGGTTAGCCTCGCACCGTCGGGGATGGATGCTTGACGAGGACGTAGCGCCTTGCTGGCGCCGCCAGAAACGTGGAGACTGCGCCCGGACCATGACTGCGAACGCCGTGTTGAGCCCCATCCCGAGCCCGCCACACCGAGAACCTCCTCCGGGTGTCGCCGCAATGGTGCGGATGATCCGGGAGAGCTTCGCGGTGGTCGAGCCGCGCTCGGACGAGGTCGCGAAGTTCTTCTACGGGATGCTCTTCAGCCTCGCGCCGGCCACCCGCGAGATGTTCCCGGCGAACATGGAGGTGCAGCGGAGCAGGCTGCTCCGGGCCCTGGTCCACGTCGTGCAGATGGTGGACCGGCCCGACGACCTGATCCCGTTCCTCCGCCAGCTCGGGCGCGACCACCGCAAGTTCGGCGTGGTCAACGTGCACTACGAGTCGGTCGGGACGGCGCTGCTCGCCGCCGTGAAGAAGTACGCGGGCGACACGTGGACGCCGCAGGTCGAGCTGGCCTGGGCCGAGGCGTACACGATCATGGCCCGCGCCATGCAGGAGGCCGCGGCGGCCGACGACGGCCCCGCCTACTGGCACGCCACCGTCCTGGACCACCAGCGGGTGAGCTGGGACCTCGCCGTCGTCCGGCTCCAGCCGGACCACCCCATCGGCTACCGCGCCGGCCAGTACGTGAGCGTCGAGACGCCGCAGCGGGCGCGCCTGTGGCGGTACTACTCGCCCGCGAACGCGCCGCGCGACGACGGCATCATCGAGTTCCACATCCGCTCGGTCGAGGGCGGCTGGGTGAGCCGGTCGGTCGTCGGTCACACCCAACCGGGTGACGTGTGGCGCATCGGGCCGCCGATGGGCCGCCTGCACGTGGACCGCAAGTCCGGCCGCGACGTGCTCATGGTGGCGGGCGGCACCGGTGTCGCGCCGATGCACGCGATCATCGACGAGATGGCGCAGTGGGGCGAGAACCCGCGCGTGCACCTGTTCGTCGGCGGGCGCACCAGGGAAGACCTCTACGACCTGGACAACCTACAGCGGTTCGCCATGACCAACCCGTGGCTGACCGTCGTGCCGGTGCTGGAGTCCGACCCCAACGTGCGCGGCGTCGAGCAGGGCACCCTCGCCGACGTGGTCACCCGCTACGGGGCGTGGGAGGAGCGGGACGTGCTGGTGTGCGGGTCGCCGTCGATGATCCGGGCCACCGTGTCCCGGATGCTCGTCGCGGGCACCCCGCTGGACCGCATCAAGTACGACCCGTTCACGCTGGACTGAGCGGCCCGCGCGCGGTTCGGCACGCGCGGTTCGGGCCGCTCCGCGCGTCGTTCGAGCTGCTCGGGCGGCTCAGCGCTTGCGGTTCGGCTTCCAGACCACGAGCGCGGTCTCGTGGCGCACCGGCACGAGGTCGCGCCGCAGCGAGGCGTGCACCGACGCCGCCGCGTGCTCGGCGGCCGCCAGGGCCGACGCCAGCTCCTCCGTCAGCTCGGCCACGCGGGCGCGCAGCGCGCCCACCTCGTTCTCCAGCTCGATGATCCGCTTGATGCCGGCGAGGTTCACGCCCTCCTCCTGGGAGAGGCGCTGCACCTCGCGCAGCAGCACGATGTCGCGCATCGAGTACCGCCGCCCGCCACCGGGCGTGCGGCCGGGCGACACCAGGCCCAGTCGGTCGTAGGACCGGAGGGTCTGGGCGTGCAGACCGGACAGCTGGGCCGCCACGGAGATCACGAAGAACGGGGTGTCCTCGTCCGTTCCGGGCGGGAACGGAAAAGTCATGTCGACCTCTTCTCCACCAAGGCGTTCAGGTCCGCCCTCGGGTCGTGCCGGGCGGTGGCGGCGGCGTACGCCTCCAGCGCCTCGCGCGCCGCGGCGTCGAGGTTGTTCGGCACGGCCACCTGGAGGGTGATCAGCAGGTCGCCGACGCGGCCGTCCCGCCTGCCGATGCCCTTGCCCTTGGCGCGCAGCACCTGGCCGGACGCCGTGCCCGCGGGCACCTTCAAGGTCACCTTGCCGTCCAGCGTGGGCACGGTCAACGTGGTGCCCAGCGCCAGTTCGGGGAACGTCACGGGCACCGTCACGGTCAGGTTGTCGCCCGAGCGCCCGAACACCGGGTCCGGGTTGACGTGCACGCGGACGAACAGGTCACCGCTCGGCCCGTTGTTGCGCCCCGGCTCGCCCTGCCCGGCCAGCCTGATCCGCTGCCCGTCGTCCACGCCCGCCGGGATGCGGATGGTCAGCGTGCGGGTCCTGGTGCTGACGCCGTCGCCACCGCAGTCCGGGCACGGGTCGTCCACGATCCGCCCGGTGCCGCGGCAGTCCGCGCACGGCTCGGAGAACGCGAACGCGCCCTGGCTGCGGGTCACCAGGCCCGCGCCGGCGCAGTTCGGGCAGACGCGCGGCGTCGTGCCCGGCCGCGCGCCGGAACCGGCGCAGGTCGAGCAGGTCGCCGGGCTGGACAGCCGCATCGGCACCGTCGCGCCCCGCACGGCCTCCTGGAAGTCGATCCGCACGTCGGTCTCGACGTCCTCGCCGCGCCGCGGCCGGGTAGCGGACGTCGCCGCCCCGCTCCGCCGGTTGAACAGGCCGCCGAGCAGGTCGCCCAGACCGCCCATGCCACCGGCCTGCTGCTGCCGGTTGAACAGGTCGCCGACGTCGAACCCGCCGCCCTGCCCGAACCCGCCGGGAAAGCCGCCGCCGCCCGCGAACAGGCGACGGGCCTCGTCGTACTGCTTGCGCTTGGCGGCGTCCGACAGCACGCCGTACGCCTCGGACACGGCCTTGAACCGCGCCTCGGCCTTGGCGTCACCGGGGTTGGCGTCCGGGTGGAGCTCCCGCGCCAGCTTCCGGTACGACTTCTTGATCTCGTCGGCCGAGGCGTCCGAGGAGACACCCAGCTCCCGGTAGAAGTCCTTGTCGATCCAGTCTCTCGCACTCACCGGACGCCCCTGTGTTCAATTGCCTCGGCTCCGCCGAGGCGGGCGAGGCCGCCTGGAAGTCGGCCCATCGCGCCTGATTCCCCGCCGATCGAAAAGCGTGATCGGCGGGAAATGAGGCCCGACAGGCCGACGCGGCCTCGCTGTGTCGGATAGCCGCTGCTTCGCAGACGGCGGGCTCAGCCGCCTGGGAGTCGGCCCAGCGGGCCTGATTCCCCGCCGATCGAGAAGCGTGATCGGCGGAGAATGAGGCCCGACAGGCCGACGCGGCCTCGCGTGGTGGTCGGTTCGCCGGATCGGGGCCCGAGGCCGGTCGGCTTGTGCCGACCTCGCCTCGTGGCCCTGGTCCGGCGGCCGGACCGGGCGCCGTGGTCCGGTCCGGCGGCCGGGGTGGGCCTGGTGGCCTGGCCCGGCGGCCATGTGGTCGGTCAGGGCTGGTCGGGCGGCGGCTGGTCGGATTCCGGGGTTGCCGGTGCCTCGGCGGTCGCCGGGGGCTCCGGGGTCGCCGGGTCCGGGGTTGCCGCCGGCTCGTGGTCGGTCACCCCCACCAGGGCCGGACGCACCACCCGCTCGCCGAACCGGTAGCCCCGGCGCAGCACCGCGGTCACGGTCGGACCGCTCACGTCCGGGGACGTGCTGTGCTGCACCGCCTCGTGCACGGAGGGGTCGAAAGCCTCGCCCTCGTGCCCGAAGGGCTCCAGCCCGGTGCCGCGCAGGGCGCTGACGAGCTTGTCCGCCACCGCCTTGAACGCACCGGTCAGGTCGCCGTGCGCGCCGGCCCGCTCCAGGTCGTCGAGCACGCCCAGCAGCTCGGACGCCACCTGCGCCTTCGCGTTGGTGATCACCAGCTCCCGGTCGCGCTCGACGCGCTTGCGGTAGTTGGCGTACTCGGCGGTGAGCCGCTGGAGGTCGGCGGTCCGCTCGTCCAGCTGGGCCTTCAGCTCGGCGGCCGGATCGGCGTCGGCGTGGCCGGCCTCGGGCGCGGCGTGCTTGCCGCCCTCCTCGGCCGAGCCCTCCACCGGCGCGTCCGCGGCGTCCGGCGCTCCCGCCGCGTCGGGGGTGTCCGACGCGGGCGGCGTGCGCACCTCCCCGGTCTCGGGGTCGATCCGACGGCGGTCGTGCACCACCAGGTGGGGCTGCTCTTCCGGCTGCGTCACTTCTTCTCGTCCTCGTCCACGATCTCGGCGTCCACCACGTTGTCGGCCTTCGCGCCGGCGGGGCCGCCCGCGGCGCCGGGCGCACCGGCGTCACCGGTCGGCGCGTCGGCGGCCGGCGCGCCCGTGTTGGCGTACAGGGACTGGCCGATGGCCTGCGACTCGGTCGCCAACTTCTCCACCGCGGACCGGACCTTGGCGATGTCCGTGCCCTTCAGCGCCTCGTTGGTCTCCTCGATCGCGGCCTTGACCTTGTCCTTGACGTCGGCCGGGATCTTGTCGTCGTTCTCCTTGACGACCTTCTCGGTCTGGTAGACGAGCGTCTCGGCCTGGTTGCGGACCTCGGCCTCGTCGCGGCGGCGCTTGTCCTCCTCGGCGTGCGCCTCGGCGTCCTTGATCATCCGGTCGATGTCGTCCTTCGGCAGCGCCGAGCCGCCGGTGATCGTCATCCGCTGTTCCTTGCCCGTGCCCATGTCCTTCGCGGACACGTGCACGATGCCGTTCGCGTCGATGTCGAAGGTGACCTCGATCTGCGGGACGCCGCGCGGCGCGGGCGGCAGGCCGGTCAGCTCGAACATGCCGAGCTTCTTGTTGTCCGCCGCGAAGTCGCGCTCGCCCTGGAACACCTGGATCTGCACGGACGGCTGGTTGTCGTCGGCCGTCGTGAAGATCTCGGACCGCTTGGTCGGGATCGTCGTGTTGCGCTCGATGAGCTTGGTCATCACGCCGCCCTTGGTCTCGATGCCCAGGGACAGCGGGGTGACGTCGAGCAGCAGGACGTCCTTGACCTCGCCCTTCAGCACACCGGCCTGGAGCGCCGCGCCGACCGCGACGACCTCGTCCGGGTTCACGCCCTTGTTCGGCTCGCGACCGCCGGTCAGCTCCTTGACCAGCTCCGCCACCGCGGGCATCCGGGTCGAGCCGCCGACCAGCACGACGTGGTCGATGTCGCCCACGGAGATGCCGGCGTCCTTGATCACGTTGTTGAACGGCGCGCGGGTGCGCTCCAGCAGGTCGCTGGTGATGCGCTGGAACTCCGCGCGGGACAGCGTCTCGTCCAGGAACAGCGGGTTCTTGTCCGCGTCGACCGTGATGTAGGGCAGGTTGATGGTGGCGTTGGACGAGCTGGACAGCTCGATCTTCGCCTTCTCCGCGGCCTCGCGGATCCGCTGGAGGGCCATCTTGTCCTTGGTCAGGTCGATGCCGTTGGACTGCTTGAAGCGCTCCACCAGCCAGTCGACGATGCGCTGGTCCCAGTCGTCGCCACCGAGGTGGTTGTCACCCGAGGTGGCGCGCACCTCGACCACGCCGTCGCCCAGCTCCAGCAGCGAGACGTCGAACGTGCCGCCACCGAGGTCGAAGACCAGGATGGTCTGCTCCTTCTCGCCCTTGTCCAGGCCGTAGGCCAGGGCGGCGGAGGTGGGCTCGTTGACGATGCGCAGCACGTTGAGGCCCGCGATCTGGCCGGCCTCCTTGGTGGCCTGCCGCTGCGCGTCCTCGAAGTAGGCGGGGACGGTGATCACCGCGTCGGTGATCTCCTCGCCCAGGTACGCCTCGGCGTCGCGCTTGAGCTTCATCAGCACGCGCGCGCTGATCTCCTGCGGCGTGTACTTCTTGCCGTCGACCTCGTCGGTCGTCCAGTTCGTGCCGATGTGCCGCTTGACCGACCGGATCGTCCGGTCGACGTTGGTCACCGCCTGGTTCTTGGCGGGCTGACCGACGAGCACCTCGCCGTTCTTGGCGAAGGCGACGATGGACGGGGTCGTCCGCGAACCCTCGGAGTTGGCGATCACCGTCGGCTCGCCACCTTCGAGAACCGCGACGACGGAGTTGGTCGTCCCCAGGTCGATGCCGACCGCTCGCGCCATTTGGATTCCTCCTGGTAGTGCGTTCGTGAGAGCCCCGCGTTGAGCGGCGTGCGCTCAAGTTTGCCAGGAATCCCGGACTTGAGTCCACTGGGCTCAACCTTCCTGCTCGTCCAACGATCGGCGGGCGGGCGGTGTTCCCGGAGGGACGTGATACACGCCACCCGGACCTCGACCGGGACGACGGCACGACGGCCGCCTGCTCCGCGTCGACGCGGGGGCGCACCGGCCGCACGCTGGGCGAACGGCCTCGCGGGTGGGGTTCCCGGCACACCCGACGCGAAGCCTCCCGGCGACCGCGCGGGCCGGGCAGCAGGAAGCCCCGGCCGGTCGACGGGGTGTCGACCGGCCGGGGCCGCCGAGGTGGACGGCGCGGCGCCGTCGTGCACGGCGACGGCTCCGGCGCGCGGCGAAGGCGCGCCGGCGCGCGCGACGGGGGAGCGGCTAGGCGGCGCGCAGCGTCAGGTCGCCGCTGCCGGACCTCAGGTACAGCTCCACCGACGCGCCCGGCTCGTCCTGCACCTCGATCTTCCTGTCACCGCTGCCCGTGTCCGCGTCGACCTTGTACGAGCCGCCCTTCGGCACCCGGACCTCGACGTTGCCCGAACCGGACTCGGCGCGCACCGGCTGCGGCGCGGACATCTCGACCACGACGCTGCCGGAGTTGTTGTCGACCAGCACCGGGCCGTTCATGCGCACCAGCCGGGCGTCACCCGACCCGACCTTGCCGTTGAACTCGCCGCCGATGTCGGAGGCGTGCACCTCGCCGGACCCGTTGTCGACGCGCACCACGCCGGTCACGTCGCGGATGGTCGCGTCACCCGAGCCGAGGTTGATCTCGACGCTGGCGACACCCTCCACCGTCACGTCGCCCGACCCGTTGCCGCCGACGACCTTCACGTCCTTGGAGGGCACGGACACCTCGTAGTCCACCGAGCAGTTGCCGCGGCACCCGTCGAGGACGAGCGTCGCGCCCTCCACCCGGTGCGTGTCACCGCTCGGCTTGTCGGTGTTCTTCGAGTACTGGACGGTCCGCCGGATCTCGATGCCACCCACGCCACCGTCCCGGCTGCGCAACACGACGTTGCCCGCGCCGTTCTGGATGCGCACGGCGGAGACCGGCTCCGTCACCTCGTGCCGGTCGTCGAAGCTCTCCCTCACCAGCCGCACGCAGGAAGACATCGAACCCGCCACCGCCACCACCGCGAGGGCCGCCAACGCGAACCGCTTAACCACCACTGCCCCCCTAGGCATCAAAGTCATCGGCGACAAACCTAAGGTCCGCCCCCTCGCACCGACACCGGGGAAGCCCCCGACCCCGTACTGGGGTTGTCCCTACCCCAGCTTCAGAAGAAGGCGCCGGCCGCCGGGAGGAAAAACAAAGACAGGCGTCGTGCCCCGCGCGAGCAAGGGCGGAGGTCCGTGCGCGCGAGCCGGAAGACCCGCCTTTCACTCAGGCGAGTGATTCCACCACCGCGCGCAGCGCGGGCGCGCAGCGGGCCGGGTCGCCGAGGTAGCGCTCGGACGCGATCACGTGCGTGTCGGTCATCCGTTCCCACACCAGCCCCTGCACGGACACGACGGTGATCACCAGCCGGAAGGGTTTGACGTACCGGCCGAGCCGGCTCTCCACCCCGCGCACGACCTCGCCGATCGGCAGCGCGCCCGGCGAGCGCCCCGCGTGCCGCTGCTCGTACTCCGCCGCCGCCCCGCGCAGCGCGATCACCGCCGCCCGCAGGCTGGGTCGGATCGACAGCGAGGGCCCGGCCGGGTCGATCGGCGAGCCGGAGGGCAGTTCGGTCCGCGCGTGGTCCAGCACGTCGGCCCACCAGCCGAGCCACTCCTCCGCCGCGCCGGCCCGGTCGACGCCCGGTGGCACGAGGACCGGCACCGAGGGGTCGAGGCCGGGCAGCTCCGGCACGGTGTCGACCGACAGCGCCAACGTGTCGCGGAGGAACAGAGCGGTGTTGACCGTCTGATTCGTCCCGTGCGACACCTGCCACGACTCGCGCCCCGCGAACCTCATGCGCCCAGTGTCCCGCGTGAAGGTCATCGGGAAGGCATCAGAAGGGACACGACCGGCTCCATCTGTTCGGCCGTTGGGGGGAAATCCGCGATGAGGCCCTGGATCAGCAGCCCGTCGAGCGCCGCCACGAACCCTAGGAACGCCGCCGGCTCCATCGTGCCGAACACGGACGTCAGCAGCGTGATCCACCGCCGCGCGGCGGGCCGCAGCTCGGGTCGCCGCGCCGCCACCAGGTACAGCTCGTACTCCGCCAGGGTCCGCCCCCGGTTGGGCCCGACGGCGTCGGCCAGGAACCCGGCCACCGACGCGGGCGTGGGCTTCACCGCGCCGAACGCGAGCGCCATCTCCCTGGCCGACCACGTCAGGGTCGCGACCAGCAGGTCGTCGAGGGTCGCGTAGTAGTAGGTCGACGACGACACCGGGACGCCCGCCTCCCGCGCCACGGACCGGTGCGACACCCCCGCCACGCCGTCGCGCTCGATGACCCGCAGCGTCGCTTCGAGGATCGCCCGCCGCCGCCGCGCGCCGCGGGCCCGCCTGCCGTCAGCCGGTGGGCGCACCGCTGCCCAGTTCGATCACGACCACCCCGGCCACGACCAGCACGAGGCCGATGATCGTGGTGAGGTTGAGCGGCTCCTTGAACAGCACGACCCCGATGCCGGCGACGGCGGCGATGCCGAAGGCGCACCAGATGGCGTAGGCCACCCCGATGGGCATCCCGAGCTTCAGGACGAACCCGAGTGACGCGAACGCCACGAGGTACCCGACGACCACCGCCACCACCGGCCAGGGCTTGGTGAAGCCCTCGGACAGCTTGAGCGACACGGTCGCCGTGACCTCGCCCACGATCGCCAGCGCGAGCAGCAGGTACACCAAGGCGAGCCTCCGACAAGTTGAACGTTCGTACCACTAGTTTATGTGATCGACCACGCTCGGCTGGTTACCCACCGGTAATCGGGCGTAGGCTGCCCAGCCAGGAGAACGGACGAGAAAGGCCGCCACCACAATGGGAGCCCTCCAGCTCACCCTCGGCGCCATCGGCGTCGCCGTCAGCGTGTACGCCTGGGGTCTGTTCGTGGCCGGCGTGGTCCGGATGGTCCGGATCATCCGCCTGGGCCAGCCCGACGCGACGCGCAACGGGCCGTTCCTGCCCCGGCTGCGCACGCTCCTCGTGGAGTTCGTCGCGCACACCCGGATGGCCAAGTTCCGCAACGTCGCCCCGTGGCACTGGATGGTGATGTGGGGCTTCCTCATCGGCTCCGCGGTGCTGTTCGAGGCGTACGGCGAGGTCTTCGACCCCGCCTTCCACTGGCCGATCATCGGCGCGTGGCCCGCGTGGGGCCTGCTCGTCGAGCTGCTGGGCATCGGCACGGTCGTCGGCGGCGTCGCGCTGGCGATCATCCGCCAGCTCAACCACCCGCGCCGCGCCGACCGGCTGTCCCGGTTCGCGGGCTCGAACTTCGCGTTCGCCTACTTCGTGGAAGCGGTCGTGATCATCGAGGGGCTGGGCATCCTCGGTGTGAAGGCGTTCAAGCTGTCCTCCGGGCTGGAGGACCTGCCGCTGTGGTCGTCCTTCGTGACGCTGCCGCTGAGCCACGTCCTGCCGGCGAACCCCGACTGGGTCTCCGTGATGGCGATCATCAAGCTGCTGTCGGGGATGGTCTGGCTGATCGTGCTCTCGCGGAACCTGACGATGGGCGTCGCGTGGCACCGGTTCAGCGCGTTCTTCAACATCTACTTCAAGCGCGAGGACGACGGCGGCGTCGCCCTGGGCGCGCTCAAGCCCATGATGAGCGGCGGCCGGGTCCTGGACCTGGAGGAGGCCGACCCGGACGAGGACGTGTTCGGCGTCGGCAAGGTGGAGGACTTCTCCTGGAAGGGCTGGCTGGACTTCAGCACCTGCACCGAGTGCGGTCGCTGCCAGTCCCAGTGCCCCGCGTGGAACACCGGCAAGCCGCTGTCGCCCAAGCTGGTCATCACGCAGCTGCGCGACCACGCGTTCGCCAAGGCCCCGTACCTGCTGGCGGGCGGCAGCCGGGACGTGGCGGGCGACGAGGTCGGCCTGACCGAGGACAAGTACGAGGACTACAAGAAGCGCCTGGAGTCCATCGACGTGCTGGCGATGGCCGAGTCCGAGCGCCCGCTGGTCGGCGGCGCGGCCGAGCTGGGCGTCATCGACCCCGAGGTGCTGTGGTCGTGCACGACCTGCGGCGCGTGCGTCGAGCAGTGCCCGGTCGACATCGAGCACGTGGACCACATCGTCGACATGCGCCGCTACCAGGTGCTGATCGAGTCTAACTTCCCGTCCGAGCTGGGCGGCATGTTCAAGAACCTGGAGAACAAGGGCAACCCGTGGGGCCAGAACGCCAAGGACCGCCTCGCGTGGACCGAGGGCCTGGACTTCGACGTGCCGGTGTTCGACGGCGAGCTGGGCGACGCCGAGTACCTGTTCTGGGTCGGCTGCGCGGGCGCGTTCGAGGACCGGGCGAAGAAGACCACGCGGGCGGTCGCGGAGCTGCTGCACACCGCGGGCGTCAAGTACACGGTGCTCGGGCCGGAGGAGACCTGCACGGGTGACCCGGCGCGGCGCGCGGGCAACGAGTTCCTGTTCCAGATGCTGGCGCAGCAGAACGTCGAGGTGCTGAACGCGGTCTTCGACGGCCGCCCGGCGGGCCGGCGCAAGATCGTCGTGACGTGCGCGCACTGCTTCAACACCCTGGCCAACGAGTACCCGCAGGTCGGCGGGCAGTTCGAGGTGGTGCACCACACCCAGCTGCTGAACCGGCTGGTGCGGGAGCGCCGGCTGGTGCCGGTCGCGGAGGCCACGGAGGACGTCACCTACCACGACCCGTGCTACCTGGGCCGCCACAACAAGGTCTACGAGGCGCCGCGCGAGCTGGTCGGCGCGTCCGGCGCGAAGCTGCGCGAGATGCCCCGGCACGGCGACCGGTCCATGTGCTGCGGCGCCGGCGGCGCGCGGATGTGGATGGAGGAGCGCATCGGCAAGCGGATCAACGTCGACCGCGTGGACGAGGCGCTGGGCACGGCCCCGTCGAAGATCGCGACCGGCTGCCCGTTCTGCCGCGTGATGCTCACCGACGGCGTGACGGCCCGCCAGAACGAGGGGCGGGCGGCGGAGCACGTGGAGGTCGTGGACGTGGCGCAGCTGCTGCTCACGGCCGTCCGGCGGGGCGCGGAGCGGCAGGACGTGCCGACCGACGAGACGCCGACCGGGACCCCGCTGCCGGACGAGGACAAGACGCCCTCGCAGGGCTGACCCGCTCGACGGCGAAGGCCCGTCCGTCCCGCGGTGGACGGGCGGGCCTTCGTCGTCGGGCGGCCGCGCGGGAGGGGTCAGTCGCCGTCCCGGAGCCGGTCGTAGACCAGGTCGAGCACCCAGCCGGTGAGGGCCACGATGATCGCGCCGAAGAACGCCGGCCAGAAGCCGGTGACCTCGAACGGCAGGCCGAGCCGCTGGGCGAGCCAGCCGGTGAGCCAGAACAGCAGGCCGTTGACCACCAGGCCGATCAGGCCGAGCGTCACCAGGTAGAAGAGGCAGCCGAAGAACTTCACCAGCGGCTTGACGACGGCGTTCACGAGCCCGAACAGCAGCGCCACGCCGATCAGCGTGCCGATCCTGGCGGGTGTCGAGCCGCCCACCAGGTCGATGCCGGGGATGACCGTGGAGACCCAGACCGCCACCGCGGTCAGCAGCACGTGAACCAGAATGCCCATGCCGCGCAGGCTAGCGCCGGCAGTGCTCCGAACGGGTGAGGCCCGGTGACGTCCGCGTGCCGCCGGGCCGGCCGGCGTCGCGAACGCGCGGACCGCCGCCTCCGGTCCTACCGTCGGTCCATGAGTCCCAAGGGCGGGGAGAGCACCCTCACCGTGCTCCTGGCGCTGGCCGTGAACCTGGCCATCGCGGTGATGAAGGCGATCGCGGGCGCGATCACCGGGTCGGCGGCGATGCTCGCGGAGGCCGCGCACTCGGTGGCGGACACGTTCACGGAGGGCCTGCTGCTCACCGCGCTGCGGCGGTCGACCCGCCCGGCCGACCGCCGCCACCCGTTCGGGTACGGGAAGGACCGCTACTTCTGGTCGCTGCTCGCGGCCGTGTCGATCTTCGTGTCGGGTGCCGTGTTCGCGTTCTACGAGGGCATCCGCACGGTGTTCGGCGAGCCGACCGAGCAGACCAGTCCGGGCGTCGGGTACGCGGTGCTGGCGATCGCGTTCGCGCTGGAGTCGGTGTCGTGGGCGCAGGCCGTGCGGCAGGTGCGGCGGGAGTCGCGCGCCGAGGGGCGGTCGGTGCTCGCCTACCTGCGGGTGTCCGACGACCCGACCGTGAAGACGGTGTTCTTCGAGGACTCGGCGGCGCTGGTGGGGCTGCTGCTCGCGTTCGGCGGGCTGGGCCTGCACCACCTGACGGGGTCGTCCGTGTGGGACGGGGTGGCGTCGCTGCTGATCGGCGTGCTGCTGGCGGTCGCGGCGTACGTGCTCGCCGGCACCAACCGGGGGCTGCTGATCGGCAGGCAGGCGGACCCCAAGCTGGTGCGGGCGGTGTGGGAGCACCTGCGCGGCGTGCCCGAGGTGGAGCAGGTGGTGGACCTGCTCACGATGGCCGTCGGCACCGACCGCGTGCTGCTGTGCGTGCGCCTGGACTTCGACGACGCGCTGTCGGCGGGCGACCTGGAGCGTGCGTGCGTGCGCATCGACGCCGACCTCCGCACCCGGTGGCCGGACCTGGACGAGGTCTTCCTGGAGCCGGTGCCGCGGACCGACCCGGAACTGCGTTCGCGGGTGCTGGCCAGGTACGGCGACCTGCTCTAGCGGCGGGTGTCCGAGCGGTGGAAGTTCAGGTGGGCGCGGGAGGGCGTCGGCCCGCGCTGCCCCTGGTACCGCGAACCGGCCTGCGTCGACCCGTACGGGAACTCGGCGGCGCTGCTGAGCCGGAACAGGCAGAGCTGGCCGATCTTCATGCCGGGCCAGAGCGTGATGGGCAGGTTGGCGACGTTCGACAGCTCCAGCGTGATGTGGCCGGAGAAGCCGGGGTCGATGAAGCCGGCCGTCGAGTGGGTCAGCAGGCCGAGGCGGCCGAGCGAGGACTTGCCCTCCAGCCGGCCGGCGAGGTCGTCGGGGAGGGTGACGAGCTCGAACGTCGAGCCGAGGACGAACTCGCCGGGGTGCAGCACGAAGGGCTCGTCGTCCTGCGTCTCGACCAGGGAGGTCAGGTCGTCCTGCTGGATCGAGGGGTCGATGTGCGTGTACCGGGTGTTGTTGAACACCCGGAAGAACCGGTCGAGGCGGACGTCGATGCTGGACGGCTGCACCATGACGTCGTCGAACGGCTCCAGCACCAGGCGGCCCGAGCCGACCTCTTCGCGCAGATCGCGGTCACTCAACAACACGGGCACAGCCTATGTGTATGATCGGAGCCGCAGGACGCGCGGGTGTAGTTCATTGGTAGAACGACAGCTTCCCAAGCTGTAGAGGCGGGTTCGATTCCCGTCACCCGCTCAGCAGCCGAAGGCCCAGGACGACATGTCCTGGGCCTTCGTCGTAACCGGCTCCGGGTCGGGCCCTCCGCGGTCACCGGTACCTCCGACGTGAGCCTGCTCGGTGATCACAGCACGGGCCGGCGGCACGGGCGCCACAGCTCCGCGTGATCGGCTCCGCTGACAGGCGTTGACATGAAACCAAAAGGTTTCCTATGCTCGTTCCCGTGGAACTGGTCTTCAAGGCGTTGGCCGACCCGACGCGCCGCGAGCTGCTCGACGAGCTGTTCCGGCAGGACGGCCAGTCGCTCAACGCCCTGGCGAGCAGGTTCGCGATGACGAGGGTCGCCGTCGCCAAGCACCTCCGCCTCCTGGAGGAGGCCGGCCTGGTCGTGCCGGACCGCCGGGGCAGGGAGAAGCTCCACTTCCTGAACCCCGTGCCGATCCGCCTCCTCCACGACCGCTGGGTCAGCAAGTACACCGGGACGTGGGCCGCCGGCCTCGTCGACCTGAAACGACATCTGGAGGCAAGCGTGGAGAAGGTGTTCGAGATCTTCATCCGCACCACGCCGCAACGGCTGTGGCAGGCGATCACCGACCCCGGCACGCGGGCGCGGTTCCAGTTCGGCGCCCGCGTCGAGTCGGACTGGACCGCCGGCTCCGCCTACCGGGTCACCCACGACCGGACCGGCGGGTTGGTCGAGGGCGAGAACCTGGAGGTCGACCCGCCCCACCGGCTCGTGCAGACCTACCACGCGATCTGGGACGACGACGTCGCCGCCCAGGGCACCAGCCGCGTGACCTGGGAGATCGAGCCGGTGGGCGACAGCTGCCGGCTCGTCGTCCGGCACGACCGGCTCGCCCCCGACGCCGACGAGCACCTCTACGGCGGCTGGCCGATGGTCCTGTCCGGGCTCAAGACCTGGCTGGAGACCGGCACGGAACTCACCACGCCCGGCTCACTCATGTACGGAGGCGAATCCTCATGACCGCGAACCGCACCACAACCGACGTGACACTGGACCGGGTGTTCACCGCGACGCTGCGCACGAGCCCGAACAAGGGCGGTTGGACCTACGTCGTGATGCCCGGCTCGGCCGAGTTCTTCGGCACCCGCGGCCTGGTGAAGGTCCGGGGCCGGGTCGACGGCGAGCCGTTCCGGGGCTCGTTCATGGCGCTCGGCGACGGCACGCACAAGCTCGCGTTCACCGCCGCCACCCGCGCCCGCATCGGCAAGCAGGCCGGCGACACCGTCACCGTCGCCCTCGACGAGCGGATCGGGCGATGACCGCGCCGGCGGAGGTCGTCACCGGCATCCGGGCCGTCAGCGTGCCCGTCGCCGACCAGGACCGGGCGCTGCGGTTCTACGTCGACCGGCTGGGCTTCACCGTGCTGCGCGACGTGCCGACACCCAACGGCCGGTGGATCGAGCTCGCGCCCGGCGGCGGCGACGTCGTCGTCACGCTGGACCACGTCACCGGGGAGGTCACCCGCGGCCCGGTCGCGATCCGGTTCACCACGGACGACGCGGCGGCCGCGCACGCCGCCCTCACCGACGCCGGCGTCGACACCGACGAAATCCTCACCTGGCCCGGCGTGCCACCGATGTTCGCCTTCCGCGACCCCGACGGCAACGCCTTCTCCCTCACCGAGACCTGACCCCGCCCCCGGGCAGCCGGGTCGACCGGATACCGCCGAACGGCGCAGACTTGCCGCATGCAGACGAACGCCCGCCGGCACGGCCCGATGCACGAACGCGCCCGCCTCCACGGCACGCGCGAGGTCCTCGGCGCGGCGCTGACCGGGGCGCGTTCGGTCTTCCAGGACGACGCCCACCGGCCCCGGTGCCCGTACTGCGCCGAGCGGCTACGGCCCGGTCGCGTGCTGGGCGGCTGGACGCCGGGCCGTCGGCGGCGGCACCACTACTGCCTGCTGTGCGACGGCGGCTGGTCCGTCGTCGACGACCCGGCCGAGCTGGTCGACGCGCTGGCCGCCTACTGGGTCGCCCGCAACCGCCCCGGACGGCCCGCGCTGCACGCCGCCGAGGCCAGGCTGGCGACCCTGCACCTGGAAACCCCTCGGCCGGCGTGAGCACTCACTCGTCGGACGTCCGCCACGCCTCCCGGTACCGGCGTTCCCGCTCGCGGTCGCTCTCCGACGCGTGCTCCCTGCGGTACGCGCTCGCCGCCCCGGCGGGGTAGCCGTACTTCGTCATGCGGTGGTCCGTGCTCTCGATCGCGTAGGACACCGCGAAGTAGACGCCCACCACCAGCCCCAACGACCCGCAGGCCACCGCGAGCGGCCACGGCGAGCCGAGGCCCCAGACCAGCGCCAGCGCGATCACGACGGTCAGCGGCAACACCTGGAGCAGCGCCCGCACCACGAACCAGACCAGCCACGTCGGCTTGGTCGCCTGGTGGAAGACCCACTCGCGGTACCGCATCGGCAGGCGTCCGCCCACGAGGTACCAGCCGCGCAGGAACACCGGCGGCCTGGTCATGACGTGCGGTCCGTCGCCGCGATCACCCTGGTCAGCACGGCGTGCAGGGCCTCCAGCTCGGCGCGCTCCATGCCCAGCCGCTCGACGACCGCGGGCGGGATGGCCAGCGCCTGCTCGCGCAGCGCCGCGCCCTTCTCCGTCAGGCCGACGGCGAGCAGGCGCTCGTCGGACTCGGCCCGCGAGCGGGTGATGTACCCGATCGCCTCCAGCCGCTTGAGCAGCGGCGACAGGGTGGCCGGTTCCTGGGCCAGCAGCCTGCTCAGCTCCTTCACCGACAGCGGCGTGCCGCCCCACAGCGCGAGCATCACCAGGTACTGCGGGTGGGTGAGGCCCATCGGCTCCAGCAGCGGCCGGTAGAGGGCCACCACGTTCCTGGACGCGATGGACAGGGCGAAGCAGACCTGCCGCTCCAGGGCCAGCGGGTCGTCCCCGGCAGTAGTTTGTGCGCTAATCATTAGCGCGCACAGTACTACCTGGTCTCCAGCTCCACTACCTGGACTCCAGCTCCGCCCAACCGCCGCCCGCCGCCAGCACCGCCCGCACCTCCGCGGCGTGCTCGACGACGCCCGCGAGGTCGCCGTGCAGCAGCGCCGCCCGGTCCGCGTCCACCGGCAGGTGGTCGTCCCACCACAGCTCCAGCGGCAGGCTGACCACGAACACCACCGAGTCCACGAGCCGCAGCACGGGCGCGTCGGCCGGGCAGGCCGCCCTGATCTCCCCGCACGCCGCCGCGATACCGCGCAGCCCGGCGACGGCCGACGCGGGCGTGCCGTCCCACGACGCGTCCGGCCACACCCGCCCGCTCAGCGCCAGCCACAACCGCCACCCGGCGGCCGACTCGGTCCCGTCCCGCGGCAGCCACGCACCCATGCACTCCACTGTGGCCCAGGCAGCCGGGCCCACCGAGTGAAACCGCGCACACGCGCACACGGCGGACACCCGTCGCGCGACACCGCACCGGCCGTTCCGCCACGTGCGCGGCCCGCGTCCACGCGCGGGCACCGGAACATCCCCGAAGTTTTTCCGCGAAAGACCGTCATGTCCGGTCCGCTCGCTACTCCTATGACCATGCGAACCGGTGACAACGCGCGCCCGTCGGCCACGGCGGGCGCAGGTCGGCATGTCACGGGGCCGGGAATCGCGCTGGTGGACCCCATACCGCTGTTCCGCGAGGGCTTGTCGGCCGTCGTCCGGCGAACACCGGGGCTGCACTGGCTCGGCTCGACCGGCCACCTGCACACGGCCGTCCGCCTGCACGAACGCCTGCGGCCCGACGTGCTGCTGGTCGACTCGGTGCTCGACCCGCAGGGCCACCTGGCGACCCTGCTGACCGGCAACGACCCGCAACTGGTGGTGATCGCGCTGGTCCGGGAGCCGCACCGGACCGCCAAGTACGTCCGCACCGCCCTGGCCGCCGGCGTGCGCGGCATGGTGCCGCGGGCGGGCGAGATCGGCGAGGTGGTCCAGGCGATCGTGCGCGGCCACCAGGAGCGCATGTACCTGGACCCGACGCTCGCGCCGCTGGCGGCCGGCTTCACGCCCACCGCCGAGGCCGGGTCGCGCCGCGCGCTGTCGCGCCGCGAGTACGAGGTGCTCCAGCTCATCGCGGACGGCCTGGAGAACCAAGCCGTGGCGAACGAGCTGTACGTGTCCGTGGAGACCGTCCGCACGCACGTGAAGAACATCCTGCGCAAGCTCCGCGCGCGGGACCGCACGCACGCCGTCTCGCTCGCCTACCAGGCCGGGCTGCTCAACGGCAACATGCGGTGAGGCGTGCCGCCCCTCCTCCCGGCACCCCCGACCTTGCCGGTGTTACCGACAGGTAATACCCTGGTTGTTACCGGTCAGTAAGGGGCCGGCCCCGACCTTCATGGAGTGAGACGAGATGGGGCACTACAAGAGCAACGTCCGGGACCTCGAGTTCAACCTGTTCGAGGTTTTCAACGTGCAGGACCACCTCGGTGCGGGGCCGTTCGAGCAGTCCGACGAGGACACCGCGCGCGGCGTGCTGGCCGAGCTGAACAACCTGGCCGTCGGCCCGCTGGCGGAGTCCTTCGCCGACGCCGACCGCAACCCGCCGGTGTTCGACCCGAAGACGCACTCCGCCACGCTGCCCGAATCCTTCAAGCGGTCCTACCGCGCCATCTGGGACGGCGAGTGGTACCGCCTGTCGCTGCCCAACGAGCTGGGCGGCTTCGGCATCCCGCCGTCGGTGCAGTGGGCGGCGTCCGAGCTGATCCTGGGCGCGAACCCGGCGATCTACATGTACCTGGCCGGCCCGAACTTCGCGACGGTCGTGCACAAGAACGGCACCGAGCAGCAGAAGCGCTGGGCCGAGATCATGATCGAGCGCGGCTGGGGTGCCACGATGGTGCTCACCGAGCCCGACGCGGGCTCCGACGTGGGCGCGGGCCGCACCAAGGCCGTCCTCCAGGAGGACGGGTCGTGGCACCTCGACGGCGTGAAGCGCTTCATCACCTCGGGCGACCAGGACCTCACCGAGAACATCATGCACCTGGTGCTCGCCCGCCCCGAGGGGCCCGGCATCGAGGCCCGGCCCGGCACCAAGGGCCTGTCGCTGTTCCTGGTGCCGAAGTTCCACTTCGACCCGGAGACCGGCGAGCCGACCGGTGAGCGCAACGGCGCCTTCGTCACCAACGTCGAGCACAAGATGGGCCTCAAGGTCTCGACGACCTGCGAGCTGACCTTCGGCCAGCACGGCGTGCCCGCCAAGGGCTGGCTGCTGGGCGACGTGCACGACGGCATCGCGCAGATGTTCCAGGTCATCGAGTACGCCCGGATGATGGTCGGCACCAAGGCGATCGGCACCCTGTCCACGGGTTACCTCAACGCCCTGGCGTACGCCAAGGAGCGCGTGCAGAGCGCCGACCTGACCCGCATGACGGACAAGACCGCGCCGCGCGTGACCATCACCCACCACCCGGACGTGCGCCGTTCGCTGATGCTCCAGAAGGCGTACGCCGAGGGCCTGCGCGCGGTGTACCTCTACACGGCGACGTTCCAGGACCGGATCGCGCTCGGCGGCCCCGACAAGGAACTCGCCGAGAAGGTCAACGACCTGCTGCTGCCCGTCGTGAAGGGCGTGGGCTCCGAGCGGGCGTACGAGCAGCTCGCGCAGTCGCTCCAGACGCTGGGCGGCTCCGGCTTCCTCCAGGAGTACCCGATCGAGCAGTACATCCGGGACTCCAAGATCGACTCGCTGTACGAGGGCACCACCGCCATCCAGTCCCTGGACTTCTTCTTCCGCAAGATCATCCGGGACAAGGGGCAGGCGCTCGGCTTCCTCAACGGCGAGATCCAGAAGTTCCTCGACAACGAGAGCGGCAACGGCCGGCTCAAGGAGGAGCGCGCCCTGCTCAAGCAGGGGCTGGAGGACCTCCAGGGCATGCTCGGCGCGATGGTCGGCTTCCTGACCGCCTCGCAGGAGGACGTGCGCAACCTGTACAAGGTCGGCCAGAACACCGTCCGGCTGCTGATGACGGCGGGCGACGTGCTCGTCGGCTGGCTGCTGCTGCGGCAGGCCGAGGTGGCGCTGGCCAAGCTCGACGGCCAGGTGTCGGCGCGCGACAAGGCGTTCTACGAGGGCAAGGTCGCGGTCGCGTCGTTCTTCGCGAAGTCGGTCCTGCCCGAGCTGACGGCCCGTCGCAAGATCGCCGAGAACACCGACAACTCGCTGATGGACGTGGACGAGTCCGCGTTCTGAGCCGGGTCCTGATGCCGGCGGTGCGCGTCACCGCCGGCATCAGTCCTTGTGGGCACGCGCAGCCGCGAAGCAGTAGCCGCCGAAGCCCAGGAAACCCAGGGCGATCACGGCGAGCAGGAAGACGCCGTAGGGCTGGGCGGCGAGGGTGTGCAGCGCCTTGTCGAGGCCGCCGGACTCCCGCGGGTCGGCGTTGACCGCCGCGAACCCGACCAGGACGCCGATCAGGGCGTACGAGATGCCCTTGCCGACCCACCCGATGCGGCCGAGCCGCTCCACCCACGTCCGGGTCGCGACGGGCAGCTCGGACATGTCGAGGTCGTCCTCGAACGACTTCTTGACGCCCTTGCGCGCCACCGCCACCCCGAGCCCGATGACGAGCAGCGCCACCGCGCCGACCAGCACCTGGCCGAACGGCAGCGCGAGCACGCGGGCCGTCCACGTCTGGGACTGCTCGGTGGAACCGGACTGGCCGGCACCGGTCGCGTAGTTGACCGCGGCGACGCCGATGGCGACCGCCGTGATGGCGCGGCCGGCCGCGCCGAGCCGCCGGACCACCCGCTTGCGCCCCGGCGGGACCCACTGGTAGCCGGAAGCCGCCAGGGCCACCTGCCAGAGCGCGAAGGCGAACAGGCCGACGGCCACCACCCACAGCAGGACCGGGCCGAGCCCGGTCTCGGCGAGGGTCGCGACCGCGCCCTTCTGGTCGGCGCGTTCACCGCGGTCGCCGAGCACCACCTGGGCGGTGAGCACGGCGAGCAGCACGTGGACGAGCCCGTAGCACACCATCCCACCGCGGCCGAGCACCTGCACGGCCGGGTGACGTCGTACCGAGTGAACGCTCACGGACGGGTGAATACCCCGGTCCGCGGCGCGCCAACCGCGCCCGTCAGCCCGCGGGCGGGGCCTCGCAGACGATCTTCGGCGACGGGTCGTAGCGGACCGTGCGGGACTCCGAGCGGGTCTGGCCCGTGCGGCGGTCCTTGATGGTCCGGGTGTCGGTCACCGTGAAGCCCTCGGCGCCCGCGCTGGCCACGCAGGGCTGGGTGGTCTTCTTGACCTCGTTCGGCGGGGTCTGGTTGGTCTTGGCGCTGGTGGAGCCGGTGACGTCGTAGTTCTTCGTGCCCCAGAGGACGATCCGGATCGTGCTCGGCGTCCAGATGGTCTGGATCGCCACGCCCGTCTCGTCGGGGTTCGTGAACTTGATGTCGATGAGGCTGTTGCCCGCGGCGTCCATGAACACCGTCGCCTCGCGACCCGCCGGGTAGCGCGAGATCCAGTAGCTGTGCTCCTTGTGGCCGGCGTCCTTCATGCCCGCGTTGTACGCCGCGTTGTACAGCGTCGTCGCGAACTGCGAGATGCCGCCGCCCACCGCGCGGCCGGGCGCGCCGTTCTCGATGATGCCCGCCTCGACGTAGCCCTGCGCCACGCCGCGCGGACCGGTGTGGCCGTTGAGGGAGAACGTCTCGCCGGGCTTGACGATCGCGCCGTTCACCTCCTCCGCGACCACGCGGATGTTCACCCCGGAGTCGGCGGCGAAGTTGCTCGTCTCGAACTCGCCGATGACCTCCTTGATGCCCATCTTGTTCGCCTGCTCGGTGGTGACCTTGGCGGGCGTGTGCTTGTACTCCGCCTTGATCTCCCGCTTGTCGGCGCTCTTGAGCACGTCCATGAACGGGGTCAGGGACTTCTCCCAGTCGATGCCGAGCCCGTCGACGGACTCCTTGACCGTCGGCCGGCCGCCCTCGAACACGATCTGGGCGTCCTTGCCCTCCTTCTCGGTCTCCTTCAGCTGCGGGCCGGCGGCCTCCACGACCTTGTTGTTGTCGACCTTCGCGGTCAGGCCGCCATCGTCGGCGGGCTCGAACACCAGGGTCGCGGCCAGCTGCTCGGGCGTGAGCGTCGCGTCCTTGCCCTGGCCCCGGACGACGACCGGCGCGGCGGTGGCGGGCTTGGCGACCTCGTCGAGCGCCTTCCGCACGCCCTCCTTGGTCGTCTTCACCGGCGTGGTCGCGACCGGCAGCTCGACCGTGCCGCCGTCGGCCCAGTCGGCGAGGAGCTTCTCCGACGCGCCCGCGACGTCCAGCTTCTGGCCCTGCTTCGGGTCGACCGGGACCGGGGTCGCGCCCTCGAACCGGATGGCGCCCTCGGCCGGGTCGTGGTCGATCTTGGCGCGCAACGCCTCCAGGGCCGCGGTGAGCTTGGCGCCGTCGCTGCGCGTGGCGAAGCCCACCTCGCGGGACGTGAAGAACGAGGTGACCCGCGTGATCGGGGACAGCGGCTGGTCGCCCGCCCGGTCCAGCGTGGCGGCCCAGTCCAGCTCCAGGCCCGCGCCCTTCGGGTCGAACTCGGTCGTCACGTCGCCCGCCTGCGCCTTCACCGGCGCGGCCAGGCGCGGTTCGATCGTCTCGCGCAGCTTCTGCTCGGCGTCGGCGTGGCTCATGCCGCCCACCTCGACCCCGGCG
Organism: Saccharothrix australiensis; assembly: GCF_003634935.1. NCBI lineage: Bacteria > Bacillati > Actinomycetota > Actinomycetes > Pseudonocardiales > Pseudonocardiaceae > Saccharothrix > Saccharothrix australiensis. The sequence goes on from NZ_RBXO01000001.1 coordinate 152,289, forward strand.
ACCGTGACGCCGCGCGGCACGTCGCCGCCGGAGACGAGCATGTCCGCGCCGTAGAGCACGACCAGCAGGCCGAGCACGCTCGCCGCGACGACCAGGATCCTGCGGCGGTTGCGGCGGCGGTCGTCGGTCTCCCGCGCGTCGGAGCCCTCGTCCACCATCACCGGGCCGAGCACGGTGGCCTCGGGCGGCGACACCGGGTCGGCGAAGACGGTCGTCCGCTCGGCGGGGGACGGGCCCTGCGAGCGGTCCGGCGCGAAGGCGCGGGTCTGCTCGGCGGGCGGGGCGATCGCGCGGGTCTGCTCGGCCGGGTGCACCCGCGGCTGCCCCGCCGGCGGGGTGTTCAGGCGGGTCTGCTCGGCCGCGTTCACCCGCGGCTGCCCGGCGGGCGGGGTGTTCACGCGCGTCTGCTCCGCGGGCGGGACGATCGCGCGCGGCTGCTCCGCGCCGTTGGGCCGCGGCTGCTCCGGCGCGTTCAGGCGCGTCCGCTCGACGCCGTCGGGGTGGTGCTGCTCGGCGGTCGGGGCGTGCCCGCGGGTCGCCGGGTCCGGCGGGTTCAGCGCGGAACCGATCGCGCGCGTCGCCTCGTCGGGGCCGTGCCTCGGCACGTCGGCGGGCGTGGTGCGCACCGTCGGGGCCGACGCCTGCTCGTCGGGCTCCTCCTGCGGCCAGGCGTCGTCGCCCGGCCACTGGTCCTCCCGCACGGACGACGCCGACAGCTGCGTCGTGCGCTCCGAAGCGGTGCCCGACGGGCGGACGGGCTCGAAGGCCCTCGTCCGCTCAGCGTCGTACTCCGGTCGTTGGTTCTCCGGCACCGCTTCCCCCTCTTGCCTCTCGCAAGTTCCTGGGACTGCTTACCCGACCGCCGTCACGCGTCGATCACTTCCCGGTGCTTCACAGGTAAAGACCGGTCCCGTGGTCCGACCGCTCGGTCGCGGTCGCGTGCACGTCCCGCTCCCTCATCACGAGGTAGGTCGCGCCCTGCACCTCGACCTCGAACTGGTCCTCGGGGTTGAACAGCACCCGGTCGCCCACCTTGACGTGCCGCACGTTCGTACCGACACCCAGGACGTCGCCCCACGCCAGGCGCTTGGCCATCTGCGCGGTCGCCGGGATCACGATGCCGCCGCTGCTGCGGCGCTCACCGTCCTCCGGGGAGATCCGCACCATGACGCGGTCGTGCAGCATCTGGATCTCAAGCTTGACATCGGCCACCGGCCGAGTCTACGTGGCGCTTCAGCGGTCCTCGTCCAGCCCGCCCATCAGCAGGGGCAGCCGGCGCGGCCCGTCCGCGGCGATGCGGACCGGCACGCCCCAGTCCTGGCGGGTCAGCTTGCACACCGGGTGCTCGACGGCCGGGTCGTCGGTGCAGCTCGCGGCCTGCGCGACGACGTGCAGGACGCCCTCGGCGTACCCGTCCGCGATGCGGATCGCGCGGCGGAGGTCCGTGCCGGCGCCCGCGCCCTCGGCGAGCAGGCCGGGCGGGGAGCTGGTGACCTCCAGGCGGGTCGACGGGCCGTAGCGGTCGTCCAGCTTGGTGCCGGCGGGCGGCGTGAACACGACGGTCAGCTCCAGGTCGCCCGGTGCGAGGACGGTCGGCGGGCGGCGCACCCGGTGCGCCTCGCCGAGGACCTTGGTGCCGGGCGCCACGGGGCGTTCGAGGCGGTGCGCGGCGGAGGCGACGACCACCAGCTCACCGTCCACGAACAGGACGTCGGACGGCTCGCGGACGTCCGTGGCGAGGGTGGACACCTCGTCCGTCGCCGGGTCGTAGCGGCGGATCGCGCCGTTGTACGTGTCCGCGACCGCGACCGCGCCGTCGGGCAGGACGGCGACGCCCAGCGGGTGCTGGAGCAGCGCCTGGTCGGCCGGCCCGTCGCGGTGGCCGAAGTCGAACAGCCCCTTGCCGACGGCGGTGCGCACCTCGCCGTGCTCCAGGTAGCGCAGGGCGGAGGTCTCGGAGTCGACCAGCCAGAGCCGGTCGCCGTCGGCGGCCAGCCCCGAGGTCTGGGCGAAGAACGCCTCCTCGCGCGGTCCGTCGCCGAGGCCCTCGACGGTGGTGCCGGCGAGGCGCTCCAGGCGGCGCTCGACGGGCTTGAACAGGCCGAGGGTGTGGTTGCCCGCCAAGGCGATCGCGACGCCGCCCGCGGGTTCCCACCAGGCGACGTCCCAGGGGCTGGTGAGGTGGATCGCGTCGGCCGGCCCGTCGGTGTCGCCGTCGCGCCACTGCTCGCCCGTGCCGGCGACCGTGGTGACCTCGCCGGTGTCCAGGTCGAGGCCGCGCAGCAGGTGGTTGACCGTGTCGGCGACGACCACGTGGTAGCCGACCTCGGCGGCGACGTCGGGCGGCAGCAGCGCCAGGCCGGCGGGCTCGGAGAACGTCGGCTCGACACCGTCCCGCCGCCCCCGCTCGCCCGTGCCGATGCGGCGGAGGACGGTCTCGCCGTCGAGGTCGAGTTCGACCAGGCTGTGGTGGGCGGAGTCGCTGACCAGCAGCGTGTTCCGCGGGGTGACGACGGCCTTGGCGGGGAAGCGCAGCTCGGTGTCGGCGGGCGCGGGCGGGACGTACGGCCCGTCGCCGCGGTGGAGCGTGCCCTTGGCCTCGTGCTCCGCCACGAGTTCGGTGACGATCTGGCGGAGGGCGTCGACGTGGCCCTCGCCGGCGGCGACGTGCACGACGTAGCCCTCGGGGTCGACCAGGGCCAGCGTGGGCCACGCCTTGACGGCGTAGTTCTGCCACGTGGTCAGCTCGGGGTCGTCCAGGACGGGGTGGTGCACCTCGTAGCGCTCGACGGCGGCCCGGAGCGCGTCCGGGTCGGCTTCGTGCGCGAACTTCGGCGAGTGGACGCCGATCGTGACGAGGACGTCCTCGAACTCGGTCTCAAGGGGGCGCAGCTCGTCCAGCACGTGCAGGCAGTTGATGCAGCAGAAGGTCCAGAAGTCGAGCAGGACGACCTTGCCGCGCAGGTCTTCGAGCTTGAGCGGTCCGGCGGTGTTGAGCCAGCCGCGGCCGACGAGTTCGGGGGCGCGGACACGGGCACGGCGGCGTTGAGCGGTCGTCACGTCCAGGCTCAACGCCGTGCCCGCGGCCCGGTATTTCGACGTCCAGGATGTGGACGACCACGCCACCGCCACCTGTCACCCGAAGGGGTACCGACGACCGTTCGGGCCGGCGCTCCTGGGTGATCGGCAGGCACGCGACCGCCGGGCGGATGACCCTGCTTTCGTTTTGTTCGTTTCGAGCTACGATCAGTCCATGACGACCATCGTGGAGGAACGGACGGTACTGCCACCCGCGCAACCGGAGAGCCTGTCGCCGTGGGTCGCGGCGCTGTCCCGGCCGGGTGGGGGCGCCGCGGTGCTCGTCGGCCCTGATGGGAGCCGGTTGGACCTGCCGGTCGAGGTGTTCGAGGTGCTGCGCGACGTCGTGACGGCCATGTCCCAGGGCTTGGCGATCACGGTCGCGCCCCAGCACACCGTGCTCACCACGAGCGAGGCCGCACATCTGCTCGGAGTTTCCCGACCGACGCTGGTGCGCCTGCTCGAAGCGGGGGAGATCCCCTACGACAAGCCCAACCGCCACCGCCGGGTCAGGCTCGCGGACCTGCTCGCCCATCAGGAGCGCACGCGCCGGGCCCGTTCCGCCGGTCTGGACCAAATGGTGCGGGACGGCGAAGAGGGTGGACTCTACGACCTCCCGCTCGACGCACCGGTCGAGCGGCTGCCGGTCGACGACAGGTGAGCATTGTTCCCAGCGTTTTTCGACACGTGCGTGCTGTTCAAGCCGTACCTGCGGGACACGGTCCTGAGCATCGCCGAAACCGGCCTCTACCGACCGCTGTGGTCGACGTCCGTCCTGGAGGAACTCGAGCGCAACCTGCGCAGGCGGGGAGTGGACGAGCACCGGATCAGCCGCCTCCGAGGGCAGCTGAGGAGCGTGTTCCCGGAGGCGGAGGTCACCGGTTACACCGACCTGGTCGACCAGTTGGACCTCGCCCCGCGAACCGTGCACCGGGCGTTGCGGACGCAGGTCTCGCGTTACCGGCGCTCGCCCCGGTCGGTCGCGGAACTGCTCGACGTCCTGGCGAACGACGGCCACGCCTGCAAGGGGTTCGCGGACGCCTGCCGGCGGGACATCACGTGGAGGAGCAGCGCGAGGCCCGTGCGCGGTCACCACTCGTCGTGACCCGCTGCTCGACGCGCGCCGGCTGCCGCGAATCGTTCACCGCCGCCGCCACCCGACCGGTCAGCGGACGGTCCGGGGGCCGAGGACCGTCGCGCCCAACGCGGTCACCCGCCGGCGGAGTTCGCGGTCGGCGGTGATCACCGCACAGTTGCGGTCCAGACCTTCCGCGCGCACCACGGCGACGATCGCGTCGTCACCCGACGCAGTGGCGGAGACCACACGGACGCCGGGCACGGACTGCACGTGGCGGGCTTTGCCTTCGACCACCAGGACGACCTCCACCGGACCCTCGGCGAAGCCCGGCAGACCCTGCGCACCCACCTCTACCAGGGAATTCCGCAGTCTGATCGCCGCGCCTTCGCGGTCGCGCCACCAGCCGTCGGGCACCGAGCCGATGACATTTGCCGCGTCAACTACCAGGAGCGGGCGGTTCATCGCCTCATGCTCTCAGCAAACCCTCAAAAAACTGTCGTACCCCGATGGCACCATGGGTGGTGTCCATGGGGGACAAGACACATTCAGGGGGATAGTGATGATGAGGCACGCCTGTAGACAGGACGAGGACACCTGGACCGGCTCGGCCACGTCCAAGTAGTAGTCCGGTTCTGAAGCAGTCGGGGGAGACATGGGAAACCCCGCGGTGCTGCCAGGTCGGGGGTCCGACAGCACCGCGGGGTCACCAGGAACATCGAGACACGATCGTGGACTGTTACACCCCCGAAAGGGTGTGACAGATATCACATCTTGACTCGCCACACCGTCGAAGGCCCTGTCGCGCGGGAGGTGCGACAGGGCCTTCGACGTTCTCCCCCTTCGCCGACAGCGCGGGACGACGGGGCGCGTACCCGGTGTCGATCGGGTTGTCGTCCGCGCGCTCAGGGCACCGGCGCACGGTGGTCAGCGCAGGGTGGTCACCTGAGCCTGGGCGATCGCCATCAGCTCGTGCCGCATCGCCGGGGTGGGCGCCATGTCGATCGCACGGGCGACAGCCTTGCGGTTGCGAGCCTCGACACGACGAGCGCGGAGCTTCGCAGTGAAGTTCATCAGGGTTTCATCCCTCTCGAAGGAGTTCCTCGGTGTTGTGCCTCAAGTATGCACCCTCCAGGTGATCAAATCACCCGATTATCCGGTGAGATGGCGCACAGGCCGATGAATCTCCGGTCGACACTGGGAAGACTACCCCGATTCGTCCGGTGGACACCTATGTGAACCGGACGGGCCTGCCGACTCCCCCGACCTGCCGACGGACGGGTCCGGGCACCCCGGTGGACGGCGTCGCGCACAGCCGCGGACGCCGGGCGAGCGGCCGGCGCTCAGTCCTCGCGGCCCAGCAGGAACCGCCCGAAGTGCGGCACGGTGAAGGCGATCTGCCCGCGCTCCGCGCTGAAGACCAGGCCCTTCTTGATGAGGCTGTCCCGAGCGGGCGACAGCGAGGACGGTTTGCGGCCCAGGTGCCCGGCCACCTGCGCGGTCAGCACGCCCGCGTCCTTGCCGTCGGTCAGCTCCGCCATCGCCCGCAGGTACTCGCGCTCGGCCGGCGTCGCCCGCTCGTACCGCGACCCGAAGAACCCCACCGCCAGCTCCGCGTCCGCCTCCGGCGCGGCCACCGCCACGTCCAGCGGGCTGATCGGGTCGGCGGGCGCGGCGTCCCACGCGGCCTTCCCGTACGCCTGGATGAAGTACGGGTAGCCGCCCGAGGCGTCGAACAGCGCGTCCAGCGCCTCCTCCCGGATGCCCGCGCCCTCCCGCTCGACGGGCGCGAGCACGGCCCGGTCGGCGTCCTCGCGGGTCAGCCGGTCGATCCGCACGTACCGGAACAGCCGCTCGGAGTACGACTTCGACGCCGACAGCACGGCGGGCAGGTGCGGCAGCCCCGCGCCGACGACGACCAGCGGCGCGCCCGACTGGGACAGCTCGTGGCACGCCGCGCACAGCGCCGAGACGTCGTCCGGCGGCACGTCCTGCATCTCGTCGACGAGCAGCGCGACCCCGGTTCCGACGTCCTGCGCCAGCTCGGCGACCTCGGTGAACAGCTCCACCAGGTCGATCTCGATGTCGCCGGAGTCGGCGCGCCCGTGCGCGGCGGGCACGTCGATACCCGGCTGCCAGCGGTCGCGCAGCTTCGCGTCGCCGGGGTTGGCCCGCAGCGCGAACGCCTTCAGCACGCCCAGCACCGCCTCCACCCGGTCCGGCGCGCGGTGCCGCACGGCCAGGTCGCGGATCGCCCGGTGCAGCGCGGCCGACAGCGGTCGCCGCAGCCCGGCGTCCGGCCGCGCCTCGACCTTGCCCGCGCCCCAGCCGCGCTTGAGCGCCATCGAGCGCAGCTCGCCGAGCAGGACGGTCTTGCCGACGCCCCGCAGCCCGGTGAGGACGAGGCTGCGCTCGGGCCGCCCGCGCGCCACCCGTTCGAGCACCACGTCGAAGGCGGCCAGCTCCTTGTCCCGCCCCGCCAGCTCGGGCGGTCGCTGGCCCGCGCCGGGGGCGAACGGGTTGCGGACCGGGTCCATCCTCGGACGGTATCCAGCCGTCTACGGCCGATCCAATACTCGGCGCGTGTCGCTGCATATTCGGCTTTCTAGTGAACGAGCTAGAGAGGCTTATCGTTGCGCATGATCCGGCCGCCCGGTTGGCTGGGCGCGTGGCTGAAGTCGTGACCAAGGGCACCGGCAAGGTCGAGCGCACCGCCGACCGCGCCGAGGTGCAGGTGAACTTCGAGACCGTCGGCGCGACCCGGAACGAGGCCGTCGAGCTGCTGAACGAGCGCGTGGCATCGGTCGAGCCGGTCCTGGGCCGCCCGGGGGTGGAGGTGCGGTCGCGCCAGTTGTCCGTGCACGACAACTGGGACGGGCAGCAGCGGGCGGGCAGCCGGGCGTCCCAGCAGTACGTGGTGCGGACCGATGACCTGAGCCAGCTGGACGCGCTGCTGTCCGCTCTCGTCGCGGCCGAGCCGACCTGGCTGAACGGCCCGCAGTGGCAGCTCGCGCGGGACGCTGAGGCGATCCGCGAGGCGCAGCGGGAGGCCGTGGCCGACGCCCGCCGCCGCGCCGAGGGCTACGCGGAGGCGCTCGGCGCGCGCTTGGGCACGCTGCAGCGCCTGTCCGACGGTGACGGCGAGGTGTGGGCCGCCGAGGCCGCGGGCGGGCGCGCGTTGGCGGCCTACGGGGGCGCGGTCGGCGCGCCGCCGCAGATGGACCAGTTCAACCTGGAGGCGCAGCAGATCGTGGTGACGGTGCGCTGCACGGCAACGTGGATCTTGTTGGACTGAGTTGAATTGCCGCTGCTCCGCAGACGGCGGGCTCGGCCGCCACTGAGGTCGGGCCATCGCGCCTCATTTCCCGCCGATCGAAGAGCGTGATCGGCGGGAAATGAGGCGCGACAGCCCGACGGCGGCCTCGCGGTGCGGGGGGCTGGTGGTTGTGTGAGGGGGCGACTTGGGGTGGGGGTCAGCGTTCCAGGATTGCGGTCAGGCCCTGGCCGCCGGCTGCGCAGATGGAGATCAGGCCGCGGCCGGAGCCCTGGTGGGCCAGTTGTCGTGCCAGGGTCGCCACGATCCTCGCCCCGGTTGCCGCGAAGGGGTGGCCCGTGGCCAGCGACGAGCCGTTGACGTTGAGCTTCGACCGGTCGATCGGGCCCAGCGGCCCGGTGAGGCCGAGCCGGTCCGTGCAGAAGTCCGCGTCCTCCCACGCCTTCAGCGTCGCCAGCACCTGTGACGCGAACGCCTCGTGGATCTCGTAGAAGTCGAAGTCCTGGAGCGTCAGGCCGGCGCGGGCCAGCATCCGGGGCATCGCGTGGGCGGGTGCCATGAGCAGCCCTTCGCCGCCGTGCACGTAGTCGACCGCCGCCGTCTCGACGCACGTCAGGTAGGCCGCCACGGGCAGGTTGCGCGCCGCCGCCCACTCCTCGCTCGCCAGCAGCACCACCGACGCGCCATCGCTCAACGGCGTCGAGTTGCCCGCCGTCATGGTCGCGCCCTCACCCCGCCCGAACACCGGCTCCAGCCGGGCGAGCCGTTCCGCGGACGAGTCCGGCCGCAGGTTCTGGTCCCGCGTCAGCCCGCGGAACGGCGTCACCAGGTCGTCGAAGAAGCCGCGGTCGTAGGCGGCGGCGAGGTTGCGGTGGCTCGCGGCGGCCAGCTCGTCCTGCTCCTCCCGCCCGATGCCCCACTCGCGGGCGGTGTCGGCCGCGTGCTCGCCCATCGACCGGCCGGTGCGCGGCTCGCCGTTGCGCGGCACCTCCGGCACCACGTGGCGTGGCCGCAGCTTCAGCGCCGCCCTGATCCGCGCGCCCGCGCCACGCGCCCGGTTGAACTCCAGCAGCACCCGGCGCAGGCCCTCGTTGACGCCGATGGGCGCGTCGCTGGTGGTGTCGACACCGCCCGCGACACCGGACTCGATCTGGCCCAGCGCGATCTTGTTCGCGACCGCGACGACCGCCTGGAGGCCCGTGCCGCACGCCTGCTGCACGTCGTGGGCGGGTGTCTCGGCGGACAGCCCGCTGCCGAGCACGGACTCCCGGACGAGGTTGAAGTCGCGGCTGTGCTTGAGCACCGCGCCGGCGACCACTTCACCGAGCCGTTCGTCCCGCAACGCGAACCTGCTCACGAGGCCGTCCAGGGCGGCGGTCAGCATGTCCTGGTTCGAGGCCGTCGCGTAGGGGCCGTTCGAGCGGGCGAACGGGATGCGGTTGCCGCCCAGGACGGCAACCCTCCGGATCTCGGCCATGTCGTCCTCCAGGTGCGGGTGCGCCCGCCATCCTACCTACTCATCAGTAGACCTACTAGCGAGTAGGGAGTGTGATGTCCCCATGGATCGCTACCAGTCGTTCGCCAGGTCCGGTGTCGGGCGGTTCGTCGTCCGCAAGCTCGGCCTGCCCGACCCGCACCCGCTGCGCAGGCACTCGCCCGACCGGCCCCCGCTCGACGGCCCGGTGCTGCTCGGCGGCGGTGGACGCCTGGTGGCGCCGGTCGGCGCGGTGCTGCGGTCCATCGGCCTGGACGTGGTGCGGGGCGGTCACCACGCCCCCGGTGCGGAGCGCTACGGCGCGCTGGTGTTCGACGCGACCGCGATCGACGGCGTCGAGCGGCTGCGCGAGCTGTACGAGTTCTTCCACCCGGTGATCCGGTCGCTCGGGCCCTGCGGGCGGGTGGTCGTGCTCGGCACGCCGCCCGGTTCCGCCGCGTCCCCGGTCGCGCAGCGGGCGCTCGAAGGCTTCACGCGCAGCGTCGGCAAGGAGCTGAAGCGCGGCGGGACGGCCCAGCTCGTGCACGTGGCGGAGGGCGCGGAGGGCAGCACCGAGTCGACGCTGCGCTTCCTGCTGTCCGGCCGGTCCGCGTACGTGTCCGGGCAGGTGATCCGCATCGGCACGGACCCGGTGGCGGCGCCCGGTGACTGGTCCCGGCCGCTCGCCGGCAAGGTCGCCCTGGTCACCGGCGCGGCGCGGGGCATCGGCGCGGCGATCGCGGACGTCCTCGGGCGCGACGGCGCGCACGTCGTCTGCCTGGACGTGCCCGCGCGGGGCGAGGAGCTGTCCGCGGTGGCGAACCGGGTGGCCGGGTCGGCGCTCCAGCTCGACGTCACGGCGGCCGACGCGCCCGCCCGGCTCGTCGACCACCTGCGGCAGCGGCACGGCGGCGTGGACGTCGTCGTGCACAACGCGGGCATCACCCGCGACCGGACGCTCGGGCGGATGGACGAGGGCCGGTGGGACGCCGTGGTCGCGGTCAACCTGGCCGCGCAGGAACGGCTCAACGAGGCGTTGCTCGACTCGGGCGCGCTGCGCGCGAACGGGCGGGTCGTGGGCGTCTCGTCCATCGCGGGCATCGCGGGCAACGTCGGCCAGACCAACTACGCCACCACCAAGGCCGGCGTGATCGGCATGGTCGACGCGCTGTCCGCGCGGTTCGCGGGCACCGGGACGACGGTCAACGCGGTCGCGCCCGGCTTCATCGAGACCGGGATGACGGCCGCCGTGCCGCTGGTCGTGCGCGAGGTGGGTCGGCGGCTGAACAGCCTGGCGCAGGGCGGCCTGCCGGTCGACGTGGCCGAGGCGATCGCGTGGCTCGCGCACCCCGCGTCCGGTGGCGTCAACGGCAACGTCGTCCGGGTGTGCGGGCAGAGCCTGATGGGCGCGTGACGGTGAGCCCGACCTGGCTGTACGCGAAGGCGGCGCTGACCGGGCTCACCCGGCGCGGGTCGTCGCCGGCGGACGTGCGGTTGCCGCCGGAGGTGAAGTCGACAAGGGCACTCGTCGATCGGGAGCACCTGGCGGCGTACGGCCGCGTGTGCGGGTTCCGGGTGGGTGACGAGCTGCCGATCACCTACCCGCACGTGCTGGCGTTCCCGGCGCAACTGGCGCTGTTGACCGGGCGCGGGTTCCCGTTCCCCCTGCCGGGGCTGGTGCACGTGGCGAACCGCGTCGCGCGGACCCGGCCGCTGCTCGCGTCCGAACCGCTCGACCTGCGGGTGCGCTTGGACGACCTGCGACCGCACGAGCGCGGGTGGCAGTTCGACGTGGTGTCCACGGCCTCCGTCGACGGCGTGGAGGTGTGGGTCGACGTGTCGACTTATCTGCGCCGGGAGCGCGGCGCTCCCGGCCGCGGTGGGGGTCCCGTCGGCGGTGAAGGGTCCGGTCCGGGCCCCGAACGGGGTGGACCGCCGATGCCCACGGCGGTGTGGCGGGTCGGCGGTGACGTCGGGCGGCGGTACGCGGCGGTCTCCGGTGACCGGAACCCGATCCACCTGCACGCCGTGCCGGCCAGGGTGTTCGGGTTCCGGAGGGCGATCGCGCACGGCATGTGGTCCAAGGCCCGGTGCGTCGCGGAGTTCGAGGGCGGGCTGCCGGACGCCTGCGCGGTGGACGTGCGCTTCAAGGCCCCGATCCCGCTGCCGGGGCAGGTCGACTTCTCGATCACCCGGACGGGTGACGGGTGGCGGTTCTCGCTGTGGTCGCGACGTCCTCACCTGGAGGGCGTCGTCACCGGTTAGCCCGCCGGCGGCGTCGAACCGCCGATGTCGGTGTCGACCTCGGGCGCACGCCGCGACGGCGGGTGCCAGACGTTGCCCGCCACGAGGTCGCCGAAGCCCATCCAGACCAGGTTCATCAGGCGGGCCGCGACGACGCCCGCGGGTTCCTCGGGGTTGTCCAGCCACCAGTCCGCCAGCGACTCGCCCGCGCCGACCAGGGCGGCGGCCAGGGACTCCGCCTCCTTGCCGCCGTCGCGCGGCCCGTCGGGGAAGCCCGAGGAGTGCAGCAGCAGGGCCGCCACGAGGCCGATCGCCCGGCCGCGCAGGTCGGCCAGCTCCTCGGCGAACGGACCGCCCTGGGACGACGCCTGCCGGTGCAGGACCTGCCAGCTCGCCCGGTTCTCGCCGACGAACCCGAAGAACGCCCGCAGGCCGCTCCACAGCTGCACGTCCGGCGGCTGGTCGGGCTCGACGCCGTGCGCGATGGCCTCCATCATCCGCGTGGCCTCGCGGCGGATGCAGGTCGCGAACAGCTCCTCCTTCGAGCCCAGGTACGCGTACAGCATGGGTTTGGAGATGCCCGCGACCTCGGAGATCTCGTCCATCGACGCGGCGTGGAAACCGAGGCGGGAGAAGACCTCCACCGCCGCGTCCATGATCTGCCGCTCGCGCACCGCGCGGGGCAGCCTCTTGGCTCGGCCGGTCCGGACCGCCGGTTGCTCTGCGTGCATCACACCCCCTTAGGCCCGCCCAGGTTATCGGACCCCCTTGCCGCTCTACCTACTCACCAGTAGTCTTACCTCCGAGTAGGTAGTGGAGGAGCCCTCATGACCATCGACCTCACCGCCGAGGCCATCGCCCGGCTCAGCCCCGGCGAGCTGCTCTCGGCGCTCCGGCGGGTCGCTCCGGGCGATCCCGCGCTGGAGGACCTGGACATCGACGTCCTCGCGCGCGGCATCGACCCGAAGGAGCTGGGCCGGGACGAGTTCGCCGACCTGCTGGGCGCGCTCGCCGACCTGGCCGACGGCGGCGCGGCCCTCGACCTGTCCCGGATGGACGCGGGGAACTTCGCCCGCATCGTCTCGCGCGCGTCGAAGGACCAGATCGACGCCGTCACCGGTCGCGCCGGCCTGCGCGAGCGCGTCCTCGACGAGGTGTTCCGGCGCATGGAGGTCCACTTCCGCGCCGATCGCGCCGGCGCGACCCGCGCCGTCGTGCGCTTCCGGCTGACGGGCGGGTTCGGCGAGGGCGGCCACGACGTGTACGAGGCGGTCGTCGAGGACGCGAAGTGCACGATCACCAAGGGCGCCGCGCGCGAGCCGCGGGCCACCGTCACCCTGGGCCCGGTCGACTTCCTCAAGCTGGCCACCGGCAACGCGTCCGCTCCCGTGCTGTTCATGACCGGCAAGCTGAAGGTCAAGGGCGACCTGGGTTTCGCGGCCGGTTTCATGAGCCTGTTCGACGTGCCGGGGGCGTGAGGACCACATGGGCGGCTTTTCGCTGGAGCTGAACGAGGACCAGGTGGCCCTGCGGGAGTGGGTGCACGGGTTCGCGAAGGACGTCATCCGCCCCGCGGCGGCCGAGTGGGACGAGCGGGAGGAGACGCCGTGGCCGGTGATCCGCGAGGCCGCGAAGATCGGCCTGTACGGGTTCGAGGCGCTGGCGACGTGGTTCTCCGACCCGATCGGCCTGTCCCTGCCGATCGCGACCGAGGAGCTGTTCTGGGGTGACGCGGGCATCGCGCTGGCCCTGATGGGCACCGGCCTGGCGGCGGCGGGCATCTTCGCGTCCGGCGAGCCCGAGCAGCTTGCCGAGTGGGTGCCCGAGTGCTTCGGCACCGAGGACGACCCGAAGCTGGCGGCGTTCTGCGCGTCGGAGCCGCAGGCGGGGTCGGACGTGGCGGGCTACCGCACGCGCGCGGTCTACGACGAGGCGACCGACGAGTGGGTGCTCAACGGGCAGAAGGCGTGGGCCACCAACGGCGGCATCGCGAACGTCCACGTCGTGACCGCCGTCGTCGACCCGGCGCTCGGGTCGCGCGGGCAGGCGGGTTTCATCGTGCCGCCGGGCACGCCGGGCTTGTCGTCGCCGGGCAAGATCCGCAAGCACGGGATGCGGGCCTCCCACACGGCCGACGTGTTCCTCGACGACGTGCGCGTGCCGGGCCGCTGCCTGCTGGGCGGCAGGGAGAAGCTGGAGGCGCGCCTGGCCCGCGCCCGCGAGGGGCTCCGGGCGGGTGGGCAGGCGGCGATGGCGACGTTCGAGACGACCCGGCCGACCGTCGGGGCGATGGCGGTGGGCGTCGCGCGGGCGGCCTACGAGTACGCGCTGGAGTACGCGGGGGACCGCGAGGCGTTCGGGCGGAAGATCATCGAGCACCAGTCCATCGCGTTCGACCTGGTGAACATGAGGACCGAGATCGACGCGGCGCGCCTGCTGGTGTGGCGGGCGGCGTGGATGGGGCGCAACAACGTCCCGTTCACGGCGGGCGAGGGTTCGATGTCGAAGCTCAAGGCGGGCGAGGTCTCGGTGTGGGCGACGGAGCGGGCGATCCACATCCTGGGCGGTGCGGGGTACACCCGCGAGCACCCGGTGGAGCGGATGCACCGGGACGCGAAGATCTTCACCATCTTCGAGGGGACGTCGGAGATCCAGCGGTTGGTGGTGGCCAGGGCCATTTCCGGGCTCCACATCAAGTGAGTTGATCTCCCCAGGCCGTCTCTAGGCCGTCCGGGGGTTGGACGGGGTCTTTCGGGCGCGGAAGACCCCGTCCACTGTTTTCGGGCGCGCTCGTGGCTGGACGGCATCAGGTGGGTGTAGGTGCGGAGGGTGAAGCCGGGGTCTTCGTGGCCCAGATACTCCGCGAGTTCCTTGATAGACACGCCCTGGGCCAGGAGGACCGAGACGTACAGGTGCCGCATGGCGTGCATCCCGTCCTGACGCTTGGTGTAGATCAGTCCGGCCTGCTTGAACGCCGGCACCCAGACGACCTTGTTGAACAGGTCGCCGTGGCAGACCTTCCCGTCCGCCCTGGCCATGAGCAGGTTCACCGTCACCAGCTCGCCGTTCGGCTTGTCCCAGGGCAGCGTCACGGCGATGGGCGGGAACATCTCCATGTAGTCGTCTACCGCGTCGAGCACACCTTGCGACAGCGGCACTTGGCGCTCCTAGTTGCGCTTGGGCAGCGAGAACACCGCCACGCGGTCGATCAGCCTGACCTGCCGCTGGACGTTGATCACCATCGCTTCCCCGGTCGATGTACAAGCGGTGACCACAAATCGCGTGTCGGTGGACGACCCCGAGGTCTTGCGCGGCATCCTAGCGACCACCGACGCGCTGTTCCTCGACTTCGACGGTCCTGTCTGCTCCGTCTTCGCCGGGATACCCGCTCACCTTGTGGCTGCTCAACTGCGTGATGTCCTCAAAGATGGAAGTCACACCGCGCTGCCACTTGAGGTTGAGAAGACTGACGACCTTTCGAAATATTCCGTTTCGCTGCAGTCAAAGGCTATCAAGAGGCAACCTACGTAGAAGCTGCACTGAGAGCTCATGAGATGGAAGCCGTACGACTCGCAGAGCCTACTACGGGGCACACGAGGTTATCCGTCAACACTCGATGCTTGGCCGCGCCATAGGAATTGTGAGCAACAACAGTCGTTCCGCAATCGAGGCATATGTCCGACTCCACGAACTCGGCGAGTACGTCGACTTTATCGCCGCACGCGACACCGCCGATCCATCAAAGCTGAAGCCCGCTCCACACCTACTCGACAAGGCGATCAAAGGTGTCGGGGTTAGTCTGTCGAGGTGCACATTCGTGGGTGACTCGACAACCGACATACAGGCCGCTAAACGATCGAGTGTGAAGTCGGTCGCGTTCGCGAATAAGGCAGCCAAACTGGCGACCCTTGCATCCAAGATGCCTGACGCGATGGTGACTTCTATGGATCGATTCCTTCCTGCGAGTCGCCATCTTCAGTGAAGCTGAGGTACAACTCGTCTACTGGGTGACATCTCGACGGTTGCGAGATCGTCAAGTGACCCCGGTCGCGCCCAACCTCACCTTCTGCGATTATTGTCCGAGCTTGTTTATGCCAGTCTACTGCCATCCGGTAACGCGGATACGGCAATCGAATGGTGATTTCTGCATGCCTGCCGTCCCGCACGGTAGCAATAGTAATGTACCCATCCGGGTCAGGATCTTCGTGACGCAGAGCCACAATCGGTCCGGTGAAAGTTCGCGGTGGCTCGATCCGGTTTTCCTGAAGTTTTCTTGCTGCGGTTTGCACAACCTCCTGCGCCTCGACAGGGAGCTCGACGCGTTTCGGAATATTGGTTGGCGTGCGTACCGCATCAGCCCATGTGAATATCGTTTCGAGTTCAGCAAGCGCAGGCTGTGCGAGCACGTTACTTACCGCCCTGCACAGCTCTCGACTCACGCCGACCTCGACGGCGGAATACAAAACATCGATAGACGGCTCCACCGCTGGCTCAATAATAAGCTGTTGGATAGCCGCCAACGACTGTGCCAGAGTCCGGACCGCGCGCCGCTCAAGCGGTTCTGGCGTTCTCTTATCGACATCGAGAAGGGCGACCTGACTCTCGGTCTTACTTGGAACCTCTGATAGTGGAACCAGTACAGGAATGATGAAAGAACCGTTCTTAGTGTGGCCCATACGAGCGCCACGAACTATCTCATAGCTAAGTCGGGAATAATTTCCACGTAGGTCACCCTGGGGCCGGAGTGACGTACTAGCCGCACTTCGAAGCATCATTCTTGCAGACTTCATCATCGCCGACGCCGTATCGAGCGGAATCGAATCACTGCTTCGCGTGTCGACCACTGCTCGAAAATCCGTGACATCGGTTCGATAGTATCGAATCTTCTCCGAGAGCCGTTCGGGCACAGTTTCACGGAATGACGCCAGTCGCTCGACTATCCCGACGCGGAAGTCAGGGTCGTCGTTAGAGGGAACCGCAATGGATCGACCGTCCCGTACCCACAGGCTGCCTGCCGGACCAGGAGGACTCTCTTGCCAGCCTTCGTAGCTCAGAAAGGTCCGGATCTCACTTAGACTAGGGACCGCGTATTGCCCCCTCATGCCGTCATTCCCTGCTCAGCAGGAGTAAAGCATGCGACAACGTCCTTATGCCACTCAGTCAGAGTTTCTGCAGTAAATCTTTGCGCCTTAGGAATGCTTATCCTGTCAGTTACGATTCCAGTGTTAACACGGACCCAGAAAGCAGCCGACCGGTGATCAGTCCCAATCGCTGGATGGGCAATCCATTCCGTGTTCAAGTCGTGCTCGAGTATCACAAGTACTACATAGACTGGAACCTGAGCCGCGCTCCACTTCTGCCGCCAGGAGACGTCACAGGGCCAACTAGCAGAATTTCCCGCAATCGTGAACTTGGAGGTGCATTTAACCTGCACGCGTGCCGAGGCCGGAAGATATTGTATCTCGCCATCGACGGCCAGTACGTCTTCGTCGGGCGAGGTCTCGATGAAACCGATGCCAGCTTGGCTGCATATGGATCTGACGTATGCGACACCATACCGAGCCTTCGCCGCACTATCGTGCAGCGTCGCAACGACAGCGTTGCCATCCCCCGCAGCTAACATCGGTTCATCCTCCGTCGATACCGTCCGAAGTGAAATCCTCCGGACAGGTGGTTCACGGTGCTTACCGGACCATCGCTCAGCGGGTCGTCTGTGTTGCAGAACTTGGCTCTATGGGATCAAGGCGCGCCGGCTTCGCTCCGCCCGTCGGCCGCGCGCGGAGTCGGTGCACCAGGCTGGCACGGCGGCGCACCACAGCGGCGGGTGCCTGACCTACAGCAGCTCCCAGCGGCCCGACTCGGGACGATCGCGCGGTCATGGCGGTTGGCAGCGCTGGGCGCGGCGTTCGGCTGCCGCGACGGCTTCGCCGCCTTGCCAACGGGAAGGCCACTCGGCAACAGCACCAGGCGCAGGATGCGTGAAGGGCGTCGCTCAGCCGGCCGTGCGTAAGGCACAGCTAGCCGCAGCGACGCCCTTCGTGGAGATCAGCCGCCAGGCCGTCTCCAGGCCGTGAGGTGTCGGAGAGGGTTGATCAATAACGACGAACGTTGACCAGGTATGCGCAGGTCAGGCCGCCATTCCACGCCGAAGCGCCAGGTCCGCCCAGACCCGGCGCAAATCTTCACCATTTTCGAGGGGACGTCGGAGATCCAGCGGTTGGTGGTGGCCAGGGCCATTTCCGGGCTCCACATCAGGTGACCGGGCCCCGGTGGGCGGGGGTCGTTCAGGACGCGGACGACCCCCGCCCACCGTGTCGCGTCAACCGACCGCGGTCCGGTCGGCGTGCTGCCTGCCGTGCGCTCGGCCCGACCTGAGGTCAGCGGCCGGCTTCCGCCAGCCACGCCCGTTCCGCCGTCGTGTCCGGCACCGGCGGCCAGCCGTTGATGACCGCCAGCAACGACCAGTAGCGCTCCGCCCGCGGGTCACCGAACTCCGCCAACCACCGGGACAGCTCCGGGCCGACGCGGACCGCCAGGACGTCGCCCCACCGCTCGTTGATCTCCTCGACGATCCGCCGCGCCTCCTCCGACGCCGGCGGCACGCCCGCGTCCAGTGCCGCGCGGGCGCGGGACATGACGTGTTGGAACGCCTCAAGCTGTTCCGGCGTGCCGCCCGTGGACAGGTCCGCGCCCTGCGCCCGCATCTCCTGGTGCCGCTCCGACATCCGCCGGATCGACGCCCGGAAGTCCTCGTCGCGCACCAGGTTCGCCAGCTCGACCCACGCCTCCAACTGCTCGGCCGTCGGGTCGTCCGGCAGCTCCACGCGCACCGAGCGCATCCGGTCGCGGAAGGCCGGGTCCAGCTCCAGCCCCCCGAACACCTCGTCGAAGAAGTCGTCCAGGATCGCCTGCCGCTCCTCCTCCGACAGCCGCGCCAATTCGTGCACCGCTTCCACCTCCCCGTTCCGCGCCACGACCCGCAGCACGGCCCGGCGCAGCCGGAGCGTGCGCAACTGCGCGTCGATGGCGTCCGCGTGCGTCCGCGCCACGTCGGCGACGGACACCTCCCGCGCGAGGACGCGTTGCGCCGTGGGCAGGTCCACCCCGAGGTCGCGCAGCGTCCGCACGAGCTTGAGCCGCGCCAGCCCGTCGACGTCGTAGGTGCGGAACCCGCCCGCGGTCCGCCCCGCCACGGGGACCAGACCGGAGTCGGAGTAGAACCGGATCGTCCTGGTGGACAGCCCGGTCATCCGCGCCAGGTCGCCGATCGAGTAGTGCGTCACGGGGACCACCTTGGACTCTCCAGTCGCTGGAACTTCAACCCGATTAACGCGATGATCGGGCAGCATGTCCCGTCGTGCACGGGGTGCGGGAGCTGATCGACGCGTACGGGCCCGCCCTGCTCGCCCTCCTCGCCTTCCTCGTGGTCTGGCGGCTGGCGCGGTCCGCGTTCCTGGTGTGGTCCGGGCAGGACGCCGAGGACGAGGAGGAGCCGGCGCCGCGCAGCGCGGTCGACGGTGCGCGCGGGTCGATGGGCTGGGCGGTGGCGCGGTGGCTGCTGCTGGCCGTCGTGCTGGCGGGTGTCACCGGGTTCGGCCTGTTCTGGCTGTTGGGCAGGCCCGCGCTGCCGTCCGGCGCGAGCTTCACCACGGCCGAGCTGCCGGACCTGCTGAAGATCGGCCTGGCGGTGGTGGACGTCCTCTGCGGGTACCTGCGCGCGCCCTACCCGGAGGACGACCGCACCGAGCGCACGGTCCGCTTCACCGGCAGCCGACGAGGTCGCGGCCACCTACGCCGGGCTGAGCGCGGCGGACGTGTCGCCCGACGCGTTCGCCGCCGGGCTCCGGGCGATGCGGCGGGCCGGCCGACCGGAGCCGGCCGACCCGTCGACGGGGTGGGGCTCAGTACGTCATCGCCACACCGGGGTCGGCCAGCAGCGCGCCGACGTCGGCCAGGAACCGCGAGCCCTGCTGGCCGTCGACCACGCGGTGGTCGAAGCTGAGCGCCAGCTGGCACACCTTGCGCGGCACCACCTGGCCGTCGACCACCCACGGCATGTCCCGGATCGCGCCCAGGGCGAGGATCGCCGACTCGCCGGGGTTGATGATCGGCGTGCCGGTGTCGACGCCGAAGACGCCGACGTTGGTGATGGTGATGGTGCCGTTGAGCATGTCCGCCGGTGGCGTCCTGCCCTCGCGGGCGACCGTGGCCAGCTCGTCGAGCGCGATCGCCAACTCCCGCAACGACATCCGGTCGGCGTCCCGGACCTTCGGCACCACCAGGCCGCGCGGCGTGGCCGCCGCGATGCCCAGGTGGACGTAGTCCTTGTAGACGATCTCGCCGGCCGCCGCGTCCCACGTCGCGTTCACGTCGGGGGTGCGGCGGGCCGCCAGCACCACGGCCTTCGCCGCGAACGCCAGCGGCGTCAGCTTGACGTCCCGGAACTCGGGCGCGTTCTTCAACCGCGCGCGCAGCTCCATCATCGGGGTCACGTCGACGGTCAGGAACTCCGTGACGTGCGGCGCGGTGAAGGCGCTGTCCACCATCGCCTGCGCGGTCGCCTTGCGGACGCCCTTGATGGGCACCCGCCGCTCACGCGCCCCACCGTCCACAGTGGACGCGGTGGGCGCGGTCGACGGCTCGGGCGCACCCGCGAGGGCCGCTTCCACGTCCTCGCGCGTGATCACGCCGCCGGGGCCGCTGCCGGTCAGGCCGTGCAGGTCGACGCCCAGGTCCTTGGCCAGCTTGCGGACCGGCGGCTTGGCCAGCGGCACGTAGCCGCCCGGAGCCGGGGTGACCGGAGCCGGGGTGACCGGGTCCGGAGCCGTCGCCTGCCGCGCCACCGGGGCGGGCCGGGGCGGTGCGACCGCAGCCGCCGGTGCCGGTGCCACGGCCGGCGCGGGCGGCGCCACCGGGGCCGGGGTCGCGGCCACCGGGGCGGGCGCGGGCGCGTCCTTGCGGGCGCGGCGCTTCGCCGGACCCGTCTTCGGCCCGTACCCGACCAGGTTGGCGACCCGGCCCTCGTCCTCGGCGCCCTTCGCGGGCGCGGGCGCGCCGTTCGTCGCCGGCGCGCCCGCCGCCCCGGTCGGGTCGACGTCGATGGTGATGATCGGCGCGCCGACCTCGACCGTCTGCCCCACCTCGACCAGCAGCTCGGTCACCACGCCGTCCCACGGGCACGGCAGCTCGACCGCCGCCTTGGCGGTCTCGATCTCCACGATGATGTCGTTGACCTTGACCGCGTCACCCGGACCCACGTGCCAGGTCAGGATCTCGGCCTCGGTCAGCCCCTCCGCCGTGTCGGGCAGGGGGAACTGCTTGAACTGCGGCATTCCCGGTGTCCCCTTACCAGGCCAGTGAGCGGTCGACGGCGTGCAGCACCCGGTCGAGGTCGGGGAGGAACTCCTCCTCCAGCTTCGACGGCGGGTACGGCGTGTCGAAGCCGGTCACCCGCAGCACCGGCGCTTCCAGGGAGTAGAAGCACTCCTGCTGCACCTTCGCCGCGATCTCGCTGGAGATGGACGACTCGCTGGGCGCCTCGGTCACCACGACCAGCCGCCCGGTGCGCCGCACCGACTCGTACACCGGGGCCAGGTCCAGCGGGGACAGCGTGCGCAGGTCGACGACCTCCAGCGAGCGGCCCTCCTCCTCGGCCGCCGCCGCGGCGTCCAGTGCGGTGCGGACCATCGGGCCGTAGGCCACCAGGGTCGCGTCCGCGCCGGTGCGCAGCACCCTCGACGCGAACAGCGGGCCGGGCGCGGCCGTGGTGTCGACCTCGCCCTTCTCGTAGTAGCGGCGCTTGGGCTCGAAGAACAGCACCGGGTCGTCGCACCTGATCGCCTGCTGGATCATCCAGTACGCGTCGGCCGGGTTCGAGCACGACACGACCTTCAGGCCGGCGGTGTGCGCGAAGTACGACTCGGGCGACTCGGAGTGGTGCTCGACCGCGCCGATGCCGCCGCCGAACGGCACCCGGATCACCATCGGCAGCTTGATCCTGCCCTGGGTGCGGAAGTGGAGCTTCGCGACCTGGCTGACGATCTGGTCGAAGCCGGGGAAGATGAAGCCCTCGAACTGGATCTCGCACACGGGCCGGTAGCCGCGGATCGCGAGGCCGACCGCCGTGCCGATGATGCCGGACTCCGCCAGCGGCGTGTCGAGGACGCGCTGCTCGCCGAAGTCCTTCTGGAGGCCGTCGGTGATGCGGAAGACGCCGCCGAGCTTGCCGACGTCCTCACCCATCACGAGGACCTTGGGGTCGGCCTCCATCGCCGCGCGCAGGCCGGTGTTGATGGCCTTGGCGATGGTCAGCGTCTGCTTCGCGGCGGGCGCCGCGGACGTGGGTCGGTCCACCGTCGGAGCAGCCATCAGTGCTCACCTCCCGCGAAACCGGCCTGGTAGGCCAGGAACTCGTCGCGCTGGGCGTCCAGCACGGGGTTGGCCTCGGCGTAGACCTGGCTGAAGATCCGCGACGCGGGCGGCGTCGGCAGGTTGACGCAGTACTCGCGCATCCCGATCGCGAGCTCCTCGGCGTCGGCCTCGACGGAGTCGAAGAACGCCTGGTCGGCCCACTGCTGCTTGACCAGGTGCACCTTCACCCGCTCGATCGGGTCCTTCAGCTTCCACAGCTCCAGCTCGTCGGACAGCCGGTAGCGGGACGGGTCGTCGGACGTGGTGTGCGCGTCCATCCGGTAGGTGAACGCCTCGATCAGGATCGGGCCGTTGCCCTGGCGGCACTCCTCCAGCGCCCAGCGGGACACGGCGAGCGACGCCAGCACGTCGTTCCCGTCGACCCGGATGCCGGGGAAGCCGTAGCCGCGCGCCCGCTGGTACAGCGGCAGGCGGGACTGGCGCTCGGTGGGCTCGGAGATGGCCCACTGGTTGTTCTGGCAGAAGAAGACGAGGGGCGCGTCGTACACGGCCGCCCACACGAAGCCCTCGTGCACGTCGCCCTGGCTGGTCGCGCCGTCGCCGAAGAAGACCATCGTGGCCTCGCTGTCGGCGTCGCCCACCTTGCCGTCGAACTTCTGGCCCATCGCGTAGCCGGCGGCGTTGAGGACCTGGTTGCCGATGACGATCGTGTACGGGTGGAACCGGTGCTCCACCGGGTCCCAGGAGCCGTTGTCGGTGCCCCGGAACATGCTCAGGATCTGGCCCGGCTGGACGCCCCGGCACCAGGCCACGCCGTGCTCGCGGTAGCTCGGGAACGCCATGTCCATCGGCTTGAGCGCCCGGCCCGCGCCGATCTGCGCGGCCTCCTGGCCGAGCAGCGGCACCCACAGGCCCAGCTCGCCCTTGCGCTGGAGCGCGTTCGCCTCGCGGTCGATCCGCCGCACGAGGACCATGTCGCGGTAGAGCCCGCGCAGCTCGTCGGCCGTGATGTCGATGTCGAAGTCGGGGTGCCGGACCCGCTCGCCCTCGGGGGTGAGCAGCTGCACCAGGTCGGCGCCGCCCTCGTCGGTCGCTCGCAGGCCCGCGATCACCTGTGCCGCGGTCGGTGCGGCGGCGGTGGCCGGCGGGCTGTCCGGCCCCGGGTGCGTCCATTTCTCAGGGGACGACATTGCGCCTTACTCCTCGTCTTCGAGGCCGCCAAGTCGCTCGTGACGACCATGCGCGGCGGCACCGCCAGTCGCCGCCACCCTGGTGAGGGAGGTCGGACAACCGTCGGCGCTGACGGTGTTCTCATCCACATCCTGACACGCGTTCACCCGTGATGGTGAGCCCCGTCCCACTTCGTCATCTTCCCGGCACCCGCCTGAACAGCGGTAACGATAGGATGGCCAATCTTCGGCAGTCCGACTGAGGCGTTCGGGGGACGGACACCCGTGTCCCGGTTACCGATCGTTAACCCGGTCCCCGCTCCGGTGGGCGCGGCCGGTCGGCGCAGCGCCGCTCGGCCGACCAGCCCGTTCGCCCGGCCGGCGCGCCCGGCACGGGTGGACGCCCGACTGTCGGCGTCGCGCGGGATTTCCACGACCCGGTACGCCCGGTCCGCCGGGTCCCGAGGGCAGGTCGCGGCGATCCGCCGGACGCGGGGCATTTAAGTTGCGGGCATGGACCGTTCAGCGCTGACCCGTACCGTCCGCGGCCTCTGGGACGACGACATCCTCCCGAGCCTGTCCGATCTGGTCGCGGTGCCCGCGATCTCACCCGCGTTCGACCCGGCCTGGGAGGAGCACGGCCACCTCGCCGCCGCCGTCGAGCACGTGCGGGCCTGGCTCGCCGACCGCGACCTCCCCGGCGCCACGATCGAGGTGGTGCGGCTGGCGGGCCGCACGCCGCTGCTGCTGGTCGACGTGCCCGCCACGGGCGCGACGACGGACACCGTGCTGCTCTACGGCCACCTGGACAAGCAGCCGCCGGTGGCGAACTGGTCCGAGGGCCTGGGCCCGTGGACGCCGGTCGTGCGCGACGGGCGGCTCTACGGCCGGGGCGCGGCCGACGACGGCTACTCGGGTTACGCGGCGATCGCGGCCGTCGAGGCGGTGCGCGCGGCGGGCGGCGAGCACGCCCGGTGCGTCGTGCTGCTGGAGACCGGCGAGGAGTCCGGCAGCCCGGACCTGCCCGCCTACCTGGAGCACCTGCGGCCCCGGCTCGGCGACGTGTCGCTGGTGGTGTGCCTGGACTCGGGCGGCAGCGACTACGACCGGATGTGGCTGACCACGTCGCTGCGCGGGCTGGTGCAGGTGACGATGACCGTGCGGGTGCTGGAGAGCGGCATGCACTCGGGCATGGCCAGCGGCATCGTGCCGAGCTCGTTCCGGATCGCCCGGCGGCTGCTGGACCGGCTGGAGGACTCCGCGACCGGCGAGGTGCTGATCCCCGAGATGCACGTCGAGGTGCCCGCGAACCGGGTCGCCGAGGTGCGCCAGGCCGTCGCCAGCGCGCCGGGCGTCCAGGTCGGCACGGTGCCGTGGGCGGCGGGCACGCGGCCGGTCGCCTCGGACGAGGTCGAGCTGGCGCTGAACGCGGGCTGGCGGCCCACGCTGTCGGTCACCGGCGCGGACGGCCTGCCCGCGCCGGACGACGCGGGCAACGTGCTCCGGCCGTTCACGACGCTCGTGCTGAGCTTCCGGCTGCCGCCGACCGCCGACGCCGCGGCGTCCGTCGAGGCCGTGCGGCAGCGGCTGACCACGGACGTGCCCTACGGCGCGGTGGTCGAGCTGAGCCGGGTCGAGCACGCCGACGGCTGGAACGCGCCGGAACTCGCGCCGTGGCTGCGGGACACGCTGGACCGCGTCGGCGAGGACGTGTTCGACGCGCCGTGGCGGACCGTGTCGCTGGGCGGCTCGATCCCGTTCATGGGGCTGCTGCACGAGGCGTACCCGGACGCGCAGTTCCTGGTGACGGGCGCGGTCGGGCCGGACAGCAACTGCCACGTGCCGGACGAGTGGCTGCACCTCGCGCACGCCGCGCGGGTGACCGAGGCCGTGGCGGTGGTGCTGGACGCGCACACCCGCCGGTGAGGCGGCGCACCCGACCGGGTTCCCGCAGCTCAGGGTGCATACCCGCCACGGCGCCGGGTACACCCGGAAGTGCGCTGCACCCGGTGGGGTGTGCCCCTGACCCGTCGGTAACCGCTTTACTGGATCGATGCCGCACACTGGCCCAGTGAACGAGCACCGGCAGCAGGCGGAACGGGCGCGGTTGGGTGAAGCCGACGCACCCACCGCGCCCTGGCGCCGCTGGGGTCCCTACCTGGCCGGACGGCAGTGGGGCACGGTCCGCGAGGACTACTCGGCGAGCGGCGCCGCCTGGCGCTCCTTCCCGTTCGACCACGCGCGCTCGCGCGCCTACCGGTGGGGCGAGGACGGCATCGCGGGCATCTGCGACGTGCACGGCTTCCTCAACCTCGCGCTCGCGCTGTGGAACGGCCGCGACCCGATCCTCAAGGAGCGGTACTTCGGCCTGACCAACGACGAGGGCAACCACGGTGAGGACGTCAAAGAGCACTGGTGGGTGACCGACGGCACGCCGACCCACTCGTGGATGCAGGTGGTCTACCGGTACCCGCAGGCCGAGTTCCCCTACCGCGAGCTGCGCGAGATGGCCGCCCGCGCCGGGCGGCAGGCCCGCGAGCCGGAGCTGTCCGACACGGGCGTGCTGGACGACAACCGGTTCTTCGACGTCCAGGTGACCTACGCCAAGGCGTCGCCCACCGACATCTGCGTCGACGTCACGGCCACCAACCACGGCCCGGCCCCGGCACCGCTGCACCTGCTGCCGCAGCTGTGGTTCCGCAACACCTGGTCGTGGGGGCGCGACGACCGCCGGCCGACGCTGGAGGCGTCCACGAAGGACGGCTGGCGGCGGGTCACCGCCGAGCACGGCGCGCTCGGCCGGTACACGCTGCACGTCGAGGGCTCGCCGACGCTGCTCGTCACCGACAACGAGACCAACGAGGCGGAGCTGTTCGGGGCGGTCGCGAACCCGACCAGGTTCACCAAGGACGGCATCGACCGGTACGTGGTGCGCGGCGACACCGGCGCGTGCCAGGTCGTCGGGCCGGACGACGTGGGCGCGCCCGGCACGAAGGTCGCCGCCTGGTACTCGTTCGACCCGGTGGAGCCCGGCGAGTCGGTCACCGTGCGGCTCCGGCTGGTCGAGGGCGACGGGCACGTCGACGCGTTCGGCCCGACGTTCCGGTCCACCCTGGACGCCCGCCGCGCGGAGGCGGACGAGTTCCACCGCACCGACCTGGACCCGTTGCGCGCCAAGGTGGTCCGGCGCGCCCTGGCGGGTCTGATGTGGACCAAGCAGCACTACCGGTTCCGCACCAGGGAGTGGCTGGACGGCGACCCGGCGCAGCCGGCCGCGCCGCAGTCGCGGCGCTCGCCGCACGCCCGGAACGCGCACTGGCAGCACTTCGACGTCGCCGACGTGATCTCCATGCCGGACGAGTGGGAGTACCCCTGGTTCGCGGCGTGGGACCTGGCGTTCCACACGGTGCCGTTCGCGATGGTGGACCCGGCGTTCGCGAAGGAGCAGCTCCTGCTGCTGTGCCGCGAGTGGCTGATGCACCCCAACGGCCAGCTCCCCGCCTACGAGTGGGAGTTCGGCGACGTGAACCCGCCGGTGCACGCGTGGGCGGCGTTGCAGGTGTACCAGGTCGACGAGGACCGAAAGTTCCTGGCGAAGGTCTTCCACAAGCTGCTGCTGAACTTCTCGTGGTGGGTCAACCGCAAGGACGCCGATGGCAGCTACCTGTTCGAGGGCGGCTTCCTCGGCATGGACAACATCGGGCCGGTCAACCGGTCCGAGCCGATGCTGGGCCAGTGGCGGCTGGAGCAGTCCGACGCGACCTCCTGGATGGCGGCCTACAGCCTGCACCTGATGCGGATGGCGCTGGAGCTGGCGCGGCACGACGAGTCGTACGAGGACGTGGCCACGAAGTTCGTGGAGCACTTCCTGAGCATCGCCGAGGCGTCCACCCGGTTCGGTTCGGGCGGGCGCGGCATCTGGGACGAGGCGGACGGCTTCTGCTACGACGTGGTGTCCCGCCGGCTGCCGGACGGCACGGTCGAGTCGCAGCCCGTGCGGGTGCGGTCGATGGTGGGCCTCATCCCGGTGCTGGCGTGCGCGGTGCTCGAACCTCGGGTGTTCGAGGAGCTGCCCGGCTTCGGCCGCCGGCTGGAGCACCTGCTGGCGCGCCGCCCCGAGCTCGGGCAGTTCCTCACCCGGCGGGAGGGCCGCGTGCTGCTGTCCCTGCTGGACGAGCCCAAGCTGCGCCGCGTGCTGCGCCGGATGCTCGACGAGGGCGAGTTCCTGTCGCCGCACGGCATCCGCAGCCTGTCGGCCGCGCACCGGGAGGGCCTGGAGGTGCAGGTCGCCGACCAGGAGCACCGGATGGGCTACGAGCCGGGCGAGTCGCGCACGCCGATGTTCGGCGGCAACTCGAACTGGCGCGGGCCGGTGTGGTTCCCCACGAACGCCCTGCTGGTGGAGGCGCTGCGGACGATCGAGTCCTTCCACGGCGGTCGGTTCCACGTGGAACTTCCCACCCGGTCGCAGCGCCACCTCACGGCGGGCCAGGCGGCGGACGAGCTGGTCAGGCGGCTGGTGTCGCTGTTCCTGCCGGACCACGACGGCAGGCGGCCGGCGGACGGCAAGCGGATCGAGTCGACCGACTCGGCGCTGTGGCGCGAGCACATCACCTTCAGCGAGTACTTCGACGGCGACACGGGCGAGGGGCTGGGCGCCACGCACCAGACCGGGTGGACGGCCCTGGTCGCGAGCCTGTTGACGGATCGTCGCCAAACCGGCGCTCCGGGTGCATCTATTGTGTGATCTACCGCAACCATCTGGACATCTTTCAGTCAAATCGACCGTGTGACGCAAGATTCATGCGTGCGGCGGGGCTGTAACACTGATGTGCTGTGCACCACGTCACCCAGGTGGCAGTATGCCGAGCACTCGACCGACACAGTGACGAGGAGTGACCCGCCGTGGCCCGTCGTACCAGGAACGCAGCGCTCGCCCTGCTACCCGTGCTCGCGCTGGCCGCGTCGGCGTGCGCGACCAAGGTCAACACCGGCTCGTCGGACGGTGGTTCGGGCATCAGCCTCGTCAAGAGCGGCAAGCTGGTCACCTGCACCCACCTGTCCTACAAGCCCTTCCAGTTCAGCGAGGGCGAGAAGACCGTCGGCTTCGACGTCGACCTGGTGGACCTGGTGGCGAAGGACCTCGGGGTCGCGCAGGAGATCTTCGACACGCCGTTCGAGACCATCACCTCCGGCGAGGTCTTCAACACCAACAAGTGCGACCTCGCGGCGGCCGGCATGACGATCAAGCCGGAGCGCGCGGAGGCGATCGACTTCTCCGAGCCGTACTTCGACGCCAAGCAGGCGCTGCTGGTGAAGAAGGACTCGCCGGTCAAGGGCCTCGGTGACCTCCGGGGCAAGAAGGTCGGCGTCCAGCTGGAGACGACCGGCGAGATCTACGCCAACGAGAAGTCCGCCGAGTTCGGCTACACCGTCGTCCAGTTCGAGGACCTGCCGCTGATGCAGACCGCCGTGCGCACCGGCGCGGTCGAGGCGGCCATCAACGACGACCTCGTGCTCCGGGACTACGTCAAGGAGTTCCCGGACACCGCGGTCACCGCCGAGTTCGACACGAACGAGCGCTACGGCATCGGCATGAAGAAGGGCAACACCGCCCTCAAGGCGAAGGTCGACGCGGTCCTCAAGAAGGCCAAGGACAGCGGCGAGTACGACACCATCTACGAGAAGTGGTTCGGCAAGAAGCCGCCGAAGAAGTAGTCGGCTTTCACCGCGGGGCCGGTGCTCGACGCAGCGCCGGCCCCGCCCCTTGTCCCCACTCCCCGCGAGGTATCGACATGGCACTCTCCAAGCGACAACGGGCGAAGGTGTTCCGGGGCGCCCAGTACGCGCTGCTGGTCGTGGCCGCCGCCGCCCTGGCGCTGTTCGCCGACTGGGGCGAGATCAAGCGCGCGTTCTTCAACCTCGACACCGCGGCGGCGATGTTCCCCAGCGCCATCACGGTGGCGTTGAAGAACACCGTCATCTACACCGCGCTCGGCTTCGCGTTCGGCCTGCTGCTCGGCCTGGTGCTGGCGCTGATGAAGCTGTCGCCGGTCGCGCCGTACCGGTGGCTGGCCACCATCTACATCGAGTTCTTCCGCGGCATCCCCGCGCTGCTGGTGTTCATCGCGGTCAGCTTCGGCGTGCCGCTGGCGTTCGGCATCCAGTTCGACATCTACTCCACGGTGATGCTGGCGCTGGGCATCGTCGGCGCCGCCTACATGGCCGAGACGATCCGCGCGGGCATCCAGGCGGTGCCCAAGGGCCAGCTGGAGGCGGCCCGCTCGCTGGGCATGTCGCAGGGCCGCACGCTGGTCACGGTCGTGATACCGCAGGCGTTCCGGATCATCCTGCCGCCGCTGACCAACGAGCTGATCATGCTCACCAAGGACTCGTCGCTGATCTACATCATCGGCTTGGCGCGCGAGCAGTACGAGCTGACCAAGTTCGGCCGCGAGACGTTGAGCCGGTCGCCGTCGCTGACCCCGATCCTGGTGGTCGGCCTGTGCTACCTGCTCATCACGTTGCCGCTGGGCCACCTGTCGCGGTACCTGGAGCGGCGCACCGGCGGGCGCAAGGTGCGCATGCCGGAATCGACGGAGGTGTAGGTCCATGACCGCTGCAACCGAGGCCCCGGACGGCCTGGCCGTCGAGATCACCGGGCTGGCGAAGTCGTTCGGGTCGCTGGAGGTGCTCAAGGGCATCGACCTCTCGGTCCGGCGCGGTGACGTGGTGTGCGTCATCGGGCCCTCCGGCTCGGGCAAGTCGACGCTGCTGCGGTGCGTGAACCTGCTGGAGGAGCCCAGCGCGGGCCGGATCGTCGTCAACGGGGTCGAGCTGACCCACCCGGACGTGGACATCGACCGGGCGCGGACCGGCATCGGGATGGTGTTCCAGGGCTTCAACCTGTTCTCGCACCTGAACGTCCTGAACAACCTGACCGTCGCGCAGCGCAAGGTGCTCAAGCGCTCGCCCGACGAGGCGCAGCGGATCGCGCTGCGCAACCTGGAGCGCGTCGGGCTGTCGGAGAAGGTCGACGCCATGCCCGCGCAGCTGTCCGGCGGGCAGCAGCAGCGGGTGGCGATCGCGCGGGCGCTGTCGATGGAGCCGTCGGTGATGCTGTTCGACGAGCCGACCTCGGCGCTGGACCCCGAACTGGTGGGCGACGTGCTGGGCGTGATGCGGCAGCTCGCCGACGAGGGGATGACGATGCTCGTGGTGACGCACGAGATGCAGTTCGCGCGCGAGGTGGCCGACCGGGTGCTGTTCGTGGACGGCGGGCTCGTGGTCGAGGAGGGCCCGGCGGAGCAGGTCATCGGCGACCCGCGGCACGAGCGGACGAAGTCGTTCCTGGCGCGCGTGCTGAACCCGACCCACCAGGGGCCCGGCGCCTGACGGCCGGGGCGGTCGCCGGACCGCCCGCCGGGCGCGCGGCCGGGCGGTTCGGCACCGGATGGGCGGCGTTTTGGCGCGTTTCCTTGCGGGCACGGCGTCCGAACCCCCATTGTCGATCACATGACGGAGACGGGCGCGCGGGGGCTGGACGTGTTCGACCCCAGTCCTCCGCGCGCCTACCGGATGCCGGCGGCGGACGTCCTGCGCGGGCTCGGGGAGGCCGAGGGCGGGTGGCTGCTGCCCCGCCGGAAGCCGAACGTGCCGCCCGTCATCCGGGTCGCGGACAAGTTCCTCACCGGACCGCTCGACCTGCGCGCGGTGGAGCTGAACTACCTGCTGGAGTTCGTCCGCTGCCGGTTCGAGGAGCCGCCCGACCTGCGGCAGGGCAAGCTGGCCGGCATCGAGTTCGCCGAGTGCCGGCTGCCCGGCCTGCTGGCCCGCAACCTCAACAGCGCCAACGAGGTGTCGCTCGCGGGCAGCACCGTCGAGGGCCTGGTGGACCTCACCGACGCCGACATCGCCGCGTCCCTGTCGCTGCGCGACAGCGTCCTGCGCGCGCCGGGCGGCGTGGCGCTCCAGGCGGACCGCGTGAAGCTGGCGGGCGCGCTGCTGGGCCAGCGGGTGTCCGTCGCGGGTGAGCTGCGGCTGGCCAGCGCCCACGTCGGCGGCTACGGCAACTTCACGGGCGCCACCCTCGACAACCCCGCGGGCTACGCGGTGCGGGCCACGAACTGCCACGTCGGCGGGAGCCTGCTGCTGAACAACACCACGATCCGCGGCACGGTCCTGCTGGCCAGCGCGCGGGTCGAGTCGGAGCTGACGCTGCGCGCGGCGGTGGTGACGGACGGCCGCGAGGAGGAGGAAGCCGCGCTCGACCCGCACGCCGACCCCACGTCGACCGTCGTGCTGGACCGCGTCACGGTCGGCGGCGACGTGCACCTGGACCGCGGTTTCAGCGGCGCGGGCACCGTCCGGATGGTCAACGCGGCGCTCGGCGGGACGCTGTCGCTGTCCGGCGGCCGGTTCGACGCCCGCCAGGCGCCCGAGGACAACGACCCGACCGGCCACGGCCGGGCCCTGCACCTGGACGGCGCGCGGATCGGCGGCGACATCGTCGGGCGGCGGGCCCACGTGCGCGGCCAGGTGCGGATGGTCGACCTCCAGGTCAAGGGCAGCCTCACGCTCGACGGGTCCAGGCTGGACAACCCGCGCGCCGACGCCGTGCTGGGCAACCGCTCGCACATCGGCAGCAACCTCACCCTCCGCGAGGTGGAGGTGGCGGGCGGGGTGGAGCTGCGCGGCGTCCGCATCGGCGCGAACCTCGACCTGCGCGGCAGCCGCATCACCCGACCCGGCCGGTACCGGCACATGGCGGCGGGCAAGCCGTCGCTGGACGTCGGCGGCGCGGTCATCGGCCGCGACCTGATCTGCGCGCGCGGCGCGAAGGAGTTCGTCGCGCACGGCGGTGTGCGGGCCCGGCGGGCGCAGGTCGGGCGGATGGCGAACTTCGCGGGCTCGGTGCTCGGCGACAAGCTGGACAGCCACGCGCTGAACCTGCTCGGCCTCCAGGTGCAGGAGCTGGTGCTGACGCCGATCAGCCCGCCGCGCGGCGACGTGACGCTGCGCCAGGTGCGCTGCACGTCGCTGGACGACAACGAGGCGTTCTGGGCCGCCACGGGCTGGATCGACCTGGAGGAGTTCCGCTACGACTCGCTGCGCCACCCCATCGACCTGCGCGACGACGACGAGGTCGACCGCCGCCTGCGGTGGCTCCGGCAGGCCATGCGGCGCACCTACCGGCCGGGGCCCTACGACCAGTTCGCCGAGATGCTGCGGGCGTGCGGCAACGACGAGCACGCCTCGACCGTGCTGGTGGAGAAGCAGCGGCTGCGGTTCCGGGCGCTGGCCGAGGGCAGGCGCTGGCTGCGACCGCTGGTGCTGCTGTGGAGCTGGCTCCAGCGCAGCATGGTGGGCTACGGGTACCGGCCGGCGCGGGCGCTGGCGTGGCTGGTCGTGTCGTGGGTGCTGGGCAGCGTCTGGTTCACCGTGGCCGGGCCGCTGGAGGTCATCAACTCCGACGACCGCCTCTCGTGGCACGCGTGGCTCTACACGATCGACCTGGTGGTGCCGATCGTGGACCTGGGCAACAAGAACCGGTGGCAGACCTCCGGCGTCTCGCAGTGGATCGCGGCGGGGCTGATCGTCACGGGGTGGGTGCTGGCGACGACGGTCGCGGCGGGCCTCGGGCGGCTGCTCAAGCGGTAGCCGCCGCGCCGCCCGCGTGACCTAGGGTGCTCGTGTGACGGACTCGGTGCTGGCACTGGACATCGGCGGCACCAAGGTCGCCGGTGGGCTGGTGGACCGGAGCGGCGGGGTGCGGCGGGCGGTGCGGGTCGCGACGCCGACCGGGGACGCCGAGCGGACGTGGCGGGCCGTCGTCGACGTCGTCGAGCAGGTGCTCGCCGGCGAGCCGGTCGCGGGCGTCGGCATCGCGTGCGCGGGTCCGGTGGACGCCGCCGCGGGCACCGCGAGCCCGATCAACGTCCCGGCCTGGCGGGGGTTCCCGCTGCGCGACCGGGTGTCGGCGCTGCTGCCGGGCGTGCCGGTCGAGCTGGCGGGTGACGGCGCGTGCATGGCGCTGGGCGAGCACTGGCTGGGCGCGGGGCGCGGCAGCCGGTTCATGGTCGGGCTGGTCGTGTCGACGGGGGTCGGCGGTGGGCTCGTGCTGGGCGGGCGGCCGTTCGGCGGGCGCACCGGCAACGCCGGGCACATCGGGCACGTCGTCGTGGAACCGGACGGTGCGGACTGCACGTGCGGCGGGCGGGGCTGCGCGGAGACCGTGGCGGGCGGGCCGCGCATGGTGGCGTGGGCGCGGCGGCAGGGCTGGCAGGGACCGGAGCACGCGGACGCGGCGCACCTCGCGGCGGCGGCGCTGAGCGGTGAGGAGCTGCCGAGGGCGGCGTTCGAGCGGGCGGGGCGCGCGGTGGGGCTGGCCATCGCGGCGACGGCGGCGCTGTGCGACCTCGACCTGGCGGTGGTCGGCGGCGGTGTGGCGCAGGCCGGCGAGCTGCTGTTCGAGCCGATCCGCCGCACCATCGCCACGCACAGCGGTCTGTCCTTCGTGGACGGATTGCGCGTCGAGCCCGCGCGGCTCGGTGGTCAGGCCGGGCTGGTCGGCGCGGCGGCCCTGGTGCTCCAGTCTTAACGTTCCGACGCGCGCCAAGAGCATTGCGTGGTTCGTCTTTTGAAGCAGCTTGACGGCAGACGGGCAACCACGGACTCAACACGCGCACGGAGCACGCAGGTCCGGGCTCAAGCCGGGAACAGCACGCAACGGGACCACATCATCGGTGAAATACCCATGCCCTGCCAGGGGACGGCCGCCAACCGGACGCGCCGCCCGCAGGGCAACCCGCCCAGCGTGCCGAGTGGCGGGGCCGAGAGCCGTCACCGAAGGACCTGAGGGCCACGCGAGTCCATCGGCTGGGGAGGTTGCTCGGCGGGCGGCGCGTTGCGTCCCGGCCGTCCCCTGGCAGAAGGCTCAACCGGGTGGTGTGGTCCCTTTGCGTAGTGTTCCGCCTTGAGCCCGGACCTGCGTGCTCAAGGCGTGCGTTGAGTCCGTGGTCCCCCTTCTGCCGTCAAGCTGCGAAAAAACGCGAAGATGAAGAGTGATCCGCCAACTGTGTAAAAGCTCAAGGGCAAGGGTCAGTGGGCGGTGGCCACGGGCTTGACGCGGGTGCTGTCCTCGTCGACGTGGTAGTCGTCGCCGTCGGTCTCGTCGGTGCCGTTGAAGACGTGCAGCCGCTTGGCGATCAGCGTCACGAGCACCGCCACCACCAGGTTCGCCACCACGGCCACGATACCGACGTAGACCTGCACGGCGGAGCCCGCGAACGGGTGCCAGCCGAACAGCGACAGCTTGTCCAGCGCCAGCGCGGAACCGGCGAAGTGCGGCCGGCCCGCCGTGACGACCTTGCCCGTGACCTGGTCCTTGATGTCCGGCGTGCTGATGTTGTAGAGCAGCCACATCCCCCAGCCCATGCCGACGACCCACCCGGCCACCAGGCCGTAGACGTGGAACCACCGGGTGTAGAGGGCGATCGCGACGGCGGGCAGCGTCTGGAGGATCATGACGCCGCCGATGAGCTGGAGGTCGATGGAGAACTGCGGGTCGATGAAGACGATGAACGCGACCGCGCCGAACTTCACCACCAGCGAGGCGATCTTGGCCTGCTTGGCCTCCTGCTTGGGCGTGGCGCCCTTCTTCAGGTACTCCTTGTAGATGTTGCGGGTCCACAGGTTCGCCGCCGCGATGGACATGATCGCCGCCGGCACGAGCGCGCCGATCCCGATCGCGGCGAACGCGATGCCGGCGAACCAGGACGGGAACTCGTTGCCGAACAGCACCGGGACGATGGTGTTGGTGTCGGCGCGCCCGGTGGCCTGGTTGGTGATCGGCTTGACGCCCGCGCTGATCGCCACGAAGCCCAGCATCGCCAGCAGGCCCAGCAGCAGCGAGTACGCGGGCAGCGCGACCATGTTGCGCTTGATGACGTTGCGCCCGCGCGAGGCGAGGATGCCGGTCAGCGAGTGCGGGTAGAGGAACAGCGCCAGCGCGGAGCCGAGCGCGAGCGTCGCGTACTGGAGCTGGTTGTCGGCATTGAGCAGGATTCCGTCGGACTTCGCCGGCGAGGCGTCGTACTTGGCCTGCGCGGTGTCGAAGATCTGGCCCCAGCCGCCGAACTTCGCGGGCAGGTAGACCACGGCGACCAGGATCACCACGTAGATCAGGATGTCCTTGACGAACGCGATGAGCGCGGGCGCGCGCAGGCCCGACTGGTACGTGTACAGCGCGAGGATCACGAACGCGATGAACAGCGGCAGGTGGCCGAGCACGCCGGAGCCGTTGAGCCCCATCGTGCGCAGCACGGCCTCCAGGCCGACGAGCTGCAACGCGATGTAGGGCATCGTCGCGACGATGCCGGTGATGGCGATCAGCAGCGCCAGCCAGTGCGACCCGTACCGGCCGCGCACGAAGTCGGCCGGCGTCACGTAGCCGTGCACGCGCGACACCGACCACATCCGCACCAGCGGCAGGAAGACGATCGGGTAGAGGATGACCGTGTACGGCAGGGCGAAGAAGCCGGTCGCACCGGCCCCGAACACGAGCGCGGGCACCGCGACGAACGTGTACGCGGTGTAGAGGTCGCCGCCGACCAGGAACCAGGTGATCCACGAGCCGAACTTGCGACCGCCCAGCCCCCACTCGTCGAGGTGGTCGAGCGTGTCGCCGGCCCGCCACCGCGCGGCGACGAACCCGAGCACCGTCACCAGCAGGAACAACGCGCTGAAGACGACCAGTTCGGTCCACTGCATCTACTTCGCCCCCTCGTCCAGGTCGTCCACGCCCAGCAGGTCCGGTTTGCCCTTGACGGCGGGTTCGCCCCTGGTCTTGACGTAGACGAGGCCCACGCACACGACACCGACCGGCACCCAGGCGAACTGGAACCAGTAGAAGAACGGCAGCCCGAGCAGCCGCGGTTCGTCGGAGTTGAACCACGGCGTGACGAGCATGAGCAGCGGGACCAGCAGCAGCAGGTTCCAGTTGCTCCAGCGCAGGCTGGGTGGTCGAGGCGGCATGGGTGCCCTCCGTGCGGCGGCCTGGTGACTCGGTGTCGCGCGATGCTAGGCCCGTGGAGGGACGGCCGTCACCGGGTCGTGTGGGTTCCCGGCCGTTGACGTAGTTGAATCGTGACCCTCGTTCACTCCCCGCGCAGGCCGATCACCAACTGCTTCTCCGCCCGGTCGAAGTAGTCGGTGAGCAGGTCTTCGGCCTCCCGCACGCGGTCGCGCTCCAGGTGGTCGAGGATGTCGCGGTTGAGCGGCAGGTAGTCCTTGTGGAAGCGCTCCGGGTCGCCCATGACGTGGAACGCGAGCCGGACCTCGGCGAGCAGGCGCTGCATCTCCTCGTCGAGCCGGCGGCTGCCCGCGAGCGCGGTGATGGCCTGGTGGAACTTGACGTTGGCGGTGCCGACGGTGATCCAGTCGCCGGTCCTCGCGCCGGCCAGGCCGAGGTCGACCGCGTCGCGCACCGCGCCCCTGGCCCGGTCGTCGGCCCGTGGCCAGTAGCGCAGCGCGCCCGTCTCGATGATCCGACGCGCGCCGTAGAGGTCGACGATGTCCTGCCAGTCGGGTTTCCGGACGAAGACGCCCTTGCTGTACTCGTGCACCAGCAGGCGCTCATGGGTGAGCAGGCGGAACGCCTCGCGCAGGGTGTTCCGGGACACCCGGAGTGCGTCGCCGAGCGCCTTCTCGTTGAGCTGCCGGCCGGGCTGGATGCCGCCGTCGAGGACGGTGGTGCGGAGCTTGTCGGCGACCCGTTCGGCGGTGCTGGAGCGGTCGATGTCGCCGCGCTCCCCCGCCAGTGCCCGGAGCCAGTTGTCGCCGTCGACGCTCGTCATGGGGCGAGTCTAGGGCTCGGCGGTCACGGGGAGTGTCGCCGGATCGTTGAACGATCCCCGCCTCGGCGCGGGGTTCGGGACGTCCGGTCGGGTCGGTGGCCGATCGCGTGCGCCGGTTGGGGGTTCCGGGCGTGCGCGGGCCTCCGCGAGGATCGTGCCGTGATCAGACGACTGCGCACCGTGGCGGTTCCGGTGATCGGGGTGGCTTTGGTCGGGGTGGTCCTGCTGGGGTCGCCTGGGGTGGCGAGCGGGCAGGGCTCGGCCGGGCGGGGTGGCGCGGCGGGGCCGGGGCGGCCCTGCTTCGACGTCACCGCGCCGTTGACGGTCGAGGAGCAGCGGTTGGACGACGCGCCCGCGCCGGGACAGCCGGCGGCGGGGCCCGAACTCGTCCGGCTCGGCGGGTTCGACGACGACGTCCGCCGGTTCGAGGACCGGCTGTGCGCCGGGCTGCCGCGGTCGGAGGCCGAGGCGTTCGTCGCCCGCGCCGGGCGGCAGCTGTGGCGGGCGGCGGTCGAGCGCGCCCGGTCGACCGCGGCGTGGGACGCCTACGACGACCGACCCCTGTACTGGGCGCGGCTGCTGCTCACCAGGGCGGTCCGGCAGTGGGCGCCCCGGCGGTACCCGCTGCCCGACGCCGAGCGCGCCCGGTTGGTGCGGCGGCTCGACGACGCCGCCCGCGGCGTGGACGACGTCGGGTCCCGGCCCGGCGCCCGGCGGGTGGCCGTCACGGGGTTCGACCCGTTCCAGCTGTCCGGCGCGGCGGTGCGGCGGTCCAACCCGTCCGGCGCGGCGGCGCTGCGGCTCGACGGCCGGGAGTTCGACACGCCGCGCGGCCGGGTCGTGGTCGAGGCGGCGGTGCTGCCGGTGTCGTGGGAGTCGTTCGACGGGGGGATCGTCGAGCGGTTCTACGGCGGCGTGCTCACCGGCGGGCGGGCACCGGACGCGCTCGTGACGGTGAGCCAGGGGCGACCGGGGCGGTTCGACGTCGAGCGGTGGGCCGCCCGGTGGCGGGGCGGCGCGCCGGACAACAACGACGTGGCCGCGCACGGCGTCGTGCCCGACGCCCCGGGGTGGCCGCAGCCGGCCCACGAGTTCATCGAGACCACGCTGCCCGCGCAGCGGATGGTCGACGCCGGCACCGGCCCCTACCCGGTGCTGTTCAACCGGTCGTTCTGCGAGTGGCCGCCCGGCTCGACGCCCGGCGTCGGCGCGCCGGACTGCCGCACCGACGAGCCGACGCCGGGCGCGGTGGCCGCGGTCGGCAGCGGTGGCGACTACCTGTCCAACGAGTCGATGTACCGCGCGAACCGGCTGCGGCTCGGGTTGTCCGCGACCGCCGCGGGCGGCCACCTCCACACGCCGGTGCTCGGGCTGCCCGCCGACCCTGCCGCGCTGACCGACCCCGCGTTCGAGGCGGACCGGCGGCGGGTGGTCGACCAGGTGGCCGCGTTGATCGCAGTAGTCTGACCCCGTGCGGCGCAGGCGGGCGGTGGTCGGGTTGCTCGCGCTGTCGCTCGCCTGGGCCACCGGGTGCGCCGCGCGGGTCGCGGGCGCGCCGGACGGCGAGGTCGTCCGGCCCTCGATCACGCCCGGCGTCGCGGAGCTGCCCGCGCCCGGCCGGTGCACCGACGGCGGCCTCACCGCCGTGGACTGCGCCCGGCCGCACGGCGGCGAGGTGGTCGACATCGGCGAGTTCACCGGGCTGGGCGACGACTATCCGGGCGAGCGGGACTTCCGCCGCCAGGCGATCCCCGCGTGCCGGGCGGCGCTGGCCGGCTACCTCGGCAGCGCCGACCACGACGCCACCCGCCTCCAGGCCCACGTGCTGTGGCCGAGCCGCGACGGGTGGGCGAAGGGCGACCGCTGGCGGCTGTGCACGGCGGTCGAGCTGACCACCGACGGGCGGCGCGGTCAGCGCACGGGCCGGGTGAAGGACCTGCTCAAGGCGGCCGGGTTCGCCGGGGTGCAGTTGTGCGCGCAGGGTTCGCCCGCGCACGACGCCGATCCGGTGATCACCGCCTGTGACGGCCCGCACCGCGCCGAGGCCGTGCCGGGCGTGCTGGACCTCGGGCGGCCGGGCGACCCCGCGCCGCCGCGGGACCAGGTGGACGCCAGGGCGAAGGAGCACTGCGCGACCGCCGTCGCCGGGTACGTCGGCGCGGAGCGGCAGGACGTGTTCGCGTCCTGGCGCTCGTTCGGCAGCCAGGCGTGGTCCGAGGGCTTCACGACGGTCGTCTGCTACGCCGAGGCGACCCGGCCGTTCACCGGTCGGCTGTGGGGGCTGGGCACGAAGGCGCTGCCCGCCTGAGGCCGGCCGCGCGGTTCGGCAACACGAAGTCCACAGCCTGTGCACAGCTTCATCCACAACCTGTGGACAACTAGCGCCGCCGGAAGGCGATCACGAGCAGCAGGACGCCCACCACGACCGCCGCGCCACCGTCGAACACCGGCCTGAACACGGGTAGGACCGGGAAGACGCCCAGTTCCCACGCCACGCCGGCGGCCAACGACAGCAGGCCGGCGGTGAGCGGTGCGGCTGGGGACAGCCGTCCCACCGTCACCAGCCCCACCACCAGTCCCGCGAGCACCAGCGCCACCAGGCCGCGCACGCGGGTCACGTCGAACCGGAGCGCCGCGCCGAACTGGGCGACCTGCTCGACGTGGCCGAGCCGGCCGAGGCCGTAACCCCACGCGAACGCCGCGACGACGATCCCCAGCGCGCCGACCACCACGCCGAGCACGTGCCACCCCGGCCGGGCGCGGCGGCGGGGCGGCGGGCGGACCGGCTCGTACCGCACGACACCGGCCCGCGGCCCGACCCGCTCGTCGCGGTCCTCGTCGAAGTGCAGGCCGCCCAGGAACTCGTCCCGCCGGGTCACCCCTCCTTGGTACCGCGCGCCCCGGCGAAAATCACCGAGGGTGATCGAAAAGAGACCCGGTGGACGCCCTTGTCCACCGGGTCCCGGTCACGGTGCGGGTCAGCCCAGGCGCTGCCGCAGCGCCTCCAGCTCGTCGCGCAGCGAGGTCGGCACCTTGTCGCCGATCTTCGCGAACCACTCCTCGATCATCGGGAGCTCGGCGCGCCACTCGTCGGCGTCGAACCTCAGCGCCGCCTCGACGTCCTCGCGCGGGGCGTCGAGGTTCGACAGGTCCAGCTCGTCGGCGGTCGGGACGTGCCCGATCGGCGTCTCCTGCGCGGCGGCCTTGCCCTCGATGCGCTCGATGGCCCACTTCAGCACGCGCGAGTTCTCGCCGAAGCCGGGCCACAGGAAGCGCTTATCCTCGCCCCGGCGGAACCAGTTGACGTAGAAGATCTTCGGCAGCTTGTCGGCGTCGGCCGACTTGCCGGTGTCGATCCAGTGCTGGAAGTAGTCACCGGCGTGGTAGCCGATGAACGGCAGCATCGCCATCGGGTCGCGGCGCACCACGCCGACCTGGCCGACGGCGGCGGCGGTCGTCTCACTGGACAGCGTCGCGCCCATGAACACGCCGTGCTGCCAGTCGCGCGACTCGGTGATCAGCGGGATCGTGGTGGCGCGCCGCCCGCCGAAGAAGATCGCCGAGATCGGCACGCCCTTCGGGTCCTCCCACTCGGGCGCCTTGATGTCGCACTGGGCGATCGGCGTGCAGTAGCGGGAGTTCGGGTGCGACGACAGCTCCTCGCTGTCCGGCGTCCAGTCCTGCTTCTTCCAGGAGGTCAGGTGCGCGGGCGGCTCGCCCATGCCCTCCCACCACACGTCGCCGTCGTCGGTCAGCGCGACGTTCGTGAAGAGCGAGTTGCCCTTCTCGATGGTGCGCATGGCGTTCGGGTTGGTGTGGTAGTCGGTGCCGGGCGCGACGCCGAAGAAGCCGTTCTCCGGGTTGACCGCGTACAGGCGGCCGTCCTCGCCGAACCGCATCCACGCGATGTCGTCGCCGAGGGTCTCCACCTTCCAGCCGGGGATGGTCGGCTCCAGCATGGCGAGGTTGGTCTTGCCGCAGGCGCTGGGGAACGCGGCGGCGATGTA
Organism: Saccharothrix australiensis; assembly: GCF_003634935.1. NCBI lineage: Bacteria > Bacillati > Actinomycetota > Actinomycetes > Pseudonocardiales > Pseudonocardiaceae > Saccharothrix > Saccharothrix australiensis. Next base: position 192,837 of record NZ_RBXO01000001.1, read on the forward strand.
GTACGCCTTGTTCTCCGGCGAGGTGAGCTTGAGGATCAGCATGTGCTCGGCGAGCCAGCCCTCGTCGCGCGCCATCACCGAGGCGATGCGCAGCGAGTAGCACTTCTTGCCCAACAGCGCGTTGCCGCCGTAGCCCGAGCCGAACGACCAGATCGTCCGCTCCTCGGGGAAGTGCGTGATGTACTTGGTGTCGTTGCAGGGCCACGGGACGTCCGCCTGGCCGGGCTCCAGCGGCGCGCCGATCGAGTGCAGCGCCTGGACGAAGTCGGCGTCCTCGCCGAACCGCGCCAGGGCCTTCGTGCCCATGCGGGTCATGATGTGCATGGAGACGACGACGTACTCGGAGTCCGTGATCTCCACGCCCAGCATCGGCTTCTCGGCGTCCAGCGGGCCCATGCAGAACGGGATCACGTACATCGTGCGACCGCGCATCGAGCCCCGGTACAGCTCGGTCATGATCCCCTTCATCTCGGAGGGGTCCATCCAGTTGTTCGTGGGGCCGGCGTCGGCCTCGTCCACGGAACAGATGAACGTCCGCTCCTCGACGCGCGCGACGTCGGTGGGGTCCGAGGCCGCCCAGAAGGAGTTGGGCTTCTTCTTCAGCGGGACGAAGGTGCCGGCGTCCACGAGTTTGGCCGTGAGGCGGTTCCATTCGTCCTGGGAACCGTCGGCCCAGACGACCTGGTCCGGGCAGGTCAGCTCGGCAACCTCGCGCACCCAGGAGAGCAGCCGCGCGTGGTTGGTCGGTGCCTGGTCGAGACCGGGAATGGTCACTGCCGTCATCTCGTCTCGTCTCCTAGCTGAGCGCCAGCCCACGGTGGACGCCGTTGTCCGGTGGGACGTCCTCGGGAATGGCTCCGCCCGCCCGGTGGAGGGCGTGCCGGTTAAGGGGATAGACGGAGGTTAGCCGGGTTAATCCTCGGTAACGCACATCTGACCTGTCGGCTCTCTCACAAAACCGATTCTGGAATCGATTCAGCACCCGATCACCACAAACCCCGCTGCGACCTGCGCTTTAGCGCGGCGAATGCAAGACCCGGCGGGTGCGGCGACCACCACACGACGCGGTTGCGACTCCGTAACGATGTGGAAGCGCTCTCATGGCGGAGCGCAAGAATTGCGCGGAAAATGTCCGGGTTCAGCCGGCCTGCCACGCCGCGCGCACCGCGCGCACGGCCGCTTCCGGGTCGACGCCCAACGCCCGCGCCTCGGCGGCGAACCGGGCGGCGGACGCGGCGAGCGCGGTGCCCGCATCCGTTGCCGCGCTTGACATCGACGGGTCGGGCGCGGCGGCGACCACGGTGCCCCTGCGCCGGGCGGTGCGCAGGAGGCCGGCGACCTCCAGGTCCCGGTAGACCCGCGCCACCGTGCCGGCGGACAGGCCGAGGTCGCGGGCCAACTGGCGGATCGACGGCAGCGGCGAGCCGACCGGCAGCTCACCGGTCCGGACCAGGTGGACGAGCTGGTCCCGCACCTGCCGCCACGGCGCGACCCCGCTGTCCGGGTCGACGACGACCTGCTTCACCGGCCGGGTTCCACGGCGCGGGCGGTGCGGCTGGGCGGGTTCGCCACCCAGATCCAGCCCAGCACCCCGACGAGCAGCACGAGCAGCCCCACCGAGTCGATCAGGCGGACGGCGCCCAGCCAGCCCGGCCCGTCGCCACTGGACCGCGACAGGCTGTGCAGCGCGGAGAGCCGGCCGTTGGCCAAGGTCACCATCCAGGCCATCCACGCCATGCCGATCCCGACGGCGACCCGTGCGCTTCGGGTGCGCAGCACCGCGTCGACGGCGGGATCGGCCACCGACCCGCGCCGCACCGCGAGCCGCACCACGCCCAGCACGGCCACCAGTCCCAGCACCACCCCGACCACCACGACGACACCGACCGGCCGGGCGACCTCGGCGCGGTAGGGCTCGCTGAACCCGACCGCTCCCACCGCCCGACGCGCCCACGACTGCGCGGACAGCCCGGCGAACGCGGACAGCAGCGACACGGCGGCCAGCGTCGAGAGCAGCGCGACACCCCAGCGCGGCAGGAGGTCGCGCCACCGGCGCGGGGTGAGCGTCGCGACGCGAGCGCCCCGCACCGGACGCAGCGCCGCGACCACTTCCGCGATCAGCAGCGCCGCGATGCCGGACGCGAGGTGGCGCAACGCGCCGGCCGTCGGCGTCGGCAGGCCGAACAGCTCGGCCACCGCCCCGGCGACGGGTGGGACGAGCACGAACAGCAGCGGGTAGAGCAGGCGGCGGTCGCGGAGGTAGCGGAGGGCCGGCGCCACCTGCTCCTCGGTGGGTTCAGCGACGCCCCAGCGGCGGAGGAACTTGGCGGCACCGGACCGCGTCGGCCACAGCACGAGCAGGATGGCCAACCCGACCAGTCCGTATAACAGCGCCTCTCCCATGCCCCCGCCTCTCTTTGTATCGACCCCTTGTTACAAAGGGTCGCACACGGGCGGTGGTCAGGCGAGGGCGACATCCGTCCGGACGCGCTGGGCCGCTTCGTCGAGCGAGGTGCGGAAGCCGTCGATCAGGTCGCCGTCGAGGCTGAAGCAGAAGCTGTCGCCGGGGCCGAATATCTCGATCACACCCTGCGACACCTCGATCGAGCAGACGGCCGGCTCGCCGCGGTTGGTGGCACAGCGGACCAGCCACTCCCGACGCTCGGACACCTCGTTGGCCATCACGGACTCCCTACGTGTTGTATGTGATCGAGCACGGAACGAAGTGGCCTCACGCTAGCCTAAAGTGAGGCTAACTGGGGTGTACCGATCGGGTGAAGGAATCGCCGAATGGGCATGGCAGAGCAGACTGTCGAGCGCCGTCAGCTGGGCCTCGCCTTGGCCCGGCTCCGGGATGACGCAGGCAGGTCGCAGCTCGAAGCGGGTAGGGCGATCGGCCGCAGCGCTGGACGCATCAGTCAGATCGAGCACGGCAAGGGCACCCTCGGGCCCGATGAGTTGATCAAGCTGCTCGACTTCTACGAAGTGGGCAACGACGAACGCGCGACGATCCTGGCGCTCGGCACGGCCAGTCGACGCCGGGTGAAGCCACGCGGCTACCTCGACGTGCTGCCACAACCCTTCAAGCGCCTTGGCGAACTCCAAGCCGCCGCAGAGGTGATCAGTTGGTACGAGTGCGGCGTGATGCCAGGTCTGGTGCAGTCCCCGCAGTACATCCGATCACTCCTCGGCAGCGCCGACTCCATCTTCTGGGAGGCATCCGAGGAGGAGACCAGTGAGCGCATCGAGTTCCGACTCGCGCAGCAGCGGCTGGTGTTGGAGTCGCAGTCTCCTCGGAAGATCAACCTCATCTTCACCGAGGACACCCTGCACCACGTGGTGGGCGGCCCGTCCGTCATGCGCGGGCAAGTGTTGCACCTCCTCCAGATGATGGAGGAGTACCCGATGCTGGACGTGCGAGTGGTACCGAACGCCGTGCCGGACAACCCCGCGTTGGGCGGAGGACTGGTGGTTCTGGACTTCCCGGAGGGGACTCCGGTGGCCTTCGTGTCAACCCTCTACGGGGCGTACACCTACTACCATCAGCCATCGGACATCCAACCGATGCGCCGGATCTTCGAGCGGGTTCACCAGTTGGCGTTGAGCGCCGAGAACACCCGCTCCCTGTTGGTCAACACGCTGTGAGGAGCAGAGCCGTGGAACGCCACACCGGGTGGTTCAAGAGCAGTCACAGCACGGCTGGCAGCAACGGCTGCCTCGAAGTGCGGTTCGCCGAGACGACCGTTGACGTCCGGGACTCCAAGAACACGGCTGGACCACGGTTTTCCTTCAGCAGCCGCGCTTGGCGATCGTTCCTTACCTCAGCCAAGCGCCACTAGTTCGTGGCGGTTCCGCGAGGGTCGCGCACCTCCTACGATCAGCGGGAGGACACCGTCCCGAGGCAAGCTCCAGCGCGCCGGACGGTGGGCGTCGGGCACGTCCGCGCGCTGGTCATCGACAGGACCGAGGAGGGCCGGCGATGACCCGCGACACCGAATGGTTCAAGAGCAGCCGTAGCGCGGCCGGCAGTGACGCCTGCGTCGAAGTGCGCTTCACCGAGACGACCGTCGGCGTGCGGGACTCCAAGGACACCGCCGGACCAGAGTTCTCCTTCGGCCTCCACGCCTGGCGATCGTTCCTCACCTCGGCCAAGCGCCACTAGCTCCCCGCCCCGCCGGCCGACCTACGCACCCGCAGCCCTGAACGCAACGCGACCGGCAGAAGAGGGACCACGACGCAAGCCGCCCCCACCCACCCAAGCCCGGAACACAGCCGGGAACAGCACGCAACGCAACCACACCAACGGTAAACCCCGGCCGGGGACGGCAGGCAGCGCCACACCCGGCAGTCCACCGCCCTCCCAGCGGAGCCCAGCCGGGGTTGTCCGACCATTCCAGTTCACCGACCAAGCGCTTGGTCCTGGCTCCGGTGCCCCTCGCAGCGGTTCCACACAGGCCGCGCACCTCCTACGATCAGCCGGAGGACACCGACCCGAGGCAACTTCCGGCGCAGCGACCGGTGGGGCGTCAGCACATCCGCGCGCTGCTCATCGGCAGGACCAAGGAGGCCGGCGATGACCCGCGACACCGGGTGGTTCAAGAGCAGCCACAGCTCCGGCGGCAGCAACGGCTGCCTCGAAGTGCGCTTCACCAACCTGGCTGTGGACGTCCGGGACTCCAAGCACCCCACCGGTCTTCACTTCTCCTTCAGCCCCCACGCCTGGCGATCGTTCACGAACCGGATCAGCGCATGACCCGTGACACCGGATGGTTCAAGAGCAGCCGCAGCGCCGCTACCAGCGACGCCTGCGTGGAGGTGCGGTTCGTCGACACCACCGTCGGCGTGCGGGATTCCAAGAACACCACCGGACCACGGGTTTCCTTCAGCCCCCGCGCCTGGCGATCGTTCCTCACCTCGGCCAAGCGCCACTAGCTCCCCGCCCCGCCGGCCGACCTACGCACCCGCAGCCCTGAACGCAACGCGACCGGCAGAAGAGGGACCACGACGCAAACCGCCCCCACCCACCCAAGCCCGGAACACAGCCGGGAACAGCACGCAACGCAACCACACCAACGGTAAACCCCGGCCGGGGACGGCAGACAACGCCACACCCGGCAGTCCACCGCCCTCCCAGCGGAGCCCAGCCGGGGTTGTCCGACCACCGGCGATCAAGATCACCGCCCGTCGAGGGCGGCGGCGACCCGGTCCATGACGCGCTTCCAGTGCGCCCGCCGCTGTTCGCGCTCCTCGGCGCTCGCCAGGTGTTCCTCGTGGAAGCGGAGCACCGTGCCGGACCCGCCGGGCGCAAGGGCCACCTGCACCGTCGACGAGCCGCGGGTGACGCGGATGCGGTCCGCCGGCCGGTAGCCGCGCACCTCCCCCGTCACCCCGGCATCGGTCCGGTAGGGCGCGCCGCGTTCCGGCGTGAGGACCGCGCCGGCCCCGAGCCAGAGCGCCAACCCCTCGGCACCGCTGATGAACTCCCACACGACCGGCAGCGGGTGGGGCAGCGTGCGGGACACGCCGATCTGCCAGCCGACGTCCTTGGTGAGTCCGGTGGGCATGGTGGTCATCCTTCCTCTGCATTCCGGGCGCGCAGGGTCCTCACCTTGTGGCGGTTGCCGCAGTGCTCCATCGAGCACCACCGACGACGGCCGGGGCGTGAGATGTCCACGTAGATCAGGTGGCAGTCCTCCGCCGCGCAGGTGCGGACGCGGTGGGCGTACGGGCCGGTCAGCAGTTCGACCGCGTCCCGCGCGACGGTGGCCAGCAGGTGCGAGCCACCGGGCGAGCCGGCCCACCGCCGCTCCCCGGTGGGGGCGATGGCGGGTGCCAGGGCCGGCTTCGCGGCAGCCTCGTTGACGACCGCCAGGTCGTCGGGCGGGTGCGGATCGCCGCGCACGTGGGCGAGGACGACCCGGAACAGCGCGTCGCGCAGCCCCCGCGCGTCGGCCACCTCGTCGGCGGAGATGTCCAGCTCGGGCGTCGGGACCAGCCGCGACCGCTCCGCCCACGCGGCCAGGTCGGCCGGCTCGTGCAGGACCTCGTACCGGCGGTAGGGGCCGGGACCTCCGGTGACCAGCAGTTCCAGGCACAGCGCGCCGGGATCGAACCGGTAGGCGACGCCGGAACGGGAGTGCAGCGTCAGCCCCCTGGTTGCGGGCGATTCCATGTAACCACTATAACTGGTTACATGCCCCTGAGCTGGAAGCTGGTCATCGACAGCGCGAACGCACCCGTCCTCGCGGATTTCTGGGCCGCGGCCCTGGAGTACGAGGTGGAAGACCCGAGCGCCCTCGTCGGGCAACTGCTGGCGGCGGGCCACCTCGGCGAGGAGGCCGTCGCCGAGCACCGCGGCCGCAAGACGTTCCGCGGCTACGCGGCGATCCGCCACCCCGACGACCCGTTCGACCCGACCAGCGGCGTCGGCCGGGGTCGACGGCTCCTGTTCCAGGACGTGCCCGAGGGCAAGGCGGGCAAGAACCGCCTGCACATCGACGTCCACAGCGAGCCGGGCGGCCTCGACGCGCTGGTGGCCCGGCTCGAAGGGCTGGGCGCGACCCGCGTCCAGGAGGTCGACCGGGGGCCGGCCGGGCGCTGGTGGGTCATGCGCGACCCGGAGGGCAACGAGTTCTGCGCGGCATAGGCAGGCCGCGAACGCCCAGCCGGGAACACGGAACACCCGGCCGGCAGCGCACGAGCAACGGCACGGTCGGGACGCGCCGGGACGACACCGTCGGCCCGGCGCGTCCCGACCGCGCCACTCACCCCGACCGCGCCACTCACCCCGACCGCGCCACTCACCCCGACCGCGCCACTCACCCCGACCGCGCCACTCACCCCGACCGCGCCACTCAGCCCACCGCGCCACTCACCCCAGCACCGGCGCTCAGCCCGCCACGGCGCTCAGTTCGGGCTGATCCACTGCCCGGTCACGGAGTCGATCCGCACCACGCCCGACACCGTGACCTTCCCGCCGGGCGACCAGACCTCGTCGCCCGCCGACTCGTCCCCGCCGTCCGGCACGTACTTCCCGTTCTCGTCGATCCGACCGTGCTCGACCTCGGTCCACTGGTCGTCGCCGGTGTGCTTGGACATGGTGACCTCGCCGTCCGCCGTGATCTCGGTGGCGATGTCGGCCGTGCCGTCGCCGTCCGAGTCGGTGAACAGCCAGGTGTCGCCCTGGTCGTCCTTGACCACCGCCGTGTCGGCGCGCCCGTCGCCGTCGGTGTCCTCGGTGGCAGGCCCGACGTTCTGGTCCGCGCCGCCCTCGACGTCGACCAGGATCGACTTGCCGTCGTTCGTGCTGGTCTTGCGGCTGTGCTCGTCGGAGGGCTCGACGGCGACCCACTCGCCGGAACCCTCGTCGAACCGCGCCTGCCCGACCAGCGCGCCGTCCTTGTCGAACGTGCTCATCAGGTCCGCGTCACCGTCGCCGTCGGTGTCGCTGAACGCCAGGTGGCCGCCGTCGTCGGTCTCGACCACGGCGCTCTCGTCGACGCCGTCGTCGTCCAGGTCGTACGTCGCCTCGGCGGTGTACTCCTCGTCCTCGACGGTGACCTTCAGCTCGCCATCGGTCGCGCCTGTCTCGTCGATGTACACCGGATACCACCCTCCTGCGCTCTGTACCGGTAGGACTCACGTTATGCCGATTCGGTTCCGCGGCGGAACCCGCGTCACCCTTTGACAGCACTCCGTGACGCTGGATCGCTCAAGGCACGGTCAGGCGCGGTCAGGCGCGGTCGCGCAGGGCGCGGATGCGGGACAGCAGCTCGTCCACCTTCGCCCGCCCCGACTTCAGCTCGGCCAGTCGGCGGGTGGCCCTGCCCAGCTCCTTGGCCCGCTCGCCCGCCTCCATGCGCAGCGCCCTGTCCACCTCGCGCAGCTCCGCCTCGATCGCGTCCACGCGCCTGCCGAGCGCGTCGTCCAGCGCCAGCGACAACTGCTGCTCGGCCTCGATCAACTGCTCCGCCACCAGTTGGTCCACAGTGGACCGGGCGTCGGCGATCGCGTCCGACAGCCACTGCTTCAGGTGCTGCTTGTCCGCCGAGTGCTTGCGCGTGCGAGCCATCCACCAGCCCGCGCCGAGCCCGAGCACGATCGTCACGGGCAGCACGACGGGGTTCAGCGCGGCGACGCCCAGGCCCGCCAGCGGCATCGCGGCGAGCCTGCCCGCGCCGAGGCCGCCCGAGACGCCCATGAACACCAGCAGCTTGTCCTCGGCGGTCGGCGCGCGCTTCTCCGGTGGGCGCAGCACGATCGGCGGTGTCGCGCCGCGCGCGAACTGGCCGCGGATGACGGCCAGCTCGTCCGGTGCGAACAGGTCGGCGAGCGCGGCGTCGGCGACGCGGGCCAGCCGCGCGCCCAGCCCCCCGCTGATCCGGCCGGACACCACCTGCAACGCCGCGTCCACCTCGTGCGGCAGCGCCGCCAGCCGCTCGGGGGACGCCGTCTCGATCGCCGTGCGGAACCACGTCTGCACGTCCCTCATCTGCCTGCTGACCTCGTGGGCGCCCTCGACGCGCGCCCGCTGCACCTCGCCGCGCAGGCGCACCTGCCAGCTCCGGGTGGACGACCGGCGCTGGGCGTTCAGCTCGTCGCGCCGCGCGCGCAGCGCCTCGGCCTCCTCCTCGCCCGCCGACAGGGCGCGCTGGTCGGCCTCGCCGCGCGCGACCAGCTCGTCCAGCACGGTGGCCAAGGCGCGCAGCGCGTTCGCCTCGCCGAGCATCGCCGCCCGGCCGACCACCAGCTCCTGCAACGCCGCCTGCAACGCGCCGATGCCGGACCGCTCGCGCAGCATCGCCGCCGCGTCGGGGTTCGGCGCCTTGCCCGCCAGCTCGAACATCCGCGACGACACCGGGTGGAACGTCGCTCCGGCGAACCTCGGCGCGTGCTCGGCGAGCAGCGCCTGGTCGGCCTCCAGGACGGTGCGCCAGCCCCGGTACTGGTCCACCTTGGTCAGCGCGAACACGACGGTCTCGACGCGTTCGCCCACGGTGGCGAGGAAGTCCAGCTCGCCGCGCGTGAACGGCGCGGACGCGTCGACCACGAACAGCAGCGCCGTGGCGGACGCCGCCGCCTCGGCCGCCAGCTCGCCGTGCGCCGACTCCAGGCCGCCGACCCCGGGCGTGTCCACCACGGACAGCCGCTCCAGCAGCGGTATCGGCGCGTCGACCTCGACGTACCGGGGCGGCAGCATGCCCTCGGGCAGGTCGTGCGCCGCGGACACCCAGTCGACCAGCTCCGAGCGGTCGAACGGCACCGGTGGCGTCGAGCCCGCGTAGCACGCCCGCGCCGACCACTCGGCACCGTGGCGGAACACCAGGTAGGTCGCGGTGGCGACCTCGGCGTCGACCGGCGACAGGTTCGGTGTCGCCAGCAGCGCGTTCACCAGCGAGCTCTTGCCCCGGTTCGTCTCGCCCACGACGACGACCGACGCCGCGCCGCCGCGCCGCGTCTCCACGAACGACGCCGCGCGCGGGTCGATGCCCCGGACGAGCGCGGTCAGGCGTTCCCGCGTCTGCCGGACCGCCTGCGGCAGCGTGCTCATCGCGTGGTGTACACGGTCACGACCGGCGCGCGGAGCGTCCGCCCGCGGTCCGCGAACCCGACGACCTCGGTCTCCGCCACCAGGCCGTCCAGGGACGCGTCGTCGGTCGGCACCGTGCCGCCCGCCTCGTGCACGGACGGGTCGAACCGCTCGCCGTCCGGGCGCAGCGCCGTGACGCCGATGCCCGCCAGGCCCTCCTCCAGCCGTTCGACCACGCCGGAGCTGCGGGCGCGGTCCAGCGCGTACAGGCAGAGCTGCACCAGGGCGCGCCGCTCCGCCAGCGCCTGGTCCAGCAGTTCGCCGGCGATGGTCTCCACGCCGGGGTCCGACGCGCGCGGCCCGGCTTCCGTTCCGTCCGTCATCTCCGCCCCCGCAATTGTTGCCAGATCAGGAAGTACGCCCGGTGCACCACGTGCGCGACCCGGCTCTGCGCGGGCGTGGCGCCGAAGGAGGCGAACGACCGCCACCAGCCCGCGCGTTCCAGCGCGTGGGCGACGAGTTCGTGCGTCGGCCTGCCGCGCAGGCCGAGCTGCTCGGCCGCGTCCGGGGAGGCGCCGAACCTCAGCACCTCCTCGGCCAGGTCCGCGGGCATGGCCACCGCGCCCGACGCCACCAGCGTCAACGCCTCCAGCAGCCGCAACTGGTGCGCCTCGGGCTTGGCGAGCAGCACCTCGATGGCGTCGTGGACGCGCCGGCGCTCGCCGGGGTCGCCGGACGCGGCGGCCAGCGCGGTGACCGACGCCAGCGCCGCGGCGGCCTTGATGCCGTCCGCGCGGGACCGGAAGACGGCGTCGAGCTTGCCGCGCACCCCGTCGAGGCCGGACGCGTCGAGCAGCACGCGCCGCAGCGCGCCCGCCGTGATCGCCGGTTCGGCGTCGATCGCCGCCAGCGCCCGGCGGACCCCGTACAGGTCGAGCTTCTCCAAGAGCCGGGTGCGCACGCCCACCGGCACGTCGCAGTCCCAGCCGACGAACAGGTCCGCCGAGATCAGCATCGTCTCGCGGGTCGCGTCGTCCAGCGCCGCGAGCTTGCGCAGGGCGTCGGCGTCGGCGGAGGCGAAGCCGCCGGTCTCGACCGATTCGGCGATCAGGCCGATCACCGGCAGCACGTCCGCGACGCGCGGCTTGAGCGTGTGCGCCTGGCGCTCCGCCAGCAGCACCGCCGCCCGCCACGTGTCGCCGTCCGCGCCCTCGACGGTCTCGGCGGCGATCGTGTCGGCCTTGTTGAGCACCGCGATCGCGTTGACCGGGCCGGCCTCCCGGCTCGCGGTGGCGGCGGTGAACGCGGCCAGCGCCTGCTGGTCGTCGCCGCGCACGCCCTGGGTCACCACGTACAGCACGGCCTCCGCGCCGGCGACCGCGCTGCGCGACACCGGGTCCAGCTCGTTGCCCAGCAAGGCTTCCGTGCGCGCGACGGACGCCGCGTCGAGCGAGCCGAGGCCGGGTGTGTCGATCACCGTCAGGTCGCGCAGGACGGCGTTGGTCAGGTACGCCTCGATGTGCGAGACCTCGTCCACGTCGACGCCGAGGTCGGCCGGGATGCCGCCGTCGGCGTCGAACGGCAGCACCTGCTTGCGCCCGTCGGTGAACACGACCTCGACCCGGTCCACCGTGCCGTACTGGAACCGGGTGACCAGGCGGGTGCACTCGCCGACGTCGGTCGGCGCCACGCGCCTGCCGATCAGGGCGTTCACCAGCGTCGACTTGCCGGACTTGATCCGGCCCGCGACCGCGACCTGGAGCGGCGCCGACAGCCGGCGCAGCACCTCGCCGAAGCCCGCCGCGGTGCTCGGCGACACCTGCGACCGCAGTCCCGCGCACAGGTTCGCGACGGCGGCCGAGAGCGGGCCGGCGAGCTGCTGGGCCTGGGCGGTCACGCGCAGATCGTGCCACGCCACCCGGGGTCGCGGTTTGCGAACGAGCGCGCCGGGGTATTCCGCGCAGTGAGAGGGAGGTCACGTCATGGAACAGGGTTATGCCGTTTTCCTGCTGCTCGGCGTGGTGCTGGTGCTGATCGACGGCCAGCTGATCTACCGGAGCGGGCGGGCCTACATGAACCGGGCGTACGGCGACCCGGAGGCGGCCAGGTCCATGACCGCGCTCGCCACGGTGTTGTTCCACCTCGTCGTGCTCGGCCTCCTGGCGATCGTCTCGATCATCAGGGTCGACACCGGTGACGCGGTGAAGGACGTCGTCCTCAAGCTGGGCCTGATGCTCCTGCTGCTGGCCTTGGTGCACGCCGTGACGATGATGATCCTCGGCCGCATCCGGGACCGCCAGATCCAGCAGCAGCTGGCCGACGAGATGACCGAGGAGCACCGCCAGTACGAGCGCGAGCACGGCGTGCCGTCGCAGTCGCCGCGCATCGAGCCCGTTCCGCCGTCGCAGACGACTCCGCCGCAGATCAAGACCACGCGGTGAACGGGCGCGGGCCAGCGGGCGACATCCGTCTGGAGGATTAGGCGGGGGTCAGACCGTGGCGCGACGCGCACCGGCCGGCACCCTGCCTAACCTGGTCACGTGCGTCGCCTGAGCCTGTGGATGCGAGCCCACCCGGCGTTCGGGGACTCCCTGATCGCCGGGTCGCTCGCGTTGTTCGACCTCGGCGCGATGCTCTCGGCCGGCGTGTACCTGCCCACCTCCGTCCTGTACCTGGTCGGGCTCCTGCTCGTGGTGCCGGTGATCTTCCGGCGCAAGCACCCGCTGGCCAGCAGCTACACGATCCTGGTCGGCGGCGTCATCCAGCTGTTCACGCACGGCTCGTTCGACCAGGGCCTCCCCCTCCGGCCGGCGGACTTCGCGCTGGCCGTCGCGCTCTACACGATGGTGGCGTTCGTCGGCAGGCGGCGTGCGCTGGTCTACGCGCTGTGGCTGACCATCGGGACGTTCGTGTGGGCGGTGTGGCGCGTCGGGCCGGGCGCCGAGGCCGTGTTCCTCGTGTTCCTCATCGCCGTGATCTTCGGGTTCAGCTGGGCGCTCGGCGAGTTCGTCGGCGCGCGGCGCGCCTACCAGCGGGAGTTGGAGCAGCGGCTGAAGCTGCTGGAGACCGAGCGCGACCAGCAGGCCCGCATCGCCGTCGGCGAGGAGCGGTCGCGCATCGCGCGGGAGCTGCACGACGTGGTGGCGCACGCGGTGTCGGTGATGGTCGTGCAGGCCGACGGCGCGGGGTACGCGATCAAGTCCAACCCGGACCTGGCCGCGGCGGCGATGCGGACCATCGCCGACACCGGCCGGCAGGCGCTGACGGAGCTGCGGCGGCTGCTGGGCGTGCTGCGGTCGGAGGACCGGTCGCAGACGCAGTGGGCGCCGCAGCCCGGCGCGGCCGACCTCGGCGCGCTCGCGGACAACCTGCGCGCGGCCGGTCTGCCGGTGCGGCTGGAGGCCGGCGACGACCTCGGCGCGCTGCCCGCCGGGCTGGGGCTCGGCATCTACCGCATCGTGCAGGAGGCGTTGACGAACACGCTGAAGCACGCCGGGTCGGGCGCGTCGGCCCTCGTCCGGGTCACGCGGGTCGAGGACCACGTGGAGCTGGAGGTGTCCGACGACGGGTTCGGGACGCCCCACGACCTGGTCGCGGTGTCCGGGGGCAACGGGTTGATCGGGATGCGCGAACGGGCCGGCGTGCTGGGCGGCACGCTGGAGGCCGGGCCGAACCCCGGCGGTGGCTGGCGGGTGCGCGCCCGGCTGCCGCTGGTGCCGTCATAGGGTGGGGACGTGATCCGAGTACTGCTGGTGGACGACCAGGAGCTCATGCGCATGGGCTTCCGGATGGTGCTCGGCGCCCAGGACGACATCGACGTGGTGGGCGAGGCGGGCGACGGGCTCGACGCCGTGCACATGTCCGCGTCGCTGCGGCCGGACGTGGTGCTGATGGACGTGCGGATGCCCGTGCTCGACGGTGTCGAGGCGACCAAGCGGATCACCGAGGCCGGCACGGCGAAGGTGCTGGTCATGACCACGTTTGACATGGACGAGTACGCGCTGTCCGCGTTGCGCAACGGCGCTTCCGGGTTCCTGCTGAAGGACACGCCGCCCGGCGACCTGGTCTCGGCGCTGCGTGCGGTCGCGTCCGGGGACGCGGTGGTGTCGCCGTCGGTGACCAAGCGGCTGCTGAGCCGGTTCCTCGGGGAGGGCGGCGGCGAGCTGCGGGACGCCTCGGTGCTGGAGGCGTTGACCGAGCGGGAGCGCGAGGTGCTCGTGCTGATCGCCAAGGGGCTGTCGAACACCGAGATCGCGCGGAAGCTGTTCCTGTCCGAGGCGACCGTGAAGACGCACGTGGGGCGCATCCTCGCGAAGCTGGAGCTGCGGGACCGGGTGCAGGCCGTGGTGCTGGCCTACGAGACCGGGCTGGTCCGGCCCGGCGACGTCTGACCGGACGGCCCGGCGACGTCCGACCGCCTGGCCCTGCGACGTCCGACCGGACGGCCCGGCGGCATCCGACCGACCCGGCCCGGCCGGTCCGCCCGGCGGCGTCCGAGCCGGACCGGTCCCGCCTCCGGGCGATCACGACGTCACGGCCACGCCCTCCGGTTTCGCGCCGACCGGCACGACCACGACCGGTTGCGCCGTCACCGCGTCGAGCACCGTCATCGAGTCGGCCCCGTTGTTGGTGATGAAGACGAGGCTGTTGTCGGGTGCCGCGGCGGAGCCCTCGGGGCGGTCCGGCACGGGCACCTGCGGCACCACCGGCGCGCCGTTCAGGTCGAGCACGGACACGGTGTCCGACGCCGCGTTGGCCACGTAGACCAGGTTGCCCGGAGTGACCGAGACGCCCATCGGCGCGCGTCCCACGTCGGTCGTCGTGATCGGCGCGTTGGTGGCGGTGTCGATCACCGTCACGGTGTTGGAGCCGGTGTTGGCGACGAAGACCCGTTGGTCGTCGGGGCTGACGGCGACGCCCGCCGGGTAGCGGCCCACCGGGATGGTCGCCACCGGCGCCTGGCCGGCGGTGTCGATCACGGTGACGGTCTGGTCGCCGTTGTTGGTCACGTAGACCCGGTCGCCGTTGGGGCTCACGGCGGGCGTGTGCGGGAACCGGCCGACCGGGATCTCCATCACCGGCACGTTGGTGGCCGTGTCGATGACGGTGACGGTGTTCGAGCCGAAGTTCGTCACGTACGCGTGCGTGGGGGTCACCGCCACGCCGAACGGGTGCAGCCCGACCGGCACGGTCGTCGTCACGACGAGGGCACGCGCGTCGATCACCGACACGGTGTTGGACTGCTCGTTGGTCACGTACACCACGTCACCGCTCGGAGTGGCGCCCACGCCTACCGGCGTGAGTCCGACCGGAATAGTGCGCGTCACCTCACCCAAACGCGTGTCGTAGACCGTCACGGAATCGGAACCGCTGTTCGCGACGAACACCTGGACGCGGGCCGGGTAAGGGGCCGCCGACATCGTCGGTGCGGGCATGAGAAGAATCATCGCGAGCAACGCGAGCAAACATGTTCGGGCAATCCCGAACTTCGGGGCGGCGCTCGGAAGGAATAGCGAACCACCCCTCCGACTGCCGGAGAAGAACATCATCGACTCCTCGATCCTGGGAACCCGGACGCCGACCGGCGGGCGCGCCCGACCGGCGGTCAGGCCGGGGGATACCTGCTGGCCTGCACGTCCGGGGTGGTGTCACAGTGGCGCGGTGACCGCGGCGGTCCGGCTCGCCGTCGAGCCGGACCGCCACCACCGACTGCTGACACTAATGACCGCGCAAAGCGTGTCGCCTTTCGAGGAAGGGGCCATGCCTCGACCGCGCAGGGGATTCCCGCGAAAGTGTTTCAGGCTCGCGGCGCCCGCGCGGGAGCGGTAACCGCGGCACGCCGCCCATTCGGTTCTCCGGTGGTCAACCCGCCCATTCCGGCACTACCGCGTCAGCGGTACCGGGAAACGTCGACCGCGGTGGGGTCCAGCCCCGGCTTGACCACTTCCTCGTACCACCGGCCCCAGTCGGGCCGCGAGCCGTCCACGTCGGTGAAGCCGTACTCCCGCATGAGCGTCCACGACGCCAGCGCCCGGCCGGTGAACCGCTCGCGCTCCGGGTCGGCGGCGAGCGCGGCCACCGCGCGCCCGACGTACCGGGGCGTCTCGGACATCGCGTAGTGCGGCTCCTTCGCGATCGCGTCCCGCCAGTTCTCCTCGGTCACCCCGAAGTGCTCCAGCATCTGCTCCGACCGCAGGAAGCCCGGCGTGACGGCGACCGACGTCGTGCCGAACTTCCCGAGGTCCTGCGCGAGCACCACGCCGAACCGCCGGATCGCGACCTTGACCGAGTCGTACGCCAGCATGCCGGAGTACGGCGCCTCGTCGTCGCCGTCGGTCACCTCCACCAGCAGCCCGCCCGGCCGCCGGGTGAGCAGCGGGATGAGCCGGTGCAGCGCCACCAGGTGCGCCTGGACGCTGTTGCGCCACATCGCCAGCTGCCGCTCCAGGTCCTGTTCCCAGAACGGCTTGAAGTCGGCGTCCGCCTCGCCGCCCCACACGTCGTCCACCAGCACGTCGAGCCGCCCGCCCGCCTCGGACTCGATGCGGTCGCGGAAGGCGTCCACGTCGGACGGCACCGTGAAGTCGCACCGCACCGGGACGCCCCGGCCGCCGGCCGCGGTGACCAGCTCGGCGGTCTCCTCGATCGTCTCGTCCCGCCCGATGGGCGACTTCCGCTCCCGCGTCGAGCGCCCGCCGACGAACACCGTCGCGCCCGCCGCGCCCAGCTCCACCGCGATGGCCCGCCCCGCGCCCCGCGTCGCACCCGTGACCGCGGCGACCTTGCCCCGCAATGACATTCAGTTCCCCTTCCACGCGTCCAGCACGGCGTCCACGTCCTCCGCCAGGCGGTCGGCCAAGTCGCCGCGCGGCCGGACCGACCAGTCCACCGCCACCCCGTGCACCAGCACCGTGAGCACCCGCGCCGCGCGTTCCGGCGAGGGCGCGCGCGGCAGGTGCACCCGCCGGGTGAGCGCGAGCACCGTCCGCTCGGCCGCCCCGTAGAGGTCGGCGAGCAGGGCGCGCAGCTCCGGGTCGACCAGGTCGACGCCGAGCTGGGCGAGGTGGTTGCCCGCCTGCCCCGGATCGGCGATGCCCTCGAACCACGACAGCAGCGCGGCCCGCAGCCCGGCCAGGGGGTCGCGCCCCTCGGCCGCCGCGCGCATCCGGCGCTCGACGTCGACCGTCGCCCGCCGGGTCAGCGCCTGGAGCAGGCCGTTCTTCGAGCCGAACCGCTGCGCGACGGTGCCGACCGACACGCCGGCCTCGGCGGCCACCTCGGCCAGGGTGAACGCCGGGCCGCGGCGGCCGATGACCGCGCCGGTGGCGGTCAGCAGGCGTTCGTCGGTGATGGTCTTCGGACGTGGCACCCAGTTATTGAACCATGGTTCATTAATGTCGTCCATTAGGGTGACGCCAGTGACCTGGAGACCGCGCCTGATCGCCCTGGACATCGACGGCACCCTCACCCGCACCGGCGAAGAGGCGGTCGCGCCCGCGGTGCGCGCGGCCATCCACCGGGCCGTCGACCGCGGCGCGCACGTGGTGCTCTCCACCGGGCGCAGCCTCATCGGCACCCGCCCGGTCGTCGACGACCTGCGGCTGCTCGGCACCACCGCGATCTGCTCCAACGGCGCCGTCTGGTGGGACACCACGTCCCGCGAGGTCACCCGCAAGGTCGGGTTCGACGCCGGCCCAGCGGTCGCCGCGCTGCGCGAGCTGTTCCCCGGCGCGGTGTTCGCCACCGAGGTCACCGGCGAGGGCAGCCTGTCGCTCGGCCGGTTCCCCGACGGCGACCTGTGGGGCGTGGTGCGCGAGGTGGACGCCGCCGAGCTGACCGCCGAACCCACGTCCCGCCTGGTCATGCGGTGGGTCGGCCGGACGCCCGACGAGGTGGCGCTGCGGATGCTCGACGTCGAGCTGCCCGGCGTCACGTGGTCGGTGGACCACACGGAGCCCTGGCTGACCGTGTCGCCGTCCGGCGTCACCAAGGGCGCGGCGCTGGAGGAGCTGCGGCGCATCCTCGACGTGCCCGCGGCGGACACCCTCGCCATCGGCGACGGGCACAACGACGTCGAGATGCTGCGGTGGGCCGCGCACGGCGTCGCGATGGGCCAGGCGCCCGCGACGGTGCGCGCGGCGGCGGACGCCGTGACCGGGACCGTGCTGGAGGACGGCGCGGCGCTCGAACTCGACCGCTGGTTCGCGGCCTGAGCGCTCGGGGCAGCACCGGCCCCGAGCGCGCCGACCGCTCGTCACAGCTCCGTGTCGTCCTCCGCGGTGAGGTGGGGATCCTCCGGGTCCTCCGGGTCCTCGCCCTCGATCGCCGCCCGCTCCGCGGGTTCCGGCAGCGTCCGCTGCGCGCCGCCCGCCATCGCCAGCAGCATGTCCTTCGCCTGGCTGAACGGCATCGCCTGGAGCAGCGCCTGGGCCATGCCCGAGTCGCCGCCGCCGACGAACTGCGGCACGTTCGCCTTCACCCACTCGCGCAGCATCCGCTCCAGCGCCACGTTCTGCGCGCCCAGCAGCTCCACCATCGTGGTGAGCTTGATCAGCTCCAGCTTCTTGCGCGCCTCCTCGACCTTCACCTGCTGGAGGTCGATGAGGGTGCGCACCTCCTCGTTCGCGAGCGTCGCCTCCAGCTCGGCCAGCTTCTCGTGCTCCAGCTTGGCCAGCTCCTGCTGGTGGGCGATCTTCCGGCGGATGCGGTTGATCTCCTCGTCGTCGCAGCGGAACTCCTCCAGCGTGGTGGCGAGCCCCTTCACGCCGATCGGGGCCAGCGCCTGCCGCACCTCGGCCGCCAGCTCGTTGCACAGCGCGTCGTACTCGGTGATGAACTGCTGGATGCGGTAGTGGGCGGAGATCCGGCGGAAGTAGCCGGTGACCGTGCCGGCGAGGTGCTTCTCCACGAACCGCTGCACCGACTCGCGCCCGTCCTCGCCGTCCGCGCCGTAGCGCTGCACGAGCCGCGGCGCGGCCTGCGCCGGGATCTCCACCGTCTGCTTCATGTCCAGCCACACCTTGTGCCCCTGGACCTCCAGCTCCACCTGGTCGAGCGACGCGTCGAGGTTGGAGTCCGACTTGTCGCCGCCGTGCCACTCCAGCACCAGCACGCGGGTCGGCACCTTGACGACCTTCGCGAACCACGGGTTGATCGCGTACCGGCCGGCCTCGGCCAGGGTGTCCTGCTGCACGCCGATCCGGCCGCCGCCCGCGAGGAACGCCCACGGCCGCTGGAAGTCCGCGTGCCCCTCGACCGGCGGCCCGACCTCGTTCGGCACCGGTTTCGCGCCGACCCGCGTGACGACCACGCCGGTCTCGCCGATGTCGATCTGCACCTCGCGCAGCGCGTTCACGGTCAGCTCCTCGGCGGCCAGGTCCTCCTCGGGGCTGTGCACGGTGAGCACGTCGAACAGCTCGGTGTTGATCGCGTACGAGCCGCCGGTCAGCGGCTGCTGCTGCCGCCCCATGACGCCCTCCTCGCGCAGGAACCGCGCGCCGTCCTGGAACGAGTCGCAGTCGACGTACTTCGCCACCGCCGAGCCCAGCTCGCGGTTGCGCCCGGCCTTGGCGATCACCACGCCGACCGTCCCGTTGGGCACCGTGACCATCGGGACGACGCGCACCTCGTACAGGAACGGCGGCAGCCAGGCCGTCGTGTTGGGCCGCAGCACCTCGGCCTGCACGCCGCGCGAGCCCAGGAAGCTGACGCGGGCGTCGTCGCCGGGCTTGCGGGCCATGCCGAGCGTCTTCGTCACGATCCCGACCCGGCCCGGCGGGACGCGGTGCAGGCCCTTCCACCACGTGAGCCCGCCGAGCGCGATGAAGGCGATGATCACGTATTCCACTTCAGCGCTCCCAGGATCGCAGTCGGAGGTGCGTCGCCAGCACCGTGGTGGCCCATTCGTCGGGCCATTGCGGGTCGTCTTCGCGGGCCGGGTTCCGCAACGTCGGATAACGCGGGAGATCGTCATTTTCGGCGGTGCGCTCGAATTCGGGATAGGCGAGGACGGTCCCGTCCTCGGCGGAGCGCCAACCCAAAGCGGAGCAGATCTCCCAGAATGGTCGCCTGCCCGTGAGGACGAGCCCGTCGAGGCGTGCGCGTTGCGCGCGGAAACCCCACCGGCCGCCCGACGCGGCGGACCACGCGTCGTCCAGGTCGGTGAGCAGCGCGTCGGTGAGCAGCGCGCCGTCCGTGCCGCGCAGCCCGCCCGTGCGACCCGCCTGCGCGAGCAGCGCGAGCGTGGTGAGCCGGTCCGCCCGCGCCAGCTTGCCCGCGGCCAGCGCGTCCCGGACGCAGTCGACGAACTCCCGCACGCGGGGGCTCGGCGGTTCGGCCACCTCCACCCGTGCCGCGCGCGGCGCCTCGGCAGGCGTGGCGACGGGGCGCGCCGGCGCGGGCGCGGGCAGGTCGCGCACGAGCGAGGTCAGCACGGCCACCGGTGAGCCGACCGGCCGCGCCACCGGCCCGCGGTGCGGCAGGTGCAGGTAGGCGCTCTCCCGGAAGCCCTTCTCCGGCAGGTCGACGCGCACCTCCTCGAACTGGCCGGGCCGCAGGCCGCCCAGCTCGGGCAGCACCGCCCTCCGGTACAGCGACGCCGACAGCAGCTGCGCGAGGTTCCCGTCGGGCGCGGCGCGCAGGGCCCGGCGGAGCACCGCCGAGTCGAGCAACCGGCTCAGCACGACCAGCGCCGGACCGGCGTAGCCGAACGCGCCGGGTGTCAGCACGTCGGTGTGCATCGCGACCCGGAGGCGGATGCGGACGCCGGGGTCGTGGTCCTCGTTGTGGTCGGTGAGCAGGGTGTCCAGCTCGCGCACGAAGGTCCGGACGAGCGCGACCAGCTCGACGTCCGGCGGCAGGACGGCCACCTCGCCGTCACCGGCGGGCTGGCGCACCCAGCCCGCGCGGTCGAGGCCGGCCTGCGCGGACGCCTCGTCGAGCATCCGGTCGAGTTCTTTCTGGATGCGCAACTGGTGGCGGGCGGGCCGCGCCGAGAACTTTTCCACATCGACACCGACGACACAGCGCTCGACGAGTGACAAAGGAGCCTCCTGCGGCGGAGGAGCGTTTCGACGCGCTCGGGGAATTCCAGCCTGGCACCCGCCATGATGTGCACAGCGACCGCTTGACGTGCCGCAATACTGCGGACACCCCGAATCGTTGCCAAAAATGCGCGCCGATGATCTCGGTCGTGGCCGGCGCGGGGCGCGAATGGGGCGGCGGGGATGAGCGGCAGGGCGCGGCGCGGGCGGACGGCACGCGTGCGGCAGGGCGCGGCGCGGGCGGCACGGGTGGGCGGCGGGCACGGCGGGGCGGCGGCAGGTGCGGCGGGCGCGGGCGAGCACGACGCGGGCGGAGCCAGACCAGGCGGGCGGGTCAGGCGCAGCGCGGGGCGGTGCCGGGGCGTGGCGGGTGGTCGGGCGGGTGTGGCGGGGCGCCGGACGCGGCGGGCGGTCGGGTGTGGCGGAGCGGGCAAGGGGGAGCGGGCAAGGGGAAGCGGGCGGAGGGATGCGGGCCGGGAGGCGTGGCGCGTGGCGGCGGTTCGGCGGCGATGTACGTCCTTCGGCTACACCCACACGGGTGAACTCGGTAGGCCGCTCCACCGAACCCCGCGACCGCTCACCCCGACGCGGCGCACGCCCCGCCGAGCCGGTCCGCGCCGGCCACCTCCGCCGAACCCACGTCCCGCTAGTCCGCCACGGCCACCTTCGCCACGACGCGCGCCTCGCGCACCCGCACCACGACCTCGCCCGGTACGCCGTTGCGCTCGGCGTACTCGTCGGCGCGGTCCGCGCCCATGTAGCGGCCGGCGATGCGGCCCGTCCAGTACCGGACCTGCTCGGGGTCGTCCTCGATCTCCGCGCGCCCGGTGACCGTGACGAACGAGAACGGCGGCTCCTCGTCGTCCAGGCAGATCGACAGCCGGCCGTCGCGGACGAGCGAGCGGCCCTTGACGGACTCCAGGTGGGTCGTGAAGACGAGCGTGCCGCCGTCCAGGTCGACCCAGATGGGCGAGACGTGCGGCGAGCCGTCCCTGCGCACGACGGCCAGCTTGCCGGTCCGCGCCGGGGTGGCCGCCACGAACTGCCGCCACCAGCCCTCGGGGGCATCCGTGTAACCCATGCGCACAACCGTAGGGCCGGCCGTTCCCTGAGAACCCCGCGGGGAACCCTCAGGGTGACACTCAGGGTAATCACGGATTACTACGACCGAGGTAGCCGACACCATAAGACTGAAGTCGCACCGACACGTCAACTACAGACCGATGCGGCCGACCCCCTGCACGAGGCAGAGTTGTCGTCGAGATCGGGGCACGTGCCGTCCAGGGGAGAAAACATGATCGAGGCGATCGGCCTCACCAAGCGCTACGGGAACACGGTGGCGGTGGACAACCTGTCCTTCACCATCGCGCCGGGACGCGTCACCGGCTTCCTCGGACCCAACGGCGCGGGCAAGTCGACCACCATGCGCATGATCCTCGGCCTCGACCGGCCGACCTCCGGCAAGGTGCTCATCGACGGCAGGCCGTACGCGAAGCTCGACCGCCCGCTGAAGACGGTCGGCGCGCTGCTGGACGCCAAGTGGGTGCACCCCAACCGCTCCGCGCGGGCGCACCTACAGTGGCTGGCCAAGTCGAACGGGCTGCCGGACCGGCGCGTCGACGAGGTCCTGGACCTGGTCGGCCTGACCAAGGTCGCCAAGCGCCGCGCGGGCGGCTTCTCGCTGGGCATGTCGCAGCGCCTGGGCATCGCCGGCGCGCTGCTCGGCGACCCCAAGGTGCTGCTGTTCGACGAGCCGGTCAACGGCCTCGACCCGGAGGGCATCCTCTGGATCCGCCAGTTCATGCAGGGCCTGGCCGCCGAGGGCCGCACCGTGCTGGTGTCCAGCCACCTGCTGTCGGAGATGGCGCTGACCGCCAGCGAGCTGGTCGTCATCGGCCGGGGCAAGCTGATCTCGCAGTCCAGCACCACCGAGTTCGTGGAGCGGTCCACGGAGAACACCGTGCTGGTCCGCAGCCCGCACGCCGACAAGCTGGGCGCCCTGCTGCTCGACAAGGGCTTCACCGTCCGCGACGACAACGACTCGACGTTGACCGTGTCGGGCGCCACCAGTGACCAGGTCGGTGACATCGCGGCGTCCGCCGGTGTGGTGCTGCACGAGCTGAGCCCCCAGCGCGGTTCGCTGGAAGAGGCGTTCATGCAGCTCACCGGTGATTCTGTCGAGTACCACGCGGCCGAGACGGGAAAGTGACATGACGCTGCTCGCTGTTGAACGGATCAAGCTCTTCACCACCCGCTCGCCGTGGTGGTGCATGCTCCTCGCGCTCGGGCTGACCATCGGCATCAGCGCGGTCATCGCGACGAACTGGAACAACTCGCCGATGCCGGTCGTCGCGACCGTGTACACGCACACGTTCGGCCTGTACGTGATCATGGTGATGGCGGCCCTCGCGGTCACCACCGAGTACCGGTTCGGCACGATCAAGTCGACGTTCCAGGCGGCGCCGGACCGCATCTCGCCGATGGTGGCGAAGGCCGTCGTGGTGACGTTCCTGGCCGGCCTGGTCGGGCTCGCCGTCGGGTTCGGCTCGTGGGGCATCGGCAAGCTGCTCGCCGACGACGCCTCGCAGCTGGCCCTGGAGAGCGCCAACGACTGGCGGCACGTCGCGGGCGTCAGCCTGGTGTACGCGGCCGGCGCGGTGCTCGCGCTGGGCGTCGGGGCGCTGGTGCGCCAGACGGCGGGCGCGGTGTCGATCATCCTGGTGTTCGCGCTGGTGCTGGAGAGCGTGGTCGGGTTCATCCCGAACATCGGCGACGACATCCAGAAGTGGATGCCGTTCAGCGTGGTCAGCAAGTTCATCCTCGGCGAGCCGGACGCGATCGCGGGCGCCGAGGCCGGTGTCGGCGGGCCGCCCACCGTCGGCGACCTGTCGCCGTGGGGTTCGTTCGCCTACTTCGCGGGCGTGGCGCTGGTCGTCTACATCGTCTCGCTGGTGGTCGTGAAGCGCCGGGACGCCTAGGTCGTCCGCCCGCCGGACCGGGATCGGGGCCGGGCCGGCGGGCGTACAGGGGGAAGGGGAAGGAGGGAGCTCGGGTCACCTTCGGGGGGTGGCCCGAGCTTCCGTCTTCCGGGCTCGGCAGTCCAAGCTCGGCAGTCCAGGTTCGGCAACGGTGGATCGGACGGGAGAAGTCATGATCGAAGCGACCGGACTCACCAAGCGCTACGGGAGCACGGTGGCGGTGGACGACCTGTCGTTCTCCGTCGAGGCGGGCCGGGTCACCGGCTTCCTGGGCCCCAACGGGGCCGGCAAGTCGACCACCATGCGGATGATCCTCGGCCTCGACCGGCCGACCTCCGGCAAGGTGCTCGTCGACGGCCGCGCCTACCGCGACCTGCACCGCCCGCTGAGGACGGTCGGCGCGCTGCTGGACGCCAAGTGGGTGCACCCCAACCGCTCCGCGCGGGCGCACCTACAGTGGCTCGCCAAGTCCAACGGCATCCCCGACCGGCGCGTCGACGAGGTCCTGGACCTGGTCGGCCTCACGCAGGTCGCCAAGCGCCGCGCGGGCGGCTTCTCGCTGGGCATGTCGCAGCGCCTGGGCATCGCGGGCACGCTGCTCGGCGACCCCAAGGTGCTGCTGTTCGACGAGCCGGTCAACGGCCTCGACCCGGAGGGCATCCTCTGGATCCGCCAGTTCATGCACCGCCTCGCCGACCAGGGCAGGACCGTCTTCGTCTCCAGCCACCTGCTGTCCGAGATGGCGCAGACCGCGCAGGACCTGATCGTCATCGGCAAGGGCAGGCTGATCGCCCAGACCAGCACCGCGCAGTTCATCAAGGACGCCACCGAGGACACCGTGAAGGTGCGGTCGCCCCAGCTGGACCGATTGCGGGAGCTGCTGGTGGCGCAATCGGCGCGGGTCACCGATTCGATCGAGGACAACGCGCTCGTCGTGCACGGCGTGGAGGCCGCGCGCATCGGTGAACTGGCCGCCGGAAACGGGTTGACCCTTCACGAGTTGAGCCCGCAACTGGGTTCCCTGGAGGAGGCTTTCATGCAACTCACGCGCGAATCCGTGGAATACCACGCACACGAGTAGGGCGCACGAGCAGCGCGCTCCATTCACCCTTTCCGGCACTCGTCGGGCGGCCCGTCCGCGCGATCGGCGGCCCGCCGCGCCCTGCGGCCGCACAGCACGGCCACCACCACCGCCCCCAGTGCCACCGCCCCGAGCGCCACCGCCCCGCCGAGCGCCACCGCGGCCCGCACCCCGCCGTCCCCGGCCGGGTCGCCGCCCGCCCGCCGATCGCCCTCGGGCCGCGTCGGGGCGGGCCGGGTGGGCGGCGGCACCGTCGTCGTCGGCGGCAGGAGCGGGTTCCGGTCGACGCGCGCCACCTCGCCGAGCACCGCCGGACCGGGCGCGACCAGGCCGAACCCGGTGGCGTCGTCCCGGCCGACCGGGCCGAGGTCGGTGGCGGTGGTGACCAGCCGGTGCACCACGTTCCCCGCGTCGAGGTCCGGGTGCCGGGCCCGGACCAGGGCCGCGACCCCGGACACCAGCGCGGTGGCGGCGGAGGTGCCGTCCACCGCCGCGAACCCGGAGGCGGCGACCGACCGGGGAAGCGCGGTGCGGATCCCCTCGGCGGGCGCGGCCAGCACCGTCTCCGGGCCGGTGTTCGACGAGGGCCAGGGCGCGCCGCCGGGCACCGTGCCGGACACCGCGACCACGCCCTCGACACCCGCCGGCGCGCCCACGCGCCCGACGCCCTCGTTCCCGGTGCCCGCCACCACCACGACGTCGTGGTCGAGCGCGTGGGCGACGGCCCGCAGCAGGTCGGGGGTGGTGGGCGCGGTCGAGGTCAGGGAGACGTTGAGCACGTCGGCCCCGTGGTCGACGGCCCACGTGATCCCCTCGGCGACCGCCGCGGTGGTGAAGTTGCCACCGCCCGCGCCGACCGACACCGGCAGGACGCGGGCGGCGGGCGCGACGCCCAGCACGCCGCCGGCCACGCCGCGCCCGGCGATCAGCGCCGCCATCGCGGTGCCGTGCCCGGTGGCGTCCTCCGTGCCGTCGGAGCCCTCCGCCGACCCGAAGCCCGCTCCCGGCAGCAGCGCGCCGGCGAGGTCCGGGACGGTGTCGTCCACGCCGGAGTCGACCACCGCCACCACCACGCCGTCACCGCGCACGACCCGGTGCACCGCGGGCACGCCCAACTCGTCCAGGTGCCACTGCCGTTCGGCGGCCGACCGGGCGGCGGCCGTTCCCGGACACGCCGCCAGGAATAGCGCGACCGATACGGCGGTGAACCCCGCTCGCCCCATCCGGAAATCCTCCTGTGGTCGAGGTCACAGATATTCCGAGTCGTCCGTGTTTCGTCCGTACCCGATAAGGCGATCGGAGTAAGAACCACGTTAAGGCCCCGTGAACTCCCGCACAGCACCATGACAGGATCAGCTGAACAGGGTCAGATGGAAAGCAGCGAATCGTGAGGTGGCCACCGACCGCACACGAATTCGCTCACCCCCCGTCAAGGAACCCACCGGAGGTGAACCCGTGACGGTGCTCGATCCGAACCGCAACGCCGGCCCGTCGGCGACCGCGGCCGAGGAACTGCCCCGGCAACGCGACCACGCCCTGCGCGTCGTACCGATGATGGCGCTCGAATGGTCCCAGGCCATCGAACCCGCCGGCTCCGCCGGCCTCGCCACCGAGCCCGCCCAGACCCGCCGCGCCTGGATACACCGGGCCGACGAGCAGCAGGTGCTCGCCCTCTACCGGGCCGTCGGCGGCGACGCGCCCGCGCCCTGGTGGCTGCGCGCCCTCGACCGGGGCGGCCTGCCCTCCCGCGCGGCCGGCTTCGCCGTCGAGGACGAGGTGTCCGACCTGCTGGCGCGCCGACCGGGCTGGGTCTTCGTGCCGTGGGCGGCGGACGGCGAGGTCGGCTACTGGGAGTTCGTGCCGTCGGAGAGCGGCGTGTGCGGCCCGGCCGAACCCACCACCGTCCAGTTCACCGACCGGCACCCCGGCTGGGTGGACGTGCTCCCCGCGCACCGGGGTCCCGGCCCGCGCCGGCCCGTCGCGGTCACCCCGGCCCGGCTGCGCGAGCGGATCGAGGAGCTGGAGCGCATCGCCTGACCTGGCGGATCGCCTGACCGGGCACGGCGCCGGCAGGCGCGCCGGCGCGTGGCCACCACCGGGCACGGCGCCGGCAGGCGCGCGGGCGCGGGGTCACCACCGGGCGCGGCGTCGCTCGACGTCGCCGCGCGGCCCGCGCCGCCGCGCCCACCGCCTAGGCTGTACGCCCGTGACGACGTCCAGCCAGCGCCCGCCCCACCACCGGTCCATCGTGAGCTACGTCCAGCGCGGTGAACGGATGACCGTGGGCCAGCAGCGGGCCTGGGACCGCCACTGGGAGCGCCTCGGCCGCGAGGTCGCGGCGCTCCCGGCCGGCCCCCTGGACTTCGCCGGGTGGTTCGGCCGCGACGCGCCCGTGCTGCTGGAGATCGGCTCGGGCATGGGCGAGACCACCGCCCAGCTGGTCGCCGCCGCGCCCGAGCTGAACTACGTGGCCGTCGAGGTCTACAAGCCCGGCCTGGCGCAGCTGCTGATGCGCGCCGAGAACCTGGGCGCGACGAACCTGCGCGTGCTGCGCGGTGACGCCGTCGACCTGCTCACCGACCACGTGGCACCAGACTCGCTGGCCGGGGTGCGCATCTTCTTCCCCGACCCGTGGCCCAAGAAGAAGCACCACAAGCGCCGCCTCGTGCAGCCGGCGTTCGTGCGCCTGCTCGCCACCCGGCTGGCGCCCGGCGGCACCCTCCACCTCGCGACGGACTGGGAGCACTACGCGGAGCAGATGCTGGAGGTCTGCTCGGCCGAGCCGCTGCTGCGCAACCGGTACGAGCGGTGGGCCCCGCGGCCGGACTGGCGTCCCGTGACGAAGTTCGAGCAGCGGGCCGTGGAGGAGGACCGGGTCAGCCACGACCTCATGTTCGAACGGGTGGAACTCACCTGACCGTGTCATAAAGTTGCGGCAACGATCGACCGATGCGGCAACTCAGCGTTCCTTCATCACCCGGTGGGGTGGATGCCGTCGATCACCGGTCGTGCCCCGTCCGGCAGTGACGCGTGACACCGGTCCGCAACTACGGTTGCCGCCCGTGACCGCCATGCACACCACGGAATCGACGGCGCTCGACCCGGCCGCGGCGGAGGGCTTCCTCCGCATGTTCCACATCGCGCACCCGGAAGCCGGGCCCGTCGGCACCCGCCTCGCGCGGGTGCGCGAGGAGATCGCCGACACCGGCACCTACCGGCACACCGCGTCGGAGCTGGCGTACGGCGCGCGCGTCGCGCTGCGCGACAGCGGCTGGTGCACCAGCGGCGTGCCGTGGCGGCGGCTCAAGGTCCGCGACCTGCGCGGCTGCCGCGACGCCGCCACCGTGGCCGCCGAGTGCGTCGAGCACCTCCGCCTGGCCACGAACGACGGCCGCATCCGACCCCTCGTCACGGTCTTCGCGCCCGACGCGCCCGCGCGGCCCGGACCGCGCGTCTGGAACGAGCAGGCGGTCCGGTACGCGGGCCACGCCGACGGCACGGGCGACCGCCGCTACCGCGCGTTCACCGGCGCCGTGCGCGCGATGGGCTGGCAGCCGCCCGCGGCACCCGGGCCGTTCGACGTCCTGCCGCTGGTGGTGGAGACCGAGCACGAGGGGCCGCGGCTGTTCGCCGTGCCGCCCGAGGTGGTGCACGAGGTGTCCCTGGAGCACCCCGACCTGCCGTGGTTCGGGTCGCTGGGGCTGCGCTGGCACGCCGTGCCCCTCATCACGAACATGCGGCTGTCCATCGGCGGCGTCCACTACCCGGCCGCGCCGTTCAACACCTGGTTCGTCGGCTCCGAGATCGGCGCGCGCAGCCTCGCCGACGAGCACGCCTACGGCGCGGCGCGGCCGGTCGCCGAGGCGCTCGGCCTGGACACCTCCGCCGAGCGGTCCCTGTGGCGGGACCGGGCCGTGGTCGAGCTGAACCGGGCCGTCCTGCACTCGTTCGACCTGGCCGGGGTCACCGTGACCGACCACCACGCGGAGTCGCTGCACCGGCTGTCCTGGCTGCGCTCCCGCCAGCGGCCGGCCGGCGAGCGCCCCGCGTTCCGGCTCGACCCGGCCGCCGCCCGGCGCGCCAGGGCGGGCGGTCCGGCCCGCTTTTCCGGCAGCCCGGTGGAAACCACCCGACCGCATTCCACCGGCCGACTTGCGGAACTGCTCCGCCGGCCCGCCGAAAAATGATCACCTCACCGCTGCGAATCGACCAGCACCCCCGCCAGCGCCATCAGGACCAGCACCAACAGGCCGAGTACCGCGCCCGCCCACGTCGCCACCGCACTGAACACCACGTTCCTCCGTTCCCCGACTGCCACTCCAGAGTCACCCCGGAAAAGGTCGTCCCACATCGGCCACCGGGGTATTTCCGGTCGCGTTCGGGTCAGTCCGGTGGATGACCGACACCACGACCGGGGTCGGACGCGGGATCAGCCCGGAGGACATACGGTGACGTCCCGTGGAGAGCACTCACCTCGGCTGGCGCGCCCTGGCCCGCCGCCAGTGGCCGCTGGCCTGCGCCCTGCTCTTCCTGATCGGCACCGAGGCGTTCGCCGTCGACACCTGGTGGCAGCTGCCCGGTTCCCTCGTCCTGGGCGGGCTCGCGGTGCTCGCGCCGCGCCGACCGTTCGACGCGGCCCTCGCGGCGGCGACCGCGCTGCTGGCGAGCTCGGTGCTGCTGCGCGCGGCGAACGTCCCGCCGACCGTGCCGCTGGTCTCGGGCACGACGCTGTCCGAGGCCGCGGCCGTGATGGCCACCGTGGCGATCGTCGTGCGGCAGGGGACGGTCAGGCGGGTGCTCGTCGGCACGGCGGCGCTGGTCGCGGCGGTGGTCGCGACCGCGGCGATCCGGCCGTCGTACTGGGACCGGTACTACCGGGACCTCGACTACACCGGGCCGAGCACCACGGGGCAGCTCATCGCCGGGACGGTCCTCCTGACGCTCTCGATCGGGACCGGCCTGTACTTCCGCGCCCGCGACCGGGAGCGCGCCACGCTGATGCGGTCCGAGGTGGCGGCGGCGCAGCACGCCGAGCGGATGGCGCTGGCCCGCGAGCTGCACGACGTGGTGGCGCACTACGTGACGGGGATCGTCGTGCACGCCCAGGCGGCGCAGGCCGTGCCCGGTGCGGAGCGCGACGTGCTGCCGCTCATCGCGCGGAGCGGCAACGAGGCGCTGACCGCGATGCGGCGGCTGGTGGGCACGCTGCGCGGGTCGGAGACCGACGCGCCCGCCGCGACCAGCGACCTGGCGGACGACGTGCGGCAGGTGGTGGCGCAGTCCGGGCAGCCCGTGCGGTTGAGCCTGGACCTGCCGTCGGTGGTGCCGCCCGCGCTGGGGCGCTCGGTGCTGCGGCTGGTGCAGGAGTCGCTGACCAACACGCGCAAGCACGCCGGCGGGGTGACCGGCGTGGACGTCTCGGTGTCGGTCGTGTCCGACGTGGTGCACGTGGTGGTCACCGACGACGGCCGCGCGCCGAAGTCCGCGCCGGTGGGCGGGTCCGGCGGGTTCGGGCTGGTCGGGATGCGGGAGCGCGTGGAGCTGCTGGGCGGCCGGTTCAGCGCCGGTCCCCGGGAGTCGGGCGGGTGGGAGGTGCGGGCCGAGCTGCCCGTGGCCGAGGAGCCGTGACGCGCCGACCCGGTGGCCGGGCGCGGGTGGCGACGGCGGACCCCGGTCGGTGACACGGTGCGGCGGCGCGCCGGTGCGTGCGACTTGGCGGTGCGGTGGCGCGGCGGTGCGAGCGGCTTGGTGGGCGGCACGGCCTGGCGAGCGGCACGGCTTGACGCGGTGGCGGGGGTTTCAGGGCGGCGCGGCTCGGCGGCTTTCGGCCGGCGGTGCGGCGGGGTGGTCGGCGCGGTTCGTGGTCGGTGATCGGCCGAGCGCGGGAGTGCCGGCGCCGGCGCGTGCGGCAGGATCAGTGGTATGTCGTTGCGCCTGCACGCCCCCGTGGTCCTGCCGTGTGATCCGTCCTGCACCGTGCTGAGGGACGCGGTCGTCGACGTCGTCGCCGGCCGCGTGACCCACGTCGGACCCGCCGCCGACGCGCCCGCCTTCGACGGCGAGGTCCGCGAGCTGACCGGGATCCTGCTGCCCGGCCTGGTGAACACCCACGCGCACAGCCCGATGGTGGTGCTGCGCGGCCTGGGCGGCGACCTGCCGCTGCTGCGCTGGCTGCGGGAGGCCATGTGGCCCGCCGAGGCGAAGATGGTCCCGTCGGACATCCGCGCGGGGATGCTGCTCGGCGCGGTGGAGATGCTGCGCAACGGCGTGACGACGAGCGCGGAGATGTACTTCCACGGCGCGGAGCTCACCGAGGCCGTGCTGGCGGCCGGGTCGCGGGTGGTGTTCGGCGCGGCGATCATGGACCTGCCGGGGCTGCCGTGGCGGCCGATGACCGACGAGATCACGCGGTGGATCGACGCCGACGGCCTGCGGTTCGGGCCGCACGAGCGGGTCGAGCTGTCCTACGGGCCGCACTCGGCCTACCTGCTGTCGCCCGACGCGCTGGCGACCATCGCCGGCGAGGCGCGGGACCGGGGCGCGCTGGTGCAGATCCACGTGGCCGAGTCGCCGGAGGAGGACACCGCCCAGCGCGCCTCGTTCGGGTCGGTGCCGAGGCTGCTGGAGCAGTCCGGGGTGCTCGGCGGGCGGGTGCTGTCGGCGCACTCCGTGCACCTGTCGGAGGAGGACGTCGCCATCTACGCCCGGCACCGGGTCGGCGTCGCGCACTGCCCCGGCTCGAACACCAAGCTCGCGTCCGGCATCGCGCCGCTGCGGGGCTACCTCGACGCCGGCGTGCCGGTGGGGCTCGGCACGGACGGGCCGGCGTCCAACGACGACCTCGACCTGTTCGAGGAGGCCCGGCTGGCGGCGCTGCTGTCGCGGGTGACGACGATGGACGCCACCTCGATGCGCGCGGCGGACGCGCTGCTGCTGGCCACGCGCGGCGGCGCGGCGGCGCTCGGGCGGGACGACCTCGGCGCGCTGGAGGCCGGGCGGTGGGGTGACGTCGTGCACGTGGACGTCGACGACCCGGCCTTCGCGACCGGGCTCGACGCGCCCGACGAGCAGGTGCTGGCGAACCTCGTGTGGGCGTCCGGCACGCGCCGGGTCAAGGACGTGTGGGTCGCCGGCGAGCAGGTCGTGGCGGACGGCGAGACCACCCGCGTGGACCGGCGGGAGGCCCAGGCGGGTGTCGCGGCGGTGTCCCGTCGGCTGCGCTAGCTAGCGGGGTCGCGGGCGCAGGACGACCTCGGTGACGTGCGCGTCCTCGTCGGCCTCGACGGCGGCGAGGACGGCCTTCGCGACCGAGTCGGCGGTCAGGTACCGGTCGGGCTCGTAGTCGCCGGCCTCCTGGGCGCGGATGCCCCGCTGCATGTCGGTGTCGACGCGGCCGGGGTGGATCGAGGTGACGCGGAGGCCGGGCTCCTCGGCGCGCAGGACGTCGGCGTAGGCGCGGAGGGCGAACTTGCTCGCCGCGTACGCGCCCCACCCGGGGTTGGCGCGCAGGCCCGCGCCGGAGTTGACCAGGACGACGTGGCCGTTGGCCGCGCGCAGCAGCGGGAGGGTCAGCCGGGTCAGCTCGGCGACCGCGACCACGTTCAGCTCCAGCGTGCGCCGCCAGGTGTCGGCGGTGGTCCCGACCAGCGTGCCCAGTTCGGCGAGGCCGGCGCTGTGGACGAGGAGGTCGAGGCGGGACAGCGCCGCCGTGGCGTCGGCGAGGGCCCGGTCGTCGGTCAGCTCCACCGGCCACGGCGTGGCGTTGGGCAGGTCGGTGGCGCGGGACAGGGCGTCGGCGTCGCGCCCGCCGAGGAGCAGGTCGTGGGTGGGCGCGAGCCTGCGGGCGACGGCGAGGCCGATGCCTCGGGACGCGCCGGTGATCAGTGCCACGGGTCGATCGGTCATGGGCAGACCCTAAGCTCGCGCGGGGGTGCTCGCGGTGTGAGCACCCCCGGCGCACAGCCGACCACGGGGGTACGACAGAGCCGGGCGGGCGGCTGGAGGAGCCGGACAGGTCGTGGACCCGCCCGGCTCCCGTGGTGGTCCAGCGCCGCCGCCCGCGCGCCGCCGGGACCACCCGTCGGGCACCGCACCGGCGTTCGACCAGGGCCGGCGGTCGGCTACCGCACCGCCGAGGCCACCGTGCCGCCGAGGCCGGCGGTCGGTCACCGCGCCGGTGGTCCACCCACCAACGGTCAGCCGCAGATGCGGCCCCGGTCCTTCTTCCACGCCGCGACCACGGCCGGCCGGGGCTGGCTCGCGCCGCCGTCCGGCCAGTGCGACAGCGGGTTCTTCGCCGACGCCCCGTCGATCTCGCCGGGGTGCTGGACCGACACCAGCACGAAGTCGTCCTCGACCACCGGGCCGCACGTCTCCGCGCCCTTCGGCACCGTCAGGAACTGCTTGACCCTGCCCCGGTACCGACCCTCCACCGGCACGGCGAAGAGGCCGTCGTTGGACTTCAGGGCGTTGCCGTCGGTCGAGATCCACAGGTTGCCGTGCGAGTCGAAGGCCAGGTTGTCCGGGCACGAGATCGGCGACACCTGCGTCTTGTCGTAGCCGCCGAAGTAGGTGTCGGGCGACGTCGGGTCGCCGCACACCAGCAGCAGCTTCCACGAGAACGTCAGCGCGGTGTTGTCGCCGCGCCGCTCCTCCAGCTCCAGCACGTGCCCGTGGCGGTTGTTCACGCGCGGGTTCGGCTCGGTGGCGCCCTCCTTGCCCGCCTTGCCCCGGTCGGTGTTGTTGGTCAGCGCCGCGTAGACCCGCCGGTTGCGCGGGTTGGGCTCGACGTCCTCCGGGCGGTCCATCCTGGTCGCGCCCGCCTTGTCCGCCGCGAGGCGGGTGAAGACGTAGACCTCCTCCGCCGTGAAGCCGTCCACGTGGGACTTGTCGCCGGACGCGAGCGGGATCCACTGGCCGCTGCCGTCGAACTCGCCGTCCGCCGGGAGCTTGCCGGTGCCGTCGATCTCCGCCGCCGGGCTGTCGCCGCTGAACTTCGCGACGTACAGGGTGCCGCGGTCGAGCAGCTTCTTGTTGTGCTCACGGGCGTGGCGGCTGTTGCCCGGCTTGTACCGCTCGGCGGAGACGAACTTGTACATGTAGTCGAACCGCTCGTCGTCGCCCATGTACGCGACGACCCGGCCGTCACGGGCGATGATGACGTTCGCGCCCTCGTGCTTGAAGCGGCCCAGGGCGGTGTGCTTGACCGGCGTCGAGTCCGGGTCGAGCGGGTCGACCTCGACGACCCAGCCGAACCGGTTGACCTCGTTCGGCTCCTGCGCCACGTCGAACCGCTTGTCGAACCGCTCCCACTTGCGGGTCGACGCCGCGCCGGACAGGCCGTAGCGGGCCAGCCGCGCCTTCTGCTCCGGGTCGGTGACGCTGCCCGCGTTGGCGAAGTACTGGTTGAAGTTCTCCTCGCCGGACAGGATCGTGCCCCACGGCGTCACGCCGCCCGCGCAGTTGTTCAGCGTGCCCAGGACCTTCGTGCCGGTCGGGTCGGCCGACGTCTTGAGGTACCGCGAACCGGCCGCCGGGCCGGTCACCTTGAACTCGGAGGTGACCGTGATGCGGCGGTTGTAGCGGCGGTCCACCTTCGGGACGAGCTTGCCGCTGCGGCGGTCGCGCTCCACGAGCACCACGGACAGGCCGTGCGCGGCCCACGCGATCTCGGTCTGCTCGCGGGTCGGGTTGGCGGGGTCCCAGTCGCGGAACAGGAACTCCTCGGTCGTGTACTCGTGGTTGCTCACCATGAGCCAGCGGTTCCAGTGGTCGAGCGGGACCAGGCCGCAGAAGTCGTTGTTGTAGCCGAACTGCTTCGCCTGCGCGGCGGGCGTCTGCCGGTCGAAGTCGAACTCGGGCGCGCCGGGCAGCACCGGGTCGCCCCAGCGGATCACGACGGCCGACTCGTAACCCTCCGGCGTGACGACGCGGTCCTCGGTGTTCGGCGCGACCGGCGCGAAGTTCAGGCCGTCCCGGCGACGGCCGCCGCCGAGGTCGCGGTCCGCCTCGACCTCGGGCGCCGCGCTCGCGGCGCCCGCACCGACCAGCCCGACGCCCGCGCCCGCGACCGCGAGCACCGCGCCCGCCTTCAACAGGCCGCGCCGGCGCACGACCTCGCCGACGACGTCACCGAAGTAGGCGTTGCCGGACGTGTTGGGAGCCTCGTGCGCGCAGGCGTCGCCGCAGCGGTACTTGCAGGTGATCGCCGACCGCCCGAGGGGGTGGTCGGGCAGCAGGGGCAGCAGGCGACGGCCCCGATCGGTGGATGAGGACACGCGGACCTCCGAGATCGCTCAGTGGGAACCCGGCGACCGTAGGTCGGCAACCACTCATCCAACGGACGACGAGGTGAACGGCAGGCGAACACCTCACCCCTTCGCCAACCGGAACCGGCTGGTCACGGCACGTGTCAGCCCACCACGTCCTCGCCGACGAGCACGTCCTCCGCCGTGACCGGCCGGTCCGCCGACCGCCCGACCACCAGCAGGCCGGCGGCGAGCACGCAGCACGCGGCGGCGACCACGAACGGCTGGGCGAGGTGGCTGACGAACGTCGCCGCCAGCGCGCCGCCGAGCCAGCGCAGGAAGTTGTAGCCCGCGCTCGCGACCGGCCGCGGCGCCGGGCTGACGCTCATCGCCGTGCCGGTGAACAGGGTGTTCAGCAGCCCGCTCACCAGGCCGCTGACGATCACCGCGACCACCAGCAGCGACTTGTTCGGCACCGCCATGACCAGCATCAGCGCCGCGAACGCGAGCACGGCGACGACGGTCGCCCGGCGCTCGCCCCACCGGTCGGCCAGCCGCGGCGCGAGCCACACGCTGGACACCGCGACGCACACGCCCCAGCCGAAGAAGATCAGGCCGATCTCCACCGCGCCCCAGCCCAGCACGAACGGCGACCACGCGAGGACGGCGAAGAACGCGGCGGTGTAGAGGGCGGAGCCGAGGGCCGTGCGCAGCAGGCCGGGGTGCTTGAGCGCCTTCAAGGGGTCGAGCAGGCCGATGGACTGCCGGGGCTTGTCGTTGGCGAGGAAGACCGAGCACAGCACGAACGCGACGGCCATCAGCACGGCCGTCCCGACGAACGGGCCGCGCCAGGAGATGCTGCCGAGCAGCGCGCCGAGCAGCGGACCGACGGACAGGCCGAGGCCGAGGGCGGCCTCGTAGAGCAGGATCGCCTTGCCCTGGCCGCCGGAGGCCGCGCCGACGATGACGCTGAGGGCGGTGGCGATGAAGAAGGCGTTGCCCAGGCCCCACACGGCGCGCAGGGCGACGAGCTGGGTGATGTTCGCCGCGAGCGAGCAGAGGAGGGTCGCGACCACGATCAGCGCGAGGCCCGCGACGAGCGTCCGCTTGGCGCCGTACCGGGCGCTGGCCGCCCCGGTGAACAGCATGGCGACCACCTGGACGCCGAGGTAGGAGGAGAAGAGCAGGGTGACTTGCGACGGCGTGGCGTGCAGGCCCTCCGCGATCGACAGCAGGATCGGGTCGACGAGCCCGATGCCCATGAACGCGATCACCGCGGCGAACGCCGTGACCCACACCTGACGGGGTTGGTCGAGGAAACTCACTTAGCTACCCTAACAAACTTTGGTTAGGGTAGCTAAGTAAGTCTGCTCACAGCGGGTGAGCGGAGATCGACGGAAGGCCGGCACCGCCGTCACGGGATGCGGATGCTCCGCAGGGAGCCCACCGGCTGCCCGCCGGCGAAGTCGCTCCACTGGACCCCGCCCCACCAGCGGGGACGCTCCCGATCGCGGCTTTCCACCGGCTGCTCCGACCCGACCACGCCCGGCCCGTCCGGGTGGGATCGCCCACCGATCAAGAAAAGACGGACCCCGCGACCGACCGGGGCCGGGCGCGGGGTCCGGGCAGGGTGAGCGGTGATCGACGCCGGAGCGTCACCGCCTACCGCGGGACGCGGAAGCTCCACACCTGCGAGTCCATCGGCTGCCCGCCGGCGAAGTCGCTCCACTGACCGGGCTGCAACGTGAAGTTGCGGCCGGTGCAGTTGTTGTTGCGGAAGTAGGTGACGGCCTTGCGCGTGTTGTTGTAGACCGAACGAGCCGGCGCGCCCAGCTTGTTGTTGTCCGTGACGTTGTAACAGCCCGGTTGTGACTCGTGGACCTGCCAACCCTTGCCGAGCCCCTTGGGCTTCGTCCACGCGCAGGCGTTGCCCTTGTCGCAGCGGGTGATCACGGGGGACGGCGGAACGGGTTCGGCGGCGGCGACCGGGGCGGCGACGACCGGGGCGGCCTGGGCGTGGGCGACGGGGACGAGCACGGCGGCCAACGCGACCACCGGCACGACCAACGCCAGGCGCAACTTGGTGAGGGCCATCGAAGGGTCCTTTCGAGCTGGGAACCCGGGGCCGACCGACCCCGGCACCCACTGTGTCTACCTCCGACGGAAAACCCCCGCCCGAGCAGCGCGAACCACGATCACGAACACCCTGAGCGGCCGGTGACGGGCGGCGCCACCCACACCGGGCGCGCACCACCTCTGTGAGTGGCTGCACCACCCCACCGGCGGGGGACGTCCCCGATCGCGGCACCCCGCCCGCTGCTCCAACCCGACCACGCCCGGCCCGTCCGGGTGGAATCGCGCACCGATCAAGGAACGACGAACCCCGCGGCCGACCGGGGAGGCCGGGCGCGGGGTTCGGGACCTCCGGGTCACCTGCCGGCGGGGATCAAGAAGCTCCTGATCGACAGGTTCCCGGCGTTCTCGCTGTAGTAGTGGGGGTTCAGGTAGAAGTTGTTCGTCTTCGGGTTGCAGCCCGTGCCTTCGTAGAACCACACGCGCTTGTTGGTCTGGTTGCTCACCGCACGCGCGGGGTTGGGCAACTTGCCCTTGCCGATCACGTTGTAGCAGACGTTCTGGTTGGTGTGGTGATCTTTCTGGTCGTACCTCGCCCCGCCACCGCCGACCTTCTCCCAGACGCAGACGTAGTCGTTGCCACAGACCGGGAACCGGGGGTCACCCGGAAAGGTCGGTTCGGCGTCGACAGCCGGGGCGGACGATGTCGGCGGCTCCGCGGCGTGTGCGGTGGGGGCCAGCGCGGCGGTCAGGAGCATCGCCGGCACCACCAGGGCCGTGCGTAGAGCGGTGGAAGCCATGAGGGAAACCCTTCCGAGCGGAGTAGACGGGCGCCGGAGCCGACCGACCCCGGCACCCACTGTGTCTACCCGCGCCGAAAAACCACCGCCGATCAGCGCGAACACCGATCCCGGCCGCCCTGCGCGGCCGGTGACGAGCGGCGCCACCCACATCGGCGGCCACCACCGCTGTGGGTGGCGCCGACACCGCGCGTGCGGGGGACCGACCGGTCGCGGCACGCCACCGGCTGCTCCGGTCGGCCACGCGCGGCCCGTCCGGGTGGAGCGGTGGACCGATCGGGGAGACGACGAACCCCCGTGCCCGACCGGGAGGCCGGGCACGGGGGTTCGGGTGCGGACGCCGGACGCGGCGGCGAGCCGGCGCGTGCGCGGGGTCAGGTCAGCGTTCGACGTCGCCGCGGATGAACGCCTCGACGGCCTCGTGCGCCGCCGAGTCGGAGTACTGCACCGGCGGGGACTTCATGAAGTACGACGACGCGGACAGGATCGGCCCGCCGACACCCCGGTCCAACGCGATCTTCGCCGCCCGCACCGCGTCGATGATGATCCCCGCCGAGTTCGGCGAGTCCCACACCTCCAACTTGTACTCCAGGTTCAACGGCACGTCACCGAACGCCCGACCCTCCAACCGCACATACGCCCACTTCCGGTCGTCCAACCACGACACGTAGTCCGACGGCCCGATGTGCACATTCCGCCTGCCCATCTCCCGATCGACCTGCGACGTCACCGCCTGCGTCTTGGAGACCTTCTTGGACTCCAGCCGCTCCAACTCCTTCATGTTCAAAAAGTCCATGTTGCCGCCCACGTTCAACTGCATGGTCCGGTCCAACTGCACACCCCGGTCCTCGAACAGCCTGGCCAGCACCCGATGCGTGATCGTCGCACCCACCTGCGACTTGATGTCGTCACCCACGATCGGCACACCCGCCTCCTCGAACCGGCGCGCCCACTCCGGATCCGAGGCGATGAACACCGGCAACGCGTTGACGAACGCCACCCGCGCCTCGATCGCGGCCCGCGCGTAGAACCGGTCCGCCTCCTCCGACCCCACCGGCAGATACGACACCAGCACGTCGACCTCCGCGTCACGCAACGCGGCCACCACGTCCACCGGCGCCTCGTCGGACTCCTCGATCGTCTCCCGGTAGAACCGCCCCAGACCGTCCAACGTCGGCCCCCGCTGCACCGTCACACCCAACGGCGGCACATCGGCGATCTTGATCGTGTTGTTCTCACTGGCCCCGATCGCCTCGGACAGATCCGTGCCGACCTTCTTGGCATCCACGTCGAACGCGGCCACGAACTCCACGTCCCGCACGTGGTAGCCACCGAACTCGACGTGCATCAACCCGGGCACCCGGGTACCCGGATCGGCATCGCGGTAGTAGTGGACACCCTGCACCAGCGACGCCGCGCAGTTGCCAACCCCGACAATGGCCACTCGAACCGTGCGGCGGTTGTCGCCCATGCCGAGTCCTCCTTCTTGTTCACTCCGTCAGTGCCCAGTGGGCTATTCGTCCCGCTCGCGCTGTTCGGCCTGTTCGTGCGCGATCAGCTCGTTGAGCCACCGCACCTCGCGCTCGGTGCTCTCCAACCCCATGCGGTGCAGCTCACGCGTGTAGCGGTCGATCCGCTCGCTCGCGCCCGATAACGCCGTCCGCAGCCCTTCCCGCCGCTCCTCGACCCGCCTGCGCCTGCCTTCGAGGATCCGCATCCTGATCTCCGCGGGCGTGCGGGAGAAGAACGCCAGGTGGACGCCGAACGAGTCGTCGTCCCAGGTCTGGGGGCCCGCGTTGGCCAGCAGGTCGGCGAACCTCTCCTTACCCTCGGCGGTGAGCTGGTACACCTTGCGCGCGCGACGGCCCCAGGACCGGACGTCCTCGGGCGCCTCCTCGACGATCCACCCCTCGCGCTGCAACCGGCGCAGCGTGGGGTACAGCGTCCCGTAGGAGAACGCGCGGAACGCGCCCAGCAGCTCGTGCAAGCGTTTGCGCAGCTCGTAGCCGTGCATTGGAGCCTCGTGCAGCAGCCCGAGGATCGCGAACTCCAGCACCCGGCACCTCCCCGCGCGCACACGCCGATGGGTGTGGCCAGTATATCGGTGCGATACATCCGTCCACGACTTGAGAAGGCCGGTGTCGGCGCAGGTCACACCGTGATCACGACCACTGGCCCGAACGGCCCAACGAAGGGGTTGGGCCGCCACGTACTCTGGTCCCGTGCTGACCCAACGGCAGGTGGTGGACTACGCCTTGCAGCGCCGCGCGCTGCTGGCGGAGGTCTACGCGGGCCGGGTGGGCACGATGGAGGTCTGCGACGCGAGCCCGTACCTGCTGCGAGCCGCGAAGTTCCACGGTCGACCGAGCGACGTGACCTGCCCGGTGTGCCGCAAGGAACCGCTGACCCACGTGTCCTGGGTCTACGGCGACGAACTCAAGCACGCGGCCGGCTCCGCGCGCACCGTCGACGAGCTGACGCGCATGGCGACCCTCTTCGAGGAGTTCACCGTGTACGTGGTGGAAGTCTGCCGCACATGTAGTTGGAACCACCTGGTGCAGTCATACGTCCTGGGAACGCGTGGTGTGGGCTCGCGCAAGCCACGGAGGAGGACCGCGGCGGAGTGAACCGTCTCCGACCTCGGGCGTCGTCCACCCGGACGACGGCGTACGACCACCGAACCGCGTGCGACGGCACGCTGGTCTGGGAGGCCATTTCGTGAACGACCAGCATGACGACAGGCACCGTGGCGCGGAGCCGCAGTGGCCGACCGGGGAGGACCCGGACGGTGGCGCGCACCCGCCGCGGCACGGTGCCGGGGATCAGCCGGAGCGTCCGAACACCTCTCCAGGAGGTTTCGCACGCCCGGAAGGCCCGCCACGGCACGGCACGCCCCCCGGCGGGTTCTCCCGGCCGGGCGCGGGCGGACCGCCTCCGGGCGGCAGGCCGCCGGGCACCCCTCCGGGCGGCATCCCGCAGGGCCCCGGCACCCCGCCCGGCGGTCTGCCGCAGGGCGGCCCGCCGCACGGCACCCCGCCCGGCGGCATCCCGCAGGGTGGCCGCCGTCACGCGCCCGAGCCGGGCGGGCGGCCCGGCGGCCCGCCCGCGGACGGCAGGCGCGGCGGCCCCGGCGTGCCCGGCCCCGGCGTGCCCGGTGGTCCCGGCGCCCGTCCCGGCCCGCACGGCCCCGGCGCACCCGGCCCCGGTACACCCGGCCACGGTGTGCCCGGCGCGGCCAACGCCGACCCCAACGCCACGCGGCAGGTGCCCCGGCCCGCCACCCCTCCCGGCGGCCTGCGCAGGCCGCCCGGCCCGAACGGCCCCGTGCCCCCCGGACGCCCGCCCGCGGGCGGCCCCGGCGGCGCGCGCAGGCCCGGCGAGGAGCCGACCGACCTGCTGCCCCCGGTGCACCAGACGGTGGCGCGCGAACCCGAACTCCTGACCCACCGCGAGGACGAGCTCCCGGTCGAGCCCGTCTACGACGACGACTACGCGGACGAGCCCAGCGAGCAGGAGGTCAAGGCCCTGCGCCGGAAGAAGGTCTGGCGGCGGGTGCGGCGCATCTCCTACGTCGGCATGTTCCTGATGATCCTCGCGCCGGTCGTCGCGTTCGCCATCGCCTACCAGGTCGTGGACGTGCCGAACCCGGAGAAGGTGGCGTTCGACCAGGCGAAGGCCGTCACCATCCTGTACTCCGACGAGTCGGTGATGACCAAGATCGCCCCGGTGGGCGCGAACCGCACCCTCGTCAAGTACGACGACCTGCCCGAGCAGGTGAAGCGGGCGGTGTTCGCGGCCGAGGACCCGACGTTCGAGACCAACCCCGGCTTCGACTTCCGCGCCATCGGGCGCGCCGTCTGGTACCAGCTGACCAACCGCGACAGCGGTGGCTCCGGCCTCACGCAGCAGTACGTCAAGCAGGCGACCGAGGACGACTCCACCACGCTGAGCCGGAAGTTCAACGAGGTCGTCAAGGCGTACAAGATGTCGGAGCAGCAGGACAAGCGCGACATCCTCACCGCCTACCTCAACACGATCTACTTCGGGCGCTCCGCCTACGGCATCAAGGAAGCCGCGAAGGTCTACTTCAACAAGGACAACCTGCACGACCTCACGCAGTCCGAGGCCGCGCTGATCGCCGGCATGATCCAGAGCCCCAGCCGGTCGGAGGAAGCCGCCTACCGCGACGAGCGCTGGAACTACGTCATGGACCAGCTGCTCAAGCACAAGTGGATCGACCAGTCCTACCGCGACGCCGAGAAGCTGCCGCCGCCCCGGCCGCTGGCGGAGACCGTGGAGAACGGCCTGGACGGGCCGCGCCTGCTCATCCGGTTGCAGATCGAGGCCGAGCTGGCGAAGAACAAGTGGGACTCCGAGAAGATCCAGCGGGCCGGCGCGATCGTCCACACCACCATCGACCCGCGGATGCAGACCGCCGCCGAGGAGGCGGTCAACGAGGTGATGGAGGGCCAGCCCGACGTGCTGCGGACCTCCATGTCGGCCATCGAGCCGGGCACCGGCGCGGTCCGGGCCTACTGGGGCGGTGACGGCAACGGCATCGACTACCAGCTCGGCACGCTCCAGGAGCCCGGCTCGTCGTTCAAGCCGTTCGACTTCGTCGCCGCGCTCCAGAAGGGCGAGGGCGCGGGCAAGCTCTACGACGGCAGCTCGCCCCGGACGTTCCCCGGCCGCGGCGAGAACAACCCCGTGCGCAACTCGCCCGGCGTCAAGTGCGACAACCCGAAGCACTGCAGCGTCCGCGAGGCGATGGTCAAGTCGGTCAACACCGTGTTCTTCGACATGGCGATCCAGCTCGGCACCGGCAAGGTCGCGGAGGCCGCCTTCCAGGCGGGCATCCCGCGGCAGATCCAGATGGACGGCAAGACGCGACCGCTGCTGGTCTCCGAGAGCGGCGGCCAGCCGGACGGCAACATCTCCATCGGCGGTGGCCAGACGCTCGTGCGACCGTTCGACATGACCTCGACGTACGCGACGTTCGCGGCGCGCGGCGTGTACCACGAGCCGTACTTCGTCTCGAAGATCACCGACGCCGCGGGCGAGCCGCTGTACACGCACACGGACGTCACCCGCTCGGCGTTCGACCCGGACCCGAAGAAGAGCCAGGACATCGCCGACAACGTCACCGACGTGCTGAAGGCGATCCCCTCCGGGAAGATCGCGTGCGCCGAGAAGCGCGAGTGCGCGGGCAAGACCGGCACGCACGAGCTCGCCAACAGCACCAAGAACGCCAAGGCGTGGATGGTGGGCTACACGCCGACCCTCGCCGCCGGCGTGTGGGTGGGCACCGACGCGGGCAACATCGCGCTGGTCGACAAGGACGGCGACGACATCTACGGCAGCGGCGTCCCCGGCAAGATCTGGAAGACGTTCATGGACAAGGCGATGGCCGGCGCGCCGATGGACAAGTTCCCCAAGCCGAACCCGATCGGCCAGCTGGAAGCGCCGAAGATCACCACCACGGTGCCGACCACCACGGTGCCGAAGGACGAGGACGAAGAGGACGACAAGGACAACCGGACGACGACCACGACGCCGACCAGGCCGACGCGGGACGAGACGACGGCCCCGACGACCCCGACGACCAAGCCGTGCGTGGGCCTGCGGTGCCAGACCACGACGGTGCCGACGGACCCGCCGGACCCGAACCCGATCAACGGCAACCCGCCGACGAGATAGCGCCGGCACCGGTCGGAGGACGGCGAGGCACGCGATTCCCGCGTGCCTCGCCGTTTTTCGCGCCCGGGGGCGGACCACCGAGGTCGCGGCGTCGAGGTCGCGGCGAGCGGCACTTCGGGCCGCGGTGATCGGGAAGGCGCTCCTTCACCGCGATCGTCGACCGCTGCCCGTAGCATCCGGCACGTGGTGAGTCCTTCGCAGCACGTGCCGGTGCACGCCGACGACACCGATTCGCTCGGCGCCGACGAGCGCGTCCGCCCGACGTGGACCGAGCCGTTGGCGCGAGCGGCGGCCAAGCCGCTCGGCGGACCGGTGGGCAGGCACGCCGCGGTCGGCAGGCAGTGGTTCTGGACGCCGCTGCGGGTCGTGCTGCTGCTGGCCGTGGTGACGCTGTCGTTCGCGTACCTCCAGAAGTCGCCGTGCATCCAGCAGTACGTGGACGCCAACGGCACCGTGCAGCTCGACTGGCGGGGCAGCAAGCAGTTCACCGCACTGTGCTATTCGGACACCGTGCCGCTGTACACGGCGGAACGGCTCGACAAGCCGGACACCTTCCCCTACAAGACGTCCTGGGTGGACGACGAGGGCAAGCCGACCGAGCACGTCCGGTACATGGAGTACCCGGTGCTGACCGGGATGTTCCAATGGCTCAACGCGCGGATGGCGCAGGGCTGGACGCGGATCGCGGAGACCGGCTGGCTGCCGAACCCGATGACCGTGATCGTCTACTTCGACATCACCGCGCTGTGGCTGGCGCTGGCGTGGCTGGTGACGACGTGGGCGGTGGTGGGGCTGGCGCGGCGGCGGCCGTGGGACGCGGCGCTGGTCGCGGTGTCACCGCTGGTGGTGGTGCACGCCTTCACCAACTTCGACACGCTGGCGACGGCGTTCGCGACCGCCGGCCTGCTGGCGTGGGCGCGGAAGAAGCCCTTGGTGGCGGGCGTCCTGCTGGGCCTCGGCGGTGCGGCCAAGCTGTACCCGCTGTTCCTGCTCGGCCCC
Organism: Saccharothrix australiensis; assembly: GCF_003634935.1. Taxonomy (NCBI): domain Bacteria; kingdom Bacillati; phylum Actinomycetota; class Actinomycetes; order Pseudonocardiales; family Pseudonocardiaceae; genus Saccharothrix; species Saccharothrix australiensis. The sequence continues at coordinate 237,283 of NZ_RBXO01000001.1, forward strand.
CTGCTGCTGCTGTGCTGGCGCGCGGACCGGATGAAGGCGGGGCTGACGACGCTGAGCGCGACGCTGGCGACGTGGGCGGTGGTGAACGCGCCCATCGCCTACCTGTACCCGGACGGGTGGCGCGAGTTCTTCCGGCTCAACACCGAGCGCGGGGTCGACCCCGACTCGCTGTACAACGTGGTCGCGCAGTGGACCGACTGGCGCGGCTTCGACCCCGGCCTCCTGCCGGGGCAGGCGCCCGAGGTGCTGAACACGGTGAGCGCGGTGCTGTTCCTCCTGTGCTGCGCGGCGATCGGGTACGTGGCGCTGTCCGCGCCGACCCGCCCCCGGTTGCCGCAGCTCGGTTTCCTGGTGGTGGCGGCGTTCCTGCTGACGAACAAGGTGTGGAGCCCGCAGTACTCGCTGTGGCTGGTGCCGCTGGCCGTGCTGGCGCTGCCGCGCTGGAAGCCGCTGCTGGCGTGGATGGCGGTGGACGCGCTGGTCTGGGTGCCCCGGATGTACTTCTACCTGGGCGTGGAGAACAAGGGCCTGCCGATCGACTGGTTCCTGGGCGCGGTGCTGGTGCGGGACGTCGCGGTGATCGCGCTGTGCGTGCTCGTCGTGCGCGAGGTCTACCGGCCGTCGCTGGACCTGGTGCGGCGGACGGGCGACGACGACCCGTGCGGCGGTTTCCTGGACGAGGCCCCGGACAAGCGGGTGCTCCGCGTGCCGCGCCGCGCCGCGCCGCGGCACGCCTGACGCACCCCGGCCCGTCCCCCGGCGCGCCGGGGGACCGGTCAGGGCTTGCGCACGAGCAGGTACGCCTGCGGCGTCTTCTCGTTCGGCGGTTCCGGCGCGCGCACCAGCGTGGAGTGCGGCTCGAAGCCGGCGTCGACGAGCTGCTCGGCGACCCGCTCCGGCCGCAGCCGGTAGGCGCTCAGGGTGATCTCGTGGCCGTACCCCTCGGTGAAGTCGCGGCGCTCGTCGCCGACCTGGAACGCCACCAGCAGGTGCCCGCCCGGCCGCAGGACGCGGTGGAACCCCGCGAACACGCCGGGGTGCAGGTGCGGCGGGACGTGGATCACCGAGTACCACGCCACGACACCGCCCAGGCCGCCGTCCGGGTGGTCGAGGTCGGTCATCGAGCCCACCTCGAACCGCAGGTCCGGGTACCGGGTCCGGGCCACGGCGACCATTCCGGGCGACAGGTCGACACCGGACACGTCCAGGCCGAGGCCGGCCAGGTGGGTGGTGACGCGGCCGGGCCCGCAGCCGACGTCCAGGACCGGCCCCGACGCCGATTCGGCGAACGCGCCCAGCACCGCCCGGTCCACCACGCCGCGCGCGAGCTGGTCGCGCAGCAGCGCCTCGTAGTCGACCGCCACCGCGTCGTACGCGGCGCGGGTCGTGTCCAGGAAGGCGGGGTCGGCCCCGGCGGGCCCGGTCGAGGACACCGCCGGTGGGAGTTCGGTCACGCGTCGATCACCCCCGCGGTCGGGGACCGCGCCGGCGGCCGGTCGCGGAAGGACACCTGCGACCTCAGGAACAGGAAGAACAACACCGCGAGCAGCGCGGCCCGGCCCCACACGCCGATCACCACGGCCTGCGCGGAGAAGCCGTCGTAGATGCCGGACGGCTGGCCGAACTGGATCGCGTAGTACCAGCGGAAGATGCCGATGCCCATCGCGAGGTCCGCCGCGAAGTACGCGAACACCCAGCCCAGCGGGACGCGCAGCAGCACGAACATGGGCACCAGCCACAGCGTGTACTGCGGCGAGTGCACCTTGTGCAGCAGCAGGAACCCGCACAGCATGGCCGCCGACACCGACACCCACGGGTACACGCCCTCGCGCCGGTACCGCCGCCAGCCGATCCAGCACGCGAGCGCGAACGACAGCAGGATGCCCACCGGCGACAGGACGTTCACCAGGGCCTGCATCGTGTCGTCCGGCATGAACGGCCGCATCGACCAGAACCAGACGGAGTTCGTGGTGATGTCCACCCGGCGCAGCTGCTGGAAGGTGAACGACGCCTGCCAGCCCTCGAACCCGACCACCGCGAACGGCAGGTTCACCAGGGCGACGGTCGCCACCGACGCGAGGGCGACCTTCACCGCGCCCTCCCAGTCGCGGGCGCGGCCCTCGGCCGGGCCCTCGCGCCCACCGGTCAGCACGTACAGGCACAGCGGCAGCACGAAGGCCGCCGGGTAGAGCTTGAACGCGAACCCGAGGCCCAGCAGCACGCCCGCCACGACGGCCCGGTCGACCAGCGGTCTCGGCGTCCGACCCCAGCCCCGGTGCACCACGTACACGGCGGCCACCGAGCAGAACGCCACCGGCAGGTCCCAGTTGTGGTACGCGTAGAGCACCATCGGCGGCCCGATCGCCCACAGCAGCGCCCGCCACCCGCTCAGCTTCCCCAGCAGCCACGCCGCGGCCAGCCCGAACGGCGCCATCAGCAGCGCCGAGAACAGCAGGAAGCCCGCGTCGTCGTGCGCCGGGATCGCGCCCGCCCAGATCAGCAGGCCCGTCAGCACCGGGTACTCGACCGTGCCGCCGGTCAGCACGCCCTTGTCGGTGATGCCGCCGTCGACGTAGGGGAACACGTGCCGGTCGATGTCCCGGCCGATCCACAGGTGCTGGATGTCCGAGTAGCAGACGTCCGCCTTGTTGCGCTGCTCGTAGTGGGGCTGGCTGCGACCCCACTGGTCGAACGCCGGCCCCGTGCAGCGGTCCTTGTTCGCGAACCCGAGCAGCAGGGTGAGCCCGCACAGCAGGACCAGGGCGGCGAGGGCGGCGCGGCCGAACCGGTGGGACCGCCGCTCGGAGCGGTGTCCGGGCACGGTCGCGCCCACCCGCGTCGCGCTCACCGGGCCAGGTGCTCGCGGAGGAACGCGATGTCCTCCGCCTGCCCTTCCTCCGGGGTCTCGACCAGTGCCGGCGCGCCCGCCGCGGCGACCACCGCGACCAGCTGCGCCGGGTCGATCGTGCCCGACGCGAGGTTGGCGTGCCGGTCGCGGCCGGAGCCGAACTCGTCGCGCGAGCTGTTCAGGTGCACGAGGTCGATGCGGCCGGTGATCGCCTTGACCCGGTCCACGATGCCGACCAGGTCCTCGCCGGACGCGAACGCGTGGCAGGTGTCCAGGCAGAACCCGGCGTCGAACTCGCCGACCGCGTCCCACAGGCGGCCCAGCATGTCGAACGTGCGGGCCATCGCGTTCTCGCCGCCCGCGGTGTTCTCGATCAGGATCGGGACCGCGAACCCGCCGTCCGCGGCCTGGCGCTCGAACATCTTGCGCCAGTTCGCGATGCCGTCGGCCGGGTCCTCGCCCTTGGCGACGTGGCCGCCGTGCACGATCAGGCCCTTCGCGCCCACCTTGGCCGCGGCCTCGGCGTGCTGGAGGACCATCTTGCGGGACGGGATGCGGATGCGGTTGTTGAGCGACGCCACGTTCGCCAGGTACGGGGCGTGGATGAAGACGTCGAGGTCGGAGGCCACCAGCTCGTCGGTCCGCGGGTGCGGCTTGGGCGCCTTCCAGCCCTGCGGGTCGGCCAGGAAGAACTGGACGACCTCGGCCCCGCGAGCGACCGCGGCGCCCAGCGGGTCGTCGTCCCGGACGTGGGCTCCGATGCGCATGGCTGAAGCGTAGTCGGGTGCACCGACAAGCCGGCCGGCACCGCCGACGCGAAATTTTGTCGCTTCCGGCATGACGCACGTCACCACGAGGCCCTAGGCTCGTTACTTGCAAGTAGGGACGGTGCGGAGCCGAGTACAGGGGAGGCCCAGCCATGCGGACCCGAGTCACCCGGCTGTTCGGCGCGACCGCCGTGGTGTGCGCGGTCGCCGGTGCCGGCGCGGGCACCGCGTCCGCCACCGAGCCCGTGGTGGTCGGCGAGTGCGCCACCACCGTCCAGGGCGCTCCCGGCGCACCGGTGTCGCTGAGCCCCACCGCGGTCGTGCAGCCGGTGGTCGACCTGGTCCGCGCCGTACCGCTGCTCGGGCCGCCGCTCGCGGAGCCGTTCAAGGCGGCGTTCACCGCGCTGCCGCCCATCCCGATCGGCGCGGTGCCCACCGGCTCGGGCGTCATCACCGGCGGCGAGATCGCGGACAGGGTCGTGGCGGAGTTGGACAAGCTCCCGCTGCTCGGCCCGGTGATCACCACGCTGACCACCAGCGTGCGGACCACCCTGACGAAGCTCTGCGGCGTGACGGTGACCGGCGTGAACGCCGCCGCCGCGCCCGTGCAGGACGGCTCCAAGGCGGTCGCCGACGCGTCCGGGCAGGTCACCGGTCGGCTGCCGGGCCTGCCGGAGGGCAAGCCCACGCCCAACCCCGGCACGCCGCCGACGGGCCGGCCCGGCACCGGGCAGCCCGGCGGCACGCCCGGCCTCGGGCAGCCCGGCGACGCCCGGCCGGGCTCCACCCCGGTCGGCGGCGTCGGCGCGCTGGACCTGCCGCTGTACGGGGCGGACCCGTTCGGCGGGAACTTCGGCCGCGTGCCGCTGGTCGGCTACGGCTCGCTGCCGTTCGCCGTGCCCGGCCGGTTCGCCCCGTCGCCCGGCGTGCGCTACGGCGGCACCGTGCCCGGCTACCGGCCCGGCCACGGCCTGCCGGGCGCGGACGCCGACGGCGTGCAGACCGCGGGCCGCGCCCAGGCCCTGCCCGGCACGGGCCGGGGTGGCGGCGGCGTGGCGGCGCCGGTGCTGCTGGCCGTGCTCCTGCTGTCGTGCGTGACGGGCGCGCTGGTCCGCACGTGGGTCCTGCGCCGCGCGGTCCGGACCGGCTGACCCCGCCCCACCTCCAGCGGCGACCCGGCCCCTCGCGGTCGCCACCGTGCGCGGACGCCCACCGGTCGCGGGCCCTCCCGCGACCCGGCCCACCCCGCCCCGGCCGCCCGCCGGCCGCCCTGGCGCGGGGTCCACCCGGCGGTTTTGCTAACCTCTCCGGGTTGCTGACGCAACGACCCCTCCTGCCACGGAGAGTCCGTGGCCGCCGAGTCCACAGGAGGTGAGTGGTCTTCATGCGTCATTACGAAGTCATGGTCATCCTGGACCCCAGTCTCGACGAGCGCACCATCGCGCCCTCGCTCGACACGTTCCTCAACGTCATCCGCACCACGGGCGGCAACGTCGAGAAGGTCGAGGTGTGGGGCAAGCGCCGGCTGAGCTTCGAGATCAGCAAGAACACCGAGGGCATCTACGCGGTGCTCGACCTGATCGCGACGCCGGACGCGGTGAAGGAACTGGACCGCCAGCTCGGTCTACAGGAGACGGTGCTCCGGACCAAGGTCCTGCGCCGCGAGCCCGCCAAGGCCGCACCCGCCAAGGCTTAGGAGCACTCCGACATGGCCGGCGAGACGACGATCACGGTGGTCGGCAACCTGACCGCCGACCCCGAACTGCGCTTCACCCAGTCCGGTGCCGCGGTGGCGAGCTTCACCGTCGCCTCCACGCCCCGGACCTTCGACCGCCAGAGCGGCGAGTGGAAGGACGGCGAGGCGCTGTTCCTGCGGTGCAACGTGTGGCGGCAGGTCGCGGAGAACGTGGCCGAGTCGCTCACCCGCGGTTCGCGGGTGATCGTGAGCGGGCGGCTGCGCCAGCGTTCCTTCGAGACGAAGGAAGGCGAGAAGCGCACCGTCATCGAGCTGGAGGTCGACGAGATCGGCCCCTCGCTGCGGTACGCGACCGCGAAGGTCAACAAGGTGAGCCGGGGAGACGGCGGCGGCGGCTTCGGCGGCGGCGGCCAGACCCGCGGCGGTGGCGGCGCGCCGGCCGACGACCCGTGGGGCTCCGCGCCCCCGGCCGGTTCGGGCGGCGGCTTCTCCGACGAGCCCCCCTTCTAGACCCGCACCCATCAACTTCACCGCGTTATCCCAGGAGTGACCCACATGGCCAAGCCGCCTGTGCGCAAGCCCAAGAAGAAGGTCTGCGCGTTCTGCAAGGACCGCAACGCGCACGCGATCGACTACAAGGACACCACCCTGCTCCGGAAGTACATCTCGGACCGGGGCAAGATCCGCGCCCGCCGGGTGACCGGCAACTGCTCGCAGCACCAGCGCGACGTCGCCGTCGCGGTCAAGAACGCCCGCGAGATGGCGCTGCTGCCCTACACCTCGACCGCTCGCTGAGAAAGGGGAGACACCGTGAAGCTCATCCTCACCGCTGACGTCAGCGGCCTCGGTGGCCCCGGCGACATCGTCGAGGTCAAGGACGGCTACGGCCGGAACTACCTGCTGCCCCGCGGCCTGGCGATCCTCGCCACCAAGGGCGCGGCCAAGCAGGTCGAGGTCATCCGCCGTGCGCAGGAGACCCGCCGGGTCCGCGACCTGGACCACGCCAAGGAGATCAAGGCCAGCCTGGAGGGCCTGGGCTCCGTGACCCTCAAGGCGAAGGCCGCCGTCGGCTCGAAGAAGCTGTTCGGCTCGGTCACCTCGTCCGACGTCGTGTCCGCCGTGCGCAACGCCGGTGGCCCGACGCTGGACAAGCGCGCCGTGGAGATCGGCGGCCACATCAAGACCCTGGGCAAGCACACCGTGTCGGTGCGCCTGCACCCGGAGGTCACGGTGTCGCTGGCCGTCGAGGTCGCCGCCGCCGGCTGATCGCACCCGCGATTCGTCACCGAGAGCGCCGTTCCGCCGGATACTCCGGTCGGGCGGCGCTCTCGTGCGTCCGCCTGTGGACAACCCGTGTGACAGGTCCACCGCGACACGCCGTGCGGCCGGTTACACGCGACACGCCGAGGGTGTGACGAAGGACTTTTCCACAAAGTTATCCACAGGGTGCTACCTGCGAAAACTTCTGTCACGGCCCGAGTTGTACCCAGGTTGTCCACAGCTTTCCACGGCACTGTGGCCAATCCGCGGGAACCATCCCCAACCTGTCCACCGGTCTGTCCCCAGGGGCGGTTGCCTGCGCCATCCGGGTGCCTCTAGCGTCCGCGAGGTCACGGGGTGTGGCTCGCGGGAATTGTCGTACCCGCGGGGTAGAACTGGGGACTCGGACTGATTGGGGTGAGTGCGCGGTGGCGCTGGTGGACGACCGGGGCATGGCCGAGCCCGGTTTCGAACGGCAGCCGCCACAGGACCTGGCCGCGGAGCAGTCCGTGCTGGGCGGGATGCTGCTGAGCAAGGACGCCATCGCCGACGTCGTCGAGGTGCTCGCGCCCAACGACTTCTACCGGCCCGCGCACCAGGCGGTGTACGACTGCATCCTCGACCTCTACGGGCGGGGCGAGCCCGCCGACCCGATCACGGTGTCGGCGGAGCTGGAGCGCCGGGGCGAGCTGCTGCGCGTGGGCGGCGCGCCGTACCTGCACACGCTGATCGCGACCGTGCCGACCGCCGCGAACGCCTCCTACTACGCCGAGATCGTGGCGGAGAAGGCCGTGCTGCGGCGGCTGGTGGAGGCGGGCACCCGGATCGTCCAGCTCGGGTACAACGGCGCGGAGGGCGCCGACGTGGACGAGGTCGTCGACCGCGCGCAGGCCGCCATCTACGAGGTCACCGAGCGCCGCACGACCGAGGACTACGTGGTGCTGGAGGAGCTGCTCCAGCCGACGATGGACGAGATCGACGCCATCGCCTCGCGCGGCGGCTCGTCGCTGGGCATCCCCACGGGCTTCGCCGACCTGGACGAGCTGACCAACGGCCTCCACCCCGGCCAGATGATCATCGTGGCGGCCCGCCCCGGTGTCGGCAAGTCCACCCTGGGCCTCGACTTCGCCCGGTCGTGCTCGGTGAAGCACGGCCTGACCAGCGCGATCTTCTCGCTGGAGATGAGCCGCACCGAGATCGTCATGCGGATGCTGTCCGCCGAGGCCCGCATCCGGCTCGGCGACATGCGCGGTGGCCGGATGAGCGACGACGACTGGACCAGGCTGGCCAGGCGGATGAGCGAGATCAGCGAGGCGCCGCTGTTCGTCGACGACTCGCCGAACCTGACCATGATGGAGATCAGGGCCAAGGCCAGGCGCCTCAAGCAGCGCCACGACCTGCGCCTGGTGGTGGTCGACTACCTCCAGCTGATGTCGTCGGGCAAGCGCAGCGAGTCGCGCCAGCAGGAGGTCTCGGAGTTCTCCCGGAACCTGAAGCTCATCGCGAAGGAGCTGGAGGTGCCGGTCATCGCGATCAGCCAGCTGAACCGCGGCCCGGAGCAGCGGACCGACAAGCGGCCCCAGCTGTCGGACCTGCGCGAGTCCGGTTCGCTGGAGCAGGACGCCGACATGGTGATCCTGATCAACCGCCCGGACGCGTGGGAGCGCGACGACCCGCGGGCGGGCGAGGCGGACCTGATCATCGCGAAGCACCGCGCCGGCCCGACCGCGACCATCACGGTGGCCCACCAGCTGCACTACAGCCGGTTCGCCGACCTCGCCCAGGGCTGAGCACCGCCTGCGCAGGGTCTCGAACCCGACTTCATCTTGAGCTGCTCGGCCTATGGGAACGGTGATGGCGAGTACGCCAGATCCGGAATCGTTTCGCGTTTTGGGAGTGTTCGGTCGTGGGTGCGGAGAAGCTGACCGAGTGGCCGGCAATGGGCTCCAGCAGGCCCGACATCGGTTAGGAGGCTCGGATATTTCGGCGCACGGCGTCGAGGTAGTCGGTGATGGCCTGGTGGTTCTTGGTGAGGCATTCGATTTTTTCGGCCATGCGGTCGCGTTCACGTTCGAGCGTCGCGACCATGTCCGGCGTGACGTAGGGCATGTGGATCGTGCGGGGGGTGTTCAGGCAGGGCAGGATCTGCTTGATGATCCGTGTGGGCAGCCCTACATCGAGCAGACCTCGTACCTGGAGAACCCGGTCGACGACGTACTCCTCGTAGTCCCGGTATCCGTTGGGCAGTCGAGCTGACTCGATCAGCCCCTGCTCCTCGTAGTAGCGCAGCAACCTCATCGGGGTCCGGGTGCGCGTCGACAGCTCACCGATCCGCATGTCCCTCTCCTCGCCCTCTGTGGCCGGCGTTCTGTGACTTGGCGGACACCGAGTGGACCTTCACACTGATGTCACCCATCGATGATAAGGCCATGTCACGACCAGGTACTCTGCCACTTCACTCGACAACGAACGCCCGGCTCCCGCTGGCGGGTCTGCTGGCCTTGGCCACCACCGGGTTCATCACGCTCCTGACCGAGACGATGCCCGCCGGGGTGCTTCCCGAGATGAGCCGAGACCTGGGGGTGAGCGAGACTGCTGCCGGGCAGAGCGTCACCGCCTTCGCGATCGGGGCGATCCTCGCCGCGATCCCGCTCACCGCGGCGACGACCGGCTGGCCGCGCCGACACCTGCTGCTGGTGGCCATCGCAGGATTCGCGATCGCCAACACCGTCACCGCGCTCTCCGAGAGCCTCGCGCTCACGCTGGCCGCCCGGTTCCTCGGCGGCATCGTCGGCGGGCTGCTCTGGGCGCTGTTGGCCGGGTACACGCGACGGATGGTTCCCCCACATCAGCGCGGCAAGGCGATGGCGATCGCGATGGCGGGCGGAACCGTTGCCCTGTCCGTCGGAGTTCCTGCTGCCGCGCTCCTGGCCAAGCTCGTCGAGTGGCGGTACGCGTTCGGGATCATGACCGCCCTCACGCTCGCGTTGATCGTGTGGGTCGTCGCGGCGGTGCCGAACTTCCCCGGACAACCCAAGGGCTCACGGCTCCCGCTCGCCCGCACCTTCCGAATTCCCGGCGTAGCGCCCGTGCTCCTCGTGACCCTCACGTTCGTGCTCGCCCACAACACCCTCTACACCTACATCGCCCCGTTCCTCACGCCGCTCGGCATGGCAGGTCAAGTCGACGCCGTGCTGCTCACCTTCGGCCTGGTGTCGCTGGTGAGCATCTGGATCGCCGGAGCGCTCATCCACCGGCACCTGCGCCTCCTCATGATCCTCGCGTGTGTGCTCTTCGCGACGTTTGCGGTTCTGCTCGGCTTCTTCTCCAGCGCGCCTGCGCTCGTCTACGCCGGCGCAGCGCTCTGGGGGCTCGCGTTCGGCGGCACTTCCACCCTGCTGCAGACCGCGGTCGCCGAAGCAGCGGGCGACGCCGGCGATGTCGCCCAAGCACTCCTCACCACCGGGTGGAACGTCGGGATCGCCGGTGGTGGCGTCATCGGAGGTCTCGTCCTCGGCGGATTGGACGCATCCTGGCTGAGTTGGGTCGCGCTCGCACTGCTCGTCCCTGCACTCGCCACTGTGCTCACGGCACGCGAACACGGGTTCACCAAGGGGGAACTCGGCAGCCGCTGAACCACCGCTTCCCGCGGCCCAAGAACTGACGAGCGCTCAGCGCCTCGTCTCGTACCTGGTCAGGACCACGCCGCCGGGGAACGTCCGCGTCTCCACCAGGTTCAGGTTCACCCAGCTGTCCAGCGCGGTGGAGAACGGCGTGCCGCCGCCCACCAGGACCGGGTAGGTGGCCAGCTGGTACTCGTCGACCAGCCCGGCCCGCACGGCCGCCCCGGCGAGCGTCGCGCCGCCGATGCCCATCGGTGCGCCGTCCTCGGCCTTGAGCCGGGTGATCTCGGCGACCGCGTCGCCGGTGACCAGGCGGGTGTTCCAGTCGACCTCGTCGATCGTCGAGGAGAACACCACCTTCGGCGTCTCCCGCCAGTTCCGCGCGAACTCGACCTCCGCCGGGGTGGCGTCGGGCCGCTGGTCGCCGGTCGGCCAGTAGGAGCTCATCGTCTCCCACAGCTTGCGCCCGTACAGCAACAGGCCGACCGCGCGCTCCCGGTCGAGCCACCACTGGAACAGCTCGTCGCTCGGCGGCCCGCCCCAGCCGATGTCGTCGCCGGCCGCGGCGATGTAGCCGTCCAGGGTGACGTTCATGCCGAAGATCAGTTTCCGCATGGCGCCACCCTCCCGCAAGTCGGTCCCACCTGTACAGACGGGGGCGGCGCGGGAACTCACCGGTGCGCGGGCGCGGAGGGGCGGGGTGGTCCCGCCTGCTGGTCCGGGCTTGCGGCGGAGATGAGGTTCATCGCGTTCCCGAGCCTCCCGTTCGAGCGCGTCGCCGACGCGTACCGGGTGCTCGACAGCGGACACCTCCACGGCAAGCTCGTCCTCACCCCCTGATCCCCGGTGCGTTCGGCCCGGTGCGTTCGGCCCCGGTCGTCCGGCGCACAGGTCTATCCTCGCCATCGACGACGATCACGCCGGGGAGGTCCCCATGCGCGCAGGCGTCGTGGCCACCGCGCGACCGGGCGTGGAGGACCTCGCCGTGCGGGCCGAGGAGCTGGGCCTGCACAGCTTCTGGCTCAACGACACCCCGATGGTCCACGGCGACCCCTTCATCGCCTTGGCCCTGTGCGCGAAGGCCACCCGTCGCATCAAGCTCGGCATCGGCGTGACCTCACCGGCGCTGCGCTCGGCCCCGGCCGCCGCGAGCGGGTTCGCGGGCCTCAACGCCCTGGCGCCGGGCCGAATCGTCTGCGGGGTCGGCACCGGGAACACCGCCCGGCGCACCCTGGGCATGCCGCCGACCACGACGGCCGCGCTGGAGGAGTTCACCGCCGCGTTGCAGGACCTGTGCGCCGGGCGCTCGACCGGGTACCGCGAGGGCGACCGGGTCCGCGACATCCGGTTCCTGCACACCGGGGCGCACGTGAACACCACCGACCCGATCGAGTTCGTCGTGGCCGCGCTCGGGCCGAAGGCCGCCGCCGTCGCCGGCCGCCTCGGCACCGGCCTCGTCTCCTTCGGCCTGCCGGACCCCGCCGCCTGGCGCGCGCTGCACGACGCCCGCCGCCACGCCGCCCGGGGGACGCACCGCCATCCCGTGGATTCCTACCTGGTCACCGCGCTCCACGTGCTCGACGAGGACGAGGACCCCCACGGCGACGCGGCCCGCGACGCGACCGGCCACCTCGTCCTGTCGCTGCTGGCCTTCGCCGCCGACACGGCCGCCGACACGCCCTCCTTCGCCGAGCGGCTCGGCCCCGGTGAGCGCGAAGCGGTGCGGCGACTGCTCGACCGGCGCGGCACCACCGCCACCGCGCCGGACCGGCACACCAAGCTCTACCCCGGCTACCTCGGGCGCATCGCACCGGAGGACCGCGACCTGGTCCTGCCCTCGCTGATGACCAGGCTGGCCCTGGTCGGCACCCGCGACGACCTGCGCAGCCGCATCACCGCCCTGGCCAGGGCCGGCGTCGACGAACTCCTCGTCCAGCCGGTGGTCGACCCGCCCACCGAGATGGCCCGCCTCGCCGAACTCCTCGCCTGAGGGCCCCCGCCGGCCGGGCGCCCGGTCGCTCAGCCGGGCTGGAAGAACGCGAGCATCTTCCGCGCGGCGTCCGGTGACATCAACAGTTCGTGCACGTCCGCGGACATCCGGGCGGCGGCAGCGGTGCGCTCGAACATCTCGCGCTCGTACTCCGCGACGGCGGTGGGGTGGTCGTCCGGGTGCGCGGCCAGCGCGAGGCCCAGCGAGGCGCCGTCGAGCAGCGCCATGTTGGCGCCCTCGCCCACCGGCGGCATCAGGTGCGCGGCATCGCCCAGCAGCGTGACGCCCGGTGTCGACGGCCAGGTCAGGCCGATCGGGAGCGCGGTGATCGGCCGAGGCACGACCACGTCGTCGCAGGCCGCGATCAGCGCGGTGAACCGCGGGTCCCAGCCGGCGAGCAGGTCGACCAGCCGCGCCTTGGCGGCGGCCGGGTCGTCGAACGGGATGCCGCTGGTGGCGATCCAGTCCTCGGCGGTGCGGTGGAAGCCGAGGCCGATGCGGACGCGGCCGTCGCCGTTGCGCTGCGCCGCCAGGGACAGGCCGTCGCCGAGCACCCAGTAGTTGCCGCGCCCGACCATCGCCGCGAGGTCGGGGCGGGTGCGGTCGATGTCGGGGATGCCGAGCTCGACGACGTGCCGGCCGATGTGCGCCGGTCGGGCGTCGGTGAGCAGCGCGCGGACGCGGGAGCCCGCGCCGTCGGCACCGACGAGCAGGTCGTGCGTCGCGCTGCCGCCGTCGGCGAAGCGCAGCACGCCGCCGTCGGCGGACGCGAAGGCGCGGCCCCAGCGCACCGTGCCCTCGGGGAGCGAGTCCAGCAGCAGGTCGCGCAGGTCGGCGCGGTCGACCTCGGGGCGCAGCAGCGGGGCGTCCTCGGGTGTGTCCTCCTGCCACAGCAGGGTGCCGTCCGGCTCCAGGAGCCGCATGTCCTGGCCCTCGGCGCGGGCGATCGCGTGGAACCCGTCGACCAGGCCGGCCTCGCGCAACGCCCGCTGACCGGAGTGGATGTCCAGCATCCCGCCCTGACCGCGCGCGTGGCGCGACGACTCGCGCTCGTACACGACGGCCTCGATGCCGTGCACGTGCAGCACCCTGGCGAGGGTCAGGCCGCCCAACCCCGCGCCGACGATGGCGATGGTCATGGCCCACTCCTTCGATACAGTGTATTTGTCGATACAGCGTATCGTACGCGTGTATCGTCGGCGGCATGTTGGTGTGGGAGCGGCCGGAGCCGCCGGAACGGCCGGCACCCGCCCCGCTGAGCCGGGAGCGGATCGTCCGGGCGGCGATCCGGCTGGCCGACGCGGACGGGCTGGACGCGGTGTCGCTGCGCAAGGTCGCCGCGGTGCTGGGCGTCGGCCCGATGCGGCTGTACGGCTACATCGCCACCAAGGAGGAGCTGCTCGACCTGATGGTCGACGCGGTCCACGTCGAGATCCGGCCGACCGGGGACGGGTGGCGGGAGGTGCTGCGCTCCCTCGCCGAGGCCACCCGGCAGGCCGCCCACCGGCACGAGTGGCTGGCCGACCTGCTCGGCGGGCGACCCCGGCTCGGGCCCGCCACGCTGGCCGCCGGCGAAGCCGTGGTGGCCGGGCTGGGCGGGGTCGACCTGGCCACCGTCGTGCCTGCGGTCGCCGCGGTCAACGCGTACGTGGTCGGCGCGGTGCGGCGGGAGATCACCGAGCGGCGCGCCGAGCGTGCCTCCGGGCTGGACCAGGCGCAGTGGCAGGCCGCCTTCGGGCCCTACCTGGAGCGGACCTTCGCGACGGGCCGGTTCCCCGCGCTGGCCTCGGTCGTCCGCGACGGCCCCCACCTGGACGCCGACCAGACCTTCCGGGCCGGTCTCGACTTCCTGCTCGACGGCATCGAGGCGCGGATACGGGGCTGACGCACGAGCACCGCGGGGAGCGGCGGACGACGACCGGTGCGCGGGCGACCGGGCCCGTCAGCCCGCGCTCTCAGGACGGCACGGCGAAAACGTCGTACCTCTGTGATCCAATGAAAATCGGGGAACCCCCAGGCGGGGACCTCTGCGCGAGCGTTGGTGCGGAGACCTCTGCGCCGGCGGCTGCGGCGGACGGCGGGCCGGGGTCGCGTGGTCGGTGACCCGCCGGTCCCCGCCGGGCAGGCCACGCAGCGCGCGCGTGCCTGGCGGACAGCGGACCGGGGCAGTTCCTCGCCGCCGCCGGACGCCGACTCGGCCGATCACGGGGCCGCGGGCGGGGTGCGGGCTCGGCCGATCACCGGGTCGCCGGCGCGCGCGGGCTCGACCGGTCGTGAACCGCCGCCGGACGCGGGCTCAGTCGATCGCGGGCCGCCGCCGGCGCGGCTCGGCCGATCGCGGGCCGCCGGCGGGCGCGGGGGCGCTGCCGGGCCGGAAGTCACCGCGCTCGGCCGGGCGCGGGGTCCTCGTCGATCTCGGCGTCGTCGGCCTCGGCGGTCGGGTGGGTGGCGTGGACCCGGCGCCAGTGCTTGGCCGAGCGCACCAGGTCGTCGCTGACGTGGTGGAGGAACTGGCCCATGTTCTCCAGCCGCGCGCCGGCGGGTGTGGCGACGCCGAGCCGCCGGGCGCCGTCCCGGCACTCCGCGGCGATCCGGGCGTCGATGCGCGCGCTCGCCATGATGGCCTGGAACCACACGTCGTCGTCGATGGCGTAGCGCTCCGCGCGGTGGTGCGGGTCGCGCTCGCGCTTGATGATCTCCATCCCCTCCAGGTAGCCGACGGCCTTGGAGACGGAGGCGGGGCTGACCCGCAGGCGTCGCACGAGGTCGGCCGACGTGAGGCTGCCGCTGTCGGTGGTGAGCAGCGCGGCGAGCACCCTGGCCGGCATCCGCGCGAACCCGGACTGGACGAACAGCTCCGCGTTCCGCGCGGCCACCCCGTCGACGAGCCGCGGGTCGCGCCCGCCCAGGTCGGCTCGCCGCGGTGCCGGGGTCGGCGGCGTGGTCCCGCGCCGGGGCGCGCGCCGGGTGCCCTCCCGGTGCGCCCGGTCGGCCTGGTAGCCGCCCGGCCCGCCGTGGCGCATCACCTCGCGGGTGACGGTCGAGGTCGGCCGCCCGATGCGGCGGGCGATCGCGGCGTAGGTCAGGCCGTCGCGCAGTCCCGTGGCGATCTGCCGCCGGTCCTGGTGGGTGAGCCTCTCTCCAGGCATCCGCGCCCCTTGCCGCTCGACGTCAGGAACCACTTCTCACGGCAAGATCATTGCATTACCGGACTGACGAACGCAACGAAGACCGTCCGCTGACCTCAGCAGATGTCCGTTGCTTCAGGGCTGTCCGGTCAACCGCGCCGTGCATGCGACCCGGCGGCCGGCGGTCAGTCGGCGTCGGCCAACCACATGTCCGACAGGTGGGACCGGGCCTCCTCCGTGTGCCGCACGCGGAAGCACGACATCCGGAACTCCGCCGCCCCGACGGTCCTGGCCTCGGGGTGGCGTTCGGCCACCGCCGTGACGATCACCCCGCGGGCGCGGCTCACCCGTCGAGCACGGCCGCGACCAGCTCGTGCCAGTCCGCCCGCGCGCCCTCCCGGACGGCCTCGGCGAACCGCGCGTCGCCGAGGTGGCCCCGCGCGGCCCGCTCGACCCGCTCCTCGTCCGGTTGGGAGCGGTCCGGCAGTCCCCGCACGGCGGCGCTCGCCCCGAGCAACCGCGCGGCCTGCTCGTGCTGCTCCCGGCGCAGCGCCAAGTCCGCGACGCCCACGACCACCTGCGCCGTCGTGGGCGCGTTCCCGGCCTCGTCGGCCGCCCGCAGGGCGGCGGCGCGGTGCTCGCGCGCCTCGGCGAGCCCCTCGGCCAGGTAGCCGAGGAAGTTCCGCACCAGCGCGCGGACGTTCGGCCGGTCGACGGCCTCGCCGAGCAGGGCCGTGGCGACGCCGAGGTGCCGGGACGCCTGCTCGACGTCGCCGCTCCAGCGGGCGAGTTCCGCCCTCGACAGCGCCAGCTCGACCAGCGCCTCCGGCCAGGCGACCCGTTCCGCGCACCGCTGCGCCTCGGCCAGGGCGGTCGCGCTCGCCTCCTCGTCACCCGCCAGCCGGTGCAGCTGGGCCTGCCGCGACCGCATCCGCACGACGTCCTCCAGGGCGCCGACCTCGGTGACGACGGCGATGGCGTCCTCGTAGTGCGCGCACGCGGCGGCGAAGTCACCGCGCACGGCGATCCGGTCGGCCAGCTCGCTCAGGGCGAACGAGGTGCCCCACCGGTCGCCGATCGCGCGGAACTCGGCCAGCGCCGTCTCCAGGTGGGCGTCCGCCTCCCGCCCGGCGACGCCGTGGACGATCCGCATCTTGCCGAGTTGCAGCCGGGCGAGGGCGCGGACCCAGGGGTCGTCGTGGTCGAGCAGCGGCTCGAACGCGCGCTGGAACTCGTCCGGCGCGCGCACCAGGTGTTCCAGGGCGGCGAGGAACGCCGCCGTCGGGTGCGGGTCCCGGACGCGCCTGCCCGCCTCGTGCCCCTCGCGGATCCACCGCTCCGCCTGGTACTGGTCGCCGCCCCGCCCGGAGGACAGGAACATCGTGACGAACCCGTACACGACGACCCGGATCTCGTCGGGCACCTCGCCGGGCGTGGCGGTGGCCGCCGTGATCAGCTCGTTGCCCTCGACCTTGTGCCCGCCGAGCCACCAGTACCAGCCGGCCGCCGCCGCGAGCCGCATCGCGCCGTGCGCCTCGCCCGCCGCGAGCGCGCCGCGCATGGCGGCGGCGATGTTGTCGTACTCGGCGTCGAGCACGGCGAGCCAGTCCAGCTGCTCGGCGCGGCGCAGGTGCGGCTCCGCGGCCTCGACCAGCTCGGTGAAGTGCGCGAGGTGCGCGTGGCGCGTCGACTCCGCCTCGCCCGCTTCCGCGAGCCGGTGCGCGGCGTACTCCTTGACCGTGCCCAGCATCCGGTAGCGCGGCGCGCCCCCGCCCTCGGTGCGCACCAGCGACTTCTCCGTCAGGGCGGTCAGCAGTTCGAGCACCTGCCCCGCCTCGACCGCGTCGCCCGCGCAGACCCGCTCGGCCGCTTCCAGGCTCGCGCCGCCGGAGAACACCGAGAGCCTGCGCAGGACGACCCGCTCGGCGTCGTTGAGCAGCTCCCAGCTCCAGTCGATCACCGCGCGCAACGTGCGGTGCCTTGGCAGCGCGGTTCGGCTGCCGCCGGTCAGCAGGCGGAACCGGTCGTCCAACCGGTTGGCGAGCTGGTCGAGGGACATGGTGCGCAAGCGGGCCGCGGCGAGTTCGATGGCCAGCGGCATCCCGTCCAGCGCGCGGCAGACGCGCGCCATCGTCGCCGACACCTCCGCGTCCACCGCCAGGTCCTTGCGCACCGCGCCGGCCCGGTCCCGCAGCAGCCGGACGGCCGGGGAGGACTCGATCCCGTCGGCGTCGGCGTCCGCCGCGGGCAGGGCCAGCGGCTCGACCGGCCACAGCGCCTCGCCGGTGATGCCGAGCGGTTCCCTGCTCGTCGCGAGGATGCGCAGCCGACGGCACTCGCCGAGCACCCGGTGGGCGAACTTCGCCACCGAGTCGACCAGGTGCTCGCAGTTGTCCAGGACCAGCAGCGCCTCGCGCTCGCGCAGCGCGGCGACGACCCGTTCGATCGGCTCCGCGTCCGGTGTGCCGCCGAGCAGCGCGTCCCGCAGGCCCAGCACGGCGAGCGTCGACTGCGCCACGTCACCGCCCGCGCCGACGGGCGCCAGCTCGACCAGCCACGCGCCGTCGGGCAGGTCGTCGAGGACCGTGCGCACGGTTTCCGCGGCCAGCCTGGTCTTGCCCGAGCCGCCCGGCCCGACCAGGGTGGTGAGCCGGTGCCCGGCGACGAGCGCGCGGACCGCGGCGACGTCGTCCTCCTTGCCGACGAAGCTGGTCAGCTCGGCGCGCAGGTTGGTCCTGCGGTCCTCCTCCCGCCGGCCCACCTCGCCCCGCAGCAGCGCGACGTGCAGCTCGGACAGCTCCGGCGAGGGGTCGACGCCCAGCTCGTCGGCGAGGGCCTCGCGCGCCCGCTGGTACACCAGCAGCGCCTCGGTGCTCCGGCCGGCCGCGCCGAGCGCGCGCATCAGCGCGGCGACGAGCCGCTCCCGCAGCGGGTGCGCGGCGACCAGCTCGGTCAGCTCCGCGACCAGCCCGGCACCGCGCCCGAGGCGGACCTCCGCCTCGAACCGGTCCTCCAGCGCGGTCAGGCGCAGCCCCTCCAGCCGGGTGACCGCCGCGTCGAACGCCGCGCTGTCCGACAGGCCGACGTCCTGCATGGCCGCGCCGCGCCACAGGCCGAGGGCCTCGCGC
This sequence comes from Saccharothrix australiensis, assembly GCF_003634935.1. Taxonomy (NCBI): domain Bacteria; kingdom Bacillati; phylum Actinomycetota; class Actinomycetes; order Pseudonocardiales; family Pseudonocardiaceae; genus Saccharothrix; species Saccharothrix australiensis. Next base: position 255,723 of record NZ_RBXO01000001.1, read on the forward strand.
AGCAGCTCCACCCGGCGCGGCTCCCCGTCGTCGCGGGCACGGGCGACGAGCTGTTCGAACCGCACGGCGTCCACGGCGTCGGGCGCCACCGCCAGCCGGTAGCCGCCCGCCTGCCCGTCCACCACGCCGTCCGGCAGCACCCTCCGCAGCCGGGACGCCAGGCGCTGGAGGGCGTTCGCCGCGTCGGACGGCGGGTGCTCGCCCCAGATCCAGTCGATCAGCGTCGCCTTCGGGACCACGCGGCCGGGTTCCAGCGCGAGGGCGACCACCAGCGCGCGCAGCCGGGCGCCCGGCACGCCCGCCGCGCCGCCGTCGTCCGTGTGGACCTCGAACGGCCCCAGCATCCCGATCCGCACCCGGCCGATTCTCCCCGGGCGACCGGCGGTCGCCGGTGCCGGGGTCGCCGACCACCCGCGGCACCGCGAGCAGCCGCAACCGCGTGTCGCCGAACCGCAGCAGGTCGGCCACCCCCTCCGGCGTGCGCGGCGGCCGGGCCCGCATCGCCGCGTGCCACTCCTCCCGCAGCGTGCCGGGGATGTAGCGCAGCCGGTCCCGCACCACCACCTCGCGAAATCGACGGCAGCGGGCCGGAAACGGGAATTCCGGGCATTCGAGGCGGGGTCGGGAGGCTTTCCTCGTCGCAGGCGGGAGCCGCAGGGGTTTGTAAACCCCCTCCACTTTCAACGTATAGCGCACCGGGGGTCTTGCCACAAGACCCCGGTGGTGCCGCACAATCTCCGGCCGATGCCGCGATCCGCGTGTCACCGGGGATTTTCCCGGAATACCGGCGGATGCGGTCTCGGCGGACGGCGTGCGCGGCCGACCGGAATGCCGACTCCGAATTGGGGGGTTCATGTTCGACGTGATCATCGCCGGTGGTGGGCCGACCGGGCTGATGCTGGCCGCTGAACTGCGGCTGCACGGGGTGGACGTCCTCGTGCTGGAACGGGAGGCGGAGCCGACCGACCACGTCCGCGCGCTCGGCCTGCACGTGCGCAGCATCGAGGTACTGGACCAGCGCGGCCTGCTGGAGCGGTTCCTCGCGCACGGCAGGCAGCACCCGCTCCGCGGTTTCTTCGCCGCCATCGACAAGCCCGCGCCCGAGGGGCTGGACACCGCGCACGGCTACGTCCTGGGCATCCCGCAGCCCGTCACCGAGCGCCTGCTGGCCGAGCGCGCCGCCGAGCTGGGCGCGGAGGTCCGGCGCGGCCACGAGCTGGTCGGGCTGGAGCAGGACGAGCGCGGGGTGACCGTCGAGCCGGCCGACGGCGCGCGGCTGCGCGCGCGCTACCTCGTCGGCTGCGACGGCGGTCGCAGCACGGTCCGCAAGCTGCTCGGCGTGGGCTTCCCCGGCGAGCCGACCAGGGTCGAGACGCTGCTGGGCGAGGTGGAGGTGGCCGTGCCGAGGGAAACGGTGGCCGCCGTGGTGACCGAGGTCCGCAAGACCCACCTGCGGTTCGGCGTCGGCCCCTACGGCGACGAGGGGCTGTACCGCGTCGTCGTGCCCGCCGAGGGACTGGCCGAGGACCGCTCGGTCCCGCCGACCCTGGAGGAGCTGAAGCGGCAGCTGAGGGCGTACGCCGGCACGGACTTCGGCGTGCACTCGCCGCGCCGGCTGTCGCGCTTCGGCGACGGCACCCGGCAGGCCGAGCGCTACCTGACCGGCCGGGTGCTGCTGGCCGGCGACGCGGCGCACGTCCACCCGCCGGTCGGCGGGCAGGGGCTCAACCTCGGCATCCAGGACGCGGTCAACCTGGGTTGGAAGCTGGCCGCCGAGATCGACGGCTGGGCGCCGGCGGACCTGCTGGACAGCTACCACGCCGAGCGGCACCCGGTGGCCGCCGCCGTCCTGGAGATGACCCGCGCGCAGATGCAGCTGATCTCGTCCGAGCCGGGCGCGCGGGCGGTGCGCGCCCTGGTGGCGGAGCTGCTGGACTTCGACGACGTGCACCGGCACCTGGTCGAGCGGCTCACCGCGATCGCGATCCGCTACGACTTCGGCGAGGGGCACCACCTGCTCGGGCGGCGGATGCGGGACGTGCGGTTGAAGCGGGGCCGCCTCTACGAGCTGACGCGCGGCGGGCGCGGGCTGCTGCTCGACCAGACCGGCCGGCTGTCGGTGGCGGGCTGGGAGGACCGGGTCGACCACGTCGTGGACGTCAGCGAGGAGCTGGACGTGCCCGCCGTGCTGCTGCGGCCGGACGGCCACGTGGCGTGGGTCGGCGACGACCAGGGCGACCTGCTCGACCGGCTGCCGGTGTGGTTCGGCACGGCCGTCGGCTGAGCGCGCGGCCGGGATGGCGTCGCGGGCCGGCCGGTGCGGCCGGGTGGCCGGAGTGGCGGGTGGCCGGGTGGTCGGTGTGGCCGGGTGGTCCGCGCGACAGCGGTCCGGGCGGGTGGTCCGCTCCGCGCGGTGTGAACGCCCACAGCACGGCGCATACGATCAAGGGATGCCACCCGACGCGGCGCGGCGCAGCGACCGTTCGCGGTTGGCCGTGCTCACGGCCGCTCTGGAGCTGGTCGAGGAGCTCGGCTACGCGAAGCTGACCGTCGAGGCGGTCGCCGCGCGGGCGGGGGTCGGCAAGCAGACGATCTACCGGTGGTGGCCCACCAAGGGCACCCTGCTGTTCGACGCGTTCGTCGAACTCCGCGCGGCCGGGCGGGACGTCCGGCCGCGCGGCGAGTTGGGCGACGACCTCAAGCTGGAGCTGCGGGAGGCGATCGCCGAGCTGGTCGAGCGGCGGTTCGACCAGGTGTGCCGGATGCTGGTGCACGAGGCCCGGACCGACCTGGTCACCCTGCTGCTGACGCCCCGGCGGGTGGTGCTGGAGCAGCGGCTGGCGGAGGCCGGGCGGGCCGGGGAGATCCGGTCGGACGTGGACGTGCCGACGGCCGCCGAGCTGCTGCTGGGCCCGGTGTACCAGCGGTGGCTGCTGCGGACGGGCCCGTTGACGGGCGCGTTCTCCGACACGGTCGTCGACCTCACGCTCCGGGCGCTGCGGGCGTGATCGGCCTCGGTATGGTCTGCCGATCATGGGGTATGCCGTGGTCGACGTCGAGACGACCGGGTTCGCGGCGGGCCGGTCGGACCGGATCGTCGAAGTCGCCGTGGTGCACGTGGACGAGCTGGGCAGGCGGACCGGCGAGTGGTGCACGCTGCTGAACCCCGGCCGCGACCTGGGTCCCCAGCACGTGCACCGGATCAGCGCCGCCGACGTGTGGGACGCGCCCACGTTCGCGCGGGCCGCCGGCGCGCTCGCCCGCAGGCTCGCCGGGCGGGTGCTGGTCGCGCACAACCTGGGGTTCGACGCGCGGTTCCTGGCGGCCGAGTTCGGCCGGCTGGGCGTCGACCTCGCCCTCGACGGGCTGTGCACGATGCGGTTGGCCGCGCGGTACCTGCCCGGCCGCGGGCGGTCGCTGCGGGAGTGCTGCGCGGCGGCGGGCGTCGCGTTGGACGACGCGCACTCGGCGCTGCACGACGCCCGCGCCACCGCCGGGCTGCTCGCGCACTACCTGCGGCACGGTGCGTTGGCGGGGCCGACCGTCCCGTGGCCCCGGCTGCCCGGCGACGACGTCGGCGAGGTGCGCCGGGGCCACGCGGTGGCGACCGCGCCGATCGAGCGGGTCGCGCTGCGGCCGGGCGACCGGGTGGCGTTCACCGGTCAGCTGGCGGAACCGCGCGACGTGTGGATCTCCCGCGCGCACGACGCCGGGCTGGTGAGCCAGAGCTGCGTGACGCGGTCGACGCGGGTGCTCGTCGCGGCCGACCCGTTCACGTTGTCCGGCAAGGCGCGGCGGGCTCGGGCGTACCGGGTGCCGATCGTGCCCGAACGGGCGTTCGGCGCGCTGGTCGAGGCGTTGCGCCGGTGATCGAAGATCACCGTACCGGGTGGTATGCGTGCACTTGAAAAGCCTGCTACCCGTGGGGATGCTCGTCGTGGACAAGCCTGCACACGGCGGAGGGCACAGGTCCTATGAGTACCGCGCAGACGACGGCATCCCGTGCGGTGTGGGACGAACTCGTCTCCGCGCTCCCCGTCGGCGTGCTGCTCCAGGACGCGAGCGGCGCGGTGCTCGCGGGCAACCGGCTCGCCGCGTCGCTGATGGGCGTGCCCTGCGCCGAGCTGCGCGGTTTCCGGCGACCGGCCGCGTGGGACGCGTCGGGCGCGCCGCTGCCGTCGTGCGCCGAGCTGTCGTCGCAGGTGCTGCGCACCGGTGCGCCGTTGACCATCCCGATGGTCCTGCCGCACGCGCGGCTGTGGGCCGAGTACCACCCGCTCGAACCCCGGCAGCAGGTGCTGGTGGTGCTGCGGCCGGTGCAGTCGGACGTGCCGCACTCCGCGCGCCTGCTCGACGGGCTCACCGGGCTGCCCGGCCGGGCGCTGCTGCTCGACCGGCTAGACCAGGCGCTGACGCGGGCGCGCACGCACGGCACGCTGGCGTCGCTGGTGCTGGCCGACGTGCACCGGATGGCGGCGGTGAACCGGGCGCACGGTTTCCAGCGCGGCGACGAGTTGCTGACGGCGATCGCGGGGCGGCTGCGGCAGGGGCTGCGCGACGACTACACGGTGGCTCGGTACGGCGGCGACGAGTTCGCGGTCGTGGCGGAGCACCCGAACGGCAGCGGTGAGGCGGTGGCGGCGCGGGTGCGGGAGCTGGCCGGGCGGTCCGTGCGGATCGGCGGTGTGCGGCTGCGGCCCGGTGTGCGGGTGTGCTGGGTGACCAGTGACGGCGACGCGGCGGTGCACTCGGTGCTCGCGCACGTGGAGGAACGCCTGCGGCACACCGGTCCGCGCACGCCGGCCTGACGCCGGGACCGGCGCGGCGGGGGCGGGCGAGATCCCGACCCGGACGACGCGGTCCCGCTCCGGACCAGCGAATTCGGTGCCGGCAGGGCTGAGCCCCCGGCGCGGTGGGCGCCGGGGGCTCAGTCGTGGAGCCGGGAGGCTCGGTGTCGCCGAGCCACGCGGGCTCGTCGTGCCGGATCGGTCAGATGCGCGGCAGGATCTCGGTCGTCTCCAGCGCGCCGAACACGGTCCGCGCGTCCAGGCCGGCCATCGCCGGCGTGCTGACGCGCTCGGCGATCGCCGTCACCGGCCGCGTCGCCGCGACCTGGCCCAGCGCCTCGGTGCTCCCGCCACCCAGCACCGGCTCGACGAGGGCGTGCTCGCCCAGCACGGGGAGCGCCGTGCGCGGCTGGCCGACGCCCGCCACCGGCACCACGAAGGGCAGGGCGACGGGGGACGCGACCGGCAGGCTCGGCAGGTCGCGCTGGAGGTCCCGCACCGGCAGGAGCGCTTCCACCGCCGAGGTCGACAGGACCTCGTCACCGACCAGCGGCAGGGTGCCGCTGAACGACCGCTCGGCGGTGTCCAGCAGGCCACCGTGGTTGGCGGCGAACACCGGCTGGGACAGGTCGGCGTTCCGGACGACGGTCGTCTGCGCCCGGTCGACGTGGCCAACGGGCTCGGCCCGGTCGAGGTGGCCGGTCAGCGTCGAGAACGCGCCGGGCCGCGCACCCTGGACGGACCGGGCGCGCTCGGACCGGGTGGCCTGCCGGGGCTGCGCGGTCGGCTGGAACCGGTCGGTCCGGAACTCGGTGGGCCGCTGGAACCCGGTGGGGCGCTGGAACTCGGTGGGCCGCTGGGACCGGGCGGCCCGCTGGGGCGACCGGGTCCGCTGGGCCGACCGGGACTGCTGGGGCTGCCCGGCCCGCTGGGGCTGCGCCGCCTGCTGGGGGTGCGCCGCCTGCTGGGGGTGCGCCGCCTGCTGGGACTGGCCGGTCCGCGGCAGGTGCGCGGTGTCGGCGGACCGCAAGCCCTCGGTCAGCCCGCCCAGCGCGGTCTGGCCGGCGAACGCCAGTGCGCCGCCCGGCCCGTCGGTGGGCAGGCCGTGCCGGCCGATCACCTGCGTCAGCACCGGCAGCACGGCCGGCTCGGACACCGCGGACCGCTCGGCCGACCGCCCCGGCAGCGCGTTCGGGACCACCGCGGTCGGCTGCTGCCGCACGCCCAGGTCGGACATCCGGTCCAGGCTGCCGAACGACGCCAGCCGGTCCAGCCCGGCCAGCGCGGGCAGCTCGGTCGGGCCCATCAGGCTGTCGACGCTGCTCGGGAGCTGGATGCTCTGCGGGCTCAGCTCACGGGTCGCCTCGTCGTCGCCCCCGGTGCGCTGGCGTGCGCTGTCGCGCACGTCGAGGGTCGCGGTGCCGAGCACCTCGCCGGGCACGTCGTGCACGACGGGACGCGTCTCGGTCGGCAGCGAGAACTGCTGCGCGGCCATCGAGCCCCGGCCCGTCGCGCCGGACTTGCCGCCCGACTCGGACAGGCTGGTGTTGCGGGTCTCCGTCGCGGAGTGGCCGGCCACGGCCACCGCGTCGCCGAACGCGCCGGACTGGGCGTTCACCGGCGCGGCCAGCAGGTTGCCGGACAGCGAGGAGTCCATCGCCTCGGTCTCGTGGTCGCCGCCGGCGACCACGGCGTTGTCGTTGGCGGCGACCGACTTGCCGTTGCCCGCGGCCGACACCGTGTCGCCGAACACCTGGAGCGGCAGGGCCGCCGGCGCGCTGACGCCGTTGCCCGCCACCGATCCCCGGTTGCCCGCGGTGCGCACGTCGCCGCCGGAGAACGAGGTGTAGTCGTTCCGCACGGCGCTGGTCGGGTTGCCCGCCGCGCCGACCGCGCTGCCGTACACCTGCGGCGACGACGCCTGGGGCGCGGACAGGACGTTGCCCGCGACCGTGCCCTCGTCGCCGGTGGACAGCGCCGAGCCGCCGGACCGCGCGTCGAGCTGGTTGCCCACCTCGGACGAGCTGTTGCCGACGCCCACGGCGGAGAGGCCGAACAGCTGCGCCGGGTTCGAGGTCGGCGCCTCGACGATGTTGCCGGACGCCGAGCCGTGCTTGCCGGTCGCCTCGGCCGGACCGCCGGCCACGACCGTGGTGTCGCTGTCGCCCTTGGCGTACGGGTTGCCGACCGCGCCGGCCGCGTCGCCGAACGCCTGCGCGCCGACGGCCGTGGGCGCGGTGATCACGTTGCTCGACCCGGTGCCGTTGTCGTCGCGGCTGTTGGGCGCGCCGCCGGCGCGGATCACCTTCCGCTCCGCGGCGGTGCCCGAGGCCGCGCCACCGACACCGGCGCCGTTGCCGAACCCCTCGGCGGGCACGCCCAGCGGCGCCTGGCCGATGTTGCCGGAGCCCACGCTGTCGTTGCCGGTGGTGCCGTTGTAGCCGCCGGCGTTGGACTCCACCCGGTTGTCGCAGCGGGCGGTGGCGACGCCGCCGCCGGACACGCCGTTGCCGCACAGGTCGACCGCGCCCGCCGGAGGCGTGTTCGCCGAGTTGCCGGACAGCACCGAGCGGTCGCCGTTGGTCAGCGTCTCGCCGCCGGCGGTGGCGGCGGAGTCGTTGCGGTGCGTGGCCGAGCTGTTGCCGAGCACCGACCCGACCGCGTTGCCGCCGCCGGACACCGGCAGCGCGACCGGCGCGTCGGCGATCGTGCCGGACACCGTCGAGTCGTCGCCGCTGGTGTCCGTGACGCCGCCGGCCTTCGCGGTGTTCGCGCTGGTGCTGGCCGCGTCCGCGGTGGCGGCGCCGGCGGCGGCGTTGTCGTTCAGCGTGACGGGGCCGGCCAGCTGCGGCTGGACCACGTTGCCCGCGACGGTCGAGTCCTCGCCGCTGGCGTCGATGAACCGGGCCGCGCCGTTGCGGGCGATCCGCGAGCCGCCCGCGGTGGAGCTGGTGGCCGCGTCGGCCCGCGTGTCGGCGTTGCCGAGGGCGCCGCCGACGGCGTTGCCGTTGGCCGTGGCCGCCGTGGCGAGGGGCACGCCGACGACGTTGCCGACCGCCGAGCCGCGGTCGCCGTTCGCGGTGAGCGCACCGCCGGAGCGCGCGGTGCTGTCGGCGGACGCCGTGCTGGTGGCGACACCGGCCGCGCCGATGCCGTTGTTCGCCGCCTGGACGGGCGTCGCCTGCTGGAGCGCCACGACGTTGCCGGACAGGGAGCCGTCCGAGCCGTCGGAGTCGACGCCGCCGCCGGCGACGGCGTCCTGCCGCGCGGTGCTCTCCGAGTGGGCGGTCGCGCCGACGGCGACCGCGTTGCCGGTCACCAGGACCGGGTCCGCGGCGTGGGCGGCGACGGTGTTGCCGGCCAGCGAGCCGCGCGAGCCGTCGGCCTCGATGTCGCCGGTGCTGTGGGTGGACTGGTGGCACTCGGCGGCGGAGCGGGCGTCGCCGCCTGCCGCGATGGCGTTGCCGCACGCCTTGACCGGCACGACGACGTCGCCGTCGACCGAGTTGCCGCGGGTCACGTGCCCGGTGTCGGTCGAGGCCAGGCGGCCCTGCGCCGCGCGGACCAGCGGGTTGTGCGGGACGGTGGCGCGCAGGCTGTCGGTGCTGATCTCGTGCTTCAGCTCCGGCAGGTTCCGGTTGCCGACCGGCGTGCCCAGGTTGTTCTCGTCCACCTCGATCGGCACGCGGACCTTGGTGTCCAGCGGCGAGGGAGGCGCGTCGGGGCTGACGTTCTCCTGGGCTGAAGCGATGCCCGTGCCGAGCATCAGCAGACCACCCGTGACAAGTGCGGACTGGATACCGCGCTTGGCCCAGGTTTGCATGGGTTCTCCTTCTTCAGTGTCCCGTTGCGGGAGGTGAGGGGTGGTCGGACGCGGTTGCCAACGTCGGGCCGGCCACCCGGATCGGGGGGTGGTGCGCGGCTTCTCGACCGGGTGCGGACGTGCGCGAAGAGCGCGTCGGTCGATGACCGGGACGGCCGGCAGGCCGCCGCGGACCGCGCGCGTGGATCAGTCGGGGGTGGTGCCCGGCTGCTTGCCGGGCAGCGTGGTGTTCCGCTCGGTGGCGGGCAGCAGCGCCCTGGCCACGGCGGTGTCGACGCCGTCGGCGGTCACGCCCGTGGCCGGGCCGCTGCCGCCGGCGGCGGAACCGGCTCCGTCGCCGCCGCACGAGCAGTGCGCGGGCACGCCGAACGGGGGCGTGAACGGGGCGAGCGGCACGTCGACCGGCTCACCCCGCCGAACGCCTGGCTCGTCGGCGGGCAGCGCGCCGGGCGACTGCTCCGCCGAGGCCGCCCGGATCTCGCCGAGCAGGCTGAACGGCCCTTGCACCACCGGGGTGCCGAGGGAAACCGGCACGGCGGTGGCGGTCGGGGCGGTCTCGGTGGGCCGGGCTTCCGCCACGCGCCCGCCGTGCTGCGGCCGCCCGGCGCGGTGCTCGCCGCGGACCGGGACGGCGGTGGGGTGCTCGAACCAGGAACCCACCCGGTCGACCGCGCCGCGGATCTCCTCCGCGACCTGGCCGAGGTCGGGCGGCGTCACGTCCTCCGCCCGCTGGGCGCGCAACGCGGTGTCGAGGTCGCGCACGGTCGCGGTGGTGTCGAGGTCGCGCACGGTCGCGCGGACCGGCGCGACGGCCTCCTGGACGGGCCGGTGCTCGGCGACGACCCGCGTGACGACGCCGACCACGCCTTCGTGGTCGGCCGCCTGCGCGGCGGCGGGCGCGGCGGACAACGCCCACGCGGCGGCGGTGCCCGCCAGCGCGCCGCCGCCGACCAGCAGGGCGCGGGAGAGCAGCCGCCGGACGCGGCTCACCCCCGCACCCGCTCGCTGGCCGGCCGACGACAGCACTGGAACCTCCGCCTGGACGCTGGATTCGCCGGCACCGTCGATCGGAAGTGATCAAGCCGACGCCGACGAGCGTGCCAGGAGCCGGGGCGGGCGCGCACCCGTTCGCCGCCCTGTTCGCCGGATCGTGTGATCGACACTCCGTGTTGTCGGATATGACCGAGCGTAACCTACTCTGGTCAGACCCGCTTCAGCACGCGGGCCGCGCCGGCCGCCGCGGTCGACGCGAGGATCCAGCCGACCGCGATCAGCGAGCTGGAGATCCACTGCGAGGCGCCGCTGAACTTCCACTTGCCGTCCTGGCCGAGGTCCACGATCGGGACCAGCAGGTCCACCGACAGCAGCCACGGGTTCCACGTCGGCGACTCGTCCTCGTTCAACCTGGGCATCTCGTGCCCGAGGAACCACAGCGCCCCGGCCAGCCAGAACGCCGCCAGCCAGGCGATCGCCAGCCACGGCCGGTACCCGTAGCCGACCGTCCAGCGCTGGAGGAAGCCCCACACCCGCCCGGCGCTGCCCAGCTCGGAGTACCGGCGGTGCTGCTTCTCCAGCTGCACGTGCTGCGCCAGCTCCTCCTCGCCACCGTCGCGGTAGACGTTCGCCAACTGCTCGTAAGGACCCGGCGCGAAGTCCGGCTGCACCTCGCGCAACCAGCGCAACCGCGTACGCACGTCCACGTGCGGCGTGGACGAGATGGAGGAGAACGTGAAGTCCTCCACGTCCACGCCGCCGGTGGCCGCCCACAGCCCCGGACCGTCCTGCACGGCGGTCGCGCCCACCCGCCGCAGCACCACGCGACCCACCGGCGCGGCGTCCTCCGCCATCCGCAGCACGAGCTGGCTGACGGTCAGCCCGTAGGCGTCCAGCGCGGTGTCGATGCCCGGACCGCCCAGCCGCGCGCCCGTGAACGTCGCCATCTTGCCGACCTCGGCCAACCGGACCCGCACACCGCCGACCGCCGTGAAGCCGTGGCTGCACAGGAGGTCCTTGCCGATCGTGGCGACCCGCGCGTCCAGCGACGGCTTGAGCGTGCCGTCCGGCCGGCGGCGCGGCAGCAGCAGCACCGCGCCGGAGCAGTCCAGGGTCGACCCGATCGCGGCGTTCTGGAGCCGCAGCGAACCGCGGGCGCGCAGGCCGCGCAGGAACAGCGTGCCGCCCACCCGCAGCCGGTCGGCGAACAGGACGTCGATGCCGGAACCGTGCAGCTGGACGCCGGACAGGCTCGCGCTGCCCCGCACGTGCGCGTCCACGAGCCGCACCTGCCCGTAGGCGCGCAACGCCGACTCGGCCGCACCGCCGCCGCGGAACCCGCCGTCGACCGCGCCGCGCGCCTCCAGGTCGCCGCGGACCTGGATGCCGTCCGCGTGCAGGGCGACCGGGATGCGGTCCACGACCGCGCGGTCGGCCAGCTCGTCCACGAGGTCCCGCCTGCCGATCACCGCGCCGGACAGCCGCAGGTAGCCGCCGACCTCCGCGTTCGGCAGCCGCACCGTGCCGCTGGAGGTGAAGCCGTCGTCCAGTTCGACGTTGCCCTCGACCCGAAGGCGGTCGGCGACCAGGGCCGCCGCCTCGTCCGCCGTGCCGCGCGGGATCACCAGGACCGGGCGGTCCACGACGCTCGCGCGCAGCCGCGCGCCGGAGAACACGACGTTGCCGCCGACGCGGGCGCCGTCCAGCAGGACGCGGCCCTCGGTGGTGAACCGGCCGCCCTCGGCGTCGCAGAACAGGTTGCCCGCGACGGTGACGCCCGAGGCGTCCAGCGCGTTCCGGCCGGGGTTGACCAGCCGCGCGCCGCCCAGGTGCACCGAGCCGCCGACGTTCGCGCCGCGCAGCCGCACCTCGCCGTCCGCCCGCAGCGCGCCGGCCTGGAACGAGCCGGCCAGCCGCACGCGCGCGGCCAGCAGCGCGTGACCGCCGCCGCCGCGCAGCACCGAGCCCGCCAGGCGCAACGTGCCGTCGACCGCCGCGTCCGTGAGGTCCACCACGCCGTCGCTGGTGAAGCCGGCCTCCAGCACCAGGTCGCTGGCGACCCGGAGGTTGCGCCCCCACAGGCCGGGCACCTTGCAGCCGCGCATCCGCAACCCGACCAGGTGCGCCATCCGCAGGTCGGGCGGCTGCTCGAAGGTGCAGTCCAGGAAGTCGACGACGTGCTCGACGCGCCGGCCCTCCAGCCCGAGCAGGCCGGTGACGTGCGCGCCGACCAGGCGCAGCGCCGCGCCGGGCAGCGGCCGGGCGAGCAGCGCGGCGAGGACGTCGCCGCGCACGGCCCGGTCCCGCTTGGCCGCCTTGGCGTCGAACGCGACGCGACGGCCGGCGGCGAAGGCGGAGCTGATCGTCTCCTCGGCGTCGATCACGATCCGATCCGATCACCCGGACGGCGCCGCCGGCCGGCGTTCGGGCAATCCGTGACGAGGGATACCCCGCGGCGCGGCGACTCGCGACCCGGTGTTGGCGGTTTGTTCGACTCGCGGCGGCGGTGCGCGGGCTACGGTGATCGTGTGACGGGGAGTGATTCGGGGATCAGTGCGCGGGTGCCACGGCTGCTGAGGGTCAGCGCGGCGCTGAGCTGGCGGTTCGTCGCGGTCGTCGCCGCGCTGTACGTCGTCGGCATCGTGGTCAGCTACCTGACCACGATCGTCATCCCGGCGGGTGTCGCGCTGCTGCTCGCGGCGCTGCTGTCGCCCGCGGTGTCGCAGCTGGTCCGGATCGGGGTGCCGCGGGGGCTGGCGACCGGTCTGGTGCTGATCGGCGGCATCGCGGTGGTCGGCGGGGTGCTCACGTTCGTGATCACCGAGTTCTCCAACGGCCTGCCGGAACTCCAGAAGCAGGTCAGCGCGAGCCTCGACACGATCCGCGGCTGGCTGCGCGACGGGCTGCACCTGAGCGACCTCCAGCTCCAGCAGTACCTCGACCGCGTGCTCCAGACCGTGAAGGAGAACCAGGCCGAGATCACGTCGGGCGCGCTGACCACCGCGGCGACCGTCGGCGAGCTGCTGACCGGCCTGCTGCTGGCGCTGTTCACGCTGATCTTCTTCCTGCACGACGGCGACGGGATCTGGCGGTTCCTGATCCGGGCCGTGCCCGCCGACGTGCGGGACCGGGCGGACGTCGCCGGGCGGCGCGGGTTCGCGTCGCTGGTGTCGTACGTGCGGGCGACGGCGCTGGTGGCCGTGGTGGACGCGGTCGGCGTCGGCATCGGGCTGTGGATCGTGGGCGTGCCGCTGGTCGTGCCGCTGTCCGCGCTGGTGTTCCTGGGCGCGTTCATCCCCATCGTCGGCGCGGTGATCACCGGCGCGGTGTCGGTGCTGGTGGCGCTGGTGGCCGAGGGCCCGGTCGCGGCGCTGATCGTGCTGGCCGTGCTGATCGGCGTGATGCAGCTGGAGAGCCACGTGCTCCAGCCGCTGCTGCTGGGCCGGGCGGTCAAGCTGCACCCGCTCGCGGTGGTGCTCGCGATCACGGCCGGGTTGGTGGTGGGCGGCATCGCCGGCGCGCTGCTGTCCGTGCCGCTGCTGGCGGTGCTGAACTCGGGCATCCGGTCGCTGCTGTCGGACTCGGACAGGGCCGTCCGGCCGCGTGAGGTGGACGTGCACGAACCGCAGGAGACCGGTCCGCCGGACACCGGCGGTGAGCGCGTCGGGGACCTGGAGGACGGTCCCGGCGCGGCCGGCGGCACCGCGTCGGGCGGCACCGCGTCGGGCGGCACCACGTCGGGCGGCACCGCGTCGGGCAGCGCCGCGGCCCAGGACGCCGCCGGGGGTTCCGCGACCGGGAAGCACGGGAAGCACGGGGCGACCGGCGCCGGGCCAGGGGACGCCGCGCAGGGCGACTGACCCCGGACCTCGCCCGCCACCACCATCGCCCGAGGCCGGGGGACGCCCGACCTCAGGCCATCTCGACCAGGTTGCGGCCGTAGCCCTTCGCCGCGAGCAGCGCCGCGTCGGCCGCGACCAGCAGGTCCGGCAGCTCGTAGCCGAACCGGCTGGTCGTCGCCACGCCGATGCTCACGGTGAGCCCGGTGAGCAGGTGCTCCCGCCCGTCGGTGCCCACCGTCGCCACCGCCAGGTCCTCCACCGCCAGCCGCACGCGCTGCGCGACGGACCGGGCGACCGAGGGCTCGGCGTCCGGCAGCAGCACGACGAACTCCTCGCCGCCGAACCGCCCGACGAGGTCGCCGCGCCGCACCGTGCCGGACAGCAGCACGGCGACCGCGCTCAGCGCCGCGTCGCCCGCCAGGTGCCCGACCCGGTCGTTCACCCGCTTGAAGTGGTCGAGGTCGAGCAGCAGCACGGCCATCGGCCGCTCGCGGACGCGGGCCTTGGCCAGCTCGTACCGCGCGCGGCCGTCCCAGTGCACGGCGTTCGCCAGGCCGGTCTTCGCGTCCCGCTGCGCCGAGCGCCGCCACTGCGGCAGCTGCGCGGCGCGTTCGAGCAGCGCCATCGGCGCGGCGGCCATCACCGCGTGCACCGGGGTCGTCGTCGCCACGAAGCCCATCAGGCCGCCGATGCTGACCGCGACGATGCCGAGCACGGCGTCGATCGGCTCGCCCACGACCTCCTCCGCCGCCGCGCGCGGGCTGCGCAGCTTCAGGCCCGCCGCGATGAGCCCCGCCCGCACCACGAGCAGCACCGTCGCGCCCAGCGACATCACCAGCAGCCCGTGCGCGGGCTCGGCCCACCCGACCAGGAAGCGGGTGGCGAACACCGACAGCGCGGTCGCGGACAGCGTGAACACCCAGCGGTGCGACTCCAGGCGCTGGGCCAGCACCCCGTGCAGCGCCGGGCCGAACAGCAGCAGCACCAGCAGGTTGCCCGGCAGCGCGATCACGCCCGCCGTCAGGTAGCAGAGGTGCGCCGCCCACGGGTTGCGCTCCGTCTCGCCGACCCGGTGGCTGAAGATCGAGCTGCCGATGATCACCGCGCCCGCCGTGCCCGCGATCACGCCGAACCGGGCGATCTCCGCCGGCTCGGGCCGCGGCAGGGACGCGATCACGTACACGACCAGCGCGAGGGCGAGGGCGTCGACGAGCAGCCAGTAGGCCAGCGCGGAGCGCCGCAGCGTCCACAGTGGCCAGTAGCGCACGCTCAGCCCACCCCCGGTCCGTAGGAGTCGAATGGCGCGGTGTCCCCCGACGGTCACACCCAGTGACGTTGGCCAGCCTTCCACACATGTCGGGGTCGGAACAGACCGCCACCTGGGGGTTAGCCGCGACACGCCGACACGGCAAGATTGGGGGCGAAGGGAGCACACCGTGCACACAAAGCCGGCGCAGGCAGGTCCATCGGTGACCGAGGACCCCGTCGCGCACCTCTGGCGGGGAACCGTTGCGTTACGGATCGTGACATTCCTGTTCGCCCTGGGCAACGCGATCGTGCACCACGGCACCTACGAACGGCCCTGGCTCGCCTGGGTGGCGATCGGGGCGATGGCCGTCTGGTCGCTGGTCACGATCCGGGCGTACAGCCGCGAGGACGGCCGCCGGCCGTGGTTCGTGTGCGCCGACCTGCTGGTCGCGTGCGGGCTCATGTCGCTGTCGCCGCTGATCATGACCGACACCCAGTTCCTCTACAACGTCCCGCTGATCACGACCATCTGGGCGTGCTGCCCGGCGGTGGCGGCGGGCGCGCTGGGCGGCCAGGTCGCGGGCGCGCTGTCGGGTCTGGTGGTGGGCGTCAGCACCTACCTGAACCGGCGCGAGCTGAGCGTCGACCTGGTCCGGGACGTGGTGCTGCTGGCGGGCGCGGGCCTGGTCGTCGGCATGGCGTCGACGACCGCGCGCCGGTCGGCGGTCCGGCTGGCGCAGGCGTTGCGCACCGAGGCGGCCACGGCCGAGCGCGAGCGCCTCGCGCGGTCCATTCACGACGGTGTGCTCCAGGTGCTGGCCCGCGTGCGCAAGCGCGGCTCGGAACTCGGCGGCGAGGCGGCGGAACTGGCGGAACTGGCCGGTGAGCAGGAGATCGCGCTGCGGTCGCTGGTGGCCGCCGCGCCCGCCGAGTCGACAGTGGACGGTGACGCGGACCTGCGGCCCGCGTTGCAGCTCCTCGCGACGCCGCGCGTGCAGGTGTCCACACCGGCCACCCGCGTGATGCTGCCCGCGCTGACGGTGTCCGAGCTGGCGGCGGTGGTGCGCGAGGCGCTGTCCAACGTGGACAAGCACGCGGCCGGCGCGAAGGCGTGGGTGCTGCTGGAGGACCTGGGCGACGAGGTCGTGCTCAGCGTCCGCGACGACGGCCCCGGCATCCCGGAGGGGCGGTTGTCGGCGGCGGAGGCGGAGGGCCGGATGGGGGTCGCGCAGTCGATCCGGGGCCGGGTCGAGGCGTTGCGTGGGACGCTGGAGTTGCAAACCGGGCCGGGGGAGGGCACGGAGTGGGAGGTGCGGGTCTACCGATGAGCGTGTCCGTGATGGTGGTCGACGACCACCCGCTGTGGCGGGACGGTGTCGCGCGCGACCTCGCCGAACGGGGCTTCGACGTGGTGGCGACGGCGGGTGACGCCGCCTCGGCGGTCCGGATCGCCCGCGCCGTGCGGCCGGACGTGGTGCTGATGGACCTCAACCTGGGCGGCCCGTCCGGGGTCGAGGCGACCGCCATGATCACCGGTTCGCTGGACGCCACGCGCGTGCTGGTGCTGTCCGCGAGCGGTGAGCACGACGACGTGCTGGAGGCCGTGAAGGCGGGCGCGTCCGGCTACCTGGTGAAGTCCGCCTCGGCGGAGGAGCTGGTGGAGGCGGTCGAGCGGACGGCGGCGGGCGACGCCGTGTTCACGGCGGGCCTCGCGGGCCTGGTGCTCGGCGAGTACCGGCGGATGGCCGCGACCCCGGACGAGGACCGGCCGCAGCTCACCGACCGCGAGACCGAGGTGCTGCGGCTGGTGGCGAAGGGCCTGACGGCGCGCCAGATCGCGACCCGGCTGGTGATCTCGCACCGGACGGTGGAGAACCACGTGCAGTCCACCCTGCGCAAGCTGCAACTGCACAACCGTGTCGAGCTGGCGCGCTACGCCATCGAGCACGGGCTGGACGTCGAACCGGAGGGGACATGACCGATCCGAGGCAGTGGCGGGTGTCCGACGCCGAGCGCGAGCACGTCGTCGGGGTGCTCCAGAAGGCCATCGGGCGCGGGCTGCTCACGCTCGACGAGTTCACCGAGCGGGCCGACACGGCGCTGGCGGCGCGGACGCGGGCCGAGCTGAACTCCGTGCTGCTGGACCTGACCGGTGTCGTGCACAGCGAGCAGCACGCGCACCCCGTCGCGGCGGAGGAGCAGGTGGAGCTGAGGTCGACGCTGTCGACCGTGCGCCGGAAGGGCATGTGGCTGGTGCCCCGGTCGATGGTCGTGCGCAACCGGATGGGCACGACGGAGCTGGACTTCCGGGAGGCCACCATCACCCACCCCGTGGTGGACGTCGAGCTGGACGTGGCGGGCGGCGCGGTGAAGCTCACGCTGCCCGAGGGCGCGACGGTGAACACCGACGGCGTGCAGGTGTCGCTGGGCACGGTCAAGGACAAGGTGGGCGGCGGTGGCGGTCGGCCGCACTTCGTGGTGCACGGCAGCGTCACGGCGGGCTCGCTGGAGGTCAAGCGGAAGAAGGGCTGGTTGCGCAACGCGTGAGGTGGACGGGGGCGAAGGTCCGGCTGCGCGGTGTCGAGCCGGAGGACTGGCAGGCGTTCATGCGGTTCGACTCGCACGTGTCGGACATGCGCGACGCGGACATGGTGCACCCACCCCGGTCGACCGCCGGCTACCGGGCGTGGGCCGAGGCCGAGTCGCTGCGGGAGGCGGGTGACGAGTTCCGCCTGGCCATCGAGTCGGTGGCGGGCGGTGAGCTGGTGGGTTCGCTGGCCACGTCGGCGGTCGACACGCGGGCCGGGCGGTTCTCCTACGGGATCGGCATCGGGCGCGAGCACCAGCGGCGCGGCTACGCGGGTGAGGCGGTCGTGCTGCTGCTGGCGTACATGTTCGGGGAGCGGCGGTTCCACAAGTGCGAGGTGGCGATCCACGCGTTCAACGGCGCGTCGATCGCGCTGCACGACAAGCTCGGCTTCCGGTCGGAGGGTCGGCTGCGCGACCACGAGTTCTTCTCCGGACGCCACCACGACGTGGTCCTGATGGGGCTGACGGCGGCGGAGTTCACGACCCGCCACCCGTTCCCGCCGCTGCGGCCCGCCTGACGCCGGCGGGGTGGCGTGCCACGGCCACCCTGCCCGTCCCCGCCCGTCGGACCGCGCCGGTCAGCGCGCCTCCGCCGCCCTCATGGCGTCGAGCGCCTCCTGACCCGCGGCGATCATCTTGGTCAGCGCGTGCTCGCTGAAGGTCAGCTCCACCTGCCCGCCGGGGAACGTGAACTTCGCCCAGTCACGCCCGGTCTGGTGGTCGATCCGCACCTCGTCGTCGAAGTCCGCCGCGGTCCACAGCTCGGCGGCCTCCAGGCGCGGACCCGACCCGGTGCCGGGCGCACGCCCGCCTGGGGCGACACCTACCGGGTGCTGGAAGCCCACGCGGCCGAGATCAAGACCTTCCGGGAAACCATGCTGCCCGGCACGGTCCAGACGGAGGACTACGCACGGGCGCTGCTGTCGATGTCGCTCACCACGCCGCCGGCCGACGTGGGCAACGCCGCCCGCGAACGCGCGCTGCGCCAGGAGCTGCTCACGTCCGACAACCCGCCCGCCTTCTGGCTCGTCCTCGCGGAACCCGCCCTCCTGCGCCCGGTCGGCGGCACGGCCGTGTTCCGCGCCCAGCTCGAACGGCTCCGCGAACTGGTCGACCTGCCGAACGTGACGTTCCAGGTGCTGCCGCTGGACCGGGGCGAGCACCACGCGCTCGGCACGCCGTTCACCCTGCTGCGCCTCGACGTCCCGGCGCTGGCCATCGCGTACCTGGAAGGTCTGACCGACGCGAACTACCTCGACCACCCCAAGGCCACCGACGTCTACGCGCTGGCGTTCGACCGGTTGAGGGTGACTGCCCTGGACGACCGGGCATCGGCGAAGATGCTGGATCGTCGGATCAGTGCACTCAAGTAGCGAAAGGGGCACCCGAATGCCGGCCCCGAACCTCTCCTCCGCCCGCTGGCGCAAGGCTAGCTACACGGAGGGCAACAACAACTGCGTCGAGGTCGCCCACGCTCGCGGCGTGGTCGCCTTCCGCGACTCGAAGAACAGCTCCGGCCCGGTGCTGGTGGTGCCACCGGCCGCGTTCACCGGGCTCTTGGACGACCTCAAGGCCGGCCGGCTCGACGGTTAGCGCGCGGTGCGCCTCGGCGGGCGGGGTCCGGCCCCGCCCGCCGTGCGTGATCGCCCCGCGCCGCCCAGGATCGGTGGTGCCGTGAACACCGCGCGCGCCGCCGAGGAGGCCAGGGTGCGGCGGATCGTCTACCTGGGCGGGCTGCACCCGCCGGGCGCCGCGCTGTCGCCGCACCTCGCGTCCCGCAAGCAGGTCGGGGACGTCTTCCTCGCCTCCCGCGTGCCCGCGGTGGTCTTCCAGGCGGCCGTCGTCATCGGGTCCGGGTCGGCGAGCTTCGAGATGCTGCGCTACCTCACCGAGCGGCTGCCGGTCATGGTCACGCCCCGGTGGGTGCGCAACCGCGTCCAGCCGATCGCCGTGCGGGACGTGGTGCGGTACCTGGTGGAGGCCGTCGGCCTCCCCGAGGGCATCAACCGCGCGTTCGACGTGGGCGGGCCGGACGTCCTCACCTACCGGGACATGATGCTGCGGTACGCGGCGGTCGCCGGGCTGCGGCCCCGCCGGGTGGTGGGGGTGCCCGTCCTCACGCCGAAGCTGTCCTCCCACTGGGTGAACCTGGTGACGCCCGTGCCCCGGTCGATCGCCGCGCCGCTGATCGAGTCGCTGGTGCACGAGGTGGTCTGCCGGGAGGACGACGTGCTGCGCCTGCTGCCCGGCCCGCTCACCGGGTACGACCGGGCGGTGGGGTTGGCGCTGGCCCGGATCAGGGCGGGCGACGTGGAGACCCGCTGGTCGAACGCCTCGGTGCCGGGCGCGCCGAGCGACCCGCTGCCCACGGACCCCGGCTGGTCGGGCGGCTCGTCGTACGTGGACCTCCGCGAGCGCCGCACGCACGCGCCGCCGGACCGGCTGTGGGCCGTCGTGGAGGGCATCGGCGGCGAGCACGGCTGGTACTCGTTCCCCCTGGCCTGGGCGGTGCGCGGCTGGGCGGACCGGCTGGTGGGCGGGGTGGGGCTGCGGCGGGGCAGGCGGGACGCGCGCCGCCTGCACGTCGGCGAGGCGCTGGACTGGTGGCGCGTCGAGGAGGTCGAGCGGGGCCGGCTGCTGCGGTTGCGGGCGGAGATGCGGGTGCCGGGGCGCGCGTGGTTGGAGCTCCGGGTGGCGGACGACGGCCGGGGCGGGTCCACTTACCGCCAGCGCGCGGTCTTCGTGCCGCGCGGCCTCGCCGGGCACCTCTACTGGTGGCTGGTGTGGCCGTTCCACGGGCTGGTGTTCGGCGGCATGGTCCGGAACATCACCAGTGAAGCGGAACTTACAAGCGAATTCAGAAAGTCCTGATGGACTGCACAAGCGCGACGGGAGCACACTGCCGGCATGAAGGCTCTGGTCAAGACGACCGCCGGGCCGGGGCTGTCGTTGACGGACGTGCCCGACCCGACCCCCGGTCCCACCGACGTGGTCGTCCGGGTGCTGCGCACCGGCATCTGCGGCACCGACCTGCACATCGACTCGTGGGACGAGTGGGCCGCGCACAACATCAGCGCGCCGCTCGTCCTCGGCCACGAGTTCGTCGGCGAGGTCGTGGAGACCGGGCCCTCGGTGACCGGGGTCGCGGTCGGCGACCTCGTCAGCGGCGAGGGGCACCTGGTGTGCGGCACGTGCCGCAACTGCAAGGCGGGCCGCCGCCACCTGTGCGCGCACACCCGCGGCCTCGGTGTGCACAGCGACGGCGCCTTCGCCGAGTACGTCGTGCTGCCCGAGCAGAACGCCTGGGTGCACCGCGCGCCCGTGGACCTGGACGTGGCCGCGATCTTCGACCCGTTCGGGAACGCCGTGCACACCGCCCTGTCGTTCCCGGTCATCGGCGAGGACGTGCTGATCACCGGCGCGGGGCCGATCGGCATCATGGCCGCCGCCGTCGCCAAGCACGCGGGCGCGCGGAACGTCGTGATCACCGACATCAGCGAGCACCGGCTGGACATCGCGCGGAAGGTCGGCGTCGACCTCGCGCTCGACGTCGGCAGGCGCACCATCGCCGAGGCGCAGGCCGAGCTGGGCATGTCCGAGGGGTTCGACGTCGGCATGGAGATGTCCGGCAAGCCGCGCGCCCTCCAGGACATGATCGGCAACATGGCGCACGGCGGCCGGATCGCCATCCTGGGGCTGCCCGCCGAGGAGTTCCCCGTCGACTGGAGCAGCGTCGTCCTGAAGATGCTGCACATCAAGGGCATCTACGGGCGCGAGATGTTCGAGACCTGGTACTCGATGTCCGTGCTGCTCCAGCGCGGCCTGGACCTCACGCCGGTGATCACGCACCGGTTCGACTACACCGAGCACGAGCGGGCGTTCGCCACCGCGCGCGACGGCCGGTGCGGCAAGGTCATCCTCGACTGGACGGGAGCTCACTGAGATGTACGGCGCGATGCGCGAGGACCTGCTGACCGGGCTGGCCGAGATCCGCGCGGCCGGCCTGTACAAGGCGGAGCGGGTGATCGGCACACCGCAGAACTCCGCCGTCCGGGTGGGCGGCGGCGACGAGGTGCTGAACTTCTGCGCCAACAACTACCTGGGCCTCGCCGACCACCCGGCGCTGGTGGCCGCCGCGAAGGACGCGCTGGACCGCTGGGGGTTCGGCATGGCGTCCGTGCGGTTCATCTGCGGCACGCAGGAACCGCACAAGGAGCTGGAGAAGCGCCTGTCGGAGTTCCTCGGCACCGAGGACACGATCCTCTACAGCTCGTGCTTCGACGCCAACGGCGGCCTGTTCGAGACGCTGCTCGGCGCGGACGACGCGATAATCTCCGACGAGCTGAACCACGCGTCGATCATCGACGGCGTGCGGCTGTCCAAGGCGCGCCGGTACCGGTACAAGAACCGCGACCTGGACGACCTGGAGCGGCAGCTCAAGGACTCCGCCGACGCCCGGTACCGGCTGATCGCGACCGACGGCGTGTTCTCGATGGACGGCTACCTCGCGCCGCTGGACGACATCTGCGACCTCGCCGACCGCTACGACGCGCTGGTCATGGTGGACGACTCGCACGCCGTCGGCTTCACCGGCCCGACCGGGCGCGGCACGCCCGAGCTGTTCGGCGTGCAGGACCGGGTGGACGTCGTCACCGGCACGCTCGGCAAGGCGCTGGGCGGCGCGAGCGGCGGCTACACGTCCGGGCGGGCCGAGATCGTGGAGATGCTGCGGCAGCGGTCGCGCCCGTACCTGTTCTCCAACTCGCTCGCGCCGTCCATCACGGCCGCCGCGATCGCGGCGCTGGACCTGCTCAGCTCGTCCGGCGAGCTGCTCACCCGGCTGCGGGAGAACACGGCGCTGTTCCGGCGGCGGATGACCGACGAGGGCTTCGACCTGCTGCCCGGCGAGCACCCGATCATCCCGGTGATGATCGGGGACGCGGCGGAGGCGTCCCGGATGGCGGACCTGCTGCTGGAGCAGGGCATCTACGTCATCGGCTTCTCGTACCCGGTGGTGCCGCACGGCAAGGCGCGCATCCGGACGCAGATGTCGGCGGCGCACTCGGTGGACGACGTGAACCGGGCGGTGGACGCGTTCGTCGTGGCGCGCGAGCGGATGCGGGAGGCCGGCTGAGCGGGGGCGGGTTCCCCTCCGGGGTTCCGCGCGCGGCGGGTCGGTCCGGTGCGACACCGGTCCGGCCCGCCGCCGTCGTCCGACGCCGTGGACGCCGCCGGTCCCACCCGTGAACGCGACGGGCCGCTGCGGGCAATACCGCGTGTGAGGACGATGAGCGAACGCTCGACCAGCGGCTCCCGACCGGGTGACGGGGACGACGGCGACGACGCGGACGACCGGCCCGACCTGTCCGGCCCCGAGCCGGGCCGGGCCGTCGGGCGGCTGTTCGACCGCCACGCCCGGTCGCTGCACCGGTACCTCGCGCGCCGGGTCGGCGACCTCGCCGACGACCTCGTCGGCGAGACGTTCCTGGTGGCGTTCCAGACCCGGACCGCCTACGACCGGGAGCGCGGCACCGCCCGCGCGTGGCTCTACGGCATCGCCACCAACCTCCTGCGCAGGCACGTCCGGCAGGAGGTGCGCGGCCTGCGCGCCGCCACGCGGGCGGCCGGCCCGGCGACCGGCGACGACGACCACGGCAACCGGGTGGCCGACCGGGTCGACGCGGCGGCGTCCACCCGGCGGCTGGCGGGCGCGCTGGCGGAGTTGCGCGAGGGCGACCGGGACGTCCTGCTGCTGACGAGCTGGGCCGGGTTGGACACGAACGAGGTCGCCGAGGCGCTCGGCATCCCGGTCGGCACCGTCCGGTCCCGGCTGCACCGCGTGCGCCGCCACCTGCGCGCGCACGCCTCGACCACCGACCGAGCGAGGACCGGCGATGAGTGACGACAACGTCCGCCGCATCTGGACCGACGCCGAGCTGGACGCCGCGCTGGCGGCGTTCAACGCCGACGTCCGCACGGACGAGCGGGTGATCGCACGGGCCAGGGCCACCCTGGCCGCGACCGCTGCGACCACCACCACTGCGACCACGACCACTGCGACCGCCACCACTGCGACCGCGACCGCTGCGACCGCCACCACCCGACAGGAGACCGACGTGACGACGACGCACGAGAGCCGGCCGCGCCGCTCGAAGAGGCGGTGGCTCGCCGGTGCGGCGGCCGTCGCCGTGCTGGTGGCGGGCGGGCTGGTGGTGCAGACCGTGTCGTTCGGCCGCCGCGCGCCCGCGACCGCCGAGGCCGTGGCGACGCTCGACCGGGCGGCGGCGCGGACCATCGGCGCGGTGGACCACGAGGTCGGACCCGGCCAGTACAGGTACGTGGCCACGCGCGCGTGGTGGATGGCGTCGACCGGCGGCGACCAGGGCGAGTTCGCCCGGCTCGTGGAGAACGTGCTGGAGACGTGGGTGCCGGCCGACCCGCGCGCCGAGTGGCTGCTGCGCCGCGACGTCACCGGCAACCAGCGGTGGGTCGTGGGCACCGAGGAGCAGGCGAAGGCCGCCGGGGTGGACACGCGAGGCGGCTGGCCGGAGGGCGAGTGGCGTGCGCCGTGCGGCGAGTTCTTCGCGCCGTCGCCGGAGCGGCGGTGCGCCGAGGCGGGCAGCTGGCAGCACCCGACCGCCGAGTGGCAGGCGGGGCTGCCCACCGACCCGGACGCGCTGTTCGAGCGGCTCGCCGCCGACGCGCCGGACGACCGGGGCGACGCCGAGCTGCTGGTCTACGCCGCCGACGCCCTGCGCAGCGGCCTGATCGGCAAGGACGTCCGCGCCACCCTCTACCAGGCGCTGGCCAAGCTGCCGGGCCTGGAGGTCTCCGAGCAGCGGGCCAACCTGGACGGCCGGACCGGCACCGCGCTCGGCATCGACGACGGCTCCCGGCGGCAGGAGATCATCATCGACCCGGAGACCGGCCGGTTCATCGGTGAGCGGCAGGTCGCGACCGACGACTCGGGCGGGTTCAAGGCGGGCACCGTCCTGACGTTCACCTCGGTGACGACGGGGGTCGCGGACGCGATCGGGCAGCAGCCCACCGCCTGACCGGGTGAACCCGGAGGGCCCGTGCGCCGTCGGGGGCGCACGGGCCCTCCGCTCGTCCGGGGTGCTCGCGCGCCGCCCCGCCGGCGGCGGGTGCGGGCGACCGGACAATGGGCGCGTGATCGATCCTCGACGGCTGCGCGTGCTGCGGGCCCTGGCCGACCACGGCACCGTGACGGCGGCGGCCCAGGCGCTGCACCTGACGCCGTCGGCGGTGTCGCAGCAGCTCGCGGCGCTGGAGTCCGAGGTCGGGCAGGAGCTGCTGCGCCGCCGGGGTCGGCGGGTCTCGCTGTCGTCCGCGGGCGAACTCCTAGTGCGGCACGCGAACGCGGTGGCCGCCGAGCTGGAGCGGGCGCAGGCCACGCTGACCGGGTTGGCGGCGGGCACCGCCGGTCGGGTCGAGGTGGGCAGCTTCGCGTCGGCGATCACGCAGGTCGTCGCGCCCGCGATCGCCGCGCTCCGGGCGTCCGCGCCGGACGTGATCGTGCGCGTGCGGGACGCGGAGGGGCACGCGAGCGTGCCGCTGCTGCTCGACGGCGAGATCGACCTGGCGATCACCGAGGAGTACCGGCCGCGCCGCGACGACGGCAGGCTCACCCGCTTCCCGCTCTACACCGAGCCGTTCGACGCGGTGCTGCCGCCGGGGCACCCGCAGGCCGGGTCGTCGGTGGACCTGCGGGCGCTGGCCGAGGACGACTGGGTGGCCACGCCGCCGGGCAACCCGGTCCGGGACGTGGTGGAGCTGGCGTGCGGCCAGGCCGGGTTCGCGCCGCGCATCACGCACACGTCCAACGACTTCCGGACGCTCGGCGCGCTGGTCGGCGCGGGCGCGGGCGTGGCGCTGGTGCCGCGCCACGCCCTGCCGGGCATCCCGGTCCGCGGCACCGCGCCGCTGCGCCGGGTGTTCGCGGCCGTGCGGAAGGGCAGCGAGGAGCACCCGCTGATCCGCCTGGTGCGCGAGGCGCTGGCGGTGGCCGCCCGACCCTGACCACCGAGCCCTGTTCCACCGAGCCCCGACCACCGGAGCCCCGAACGCCCGGCCCGATCGCCGAGCCCCGACCACCGCCGGCCGTGCCGGCGACCGCCGAGGTGCCGGCGACCGGCCGGAGAGCCGTGCCGGTGCTAGTGCGGGGCGCGGGCGGCGAGCTTCGCCGCCGCCGGGTCGGCCGCCGACAGCGCGCCGCGCGCCGCCAGCTGGCACAGGTCGAAGCTGGTGGACGCGAGCTTCGCGCCGACGCCGGCCAGCGCCGTGTGGTTCATGGACAGGCTGGTCACGCCCAGGCCGGTGAGCACGCACGCCAGCAGCGGGTCGGACGCCGCCTCGCCGCACACGCCGACCGGCTTGCCCAGCTCCGTGCCCGCGTCGCCGACGAGCTTGACCAGGCGGAGCAGCGCGGGCTGCCACGGGTCGTTCAGCGCGGCCACCGCGCCCACCTGCCGGTCGGCCGCGAACACGTACTGCGCCAGGTCGTTCGTGCCCAGCGACACGAAGTCCACGACCTGCAGGATCTCGCGCGCCACCAGCGCGGCGGCCGGGATCTCGACCATCACGCCGGCGCGCTCGACGCCCGCACCCCTGGCCCGCTCGACGAACCACGCCGCCTCGGCGGCCGTCGCCACCATCGGGGCCATGACGGACACCTCGGCCCCGCTGTCCCGCGCGGCCAGCGCGATCGCCTCAAGCTGGCGGTCGAGCACGTCCGGCCGGTCGAACGCCACGCGCAGGCCGCGCACGCCGAGCGCCGGGTTCGGCTCGGGGTCGGGTTCGAGGAACGCGAGCGGCTTGTCCGCGCCCGCGTCGAGGGTGCGGACGACGACGGGCTTGCCCGCGAACGGCGCGAGCACCGCCGCGTAGGCCGCGCGCTGCTCCTCCACGGTCGGTTCGCGGGTGGACGACAGGAAGCAGAACTCGGTCCGGAACAGCCCGACGCCCTCCGCGCCGGCTGCGGCCGCGGCGACCGCGTCGGCGGGCGAGCCGACGTTGCCGAGCACCTTCACCCGGTGGCCGTCCCGCAGCACGCCGACGCCGTTCCACTCGACCTTGCCGGCGAGGTGCGCGGCGAGCACCGTGCCGTCGGAGACCTCCACGGCACCCGTGTCACCGTCCACGAGCAGCGCGCCCGCCTCCAGCGCGAGCACGCCGCGGCACGCCACGACGGCCGGGATGCCGAGCGAGCGGGCGAGGATCGCGGTGTGCGAGGTGGGGCCGCCCTCCTCGGTGACCAGGGCCAGCACCTGCGCCGGGTCCAGGCCGGCGGTGTCGGCGGGCGCGAGGTCGCGGGCCACCAGCACGCTGGGCGAGGTCAGCTCCGGCACGCCGGGCGCGGGCACGCCGAGCAGTTCGGCGACCAGGCGGTCGCGGACGTCCTGCACGTCGCGGACGCGTTCGGCCAGGTACCCGCCGGCGGCTTCCAGGGCGGTGATGAACCCGGCGGCGGCCTGGTGGACGGCCCGCGCGGCGGGCAGCGACCGGTCGGCGACGAGCTTCTCGGCCTGCGCGAGCAGCGCGGGGTCGGCGGCCATCGCGGCGGTGGTCTCCAGCACGGCCTTCGCGTCGCCGGTGGCCTGCGCGGCACGCGCGAAGAGGCGTTCGGCGACGACGTCGGCGGCGGGGCGGATGCGCGCGGCCTCCTGCGCGACGTCGTCGGGCGCGGGTGTGGCGGGCGGTTCGCCCAACGGTTCGGCCACTCGCACCACCGGCCCGGAAGCCCGACCGGAACTGACACCGACACCGCTCAGTCGCGCGCTCGACATGGTCTAGACCATACCCTTCGGGTCGACGGCACGGGAACAGCCAACGCCACTACCCGCGAGTTCGCGACCGCAGGGGGAACGCGCTTTCCGCCGGTCCGGCGCGACACCGAGCCCGCCCGGCGACCACGCGCGGCGGTTCGGCACCCCGGACCGACGGACGCGCCCGGACCCGCCGCACAGCCCGACCCGCCGCGCACCGCCCACACCGGACCGCCGCGCACCTCGTGGCCACCGCACCGCCGCGCACCCCACCGCGCCGCACCGCCCACACCGGACCGCACCGCCCGTCCACAGCAGACCGCCGGTCACCCACCCCGCCCGATCAGCTCGACCACGTCGGCCGTGGGCCGCACGTCGCCGAACGACCGGTAGACGGTGTGCAGGGTCGCGTTGTGGTCGCGGTCGCGCCGGGCGGCGTTCGCGTCCGCCACCATGATCACCCGCAAGCCCAGCGTGGCCGCGTCGCGGGCGGAGGACTCGCAGCACACGTTCGTGACCGTGCCGGTGATCAGGACCGTGTCCACGGCGCGCCGCGCGAGCAGCTCGGGCAGCGGGCACCGGCCGGGGAAGAACGCGCTGGACGCGGACTTCTCCACGAAGAGGTCGTCGTCGTGGCGCGGCAGCCCCGGCCACAGCCGGCCGGCGGGCGGACCGACCCCGCCCGCGGTGCGGTAGGTCTCGGCCGTGACGGGTCCGTAGAACTCCTCGGCCCACGGGTCCGGCGGTCCCGCGGCGGGCACCACCCAGGCCACCGTGCCACCCGCCGCGCGGAGCGCCTCGGCGAGCAGGCCGACGTTGGGCACGATGCCCCGGCAGTACGGGTTGGACGACACGAAGAACGGCACCATGTCCACCACGACCAGCGCGGTCCGGGCAGGCGCCACCCGCTCGAACGCGAACCGCCTGCCGCGCCGCGCCTCGTGCCGGGCGTACTCGGACTCCTCGATCCGCCAGTCGTGCTGCCGCGGCACGTCGTGCGGTGTCGACACGGTCCACCCCTCGCCTGCTCGCCGCCGGTACCGGCCGCGCCGAGCGCGCACCGGACGTCCGGGCAGCCCCCGTCGATCCTCCCAGAGACGCGCGCCGGAGCGCCCCGTCCGGTCAGGCGACGCGGTCCGTCGGTCGGGTGGAACACCGGGTCGAGCGGTCCGGAACCGAGCGGTCCGGAACCGAGCGGTCCGGAACCGAGCGGTCCGGGGTCGAGCGGTCTAGAACGGCACGCCGCAGCGGAGCAGCACGTTCGCGTACGGCGTCGCCTCGCCCGTCCGCACGACCAGCCGCGCGCCGGCCACCCTCGCCTTGAGCTGCTCGTGACCGATCCGGTCGACCACCGGCAGCCGCGCGGCCAGCGCCGCCGCGCAGGACGGGTTGCGGTCGGCCAGCTCCAGCGCGACCACCGCGCGCTCCACCACCAGCTCGGCCAGCAGGCCGTCCAGCACCTGGAGGAACGTCGGCACGCCGAACGTGAACGCCAGGTCGACCACGGCCGGGCCGGGCGGGATCGGCAGGCCGCAGTCCGCGACCACCAGCTCGTCCGTGTGGCCCAGCCTGGCCAGCTCGGCGTTCAGCGCGGGGTGCAGGATGCCCGACCGCTTCACGACGGCACCTCGTCCGGCGTCGGGTACGACGGCTGCGCGCCCGGCCGGGTCACCGACACCGCCGCCACGCGCACCGCGTAGCCGGCGGCCTCGACCAGCGACTCGCCCGCCGCCAGGCGGGCGGCCAGCGCACCGGCGAAGGCGTCGCCCGCGCCGGTGGTGTCGACCGGCTCGACGGCGGGCGCGGGCACCTCGACCACGCCGGACGCCGTCACCACCGCCGCGCCGCGCGAACCCAGCGTCACCACGGCGGACCGCGGGCCCAGGTCGAGCAGCCCCTCGAAGGACCCCGCCAGCGACGACGCCTCGTGCTCGTTGACGATCAGCGGGTCCAGCAGCGCCAGGGTCGACGCGGGCACCGGCGTCACCGGGGACAGGTTCAGCACCGGCCTCGCCCCACGAGAGGCCGCTGCGCCGATGGCGTGCACGACGGTGTCCAAGGGGACCTCCAGCGAGCACACCAGGACCGTCACGCCGTCCCACTCCAGCCGGTCCACGTCGGACGGCGACACGTCCGCGTTCGCGCCCGGCGCGACGACGATCGAGTTCTCCCCGTCCGGCGTCACCGTGATGTACGCGAGGCCGGTCGGCCGGTCCGAGGTGCGCACGAACGACGTGCCCACCCCGGACGCGGCCAACGACTCGCGCAACAGCGTCCCGTACTGGTCCGAGCCCACCGCGCCCACCAGCGCGACCTCGCACCCGAGGCGGCCGGCGGCGACGGCGGTGTTCGCGCCCTTGCCGCCGGGCATCACCACCGTGTCACCGCCCAGCACCGTCTCGCCGCCGCCGGGGCGGCGGGGCACCGCCACGACGAGGTCCGCGTTGGCCGAGCCCAGCACCAGTACCGTCACTTCTTGAACTCTGCCAGGTTCTTCTTGGTCACGACCTTGACCTCGACGTCGACGACCTCCTGGACGGACTCGCCGCGCGCGGCCTTCACGGCCTGCTCGACGGCCTTGCGGCCGAGCACGTCGGGCTGCTGCGCGATGGTCGCGGCCATCGTGCCGTCCGCGATGGCCTGGAGGCCGTCCGGCGTGCCGTCGAACCCGACCACCTGGACGTCCTTGCCCGCGCGGTCGCCCAGCGCCTTGATCGCGCCCAGCGCCATCTCGTCGTTGTCGGCGAACACGCCCTTGATGCCGGGGTTGGCCTGGAGCAGGTTGGTCATGACGTCCAGGCCCTTGGCGCGGTTGAAGTCCGCCGGCTGGCTCGCCACGACCTTGATGCCGCCCGAGTTCAGGCCCTCCTCGAAGCCGCGACCGCGGTCGCGCGAGGCGGAGGCGCCGGGGATGCCCTGGAGGTGCACGACCTCGCCGCTGACCGCGCGGCCGAGCTCGATCGCGGCCAGGGTGCCGCCCTGCACGTTGTCCGACGCCACCTCGGAGGCGACCTTGCCCTCGTCCACCGAGCGGTCGACCGCCACCAGCGGGATCGAGGCGTTCTCGGCGGCCTTCGCGGCCGGCGACGCCTGCTTGGAGTCGACGGGGTTGATGACGATCGCCTTGACGCCCTGCGTGGTGAACGTCTGCACCTGGTTGACCTGGTTGGTCGCGTCGTTCTGCGCGTCCACCACGGTGAGCTTCACGCCCAGCTCGGCGGCGGCCTTCTCGGCGCCCTCCTTCAGAGCCACGAAGTACGGGTTGTCCAGGGTCGAGATCGCCAGGCCGATGGTGATGTCGCCACCACCACCGCCGCCTGTCGCCCCCGAACCGCACGCGGTCAGCGCCAGGGTGAGGGCTGACAGCGCGGCGACACCGCGGAACTTCATCAGAGTGCTTCCTTTCATCGGGTACGGCGGCGAAGGGTGTCGAGCAGGACGGCCAGCGCGATCACCGAGCCGATCACGACCTGCTGCCAGAAGGGGGACACCTGCAACTGGTTGAGGCCGTTGCGGAGGACGGCCAGGACGAGCGCGCCGACCAGCGTGCCGGTGGCGCGGCCGACACCGCCCGACAGCGACGCGCCGCCGATGACGACGGCGGCGATCGCGTCGAGCTCGTAGCCGACGGCGGCCTGCGGGCCCGCCGACGACAGGCGGCCCGCGAGCAGCATCCCGGCGACGGCCGCGAACAGGCCCGAGAGCGCGTAGACGACGAGCTTCTGCCTGCGCACGTCGATACCGGACAGCCGCGCGGCCTCCTCGTTGCCGCCGATCGCGTACATCGCCCGCCCGGAGTAGGTGCGGGACAGCACGAACCCGGTGACGCCGAAGAACACCAGCATCACCAGCAGCGGCATCGGCAGGTACGGCGCGAGGTTGGAGCCGAGGAAGCCGACGACGTCCGGCGTGGTGGTCGGGCTGCCCTGCGACACCACGAGGGTCAGGCCGCGGGCGACGCTGAGCATGGCGAGCGTCGCGATGAACGCGGGCAGCCTGCCGTAGGCGACGAGCGCGCCGTTGACCAGGCCCGCGAGGACGCCGGTCAGCAGGCCGAGCAGCAGCGCGACCGGTCCGGGCAGGCCCGCCTCGGCGGACGACCACGCGCCCACCATCGCGGACAGCGCGGCCACGCTGCCCACCGACAGGTCGATGCCGCCGGACACGATGACGAACGTCGACCCGAACGCCAGCACCGCCACGACGGCGGCCTGCACGCCGACGTTGAGCAGGTTCTGGGTGCTCAGGAAGGTCGGCGCGAGCACCGACAGCGCGACCACCAGCACCAGCAGCCCGGCCAGCGCGCCGTTGTCCGCCAAGACCCTGCGCACCGACACCTGCCGACCGCCCGCCGTGGTCGTCGTACCGGGTGAACTCATGCCGGGAACTCCTGAACTGCCAACGCCATCACCTTGTCCTGGGTCGTGCCGGCGGGCAGTTCGCCCGCCACCCGGCCGTGTGCCATCACGACGATCCGGTCGCTCATCCCGATGACCTCGGGCAGGTCGGACGACACCAGCAGCACGGCGCGGCCGGCCGCCGTCATCCGGTTGACCAACTCGTAGATCTCGACCTTCGCGCCGACGTCCACGCCGCGCGTCGGCTCGTCGAGCACCAGCACCTTCGGGTCGGCGAGGAGCCACTTGCCGATGACGACCTTCTGCTGGTTGCCGCCGGACAGCTCGCGGACCTCCTGGCCGAGGCCGGAGGTCTTGACCCGCAGCCGCTCCGCCATGTCCGCGGCGCGCCCGCGCTGGCCCTTCCGGTCGACCAGGCCGGCCCTGGCCGTCGAGCGGAGGGTGACCAGGCCGAGGTTGTCGCCGACGGTCGAGGTCAGCACCAGGCCCTGGCCCTTGCGGTCCTCCGGCACGAGCCCGAGGCCGGCGCGCATCGCCGCCCGCACGTCGTGGCCGGGCAGGGTCCGGCCGCCGACCTCGACCCGGCCCGAGTCGTAGCGGTCCACGCCGAACGCCGCGCGCACGACCTCCGTGCGGCCCGCGCCGACGAGCCCCGCCACGCCGACCACCTCGCCCGCCCGGACGTGGAAGGACACGTCGTGGAACGCGCCGGCGCGGGTCAGGCCCTCGACCCTCAGCAGCACCTCGCCGGGCGCCTGGCGGCGGCGCGGGTACTGCTCGGAGATGGTGCGGCCGACCATCAGCTCGATCATCCGGTCGACGCTCGCGCCCCTCGGCAGCACGCCGACGCTGCGGCCGTCGCGCAGGACCGTGACGCGGTCGGCGATCCGGCGGATCTCGTCCAGGTGGTGGGTGATGAACACCAGGCCGACGCCCTGCTCGCGCAGGTCGGCCATGATCGCCAGCAGCCGGTCGGTCTCGGTGTCGGTGAGCACGGCGGTCGGCTCGTCCAGCACCAGCACCTGCGCGTCGAGGTCCAGGGCGCGGGCGATCTCGACCATCTGCTGCTGCGCGATGCCCAGCTCGGCGACCGGCGTGCCGGGGTCCACCCGGAGGCCGACGCGGTCCAGGAGGCGGGTGGCGTCCTGTCGCATTCTCGCTTTGTCGACAATTCCGAACCGGCGGGGCGGGCGGCCCAGGAACAGGTTCTCGGCGACCGACAGGCCGGGCACCAGCGTCAGCTCCTGGTAGATCACCGCCAGGCGGGCGCCCTCGGCCCGCTCGACCGTGCCCCGGTCCGGCGCGTGCACGCCGGCCAGCACCTTGACCAGGGTCGACTTGCCCGCGCCGTTCTCGCCGAGCAGGACGTGCACCTCACCGGGCCGGACGTCGAAGTCCACGCCGTCCAGGGCCTTGACCCCGGTGAAGCTCTTGGTGATGTTCCGGGCCTCAAGCAGCACCGGTCGCCTCCCCGCAGGAGCCGCGCACCACCAGGCGCGCGGCGAGCTGGACGTCGGCCGGCTGCTCGCCCGCGACCAGCGCGAGCAGGCTGCGCGCGGCCTCCCGGCCCATCTCCACGGTGGGCTGGGCGATCACCGTGATCGGCGGGTCGAGCAGCGGGAACCACGGCTGGTCGTCGTAGACCGCGAGGCCCACGTCGGCGGGCACCCGGAGCCCGCGCCGGCGGAGCTCCTCCAGCGCGCCGAGGCCCATCAGGTTGTCCATCGCGACCAGGGCGGTGGGCCGGTCGGCGCGGGTCAGCAGGTCGGCGGCGGCGCGGGCGCCGCTCTCCCGGCGGAAGTCGCCGTGGACCACCACCAGCTCCAGGCCGCCGCGGGCGAACTGCTCCAGGCGCTCCCGGCCGGTGCTGGTGTGGGCGGGGCCCGCGATCACGCCCACCCGGCGGTGGCCGGCGGAGCGGAGCGCGTCCGCGAGGTCGGCCAGGGCCTGCGCGCCGTCCGCGCGGACCACCGGGCAGGTCGCCTGCGGGACGGTGCGGTCGAGCAGGACCAGCGGGACGTCCCGCGCCTCCACCTCGGCGATCCACGCCGGGTCGTCGGTGGCGGGGCAGACCAGGAGGCCGTCGACGCGGCGGTCCAGCAGGGTGCGCACGTAGGTGGCCTGTTGGTCGGCGCTCTCGTCGGCGTTGGCGACGATCACGCAGTAGCCGTGGTCGCGCGCCTCCTCCTCCACCGCGCGGGCGATCTCCGCGAAGAACGGGTTCACCAGGTCGCTGATCACCAGGCCGAGGGTCTGGGTGGAGGTGGTGCGCAGGGAGCGGGCCAGGGCGTTGGGGCGGTAGCCCAGCTCGTCGACCGCGGCGAGGACGCGCGTGCGGGTCTCCGGGGTGGGCGCGGCGTGGCCGTTGAGGACGCGGGAGACGGTCGCGGTCGAGACCCCGGCGTGCTGCGCGACGTCCTTGATCGTGGTCACGCTGCGCACCCCCTCGGTCACGTGGTATCGATTACAGGCGCAAGTTAATCGGTTACACGGGGGTTCCTGTCAAGTTGCTCGATTCAGGACCCGTGACCAGTTCGGTACGCGGCTTTGAGTAGAGGTACGGATTCGCGCACGCGGGCGGGGCGCGACGCTCCTGGCATGACTGGACAGGACCCCCTGGTACGGCTGGCGGACGAACTCGGTTTGCTGGGTCGCCGCCTGGAGGCGGTCGGGCTGGAGCTGCGGAACGTCGGCGGGGCCGGCGGCGGGGCGAGCGGCGGGGCCACTGAGGGCGCGGACGCCCCGGCCACGCCGTCCGCCGCGCCCGACCCGGCCACCGGGCGACCCGTCGCCGCGACCACGGGGTCCGGCTCTCCCGACGTGCCCGAGCCACGTGCGGCACAGCCGGTCCCGACGCCACCGCGCACGCCGCCGGGGCCCACCGAACCGCCGCACGCGCAGCCCGATCCCGTCGCCCCGCCGCAGGTGCCACCCGGTGCGACCACCCCGCCGCACGCCCAGCCCCATCCCGCCGCCCCGCCGCGGGTCCTACCCGGTCCGACCACCCCGCCGCACGCCCGGCAGGCCGCGTTCGCCCAGCCGCTCCCCGCGTGGCAGGGCTGGAGCGCGTACCCGCCGCCGGGCGCACCCGCTCCCCACCTCCCGCCGGTCCCACCACCGCCGCCGCCCGGCCCCTCGCTGTTCGACCGCCTCAGCCGGCCCGGCGCGGGCAGCAGGCTGTTGGCCTGGGTCGGCGGCGCGGTCACGCTGCTCGGCGTCGTCCTGCTGCTAATCCTCGCCGTGCAGCGCGGCTACCTCGGCCCGCTGCCCCGCGTGGTCGGCGGCGCGGTGCTCGGCGCGGCGCTGATCGCCGTCGCGCTGCGCCTGCACCGCGCCGAAGCGGGCCGCACGGGCGCGTTCGCCGTGGCCGCCACCGGGTTCGCCGTGCTCTACCTGGACGTCGTCGCCGCGACCTCGATCTACGCCTACCTGCCCGAGGGCGGCGGGTTGGCGGCCGGGCTCGCGGTCGCCTCCGGCGGCCTGCTCCTCGCCCTGCGCTGGGACTCGGCCGCGTTCGCGGTCGGCGTCGTGGGCGCGTGCGCGGTGTGCGCGCCGGTCCTGACCGACGGCTTCACGCCGCTGCTGGTGGCGTTCCTGCTGGTGCTCAAGATCGCCGCGAGCCCCGTCCACCTCCGGCGGGACTGGCCGTCGCTCGCCGTGACGGCAGGCGTGCCGCCGCTGATCGCCACGATCGCCACCCTCGACCGGACCGACGACCCGCGCGCGCTGGCCGGCATCGCGCTCCTCGCCGCGGTGGTCGGCGTGGCGGCGGCCGTGCTGACCGCGCGCGTCCGGCCCGGCGACCTCACCGCACCGGGCCTCGCGATCGGCTCGCCGATGCCCGCCCTGCTGGCCACCGCCGTGCTCGACCGGCACTGGGCCGCCGGCCTCGCCGGGGTGATCGCGGCCCTGATGCTCGTCCTGTGGGCCGTCGGCCGGCGCGGCCTGCCGAGGCCGTTCACCGCGGGCGTCGGCGGCGTCGGCGTGTTCGCGCTGTTCCTGGCCACGGCGATCGCCCTGGACGGCACCACGCGGGCCGCGGTCGTGCTGGCGGAGGCGCTCGTGCTGACCGTCCTGGCCCGGCGGTCCCGCTCCAGAGGACCGCTCCTCGGCGCGGCGGTGTTCGGGGTGATCGGGCTGGGCATGGCGCTCGCCGACGCCGTGCCGCCCCGCCTGCTGCTGGACGGGCCGTGGCGGCCGGTCACCGACGGCGCGCTGGTGGCCGGCCTGCTCACCGCGCAGGTCCTCGTGCTGCTGGGCATCGCGCTCCCGTGGGCGGCGGTGCGGCTCGGCGTCCTCCGGCGGCACCCGCTGCCGTGGGTCGTGGTCGGCCTGGTCGTGCTCTACGCCGAGGCGGGCGTGGTGCTGTGCGGGGCGCTGCTCGTGTCACCGGGCGTGAGCGGTTTCGTGTTCGGTCACTCGGTCGTGACCGTGTCGTGGGCGGTCGCCGCCCTGGTGCTGCTGGTGCGGGGCATCGACGTCCGCTCGCTGCGGGTGGCGGGGTTGGTGCTGGTCGCGGCGGCGGTGGCCAAGCTGCTGCTGTTCGACCTGGCCGCGCTGGACGGCATCGCGCGGGTCCTCGCGTTCATCGGCGCGGGCCTGGTGCTGCTGACCGCGGGCACGCGTTACGCCAAGCTGGTGGCAACACGTCGAATTTCGGCCAATTAGTCGCTCTCGGGAGCCAAACCGGTCCGGCTTGCGTCAATCTGGTGGTAGTTCTCCGTCGTCGGGGCGAAGACCACCGGTGCAGCGCACCGGCAGGGGTCCGGCGTCGGTCGTTTCGCCCCCCGAGCGACCGGCGCCGGGCAGACCAGGCGCGTCTGCCGCCCGTCCCACCGTCGCGGGCGGCAGTCCACCGCGGGCGGTGTTCCGCGCTCGACGCCCGCCACCCCGAGCCCGCGCTCACCCGGTCCGGCGAAGAACGCACCCCGACCGTGGTAACGGGGTGGAACGCCCCACCGGGAAGTGCTCCGATGCGCCCATGTCCCCTCGACGAGCGGCCCTCGGCACCGCGGCCCTGCTCGTCTGCGCGCTGGTCGCCACGCTGGCGCCGGCGCCGGTCGTCGTCACCGCGGCGAGCACCACCGCGCCCCGCGCCTACGTGATCGCGCGCAGCGGCCGGGTGCAGGTGCTCGACACCTCCGACGGCACGGTCCTCGCGCAGGACGACACCAGGGCGTTCGCCACCGGCGCGGCCGTCGCGCCGGACGGCAGGCGGGTCTACGTGGTCAACGGCTGGTCGGGCACGATCACCGCCGTCGACCCCGGCGCGGGCGTGGTGGACCGCATCCAGACCCGGGCGCGGCTCGCGCAGGCCGTGCTGCGGCCGGACGGCAAGCGCCTGTACGTGACGGGCGGCAACGCGGTCGCGGTCATCGACCCGGTGCGGTTCCGGATGGTCGCCACGGTCGAGGTGGGCAGCCAGCCGCAGGGCATCGCGGTCACCCCGGACGGCCGGGAGCTGTACGTCGCGAACACCCAGGACGGCACGGTCAGCGTCGTGGACACCAAGTCCGCCACCGCGATCACGACGATCCGGGTCGGCGGCCTGCCGCAGCAGGTCGCGGTGAGCCGGGACGGCAGGCACGCCTACGTCAGCTCCCTGGAGCTGCCCGACAAGCAGGGCACGCTGTCCGCGATCGACACCGCGACGCGGCAGGTCCGCTGGACCGCGCCGGTCGGCAAGGGCGCGGGCAGCGTCGCCGTCACCCCGGACGGCGGGCGCGTCTACGTGGCGCTGGACCGGGGGATCTCCGTGGTCGACACCACCACCCGCGCCGCCAAGCAGCTCAAGATCCGGGTGAAGGGCCTCGCGGTCGCGCCGGGCGACCGGCGGGTGTTCCTCGCCGCCGGCCGCAAGACGGTCGTGCTCGACAGCGCCGACGACTCGGTCCTGGCGACGTTCCACCTCAGCGGCCTGAACGACGACGACCGCGCCTTCGAGGCCGCGGCCATCGCGTTCGAGCAGCCGCCCACCGCCTAGCTAGACGCGGGCGGGGACCTTCTCGTCCTCGGCCGGCACGTCCTCGTGGATCGCCATGCGCTCCTGGATGCGTCGCAGCGGTCCCGGCGCCCACCACGCCGCGTTGCCGAGCAGCTTCAGCACGGCGGGCACGAGCAGCATCCGCACCACGGTGGCGTCCAGCGCGAGCGCCAGGATCATGCCGACGCCCACGAACCGCATCATGGTGATCTGCGAGAACGCGAACGCGCCGGTCACCACGATCAGCAGCAGCGCCGCCGCCGTGATCACCCGGCCGGTCTTCGCCAGCCCCGCCGACACCGCCTCCTCGGTGGTGGCACCGCGACCGCGCGCCTCCACCATGCGGGACATCAGGAACACCTCGTAGTCGGTGGACAGGCCGAACACCATCGCGGCCATCAGCACGACGATCCCGGACTCCAGCGGCGCGGGCGTCACGCCCAGCAGGTCCGCGCCGTGCCCCTCCTGGAACACCCACACCAGCACGCCGAACGTGGCCGACAGCGACAGCGCGCTGACCACGACCGCCTTGATCGGCAGCAGGATCGACCCGAACGCCAGGAACATCAGCGCGAACGTCGCGCCGACCAGCAGCAGCACCATCCACGGCAGCTTGTCGCGGATCGCGTCGAGGCTGTCCGACACCACCGCCGTGCTGCCGCCGACCAGCACCTCCGACGTCCCCGGCCCGGCCAGCGCCCGGACGTCGCGCAGCGCCTGCTTGGACTCGTCGCTGAGCTGGTCGTGCTCCAGGTCGGCGGTGAGCAGCCACACGCCGTCCTTCGGCTCGGCCGCGATCCGGGTCTCGCCGACACCGGCCACGTCGCCGACCCCGGTGGCGAACGCCTGCACGTCGGCGGGCGACGGGTCGCCCGTGACCACGATCTTCAGGCCGCCGGAGGCGAGCGCCGGGAAGTCCCGGTCGATGGTCTCGGCCGCCACCCGCGCGGAGTTGCCCTCCGGCAGCACCTTCTCGGTGACCTCGCCGAACTTCACGCCCAGGAACGGCGCGCCGAGCGCCAGCAGCACGGCCACGATGGGCAGCACGAACAGCACCGGGCGCTTCATCACCCGGCTGGCCAGCCGCCGCCAGCCCGCCTCGGACGGACCGCCCCGGTCCTTGCGCCACGGCACGGCGAGCTTGTCGACGCGGTGCCCGAGGACGCCGAGCAGCGCGGGCAGCAGGGTGACCGACACCAGCGCCGCGATCGCGACCGCCGACATGCCGCCGTAGCTGAGAGACTTCAGGAAGCCGTGCGGGAACAGCAGGAGGCCGGACAGCGCGATCACCAGCAGGGTCGCCGAGAACACGACGGTGCGGCCCGCGGACATGACGGTGCGCCGCACCGCGTCCTCCGTGCCGCGCCCGGCGGCGAGTTCCTCGCGGAACCGACCGACCATGAACAGCCCGTAGTCGATCGCCATCCCGAGGCCGAGCAGGCTGGCCACGTTGACGGCGAACGAGTTCACCTCAGCGCCGAGGGAGATCGCGTGGAGGACGCCGAGCGAGCCCATGATCGCGAGACCGCCGACCACGACCGGCAGCGACGCCGCGACCAGGCCACCGAAGATGATCACCAGCAGCACCAGCACGATCGGCAGCGACACCGCCTCGGCCTTGGCCAGGTCGGACGACGACATGTCGTTGATGGCCTGCTGCGTGGGCACGAGGCCGCCGACCTGCTGCGTGACGCCGTCGACCGCCAGCCGGTCGGCGATCTGCTCGTACTGCTTGACGTGCGTGTTGGAGTCCGAGCCGCGCAGGGTGATCGCGACCAGCGACTTGCCCGCCTCCGGCGAGGGGATCGGCGGCTGCACCCGCAGCACGGCGTCCTCGGGCAGCTCGGCGAGCTTGCCGGCGATCTGCTGGAGCCGGGCCGGGTCGACGGTGTCGTAGACCACGACGACGTCGCCGCCCTGGCGGCCGAACGCGTCCTCCGCGACCTGGTTCGCCCGCGCCGACTCGCTGGCGGGCGCGTCGTAGCCGCCCTGGCTGAGCCGGTCGAAGACGCCGAGGCCCCAGATGCCGCCGGCCACCGCCAGCACCACCGTCGCGATCAACACCACCCACCGACGGCGGTACGCCAGCGATCCCCAGTTCGCGAACACGCGTCCTCCCAGGCAGGTGCGTTACGGTGGCGTGAATGGCGTCAACTCCGTAAACACCGTTCACTGAATCCTTGGCCGACCGTACGCGTGGTGAACACCGTTTACAACCCGATGGGGTGACATATGACCGAGGCCACCCGCCGAGAACGGCTCCGTGCCGAGACGGAGCGTGACATCCGTCGGCAGGCGCGCGCCCTGCTCGTGGCACATGGCCGGGACGCCGTCACCCTGCGTGCCATCGCTCGGGAACTCGGCATCACCGCGCCGGCCCTCTACCGGTACTACGACTCGCGGGAGGACCTGCTCCACCAGCTCGCCGACGACATCTGCACCGACCTCGCCGCCGAGCTGGACGCCGGGCTGGCCGCCATCCCGCCCGACGACGTGACGGCGCAGGTCTACTCCGTGTGCCGGGGCTTCCGCCGCTGGGCGCTCGCGCACCCGCAGGAGTTCGTGCTGGTGTTCGCGTCCACAGAGGACGCCATCGGCCGGTGCCACCCGGACGAGCGGCACCAGGTCGGCGACCAGTTCGGCCGGGTGTTCCTGGAGGTCGCGGGACGGCTCATC
The DNA here is from genome assembly GCF_003634935.1 of Saccharothrix australiensis. Taxonomy (NCBI): domain Bacteria; kingdom Bacillati; phylum Actinomycetota; class Actinomycetes; order Pseudonocardiales; family Pseudonocardiaceae; genus Saccharothrix; species Saccharothrix australiensis. The sequence goes on from NZ_RBXO01000001.1 coordinate 295,807, forward strand.
GCAAGCCACCCGGCACCCGAGGCGGGTCCGCCGGAGGTGCCCGCGAGCCTGCACGCGGACCTGGAGGTCTTCCAGCGCGTCCTGATCGACACGGTCACCGCGCGGGGCGTGCCCGCGGACCCGGACCTGCTGCCGCTGGGCGCGGTCTACCACATCACGCAGTCGTGGGTCCGGCTCTACGGGCACGTGGCGCTGGAGGTGTTCGGCCGCTTCCCGTTCGCGATGTCCAACCCCGAGCCGATGTTCGACTCGATGCTGGCCGAGATCCTGAGCGAGATGGGCTTCACCGGCTCACCTCGGTGAACCGGGCAGTGCGGGAGTCGCCCCCCGCGGGGGGCGACTCCCGGCACGCGAGCGACCCCGCTACAGCACCACGTTCACCAGGCGGCCCGGCACGACGATGACCTTGCGCGGCTCGCCGCCGCCCACCAGCTCGGCCACCTTCGCGTCCGCCAGCGCGACCGCCTTCACCTCGTCCGCCGACGCCGACGCGGGCACCACCACGCGGGCCTTCACCTTGCCGTTGACCTGGATCGGGTACTCGACCGTGTCCTCGACCAGGTACCGCTCCTCGGCCCGCGGGAACGGCCCGTGCGCCAGCGACCCGTCGTGGCCCAGCCGGGCCCACAGCTCCTCCGCCACGTGCGGGCACAGCGGGGCCAGCAGCAGCACCAGCGGCTCGGCCAGCGCGCGGGGCGCGCCGCCGGTGTAGTGCTTGGTGATGAAGTTGTTCAGCTCGATCAGCTTCGCGCCCGCCGTGTTGTAGCGCAGGTTGCCGTAGTCGTCGTGCACGCCCGCGATCGTCTTGTGCAGCAGGCGCAGCGCCTCCTCCGACGGCTCCTCGTCCGTCACCCGCAGCGCGCCGGTCTCCTCGTCGACCAGGTTGCGCCACAGGCGTTGCAGGAACCGGTGCGCGCCGACGACGTCCTTCGTCGCCCACGGGCGGGACACGTCCATCGGGCCCATCGACATCTCGTACAGGCGGAACGTGTCCGCGCCGTACCGGGCGCACATCTCGTCCGGGGTGACGACGTTCTTCAGGCTCTTGCCCATCTTGCCGTACTCGCGCCGCACCTCCTCGCCCTCGAAGAAGTACCGGCCGTCGCGCTCCTCGACCTGCTCGGCGGGCACGGGCGTCCCGCGGCCGTCCCGGTACGCGTACGCCTCGATGTAGCCCTGGTTGAACAGCCGCCGGTACGGCTCGTCCCCGGACACGTGGCCCAGGTCGAACAGCACCTTCTGCCAGAACCGCGCGTACAGCAGGTGCAGCACGGCGTGCTCGACGCCGCCGATGTACAGGTCGACGCCGCCGGGGTCGTCCGCGCCGTGCTCCGCGGTGCGCGGGCCCAGCCAGTAGCGCTCGTTCTCGGCGTTGACGAACCGCTCGGTCTCCGTCGGGTCGACGTACCGCAGCTGGTACCAGCACGAACCCGCCCAGTTGGGCATGGTGTTGGTCTCGCGGCGGTACCGCTTCGGTCCGTCGCCCAGGTCCAGCTCCACCTCGACCCAGTCGGTGGCGCGGGACAGCGGCGGCGACGGCTCCGAGTTCGCGTCCTCCGGGTCGAAGGTGCGCGGCGAGTAGTCGTCCACGTCGGGCAGCTCGACGGGCAGCATCGACTCGGGCACGGCGATCGGCGTGCCCTCCTCGTCGTAGACCACCGGGAACGGCTCGCCCCAGTACCGCTGGCGGGAGAACAGCCAGTCGCGCAGCTTGAACTGCACGGTGCCCTCGCCGTGGCCGTGCTCCTCCAGCCACGCGACGACCGCCTTCTTGGCCTCGTCGACGGCCAGGCCGTCCAGGCTGATCCCGCGGTCGCCGTGGCTGTTGATCGCCGGGCCCGCGCCGGTGTACGCCTCGCCGTCGAAGTCCGCCGGCGGCTGCACGGTCCGGATGATCGGCAGGTCGAACGCCCGCGCGAAGTCCCAGTCCCGCTGGTCCTGGCCGGGCACCGCCATGATCGCGCCCGTGCCGTAGCCCATCAGCACGTAGTCGGCGACGTAGACCGGGATCTCCGCGCCGTTGACCGGGTTCACCGCGTGCGCGCCGGTGAAGACGCCGGTCTTCTCCTTGTTCTCCTGGCGGTCCAGCTCGGACTTGCGGGACGCCTCGCGGCGGTACCGGGCGATCGCCTCCGCCTGCTCCGGGGTGGCGATCTCGTCCACCAGCGGGTGCTCGGGCGCCAGCACCAGGTAGGTCGCGCCGAACAACGTGTCCGGGCGGGTGGTGAACACCTCGACCTCGTGCGCGCCGACGGGGAACCGGACCCGCGCGCCGTGCGACCGGCCGATCCAGTTGCGCTGCATCGACTTGACCTTCTCCGGCCAGTCCAGGCGGTCCAGGTCGTCCAGCAGGCGGTCCGAGTACGCGGTGATGCGCATCATCCACTGGCGCAGCGACCGGCGGAACACCGGGAAGTTGCCGCGCTCGCTGCGGCCGTCGGCGGTGACCTCCTCGTTCGCCAGCACCGTGCCCAGGCCGGGGCACCAGTTCACCGGCGCCTCCGACAGGTACGCCAGCCGGTGGCCGCCCAGCACCTTCTGCCGCTCCGCGCCGGTCAGCTCGGCCCAGGCGCGGCCGTCCGGCGTGGCGCGCTCACCGCGCTCGTACTGGGCCTCCAGCTCGGCGATCGGCCGGGCCCGGCCCGCCTCCGCGTCGTACCAGGAGTTGAAGATCTGTAGGAAGATCCACTGGGTCCACTTGTAGTAGCCGGGGTCGATGGTGGAGATCCGGCGGCGCTCGTCGTGGCCCAGGCCGACCCGGCGGATCTGCCGCAGGTAGGTCCGGATGTTGTCCTCGGTGGTCTCGCGCGGGTGCCTGCCGGTCTGCACGGCGTACTGCTCGGCGGGCAGCCCGAACGCGTCGAACCCCATCGTGTGGAGCACGTTGCGGCCGGTCATCCGGTGGTACCGGGCGAACACGTCGGTGCCGATGAAGCCCAGCGGGTGGCCCACGTGCAGGCCCGCGCCCGACGGGTAGGGGAACATGTCCTGCACGAACAGCTTGTCCTCGGGCACGTCGCCCCGGAGCGGGCCGACCGGGTTGGGCGCGTGGAACGTGCCGCGCTCCTCCCACTCCCGTTGCCACCGCTGCTCGATCTCGCCCGCCAGCTCGGCGGTGTAGCGGAAGGCGGGCGTCTCCGCCGCGTCGGTGCTCATGGTGGCGTTTCCCTTCGGTTGCCGGCCCCTGACATGACGAAACCCCCCAGCCCGTGGAGGGCATGAGGGGTTGCCGCGCCGACCCTGGGTGGTGGGTCCGCGCGGCTAGCTAAGGAGCAGGCGGGCCGTGCTCATGCCGTCCACGGTATCAGCGCACGGCAAGCACGATGAACTGGGTGACCGGGTCGCGGCGAAGTTGTCGTCCGAGACCAGGACCAGCGTGCGGTCCGGGCCCCACGCCATGCCCTCGACGTTGCCCACCCGGCTGAGCGGGAAGTCGGCGAGGTCGGCGAGCAGGCGCTTGGGCATCGGCCCGGCGCGGTCGAGCGACCTGCCCGCGACGTCGGTCGCGCCGTGCGTGGTGGCCTCGAACAGGCGGACCTTGTTGCCGACGCCCGGCGCGAACGAGCGCTCCAGCACGAGGAACCGGCCGCCGCGCGGGTCGGGCAGGATCGCCGTGACGCCCGTGCTGCCGCCCTCGGCGAACACGGGCTCCTGGCGGTAGGCGTACTGGGCGCGCACCCGGTCGGGCGTCTGGGTGGTGATCCGCGAGACCGCGCCCCTGGTGCGGTCGGCGGGCGGGCCGTCCCGGAGCAGCGGGCCCTCGACGGCGGTGACCACCCGGCCGCGGGCCAGGGCCGGCCCCTCCAGGGCCTCGTTGCGCCGGGGCCCCTGGTCGGGGCGCATCCGGAGGTTGTCGGCGAGCCGGTACTCGCGGACGAACGCGCCGTCCCGCGCGGCCTCGCGGACCGACGGGTCGATCGGGGTCGCGCCCCGGTCGCCCTCCTGGCTCCACACGTAGTGGCCGGTGCGCGGGTCGACGCGGATGTCCTCGGGGTCGACGGTGTTCGCCGGGTACGGCGCGCCCGTCGCGTCGCGCAGGCGGTGCACGGCGGTGAAGGTGGGCACGCCCCGCGGGGAGATCCGCGCCGAGCACGAGCCGCGACATGCGGGCAGCTCACCGGATCGCGGTGGCCACGAGTTGACGACGAGGTGACCGCGAGCCGACCCCGCGCGGGGTGGGGCGCGCCACCTTCCGCCGACCTGGTTCGGTCCCGCCCGGGGGACGCGCCTACCCTCGATGGCGTGAACATCGTGCTGCTCGTGGTGCTGGGGCTGGTGGGCGTCGCATTCGTGGCCGTCGGCGTCCTGGGGATGCGCGGCCGACTCCACCGCAACCGGTTCTTCGGCGTGCGGACCAAGGCCACGCTGCGCGACGACGAGGCGTTCACGCTGGCCAACCGGATCGCCGCCGTGCCGACGCTGGTCGCGGGCGCGATCGCGCTGGCCACGGGCGTCGCGGTGGCGCTGAACGCGGAGACCGCGCTGGTCGTGGGCGCGCTCGGGCTGGTCGGCTCGCTGGTGATCGCGTCCGCGGGCGGCGTGCTGGGCCACCGCGCGGCCGAGGCCATGCCCTCGCCGGAACCCGCCGGCTGCGGCGGCTGCGCCTGTGCCGGCGCGTGCGGCGTCCTCCAGCGCGCCTGACGACCCGGCGCGCGGCCGTCGGACCGTCCCCCGCTAGTTGCGCCGCACGTCCACCGGGAACGTGGCCAGCAGCGCGGTCGGCATGCCCTGCCTGCGCAGCACCCGGCCCCAGAGGTCGGTGTTGGGCGGTGTGAGGACGTCGTCGGGCAGGCCGGGCACGACGATCCAGTCACCGCGCTCGATCTCGCCCGCCAACTGGTCCTCGCCCCAGCCCGAGTAGCCCGCGAACACCCGCAGGCCGCGCACCTTCGCGACCAGGGCGTCCGGGTCGGAGTCCAGGTCGATCAGGGCGACCGGGCCGTGGACGTTCACCACGCCCTCGATCGAACCCGCGTCCTCGCCCGTGCGCAGCGCGGCCAGGCACAGCGCGGTCTTCTGCTCCACCGGGCCGCCGATGTACACGGCCTGCGGCCGGCTCACGTGCGGGCCCCACGAGGGCAGGACGTCGTGCACGGCGACCTCGCTGGGGCGGTTCAGCACCACACCGAGGGTGCCCTCGCCCCGGTGGTCGATGACGTAGACCACCGTGCGGCGGAAGTTCGAGTCGGTCAGGCTCGGTGCCGCGACCAGCAGGGAACCCGGTTCGACTTCGGCATCAGGTCGCACGGGGACCATGATCCCAGACGACGCGGATCACACCCGTCGTGGAACATCCGGGCTACCGTGGTCGTTGTACGAACCGTCAGGCGCCATCGAGTCCCCCGGGCCCAACCAAAACCGCCTTCGCGGAATACCGTCCGGCTGGAGCCGCGTAGCGCAACCCGCCGAGAGGCGACCGGGCGTCTGACCCCGGGAGGCCGGACCCGTCACGGGTCCGGCCTTCGCGGTTCGCCGGGTCGGCCCCCGGCGCACGGCGGGTCCGGCCACCGCGATCGCAAGGCATAGGCTCGTCGGGTGACCAGTGCCGGGACGACCACGGCGAAGCACCACCTTGGTGTCCGGCGACTCCTCGCCACGGCGGACTTCCGCAGGCTGTTCGCCTCGCGGCTCGCGTCCCAGTGGGGCGACGGGCTGTTCCAGGCCGGGCTCGCCGGCGCGGTGCTGTTCAACCCGGAGCGCCACGCCGACCCGCTCGCCGTCGCGGCCGGGTTCGCCGTGCTGCTCCTGCCGTACTCCGTGGTGGGCCCGTTCGCGGGCGCGCTGCTCGACCGGTGGGACCGCCGCCGGGTGCTGGTCGTGGCGAACCTCGTGCGCGGCGTGTTCGTCCTGCTCACCGCCGCCGCCGTCGGGCTCGGCCTGGACGGCGTGCCGCTGTACGCGGCGGCGCTGTTCGTCACGGGCGTGAGCCGGTTCGCGGGCTCGGGCCTGTCCGCGTCCCTGCCGCACGTCGTCGCGGAGGAGCACCTCGTGGAGGCGAACGCGTTCGTCACCACCCTCGGCGCGCTCATGGCGGTGTTCGGTGCGGGTTGCGCGGTGGCGCTGCGGCAGGTGTTCGGCGCGGGCGACGGCGGCTCGGCGTGGACCACGGCGGTCGCCGTCCTCGGCTCGCTGGCCGCGGGGTACCTGGCGTCCCGGTTCGCGCGTGGCGCGCTCGGGCCGGACGAGGTCGACGAGCCGAGGCGCACGGCCACCGCCGTGGCGCGCGGCCTGCTGGACGGCGGGCGGGCGGCGTGGCGGACGCCCAGCGTGGCCGCCGCGCTGCTGGCGCTGCTCGCGCACCGGGCCGCGTTCGGGGTGTCCCTGCTGCTCACGCTGCTGCTGATGCGCCACGCGTTCACCGACGTGGGCCCGCTGAAGGCGGGCATGGCCGGTCTCGGCGAGATCGCCGTCGCGGGCGGCGCGGGCATCCTGCTGGCGGGCCTGATCACGGACCGGATCGTGGACGTGCTCGGCCGCCGGGGGACGGTGTGCGGTGCGCTCGGCCTGGCCGCCGCGAGCCAGCTCGGGCTCGGCCTGCCGATGCTGCTGCCGACGACGCTGGCCGCGTCGTTCGTGCTGACGTTCGCGGGCCAGGTGATCAAGCTGTGCGTGGACGCGGCCGTGCAGAGCGACATCGGCGACGAGGTGCGCGGTCGGGTGTTCGCCCTCTACGACACGCTGTTCAACGCGACCCAGGTGGGCGCGGTGGCGGTGGCGGCGATGGTGGTCCCGCTGGACGGCCGCTCCCCGGCCCTGATCGTGGCGGCGACGGCGTCCTACGTGGTGGGCATCGTGGTGTTCGTGAACTGGCACCGGATCAGCAGGTAGTAGGCACCGATCAAAGTATCCTGGCACCGGAAAAGAAGGTTGACGCGGTCACACCCGGTCGCGCTGTGTTTAATTGGCCTCGGCTTCGCCTCGGCGGCTCGGCCGCCTTTTAGTCGGCAGGTCGCGCCTGATTTTCCTGCGATCGAAAAGCGTGATCGCAGGAAAATGAGGCACGACCTGCCGACGCGGCCTCGCGGTGCGGGAGCGGTGATGGCGTGAAGTGCCATGCGACCTGGTATCGGCTGGCCTACCTGCTCCCGCGCCGCGAGGCCGCGTCGGCCTGTCCCGCCTGATTTCTCGCCGATCACGCTTTTCGATCGGCGAGAAATCAGGCGGGATGGGCCGACTAAAAGGCGGCCGAGCCGCCGTCTGCGGAGCAGCGGCCATTAGACACAGGCACCGGCAGTCGGATCAGGCCCGTCTCGTGCGCGAACACCACCGCCGCCATCCGGTCGCGCAGGTTCAGCGTGCGCAGGATCTCGTCCACCACGGCGCCGACCTGGCGTTGGCTCACCGCGAGCACGCGCGCGATCTCGTGGTCCGCCAGGCCCCTCGCCAGGCACCGCAGCACGGCCCGCTGGTGGTCCGACAGCGCGGACAGGTCCTGCGCACGGGCGCTTCCCTCCGCGGACAATCCCCAAGCGTTCATGCACCACCACCCCCAGTGTGCGTACGACGCACACAGTCATGGTGTCGCAACTGCCTGTCACTTGGCTAACGGAAAGCGGGTGATTCCGCCGTCACACGGGCGGCTCGATGCCCTCCGACCGCGCCCACGCGTACAGCTCCGCGACCGCCTCGTCGTGGTCGAGCGGCCCGCGGTCCAAGCGCAGCTCCTTGAGGAACTTCCACGCCCGGCCCACCTGCGGGCCCGGCGGGAGGCCGAGCAGCCGCATGATCTCGTTCCCGTCCAGGTCGGGCCGCACGCGCCGCAGGTCCTCCTCGGCGGCGATCCGCTCGATGCGCCGTTCGAGGTCGTCGTACGTGCGCTGCAACGCGTTGGCCTTGCGCTTGTTGCGCGTGGTGCAGTCGGCGCGCACGAGCTTGTGCAGCCGGGGGAGCAGGGGACCCGCGTCGGTCACGTACCGGCGGACCGCCGAGTCCGTCCACTCCCCGGTGCCGTAGCCGTGGAACCGCAGGTGGAGGTACACGAGCTGGGCGACGTCCTCGACGACGTCCTTCGCGTACCGCAATGCCCGCAAGCGTTTGCGGACCATCTTGGCGCCGACCACCTCGTGGTGGTGGAACGACACGCCGCCGCCCTCCTCGAACCGCCGGGTGTCCGGCTTGCCGATGTCGTGCAGCAGCGCGGCCAGCCGCAGCACCAGGTCCGGCTCCGGCGAGTCCTCCAGGTCGATCGCCTGGTCGAGCACCACCAGCGAGTGGTGGAACACGTCCTTGTGCTGGTGGTGCTCGTCGATCTCCAGCTTCATCGCGGGCAGCTCGGGCAGCACGACGTCCGCCAGCCCCGTCGACACCATCAGCTCGACGCCCGCGCGCGGGTGCGCCCCGGTGAGCAGCTTGGACAGCTCCACCTGCACCCGCTCGGGGGTGATCCGGGACAGCTCGTCCGCCATCGAGGTCATCGCCTCGACCACGCGCGGGGCGGGGGTGAAGCCCAGCTGCGAGACGAACCTGGTCGCGCGCAGCATCCGCAGCGGGTCGTCGGAGAACGACTCGCGCGGCGTCGCCGGTGTGTCCAGCACCTTCGCGGCGAGCGCAGCCCGCCCGCCGGTCGGGTCCACCAGCACGCGCCCCACCAGGTCGAACGCCATCGCGTTGACGGTGAAGTCACGGCGCGCGAGGTCGCCCTCGACGGTGTCGCCGAAGGTGACCTCGGGGTTGCGGGTCACGCCGTCGTAGGCGTCGGCGCGGAACGTGGTGATCTCCACCGTCTGCCCGCGCTTGGCCGCGCCGACCGTGCCGAACGCGATGCCGGTGTCCCAGATCGCGTCCGCCCAGCCGGCCAGCAGCTTCTGCACGGCGGGCGGGCGGGCGTCGGTGGTGAAGTCGAGGTCGCCGGACAGCCGTCCCAGCAGGGCGTCGCGGACACTGCCCCCGACCAGGTAGAGCCGGTGGCCGGCGGCGGCGAACCGCTCCGCCAGCTCGTCGGCCACGGGGAAGGCGCTCAGCAGCTCCACCACGTCGGTGGACACGTTCGATCCGGACACGAAGAGCCAGCGTACTGGTCGCGGTCGCCGGCCCACCCGGTCGTGCGACGATCACCGCGGCGCGCACCTCCACCCGATCGGTCACCACCGGCAACGGGGCTGCCACGTCCCGTAATTGCTGGTCGGCACTACCATCAGGACATGCCCCACTCGTCCGGTCGCTCCGGCGGTCCCAAGCCGAGGCGCCGGAGCCGACGCCGAGGCCGCCGCCTGAAGACGGTGGACGAGACCTCGGCGGGCGGGCTGGTGCTGGACGCGCCGCACCGGGCCGCCGCGATCATCGGGCGGCTGGACCGGCGTGGCAGGCTGCTCTGGTCACTGCCCAAGGGCCACATCGAGGCCGGCGAGACCGCGGAACAGACCGCGGTGCGCGAGGTCGCGGAGGAGACCGGTATTCATAGCAGGGTGCTCCGGCCCCTCGGCTCGATCGACTACTGGTTCGTCGCCGAGGACCGCCGGGTGCACAAGACCGTCCACCACTTCCTCCTCGAAGCGCTGGGCGGCGAGCTTTCCGACGAAGACGTGGAGGTCACCGAGGTGGCGTGGGTGCCCCTTGGCGAACTGGACGAGCGGCTCGCCTACGCGGACGAGCGGCGTCTGGTGCGCCGTGCCGTCGAACTGCTCGCCGGGCCGGGCCCGGTCGGCCCGGTCCGGGCGGGCGCGAACCGGGCCGGTGCGCGCCGGACGGCGTCGGACCCGGCCGGGCTCGACCTGGCCGACGCGGGTGTGGACGGAGCGGAGTAGGCGTGAAACGGCTGCTGTCCGCGCTCGCGGCGGCTGGACTCCTGCTGGTGGGCACGCCGGCCTCGGCGGCTCCCGCCGACGGCGGGCGCATCCCGGTGAAGCCCGCGCCCGCGACCCAGGTGTGGGCGACCCGCCCGGCCTCCTACCAACCGGGCGGCACGGTCCAGCAGCGGCTGCGGCTGGACATCGAGAACCTGTCGCCCAGGGTGGTCACGGCGGGCGCGGACTCGGTCACCATCTCCGGCAAGGTCGTCAACGTCGGTGACCGCGACATCTTCGACCTCGAACTGCGCCTGGAGCGCGGCGACCCGCTGACCGGCGAGGAGGACGTCCGCCACGCGCTGCGCGAGCCGGCGGGCGCCGAGTCCGTCCAGCCGTGGTTCACGCCGATCGCGGGCGAGTTGCGGCGCGGCGAGAGCAAGCCGTTCAGCCTGACCGTGCCGGTGAACGGGCCGGGCAACACGTCGCTGCGCATCGACCAGCCGGGCGTCTACCCGATCCTGGCCAACATCAACGGCCGCCCCGACTACGGCGACCGCGCCCGCCTGGCCGCGCTGAGCACCCTGCTCCCGGTGCTCGCGGTGCCCGGCGGCGCGACCCTCGGCGCGCCGCCGAACCCGGCGAAGATCACCCTGCTGTGGCCGCTGGCCGACCGGCCCCGGATGGTGTCCGGCGGGCTGGAGCCCGTGCTCACCGACGACGACCTGGCGACCTCGCTGGCGCTGGGCGGACGCCTGCACAGCCTGCTCAAGGCGTACGAGTCGGCGCTGGACGGCCCGCTGGGCTCCGCCGTGTGCCTGGCCGTCGACCCGGACCTGCTGCGCACCGTCCAGGCGATGAGCCGGGGCTACCAGGTCCGCGACCAGGGCGCGGGCAAGGGCCGCAACGACGCCGAGCTGTGGCTCGCGCAGGTCAAGCTGCTGGCCGGCGGCCGGTGCGTGGTGGCGCTGCCCGACGCGGACGCCGACCTGGTCGCGCTGTCCCGCGCCAAGCTCGCCGACCTGTCGGCGCTCGCGAACAAGGGCGCGGACACGGTCCGGGAGGTGCTCCAGGTGCAGGCGCTGCCCGGCCTCGCGTGGCCCGAGGACGGCGTGATCGACCAGCAGACGCTCAGCGACCTCGTCGCGCAGGGCATCACGTCGCTGGTGGTCGACCAGTCCGCCGTCGCGGGCACGCCCGGCACCGGCCCGGTGCGCCTGGACGCGGGCGCGGGCAAGCCCGTCACGGCGGTCCGGGTGGACGGGATGGTGTCCGACGCGCTGCGCGGCCCGGTCGTCGCCCGGCCGGTGGCCGGCATCACCACGCCGTCCGAGACCCTGCCGGTGTCCGTGCAGAACGCGCTGGCCGCGCTCGCCTTCCGGACCGGTTTCCAGGGCGACGGGCGGAACGTCGTGATCAGCCCGCCCCGCCGCTGGAACGCGCCGACGGGCGAGGTCAACACGTTCCTCCAGATCACGAAGTCGCTGGTGGCCGGCGGGTTCGCCACGCCGCTCGGGCTCGACGCCCTGCTCGGCGCGCCGCCCGAGCGGACCGCGGCGCTGAGCTACCCGGTCGAGGCGGGCGCGCAGGAGGTGCCGCCCGCGGTCACCGCCGACGTGGCCGCGTCCTGGCACGAGCTCCAGCGGCTGCACGGCGCCATGAACCAGCAGGACGCGGAGTCCACCAAGCCGGGCGCGCTGGTCGACCCGCTGCGGCAGGGCCTGCTCCGGTCGGTGTCCGGCGCGTGGCGCGGCAACGAGGCGGGCGCGCGGGCCGCGCTGGCCATCGCCGACGACCAGCTCGGCGCGCTGCGCGGCCGGGTCACGGTGAGCGAGCCGAACAGCCCGATCCTGCTCGCGTCCGCCGACAGCCCCATCCCGGTGACCATCCGGAACCGCCTGGACGTCCGGATCACCGTGCGGATCGTGGTCGAGGACACGCCGGGCATCATCGCCCAGCAGCTGCCCGACCAAGTGCTGCCCGCGCGCGGCGACCGGCAGCTCACCGTGCCGGTGGAGGTCCTGCGGTCCGGGCGGTTCCCGGTGCACATCCGCCTGACCACCCCCGACGGCGTCGAGCTGGGCGAGCGGGCCCGCCTGGAGGTGTCCTCCTCGGCCTACGGCACGATCACCATCGTCATCACCGTGCTCGCCGGCGCGCTGCTGGTGCTGCTGTCCGCCCGGCGCATCTTCCGGCGGGCACGCGCGTCGCGGTCGGCGGCGGCCGCTCCGCCCGCTCCGGCGCGGGGGGCGCCCGCCGACGCGGGCGGCGCCGTCACGCCGGAGAAGTCGAGCACGAGCTGAGCGGGGCCCGCGGTGGTCGACCAGCCGAAACCCCCGTCGGTGGCCAGGGCCTCCGGGTCGATGGCCGTCGCCACCGTCGTCAGCCGGGCGACCGGGCTGCTGTCGAAGCTGCTGCTGCTCGCCGTGCTCGGCTCGACCACGCTCAACGACTCCTACCAGGCGGCCACGGCGCTGCCGACGATGATCAACGAACTGCTCCTCGGCGGCGTCCTGACCAGCGTGGCCGTCCCGCTGCTGGTGCGGGCCGAGCGGGACGACGGTGACGGCGGCGAGTCGTACGCGCAGTGGCTCATCACCATGTCGGCGGTGCTGCTCGGCGTCGGCACGCTGGTCGCGATCGCGTGCGCGCCGCTGCTGACGTCGCTGTTCGTCGCCGAGCGCTCCGAGGCCGATCCGGAGCTGGTCACCGCGTTCGCCTACCTGGTGCTGCCGGGCATCGTGTTCTACGGCATGTCGGCGCTGCTGGGCGCGATCTTGAACACCAAGCACGTGTTCGGGCTGCCCACGTGGGCGCCGGTGCTGAACAACGTCGTGGTGGTCCTGACGCTCGGCGCGTACTGGCTCGTGCCGGGCGCGATCAGCGTCGACCCGGTGCGCATGGGCGAGCCGAAGCTGCTGGTGCTGGGCCTGGGCACGATGCTGGGCGTGGCGGTGCAGGCGCTCGTGCTGGTGCCCGCGCTGCGGCGGGCGGGCATCCGGTTCCGGTGGCGGTGGGGCTGGGACCGCAGGCTCGGCGAGTTCGGCGGCCTCGCGGGCTGGGTCCTGCTGTACGTGGCCCTGGGCTTCGTCAGCATGATCGTGTTGACGCGGGTCGCGTTCCACGACACCGGCGCGCTGGTCGCGTACAACCTCCAGTGGCTGATCGCCCAGGTGCCCTACGGCGTGCTGGGCGTGTCGCTGCTGACCGCGCTGATGCCCCGGATGTCGCGCTCGGCGGCGGCGGGCGACACCGCCGCGCTGGTCGGCGACCTGTCGTTCGGCAACCGCATGTCGGCGGTCCTGCTGATGCCGTTCAGCGCGCTGATGACGGTCGGCGGCGTGTCCATCGGCGTGGCGCTGTTCTCGTACGGCGAGTCGACCGCCGAGGAGGGTGCGCGGATCGGCACGGCGCTGGCGCTGTCGGCGTTCGGCCTCGTGCCCTACGCGATCACGCTGCTCCAGCTGCGGGTGTTCTACGCGTTGAAGGACGCGCGGACGCCGACGCTGATCCAGGCGATCATGGTGGCCGTCCGGATCGCGCTGCTGTACGCGTTCCTGGCCTGGACGCCGACCGACAAGCTCGCGGTCGGGGTGTCGGTCGCCATGTCGCTGAGCTTCGTCGTCGGCTGCCTCGTCGGGCAGGTGTGGCTGCGCGTCCGGCTGGGGCGGCTGCGCACCGGTTACACGGTGTGGACGATCTGCCTGACGGTGGTCGCGTCGGCGATCGGGTTCGCGGTGGCGGCCGGCCTGGCGTGGCTGCTGATCCGGGTGACGGGCGTGGCGGACGAGGTGGTCCGGGCGTGGGTGCGGGTCGTGGTGCTCACCGCGGTGGGGCTGCCGCTGACCTTCCTGGCGCTGGCGGTGCTCCGCGTGCCCGAGGTCCGGCCGGCGGTGGCCGGCGCGCTGCGCGCCGTGCGGAGGCGGTGAGCCGTGCCCGCGTCCGGGCCGCCGGTGATGCCGGGCACGCCGACCGGACCGCCGGTGGTCCGGTTGGGCCGCCCGCCGACCGGGTACCACCGTCACGGGCGGCGGCGGGAGTCCCCGGTCGCCGCGGGTTCCCGTTCCCCTGGTCGCGTTCCGCTTACCCGAGGTGAAGCCGGTGGTGCACAAGATCAGTCGACTGGCGGGGTGGCGATGAGCGCGCCGCCCGAGCCGATTCCCGTACCCTCGGGCGCGTGAGCAGCGGCCCGATCCAGAACACCTCGCTGGTGCCCGGCGGGGTGATCGGCGACGGACGCTACCGGCTGCTGGCGCGGTCCGGCGTCGACCGGCGCTGCGACGCGCACCTGTGGCGCGCGCGGGACGGCCAGCTCAACCGCGACGTGGCGCTGACCGTCCTGGTCGGCAACCCGGCGGACCGCGCGGCGCTGGCGAGGGCCAAGCGCACCGCCGAGCGCGCGATGCACGCGGCCAGCTTCACGCACCCCGGCGTGGCGAGGGTGATCGACGTGCTCACGCCGGGCGCGGGGATCAGGTTCGAGGAGGGCATCCTCGGCATGGTCGTGGCCGAGTGGACGCAGGGCACCGACCTGATGGACCTGATCGCCGAGGGCCCGCTGCCCGCGGGCGCGGCGACCCGGCTGCTGGAACCGCTGGGCGCGGCCATCGAGGGCGCCCACCACGCGGGCCTGGTGCTCGGCGCGGACCACCCGCAGCGCATCCGCGTCACGGCCGACGGGCGGCTGCGGCTGGCGTTCCCCGGCCCCCGGCCGGAGGCGATCGCGCGGGACGACGTCAAGGGCCTGGGCGCGATCCTCTACCTGCTGCTGACCGGCCGGTGGGCGCTGCCCGGCGGACCGGAGGGCGTGCCGGTCGCGCCGACGGGCCCGGACGGCGCGGTGGTCGCGCCGAGCGCGTTGCACCCGTACGTGCCGCACGAGCTGTCGTCGGTCGCGGTGCGCTCGCTGGAGGACACGAGCGTCGGCGGCATCCGGACGTCGGCGGCGATCCTCCAGGTGCTGGACCAGATCGCGGAGTCCGAGGCGCAGACGGCGCTGATCAAACCGGTGCCCGACGCCTCGGACGACGGCGCGGTGTGGACGACGCAGCGGCCGGAGCGCGGCAAGGACCACCGGCGCAAGCTGCTGATCAGCGTGGGCGTGCTGGCAATCGCGACGCTGGCCGTGCTGGTGTGGCTGGGCGTGCAGATCGTGAGCTTCTTCAGCGACGAGCCGACCAAGGGCGGCGGTCCGACGGTCGTCATCGGCCAGACCGGCCAGCCCGCCTCGGGCCAGCCCGCGCCACCCGCGCCGAACCCGGCGGGTCCGGTGCAGCCCGCGTCGGTCGGCGTCTACGACGTGACCAACCAGCCGGACAACGCGAGCCGGGCGGGCCGGGCGGCCGACAACGACCCGACCACGGTCTGGCAGACGGAGAACTACTTCCAGCCGTTCCCGTCGCTGAAGCCGGGCATCGGCCTGATGGCGTCGTTCGCCGAACCGGTGAAGCTGGCGTCGGTGACGATCACCTCGCCGAGCGAGGGCACGGTGGTGGAGGTGCGGGTGGCGGCGTCGGAGGGCGCGCCGCTGGAGGAGACGAAGGTCGTCGCGACGGCGACCCTGTCGGCGGGGCAGACCCAGGTCCAGCTCGACGAGCACGACGCGAGCCGGCACGTCCTGGTGTGGGTGACGAAGCTGGCGGGCAGCGGGCGGAACAACAAGTCGGAGATCGCCGAACTGGTCTACACGCGGGCGCAGTAGCCCCCGTCCGGAACCGCACCGGACCGGGCCGGGTCCACCCCGCCCGGCTCGGCCACCCGCCCCAACCGACCACCACCACCGGACCGACCACCACCACCGGACCGGCCACCACCACCGGACCGACCACCGCCGCGCCCGGGGCAGCCCGCCCCGGTCGGCCGCCACCGCCGCCCGCCACCGGTCACCGTGCTGACAGCGGGTTGCGACGATCATCCGAACGGGTGATCTAGGTGTCACTGGTGTGGGCCGATACGCTCTGCCGCGTGACCGCCGCAGCCAGCTCGGACGCAGACCTCATCGCGGCCCACGCCGCGGGCGACCCGCACGCGTTCTCGGAACTGGTGAAACGGCACCGAGATCGGATGTGGGCGGTCGCCCTCCGCACGCTGCGCGACCCCGAAGAGGCGGCGGACGCGCTGCAGGAGGCGTTCATCTCCGCCTTCCGCGCCGCCGCGAGCTTCCGGGCCGAGTCGCAGGTCACCACCTGGCTGCACCGAATAGTGGTGAACGCCTGCCTCGACCGGATGCGCCGCAGGCAGACGCGGCCGACCGTGCCGCTGCCCGAGGCCGGGCCGGGCGAGCCCGCCGCGCCGCGCGACGCGATGGCCGAGCGGGAGACGCGGCTGGTCGTGCAGGAGGCGCTGGCCGAGCTGCCGGAGGAGCAGCGCGCCCCGATCGTGCTGGTCGACGTGGAGGGATACTCCGTGGCCGAGACGGCGCAGCTCCTCGGCATCGCCGAGGGCACCGTGAAGTCGCGGTGCGCGCGGGGTCGCGCGAAGCTGGCCAAAGTTCTGGGGCACCTCCGGAACCAGAGTGCAGATGCGAACGTCCCAGTGACCGATGTGCAGGTGCAACAGGGACGTCAGTTGGAGGAACGATGACCGGCAATGCGCGGCGCTCCGGGCCGCCGTGGTCCGTCGACCTGCTGGCCGATCTGCACGCAGGCGTCCTTGACCCGCGGACCGAGGCCGAGCTGCGGCAGGCCGTCGCGAACGACCCCGAGGCCCAGGGCGTCCTGGCCGCGCTGGACGCCACGGTGGCCGACCTGCGCGCACTGCCGCCGATACCCGTGCCGCGCGAGGTCGCGGACCGGCTCGACGCGGCGCTCGCGGCGGAGGCCCGCGCGGCGACCGCGCCGCGGGCCGGGCGGCAGGCACCCGCGCAGGCCCCGTCGGGCGACGCCGGTGCGGGCGTGGCGCCGGTGGTCGACCTCGCCGCCCGGCGGCGCAGGAAGCAGCTCGGCTGGGGCGCGGGCCTGCTCGCCGCGGCGGCCGTCGCGGTCGGCGTGGTCGTCGTGTCGACGCAGGGCAACACGGCCGCGCCGCCCGCCGACCACCAGGCGCAGCCCGGCACGTCGAACACGCCGGTGACGCAGCGCCTCGCGGTCAAGGGCAACGACTTCGGGCCGGTCTTCGGCGACGTGCTGAAGGCGCAGAACTACGGCCCCCTGGAGAACCAGGACAAGCTGGCGGGCTGCCTGCGCGGCGGCGACATCGTCGGCTCGAAGCCGCTGGGCGTCAGCCCCATCGCCCTGGACGGCCGGGACGCCGTGATGGCGATCCTGCCCGGCGGGAAACCCGGAGCGTTCCAAATCGTGGTGCTCGACCCCGAGACGTGTGGTCCCGACAACCCGAACGGGGTGCTCGCCAAGAGCAACATCACCCCTGAGTAGCCCACCTCACCCGATCGGCGAGGAATCACCGCACCCTACGATCCGTTGAACGCAGTGCAGGCCAACGCCTGTCACGACTAACGGAGGTCGAGGGTGTCGGACGTTCGGAACCTGATCGTCGTGGGATCGGGGCCCGCCGGGTACACCGCGGCGGTCTACGCGGCGCGCGCGCAGCTCGAACCGCTGGTGTTCGAGGGCTCGCAGTACGGCGGCGCGCTGATGACCACGACCGAAGTCGAGAACTACCCCGGCTTCCGCGACGGCATCATGGGCCCCGACCTCATGGAGCAGATGCGCGAGCAGGCCAAGCGGTTCGGCGCGGAGCTGCGCGCCGAGGACGTGGAGTCGGTCGAGCTGGAGGGCGACGTCAAGTACGTCACCGCCAACGGCACCCGCTACGCGGCCAAGGCCGTGGTCCTCGCGATGGGCGCGGCGGCCCGCTACCTGCACGTGCCCGGTGAGCAGGAGCTGCTGGGCCGGGGCGTGTCGGCGTGCGCGACCTGCGACGGCTTCTTCTTCCGCGACCACGACATCGCCGTGGTCGGCGGCGGCGACTCGGCGATGGAGGAGGCGACCTTCCTGACGAAGTTCGCCCGATCGGTGACGATCATCCACCGCCGCGAGGAGTTCCGCGCCTCCCGCATCATGCTGGAGCGGGCCCGCGCCAACGAGAAGATCAAGTGGCTGCTCAACGCCGAGGTCACCGAGGTCGTCGGCGAGGGCTCCGTGTCCGCCGTGAAGACTCGGGACACCCGCACCGGCGAGGTCACCGAGCACGCGTTCACCGGCTTCTTCGTCGCCATCGGCCACGACCCGCGCAGCGAGCTGGTGCGCGGCCAGGTCGACGTGGACGACGAGGGCTACGTCAAGGTCCAGGGGCAGAGCACTTACACGAACGTGGCCGGCGTCTTCGCCGCGGGCGACCTGGTCGACCACACCTACCGGCAGGCGATCACCGCGGCCGGCTCGGGCTGCGCCGCCGCGATCGACGCGGAGCGCTGGCTCGCCGAGCACGGGACCGCGGCGGCCGCGGTCACCGCCGAGCACGTGGGCGGCGGTTACAGCGAGCCCGTCACCACCAGCTGAAGCACTTCCCGACAGAGGAGAACAACATGGCAGGCTCCACCGTGCCGGTGACCAAGGACACGTTCACCGAGGACGTGCTCCAGAGCAGCAAGCCGGTCCTGGTCGACTTCTGGGCCACCTGGTGCGGCCCCTGCAAGATGGTCGCGCCCGTCCTGGAGGAGATCGCGGCCGAGCACGCCGAGAAGATCACCGTCGCCAAGCTGGACATCGACGCCAACCCGTCGATCGCCCGCGACTACCAGATCATGTCGGTGCCGACCATGATCCTCTTCCAGGGCGGCAAGCCGGTGAAGCAGATCGTGGGCGCCAAGCCCAAGGCCGCGCTGCTCAGCGACCTGTCGGAAGTCCTCGCCTGAGGCAACCCGCCACGTGGCCCGTCCGTCAAACCAAAGACGGACGGGTCACACTTTTGTTGGTGGGTAACCACTCGTTGTAGCCCTCCGAGGGCCGCCCGCACGAGCAAGGCACAATAGGTCGTCAGGTTGAGCGTCGGCGAAGGTCGGCGCCTTAGCGAACGAGGGGTACATGCCGCTTCTCCGCCGCGGGGACTTCGGTCCGGACGTCGCCGAGGTCAGGGCCACGCTGACGCGTCTCGGGCTGCTGTCCGACCCGCAGCCGTCGCAGGTGTTCGACCTGCCGGTCGAGCACGCAGTGCGCGCGTTCCAGCAGCAGCGGGGTCTCATCACCGACGGCATCGTCGGCCCGGCCACCTACCGCGCGCTGCGGGACGCGACGTTCCGGCTGGGTGACCGCCCACTGGCGTACCTGATGTCCCAGCCGGTGACGGGTGACGACGTCTTCGCGCTCCAGGAGCGCCTGCTGGAGCTCGGCTACGACGCCGGGCGGCCCAACGGCGAGTTCGGCAGGCAGACCGAGCAGGCCCTGCGCAGCTTCCAGCGCGACTACGGCCTGATCGTGGACGGCATGTGCGGCCCCGACACGGTGCGCGCCCTGCGCCAGCTCCAGCCCAAGGTGCGCGGCGGCAGACCGGTGTTCCTGCGCGAGCAGGAGCGGGTCCGCCGGGCCGGGCCGAGGCTGTCCGGCAAGCGCA
The DNA here is from genome assembly GCF_003634935.1 of Saccharothrix australiensis. Lineage (NCBI taxonomy): Bacteria > Bacillati > Actinomycetota > Actinomycetes > Pseudonocardiales > Pseudonocardiaceae > Saccharothrix > Saccharothrix australiensis. Next base: position 315,039 of record NZ_RBXO01000001.1, read on the forward strand.
TCATCATCGACCCCGGCCACGGCGGCGCGGACCGCGGCGTGGTGGTGGACGGCGTCTCCGAGGCCGACGTGATGCTCGACCTCGCCCGGCTGCTCGAGGGCAAGATGGCCGCGACGGGGATGGAAGCGCTGCTCACCAGGGGTCCGAACCACTGCCCGGACGAGGGGGAGCGCGCCGCGTTCGCCAACGAGGCGGGCGCGGACCTGATCCTGTCCCTGCACAGCGACGCCAACCCGTCGCCGCTGGCGGCGGGGGTGGCGAGCTTCCACTTCGGCACCGGCAACGGCACGTCGTCCACGGTCGGGGAGGCCCTGGCGGGCTACATCCAGCGGGAGCTGGTCGCCCGGACGGGGATGCTGGACTGCGGTACGCACCCCAAGACGTGGGACATGCTCCGCATGACGCGCTGCACGGCGGTCCGCGTGGAGGTCGGCTACCTGACCAACGCGGGCGACCGGGCCCGCCTGGCGAACCCGTCGTTCCGCGACGTCGTGGCCGAGGGCATCCTGGTGGCCGTCAAGCGCCTGTACCTGCTGGGGCAGAACGACCAGCCGACCGGCACGTTCACCCTCGACGACCTCATGCGCCACGAGCTGACCACCGGCCAGGCCCGGTAGCGGGCCACCGGCTCCGGCCGGGTGCCCGCCGACCAGGCACTTCCCGCCCGGCCACGGACCGCGCACGCGAGCGGGCCGGTCAACGCGCGGGCCGGTCAACGCGCGGGCCGGTCAGCGGGCAGGTCGGTCGACGGGCGGAGCAGTCAGCGGGCAGAGCAGTCAGCAGGCGGACCGGTCAGCGAACGGGGCAGTCAGGGGCGGGGCAGGTGGGCGGCGACCTCGGCGATCGCGTCGAGTGACTCGTGGTCGAACCGCCCACCGGGCCCGTTCTCGGCCTCGGCGACCGCGACGCCCGCGCCGTCGCGGTCGCTGCCGTAGCGCAGCCCGGTGAAGGTGACGTCGTCCAGCTCCAGCACCCGCGCGCCCAACGGGGTGATGTCGCCGCTGCCCTGCACGTCCACCAGGTCTTGGAACCGGCGCGCGTCCGCCGAGCCGGCCAGACCGACCCAGGCCACCGACACCACGGCGGTGTTGCCCGCCTCGTCGGCGACCGCGAACAGCACGCGGTCGAGGTAGGCGCAGCGGTGGGTGGCGACGAACTCCCGTACCTGGCCGAACGTGACCGCGACGCACTCGGCCTGCTGCTTGGCGGTGCGCTTGACCTGCCGCAACCCCATCCGCTGCCAGGCGCCCTCCGGCTCACCACGCCGCGCGGCCCGCTGCCCCTCGCTCTTGCGGGCGCGTAACTGCCCCGCCGAGCCACCCAGCCGCACCGACCCGACCCCGGCCTGTGCCACCCCGGCCTCCGCCACCGCACCCGCGCCGGCACCCACCGCACCGGTGCCCGCACCCGCACCGGCGGAGAGGACGCCCAACGCGGCCACACCAGCCACCACCACACCCGCGCCACCCTTGCCCTTGCCCTTGCCCTTGCCCTCGATCGGACGGAACCGTCCCTGTTCATCGGTGTATCCCTGCATATTCCACCCCTTGTGTATTAGGCTGATCGGCCTAATGACCGATCACGCGCAGGGTAGCGGCAGGGTCCGACAAAACCGGGTGGCCGGCTGCCCGGCTTGCCCACCGGTCAAGTCGGGTGGCGGGCTGATCCCTTGGGGTGGATTCCACCCCTGATCGGGTCGTTTGCGCTGGTCGAGCCGCTAGCGTCCACCGCCGTGAAAACCGAACGCCTCACCACCGTCCGCAGTCGGGAGCTGGGCGCGGAGCTGCGCGAAGCCCGCACTCGGATCAACCTCAACGCCGACAAGCTGTCCAAGTCGCTCGGCTGGTCGGCCAGCAAGGTCAGCAGGCTCGAACACGGCCAGCGCGGGGCAGACGAGTTCGACCTGGGCGCCCTCCTGGGCCGCCTGGAGGTCGACGCGGCCAGCCGCGCCCGCATCCGCCGCCTGATACGGGAGCAGGACCTGGGCTATTTCCTCCGTGCACACGCCGGACGGGTCGCGGACAGCCTCACCTGCCTGATCATCCACGAACGGGCGGCTATCACGATGTGCAAGTACGAGCCGATGCTCATCCCCGGCCTGCTCCAGACCGAGTCCTACGCCCGCACGGTCCTCGAACTGAACGGGCACTCGCCCGACGTCGTGGCGGAGCAGGTGCCGGCCCGCATGGCACGGCAGTCGGTGCTGACCGGTCCCAACTCGCCCGCGGCGGAGTTCTTCATCCACGAGACGACGCTGGGTGCCAGGATCGGTTCCAACCGGATCATGCAGGACCAACTGATGCGACTGTCCTTCATGAGCGAGTGGGCCCGCATCCGCCCACGCGTGATCCCCGCGTCGGTGGGCGGTCACCCGGCCATGTCCCACTCCTTCAACCTGATGACCTTCACCCCACCGGTCGGGCCGGTCGCGTACGTCGAGTCCGACGTCGCCACCGTGTTCGTCGAAGACCCCGACGCCATCCGGGCCTACCAACGCAAACGTCAAGTCCTCGCGGGGCTTGCGCTCGATGCGGAACAATCGCGGTCGGCGTTCGCCCGCTGGGCGGACTTCTACGACCGTCGAGAGGACCGCGATGCCCCAGGCCCTGACGTGGCGTAAGAGCAGCCACAGCGGTGGCGCGAACACCGACTGCGTCGAGATCGCCCAAGCCGGCCGCTCAGTGGCCGTCCGGGACTCCAAGAACCCCACCGGTCCGGTGATCGCGTTCCCGTTGGTCAAGTGGCAGGCGTTCCTGGACGCACGACGCGCCTGACCGTCGTCCAACCGTCGACAACTGCCCGATCTCGTCCATACTTGACGAAATCGAGGCGGTAAGCGCTGCCTGACCGACCGAGAGGGACCACCGTGCTGATCCGCTTCGAGGTGGCGAACTTCCGGTCGATCCTGGAGCCCGTCGAACTCTCGATGGTCGCCGTCGACCGCGACCGCCCCGAGGCGCGCCCGGCGCCCGGCCTGAACGAGAGCCTGCTGCCGGTGGCGGCGATCTACGGCCCCAACGCGTCCGGCAAGTCGAACGTCATCGCCGCGCTGGACTGGCTCTGCTCGGCGGTGCACGAGTCGTTGCGCGAGTGGGACGACCTGATCCCCGTCGAGCCGTTCGCCTTCGGCGACGGACCCAGCCGTCCTTCCGAGTTCACCGTCGAGGCGGTCGTCGCCGGTGTTCGGTTCGAGTACGTGGTCGAACTCGACCAGCAACGCATCCACTACGAAGGCTTGTTCCACTACCCGGAGAAGAAGCGCCGCCGCGTGTTCGAGCGCGACGGCGACGACCTCAAGCTCCAGCGCGGCCTCGGCAACCTGTCGGGCACGCGCGAGCTGCTGACGCCACGCGCACTGGCCCTGTCGATCACCCGGCGGTTCGATGAACCACTCGTCGTGGACTTCACCGACGCACTGCTCGCGACACAGGTGTTCGGGTTCGAAGCACGGAATGTTCGCCAGTTCAAGCGTCTCTTCAGGGAAAACCCCGGTCAATCGCCGTGGGCGGACACCAACTCCAGTGCGGATGACCGGGCACGAGCCCTGGGCATGCTGAGGATGGCCGACCTCGGCATCGAGGACGTCGTGGTCACCGACGAGAAGGTGACTTACCCCGGGGACAGCGAGAGCTTCACATTCCGCAGGGTTCGGCTCGTACACCGATCGGCCGACGAGCGCATCCCGTTCGACCTGCACAGGGAATCCGCGGGCACCCGCACCTGGTACAACCTCATCGGCCCGGTGCTGGCGGCCCTCCGCACCGGCTCGCTGCTGCTGTTCGACGAGCTGGACGCCAGCCTGCACCCGACGCTGTCCGCCCAGCTCATCCGCCTCTTCCACGACCCCACGACGAACCCGAAAGGCGCGCAGTTGGTGTTCACCTCGCACGACACCAGCCTGCTCAACCGCCTGAACCGCGACGAAGTCTGGCTGACCGAGAAAACCGAGCACGGCACCACTCGCCTGGGGTCGCTGGCCGAATTCGCCGGAGAACGCGTGCGGAAATCGCAGAACCTCGAAAACGCCTACCTGCACGGCCGCTTCGGCGCGCTGCCGGACGTGGACCGGGCGGAACTGCTGCGCGCCCTCGGGCTGATCGGCTGATGACCCGGAGGAGGACCGGCGGCAAGGGCCTGCGCCGCAAGACCGCCACGCGGCCGGAACGCAAGACGATCGTCGTGTTCTGCGAGGGCGTCGCATCCGAACCCGACTACATCAACGCGTTGAAGAGGCTGCCCGAGATTCGCGGGAACACCGCGATCAGCATCGAGATCGACCCCGGGCAGGGCGTGCCGCTCACCCTCGTGCAGCTCGCCATCGCCCGTGCCGCCGACGAGGAGGTGGACGAGTGCTGGTGCGTGTTCGACGTGGAATGGCCCAAGCACCACCCGAACCTCCAGCAGGCCATCCGCCTCGCGGGCGAACACGGCATCCGGCTGGCCGTCTCGAACCCGTGCTTCGAGCTGTGGCTCGCGCTGCACTTCGAGGACTGCACCGCCCACCTGCACACCGCGGAGGCCGAGCGGCGCAGCCGTCACCTCGAAGGGCGCACCGGCAAGCGCATCGACGCCGCCCGGTACATGCCCCTGCGCGCCACGGCCGCACGGCGCGCGTCCGCCCTGGCACGCCGGCACGCCCGGAACCGGGCCGAGTCGCCGCACGACAACCCGTCGTCCTCGATGTACGAGTTCCTGGCCGCCGTCGAACCGCCCGCGCCGACCGCTACGTGATCACCATCAGCAGCGCCAGGTAGCCCGCCACCAGCGCGCCGCACACCAGCGCGTGCACGATCGGGTGGCGTACCAGCAGGGCCACGAACTCCCGCAGGAACGCGCTCGGCAGGAAGTACCACGCCGTGTGCGCCCCGATCACCTCCAGCCGCATCCGCAGCCGCCGCGCCAGCACGGCAGTCCGGAACACGTGGTAGTTGTTGGTGACCGCCACGGTCCGGCCGGTGTGCCCGTGCGAGGTCAACAGCCGCCTGCTGTAGACCAGGTTCTCCTCCGTGGTGGTGGCCCGGTCCTCCAGCACGATCCGGTCGTCCGGCACGTCCCGGTCGAGCAGGTAGCGCCGCATCGCCACCGCCTCCGACACGTCCTCGTCCGCCCCCTGCCCGCCGGAGACGACCACCAGGGGCGCGTGCCCGGCGGCCCGCTCGCGGCGGAAGACGGCCGCGGCCCGGTCCAGCCGGCTGGCCAGCAGGGGTGGCACGCGGGCGCCGTCGAGGCCCGACCCGAGCACGATCACGGCGTCGAAGCCCGTCCGGCGGCCCGTCTTGCCGTACAGGACCGAGTACAGCAGCAGGCTGACGAACAGGAACGCCACGTAGGCCGCCACGATCACCAGCGCGCCGACCACCGCGTGCACCCAGGTCCGGTCGTCGGCCAGCGCCAGCACGAACACCGCCACCAGCGCGATGATCGCCACCCCGGTGAGCAGGGACAACAGGTTCGGCAGGCGGCGGCCCTCGCGGCGGAGCATCACCACGCCGTTGACGATCAGCGCCACGGGCAGCACCGAGACCGCGAGGAGCAGCGCCGCCACGACGGCGTACCCGATGACGTCGTTGAGCCACACCGGCAGGTCGTCGCGCGACACCACCCAGAGGAAGCTGAACACGAGCGTCAGGCCGAGCCAGACCGCGTTGGCCATCCGACGCCGGTCGCGACGAACGCCCAGGATGAGGAACGTGGCCGCCACCAGGGCGATGATCGCGTAGAGCACGACGTCAAGGTAATCCGAACGGGAACCGCCCGCCGGTCACCCGACCGGCATCTCCCACGGCGGCATCGGCAGCGCCCCACCCGTCTCCAGCAGCGACTTCAGGTTGGACAGCACCGCGGGCCAGCCGTGGGCGACCTGCGCCCGCGCGGGCGCGTCCAGGCCCTCGTGGGTCACGGTGAGCCGCACGGTCCCGCCGTAGGACTGGACGAGGTAGGTGACGGTGGACGTCCAGCTGTCGTCCGCCGGGTCGCGCCACGTGGTCACGAGCTTGTTCGGCGGGTCGCTCACCAGCACCTCGCCCACCACGTCGTCGACGTCGGAGCCGTCCGCGCGGCGGTGCGCCCAGGCGGACCCGACCTGCCAGTCCGAGACGTTGCGGTGCGCCCAGTAGGTCGCGGTGAGGTCGGCGTCGGTCAGCGCCTCCCAGACCTTCTCCGGGGTGCTCCGGATGTAGGTGACGTACACGAAGTCGGGTTTCATCGCGGCCTCCGCCTGTCGTTTGATCGCATCCAGGCCCCGCAGCCGGGGCTGTTCGAACCGCTCGATCCACCGTTGTTGGACCTCGTGCAGCGGCACCGGGTTGAGGTAGTGCAGCTTCTCCCGCCCCCGGCGGACGGTGGTGATCAGGTTCGCGGCCTCCAGCACGGCCAGGTGCTGGGTCGCGGACTGGCGGGTCATGCCCAGCCGCGCGCACAGCTCGCCTAGCGTCTGCCCGTTCTCCTCGCGCAGCCGGTCCAGCAGGTAGCGCCTGGTCTCGTCGGCCAACGCCTTGAACACCTTGTCCACACCCACAGTAATGCAGTCGTTTACCTGCATGTCAAGCCGGGCAAAAGGAACCGCAGGTCAACGCAGGGATGAACCGGAACTGTCAGCCGGGTCGGAAGCTCGGCTCGGCCGTCGACACGGTCACGGAGTCGAGCAGGCGCTCCAGCGCCGCCTCGACGTCCTCCTTCCACGACGACGCGCTGCGCAGCTCCAGCCGCAGCCGCGGCCACCGCGGGTGCGGCCGGACGGTCTTGAAGCCCACCTGGAGCAGGAAGTCGGCCGGCGTCACGCACGACCGGCCGTCGTCGGGCGGCTGGTTGTCGCCGAACGCCTCGATGGCCTTCACGCCGCGCCGGGTCAGGTCCTTCGCCACCGTCTGCACCAGCACGCGCCCGAGACCGCCGCCGCGGAACTCCGGCAGCACCTCCAGGCCCGTCATCAGCACGGCGTCCGGGCTGGCGGGGGAGGTGGGGAACGCCAGGGACCTCGGCACGGCGGCCGGCGGCGCGTAGAACACGGAACCGGCCGGAATGCCGTCGCAGTGGATGATGCGACCGCACGAGCCCCATTCGAGCAGGACGCTGGAAACCCAGGCTTCCTTCTCGAACTCGGTGTCGCCGAACTCCTCGGCCTGCTCCTTCAGGTGGGGCGCCAGCTCCCAGAACACGCAGGTCCGGCTGTGCTTGGAGAGGTGCTCCAGGTTGTCCAGAGTGACGCCCACAACGCGTCGCGACACCCCGACCTCCCAACCCCCGGAATCCGACCCCCTACGAAGGATAGGCGGATGTGACCCCCGTCTGGAAGGCAGATGCCCCGAACGGGACGGCGGTTACACTCAGCCGGGAACGAACCCGCCGGTAACCGCTACGACGTCGGAGTTCCCCGTGAACACACCCGGTCAGCCCGCCCAGCAGGGCGCCCGAAGCCTCGACCCCCACCTGCGCCGGTACGCGGCGCGCACGGCGGGCATGACGGCATCGGAGATCCGGGCGCTGTTCGCGGTGGCGAGCCGACCCGAGGTGGTGTCCCTGGCGGGAGGGATGCCCCACCTCGCGGCGCTGCCCCTCGACTCCCTCTCGGCGGAGGTCGGCGAGCTGATCGCGGCGGACGGCCTCGTGGCGCTCCAGTACGGCTCCGCGCACGGCGTGCCCGAGCTGCGCGAGCAGATCTGCGACGTGATGGCGCTGGAGGGCATCACCGCCCACCCGGACGACGTCGTGGTGACCGTCGGCTCGCAGATGGGCCTGGACATGGTCACCCGGATCTTCTGCGATCCCGGTGACGTCGTGCTGGCCGAGGGCCCCTCGTACGTGGGCGCGCTCGGCTCGTTCGCGGCGTACCAGGCGGAGGTCGTGCACGTCGCGATGGACGCCGACGGCCTGGAGCCCACCGCCCTGCGCGAGGCGATCGCGGCCGTCGAGAAGGCCGGTCGCCGGGTCAAGTTCCTCTACACGATCCCGAACTTCCACAACCCGGCCGGCGTGACGCTGGCCGTGCGGCGGCGGGCCGAGGTGCTGGAGGTCTGCCGGGCGCACGGCATCCTCGTCGTGGAGGACAACCCGTACGGGTTGCTCGGCTTCGACGGCGTGACGTACCCGGCGCTGCGGTCCACCGACCCGGACAACGTCGTCTACCTGGGCTCGTTCTCCAAGACGTTCGCGGCGGGCCTGCGCGTGGGCTGGGTGCTCGCGCCGCACGCCGTGCGGGAGAAGCTCGTGCTGGCCGCCGAGTCGGCCACGCTGTGCCCGCCGACGTTGAACCAGCTCATCGTGTCCCGCTACCTGTCGACGCACGACTGGCAGGGCCAGGTCAAGACCTACCGCGAGGCGTACCGCGAGCGCCGGGACGCGGCGATCTCGGCGCTGGAGCAGCACATGCCGGCCGGTTCCACGTGGAACAAGCCGAACGGCGGGTTCTACGTGTGGCTGACCGTGCCCGAGGGCATCGACACCAAGGCCATGCTGCCGCGCGCCATCACGCAGCGCGTGGCGTACGCGTCCGGCACCGGGTTCTACGCGGACGGGCTGGGCAGCAGGCAGCTCCGCATCTCGTACTGCTACCCGACGCCGGAGCGAATCCGCGAAGGCGTGCGCCGCCTCGCGAACGTCATCAAGGACGAGCTGGAGCTGCACGAGACGTTCGGACCCGGCGCGCCGCGCGCGGTGTCCGGCCCGCAGGCGCCCTCGCCCGACACCGCCTGATCAGGAGAAGAGAAGTTGTCTGACCGCTGGGTCGCAGTGCTGTCCGGTGGCCTGTCGCACGAGCGGGAGGTGAGCCTGCGGTCCGGCCGCAGGCTCTCCGCCGCGCTGCGCTCGACGGGCCTGGTCGTGGAGGAGTGGGACGCCGACGCCCGGCTCCTGACCCGGCTGCGCGAGCACCGGCCCGACGCCGTCGTGGTGGCGCTGCACGGGGGAGAGGGCGAGAACGGGTCGGTGCAGACGATCCTGGAACTCGCCGGGGTGCCGTTCGTCGGCGCGGACTCGCGGGCGTGCCGCCGGGCGTGGGACAAGCCGACCGCGAAGGGCGAGCTGGCGCGGGCCGGCCTGGCGACGCCGGAGTGGACCGTGCTGCCGCACGCGACGTTCCGCGAGCTGGGCGCGCAGCCCGTGCTGGACGCGATGGTGGCCAAGCTCGGGCTGCCGCTGATGCTGAAGCCGGACCAGGGCGGGTCGGCGCTGGGCGCGCGGGTCGTGCGGGACGCGGCGGACCTGCCGGCCGCGATGGTCGGGTGCCTGGCGTACGGGGACACCGTGCTCGCCGAGCGGTACGTCGAGGGCGTCGAGGTGGCCGTGGCGGTCGTCGACGGGCCGGACGGGCCGCGGGCGTTGCCGCCGGTCGAGATCGTGCCGGAGAACGGCGTCTACGACTACACCGCCCGCTACACGGCGGGGCTGACCGACTTCCACGCGCCGGCGCGGTTGGACGCGAAGGCGGCGGAGGCGGTCGGCGACCTCGCGGTGGCGGCGCACCGGCTGCTGGGCCTGCGGGACGTGTCGCGCACGGACGCCGTCGTGGCGGCGGACGGCACGGTGCACTTCCTGGAGGTGAACGTGTCGCCGGGGCTGACCGAGACCTCGCTGCTGCCGATGGCGGTGGAGGCGGCCGGCCAGTCACTGGGCGACATCTACGCCGGCCTGATCGAACGCGCCGTAACCCGCTGACACGCCGCCCCCTCCCGCCCTCGCCCTCGCCCTCGCCCCCGCCCCCGCACCCGCGAGGTCGCGTCGGCCGTCCGGTGCCCCGCTCTGCCGTCGATCACGCTTTTCGATCGACGGCAGAGCGGCGCGGCGGACGGCCGACTCCCAGGCGACCGAGCCGACCCGCCGAAGGCGGGTCAATCCGACACAGCGACCGAGCCGACCCGCCGGAGGCGGGTCAATCCAACACAGTGACACCCCGTAATCGTCACCGTGACATAAGGCCCGTGGGTGATCACACGTCCATCGAACGTGTCCGATTTGTCCCTTCCGGCGACATCATCCGGACGATGCGCTCCAGGTCGTCCACCGACCCGAACTCGACCACGATCCGGCCCTTCCGCTGACCCAGCTCGACCTTCACGCGGGTGTCGAAGTTGTCCGACAGGCGCTCGGCCAGCTCCTGCAACCCCGGCGCCTGGATCTGCTTTCGCCGCACCTGCTTGGCCTTCGCCGGTTCGGCCGACTTCGCCAGCGTCACCGCTTCCTCGGTCGCCCGTACCGACATGCCCTCGGCCACGATCCGGGTCGCCAGCTCCTCCTGCACACCGGGGTCGTCCACCCCCAGCAACGCCCGCGCGTGACCCGCCGTCAGCACGCCCGCCGCCACCCGCCGCTGCACGGGGAGGGGCAGCTTCAGCAGCCGGATCGTGTTCGTCACGACCGGGCGGCTGCGGCCGATGCGGTCGGCCAGCTCCTCGTGGGTGACGCCGAACTCCTGGAGCAGCTGCTGGTACGCCGCCGCCTCCTCCAGCGGGTTGAGCTGGACGCGGTGGATGTTCTCCAGCAGGGCGTCCCGGAGCATCACGTCGTCGGCGGTCTGCCGGACGATCGCCGGGATCGTCTTCAGCCCCGCGAGCTGGGTGGCGCGCCAGCGCCGCTCACCCATCACCAGCTCGTACGCGCCCGGTCCGACCTCGCGCACCACGATCGGCTGCATCAGGCCGAACTCGCGGATCGAGTGCTCCAGCTCGCGCAGCGCCTCTTCGTCGAACACCTGCCGCGGCTGCTTGGGGTTCGTGCGGATCGCGGTGACCGGCAGCTCCTGGTACACCGCGCCGGCCACCTCGCCCGACGGCGACGCGTCGGGGGAGGGCGCAGGGGTGGCGCCGTTCGGGACGACCCGGATCGGGGTCGGCGCACCCACCGGCGGGCCGCTCGGGATCAGGGCCGCGAGCCCGCGGCCGAGGCCACCCTTGCGCTGCTCCGTCATGCCGTCCCCATCTCCGCGCCGTGTTCGGCGATCTCGCGTGCCGCGTCGAGGTAGCTCATCGCGCCCCGTGAGCCGGGGTCGTAGGTGAGCACCGTCTGACCGAATCCTGGTGCCTCGGAGACCTTCACGCTGCGCGGGATCACCGTTCGGAGGACCGTGTCGCCGAAGTGGCCGCGCACCTCGCTGGTCACCTGGTCGGCCAGCTTGGTGCGGCCGTCGTACATGGTGAGCAGGATCGTGGACACGCTCAGCGTCGGGTTGAGGTGCGCCTGGACCAGCTCGATGTTCCGCAGCAGCTGCCCCAGCCCCTCCAGCGCGTAGTACTCGCACTGGATCGGGATCAGCACCTCCTGGGCCGCGACCATCGCGTTGACGGTCAGCAGGCCCAGCGACGGCGGGCAGTCGATGAACACGTAGTCCGGGCGGATCGGGTCCAGCGCCTCGGGGCTGAGCGCCTCCTTGAGCCTGGACTCGCGGGCGACCATCGAGACGAGTTCGATCTCGGCGCCCGCGAGGTCGATCGTGGCGGGCACGCAGTACAGGTTGGGGGACTGGTTGCTCACCTGGGCCGCCTCGGCGACGGACAGCTCGCCGATCAGCACCTCGTACACCGACGGCGTGCCGGAGCGGTGCTCGACGGCCAGCGCGGTGCTCGCGTTGCCCTGCGGGTCGAGGTCGATCACGAGCACCTTGAGCCCGTGGATGGCGAGCGCGGCGGCCAGGTTCACCGTGCTGGTGGTCTTGCCGACGCCGCCCTTCTGGTTCGCCACGGTGAGGACGCGGCGGCGGGCCGGCCGGGGGAGTTGGGAGGAGTCGGGGTGCAGCACACGGGTAGCGCGCGCTGCTTCCTCCGCGATGGGGGTCCACACGGTGCTGTCTCCTGCGTTGTCGTCCGAGCCGTGGGCGGTCGAGCCGTAGGTCGAGCCGTTGACCGAGCCTCCGGTGATCGGTCCGTCGGGGGACGGCCGGTCGCTGGACGGTCCGCGGTCGGGGCGGAGCACTTCCCCCGCACCCACTGTCCCGGTCGGCCCGGTTTCACGTGAAACGCCGGCCGACTGGAACACCGGCTGCAAGGGGTCGGGGTACACGGTCACCGATCCTTCCTTCTGCGACGCGCGCCGTCACGGCCGCTCGCCTGCTCGTCGCGCTCCACGAGCACGACCGTCGTCGGCAGTTCGAGTACATCGCCGCCACAGGTGGTGACGCGGGACCGGGTGCCCCCGGCCCGGCGCACCGCCAGGGCGTCACGTTCCAGTTCCTCCGCGGCGCTCTCGCCCTTGAGGGCGACCAGCCGGCCACCGGGTCGGAGGAGCGGCAGGCACCACCCGGCGAGCCGTTCCAGCGGTGCGACGGCACGCGCCGTCACGACGTCGCTCCCGGACAGCCGCTCCCGCACCGCCGCCTCCTCGGCCCGTCCCCGGACCACCTCGACCCGGAGCCCGAGCGTGTCGACCACCTCGGTCAGCCACGCCACCCGACGGGCCATCGGCTCCAGGAGCGTCAGGTCGAGGTCGGGTCGGGCGATCGCCAGGGGGATGCCCGGCAAGCCCGCGCCCGAGCCTACGTCCACGACGCGGCAATTCCGGGGAAGCAACTCCGCGACGACGGCCGAATTCAGGATGTGCCGCTCCCAGAGGCGGTCGACCTCGCGCGGTCCGATGAGCCCGCGTTCGACGCCGTGCTCGACGAGCAGGTCGGTGAAAGCGACCGCCTCGGGGTAGTGGTCACCGAACACCCGCTTGGCGCGGTCCTCCAGAGCTGCGGCCATGTCTCCGTCGTTTCACGTGAAACCACACGGCGGTGCTGCGCGCCGGTGGAGTGGTGGGGGCGTCCAGGGGGGCGTCCAGCGGCCCGCCACTGTGCCGACGCCCACTATGACGGATCACCCCGGCGACACGCCAAATCGCGTGACGAGATCGACTGCGTTTCACGTGAAACGGGGGATGCGGCCGTCGAGCGGGCGGGTCCGGTACATCTCCAGGCCGACGTCGACGGACTCGACGTGGTCGAGCGCGGGGACCTCCTCCAGCGGGAACCACGCCGCCTGATCGGTGGTGCCGTCGACCTCGTAGGTCAGCTCCCCGCCGACGACCGCCGCTTCGTACAGGATGCGAAGGCGGTGGTAGTCGAGGTCCTCGCCGTCCCGGTTGAGGGGTCCGCGCACGTTCTGGATGCCGAGCAACCGCCGCACCTCGGCGTGGTAGCCGGTCTCCTCGAACACCTCGCGCACCACCGCGTCGTACGGGTCCTCCCCGTGGTCTATGCCCCCGCCGGGGAGGATCCACCTCGGCCGCTCCGGCCCCAGCCACCGCGACAGCAGGATGCGCCCGTCGTCGATGATCACCGCGTACGCGGCGACGCGCAGCTTCCGGATGATCTCACTCATCCTCGGACCGTTTCACGTGGAACGTGCGGGAGGGAAGACCCCTGCGGGAAGCCGATCACCGAGCCGGTCACACCGGCGGTCCGACCACCCACCGGACCGTGTGATGACCACCCACCGAAGCGCCTGCTTCCGAGTCCGCACGCCCCTCGGCACAACCGCGGCGAGCGGGCGCCGGCCTCGCACGACAAAGCGGCCCCCGGTTTCACGTGAAACCGGGGGCCGCTCGTCAGGTCCCGCTCAGGGCTTGGGCAGCACCACGACCCGGCGCTGCGGCTCCTCGCCCTCGCTCTCGCTGTGCACGCCGGCCACCGCCGCGACGGCGTCGTGCACGACCTTCCGCTCGAACGGGGTCATCGGGTGCAGCCGCACCTTCTCACCGGTCGCCGCGACCTTCTCCGCCGTGGTCTTGCCCAGCTCCGCCAGCTCGGCGCGCCGACCGGCCCGCCACCCGGCGATGTCGAGCATGAGCCGGCTGCGCACGCCCGTCTCCTGCTGCACCGCCAGCCGGGTCAGCTCCTGTAGCGACTCCAGCACGGTGCCGCGAGCGCCGACCAGCTTCTCCAGGTCGTCACCGCCGTCGATGCTCACGATCGCCCGACCCGCCTCGACGTCGAGGTCGATGTCACCGTCGTAGTCGAGCAGGTCGAGCAGCCGTTCGAGGTAGTCGCCCGCGATGTCGCCCTCTTGGACGAGCAGGTCCTCCGAACTCCCCGACCGCGCCGGCGGGGCCTCCTCAGCCTCCGGTGCGTCCACGTCGCTCGCCTGCAACGTCTCCGACACGATGTCTCCTCTCCAGGGTCAACGACGCCTCTTGTTGCCCTGCTTCTTGCCCGGGGATCGGTCTGGGCTCAGACCGGGGATCTCGGTGGACGGCTTGCCGTTCGCGGCGGGCTCGTCCGAGGGCGGCGTGTCCTTCCCGGCCGCGGGCTTGCCGGCCGGCTTCGCACCGCCGGCGGGCTTCGCGCCGGCCGAGGGCTTCGCGCCGGCGGCGGACTTGGCGCCCGGCGCGGGCTTGGCGCCCGGCCTCGGCTTCACGCCCGGCCGGGGCGCGAGCGCCTGGCGCTGCTGCGTCGCCGCTTCCTTCTTCTGCGCTTCCTCGCGGTCGATGCGGTGGTACACGAAGTGCTGCTGCGCGAGCGTCCACGCGTTGTTGCTCAGCCAGTAGAGCAGGATGGCGATGGGGAAGAAGAGGCCACCGACCAGGACGCCCAGCGGGAAGATGTAGAGCGTCAGCTTGTTCATGATGGCGGTCTGCGGGTTGTCCGCCGCCGCCTGCGTCTGCCGCGCCACCGAGTGCCGCGCGGTGAAGTGCGTGGCGATCGACGCGACGATCATCATCGGGATCGCGACCAGCAGCACCGCGTTCCGGTCGGTCGCGAACTGGGCCAGCTCGCGCTCCGGCATCGTGATGAACGTCGACAGGTTCGCGCCGAACAGCTTCGCCTCGACGAACGACTTCACGCCCGCGGCGTCGAAGAAGTACACCTCGCCCCAGCCGGGCTTGAACGAGCGCAGCACGTGGAACAGGCCGATGAACACCGGGATCTGCACCAGCATCGGCAGGCAGCCGCCGAGCGGGTTCACCCCGTGCTCGGACTGGAGCTTCTGCATCTCCTGCGCCTGGCGCTGGCGGTCGTTCGCGTACTTCTTCTTGATCTTCTGGAGCTCGGGCGCGAACTCCTGCATCTTCCGCATCGACCGCACCTGGCCGACGAACGGCTTGAAGAGCAGGGCGCGCAGCGTGAAGACGAGGAACACCACGGACAGTGCCCACGCGAACCCGCTCGACTCGCCGAAGATGTGGCCGAACACCCAGTGCCAACACCACAGGATGAAGGACACCGGGTAGTAGATGAAGTTGAGCACTGGCTACTCCTCGGCAGGAAGGTCGGGGACCGTGGTCCGCCTCGGCGGAACGGGGTCCAGGCCACCAGGGTGCCAGGGTCCGCAGCGCCCCAGCCGGCGGATGGCCAGCCAGGAGCCGCGCAGCGGACCGTGGACGGTCAGCGCCTCCACCGCGTACGTGCTGCAACTCGGGTGGAAACGACAGGTCGGGGGCAGCGCGGGGGAGATGAACCGCTGGTAGAACCGGATCGGCAGCACCAACACCCGCGTCACGGGGTTCACCCGGTCGGTCATCGGAGCACCTTGCGCAGCGCCGCGTCGAGGTCCTCGCCCAGCTCGGCGCTGGACGCCTCGGCCGCGGGGGCGAGGGCGCGCACGACCAGGCACGTCCCGGCGGGCAACTCGGCCAGCCTGCCGCGCACCAGGTGCCGCAGCCGGCGGCTCACCCGGTGGCGCACCACGGAGTTGCCCACCGCCTTGCTCACGACGAAGCCCACCTTGGACGGGTCCAAGGTGGGCTGCGCCGACGGAGGTGGCCCGTCGTCGGCCCGGCGGGGCCGCGCCGACGAGGGCAGCAGGACGTGCACGACCAGCCGGGGCCGGCCGGCCCGGCGGCCTCGGCGGACCACCAGGCCGAAGTCCTGGCTGCGGGTCAGCCGGTTGGCCGCCGGGAGCACGGCGCTGCGGCGATCAGGCGGACAGCTGCTTGCGGCCCTTGCTGCGGCGCGCGGCCAGGATGGCGCGACCGGCACGGGTGCGCATACGCAGCCGGAAGCCGTGCGTCTTCGCGCGGCGGCGGTTGTTGGGCTGGAAGGTGCGCTTACCCTTGCTCACGGTCGGACTCCCGTTGTCAACGTCTGTGGTTGTCCCCAGCGGGTCCTTGGGCGCGCCAAGAGCACGCCTCGCAAGCGGAGACCGGTCCAGGGTACGCAGCCCCGGGTGCGCGACTCAAATCGGGGGTGGGTGCGGCGTGTCGCACGCCACGGCCGATCGGCGCGCGCCGGGCCGGGAAAACGCTTGCGGCGGCCCTCCGCCTTGTGGCACGGCCCGCGCCTTGTTAGCGTGCTGCCTTCGCGGGTCGCCGTGGGCCGACGCCAGGTCGCCACACGCCACCGCCGGGTGATCGGAAGCGACGGGGGCGCCGCTCCCCTCCGACCCCCGTTCGTGCACAGTTGTGGATAACTCTGTGGATGCCTCTATTCTCCGTGTCCACGTCGTGGCAATCCCCCGTCGGGATTGACCGCCGGGGAGTCACACCGAGGGGAGGGGACGCGGAGGTGTCCGACCACCAGGCCGACCTGGGTCGAGTGTGGGAGCAGGTCGTGCAGGAGCTGGCCGCCAGCACCCTGTCGCCGCAGCAGCGCGCGTGGATGCGCGTGACCCGTCCCATCGGTCTGCTCGACGGCACCGCGCTGTTGGCCGCGCCGTCCGACTTCGCCAAGGAGGCGATCGAGCGGGCGCTGCGCGAGCCCATCACGGCCGCGCTGTCCCGCCGGCTCGGGCGGGCCGTGTCGCTGGCGGTGAAGGTCGACTCGCCGGAGCCGGTCAACGGACCGCCGACCACGCCCATCCCGGTGGCCGCCGGCGCGCCCGTCCCGGTGCCCGGCATCGGCAACGGCGTCCTGCCGCCGCCCGAGCTGCCCGTCGTGGTGGGCGACGAGGCGGACAACGACGACGAGGTCGACGAGGAGGGCGACGCGCTCGCCGCCGTCACCGAGATCTGGCCGACGTTCAGCGGCGGCGCGCCGAGCGGCACGCCGTTCACCCGGCCCGCGAACCCGGCGTCGTCGCAGACCAGGCTCAACGAGAAGTACAACTTCGACACGTTCGTCATCGGCGCGTCCAACCGGTTCGCCCACGCGGCGGCGGTGGCGGTGGCCGAGGCGCCCGCCCGCGCCTACAACCCCCTGTTCATCTGGGGCGAGTCGGGCCTGGGCAAGACGCACCTGCTGCACGCCGTCGGGCACTACGCGCAGCGGCTGTTCCCCGGCATGCGCGTCCGGTACGTGTCGACCGAGGAGTTCACGAACGACTTCATCAACTCGCTGCGCGACGACCGCAAGGTGGCGTTCCAGCGGCGCTACCGCGACATCGACGTGCTGCTGGTGGACGACATCCAGTTCCTGGAGGGCAAGGAAGGCACCCAGGAGGAGTTCTTCCACACGTTCAACACCCTCCACAACTCCAACAAGCAGATCGTCGTGTCCTCCGACCGGCCGCCCAAGCGGCTGGAGACGCTGGAGGACCGGCTGCGCACGCGGTTCGAGTGGGGCCTGATCACCGACATCCAGCCGCCCGAGTTGGAGACGCGGATCGCGATCCTCCGCAAGAAGGCCGCCCAGGACCGCCTGGCCGCGCCCGCCGAGGTGCTGGAGTTCATCGCGGCCCGGATCGAGCGCAACATCCGGGAGCTGGAGGGCGCGCTCATCCGGGTGACGGCGTTCGCGTCGCTCAACCGCCAGCCGGTGGACGTGCAGCTCGCGGAGATAGTGCTGCGCGACCTGATCCCGGACTCGCACGCGCCGGAGATCACCGCGCCGACCATCATGGCCGTGACGGCGGAGTTCTTCAGCGTGTCCATCGACGACCTGTGCGGTCCGGGCAAGACGAAGGTGCTGGCCCAGGCGCGGCAGATCTCCATGTACCTGTGCCGGGAGCTGACGGACCTGTCGCTGCCGAAGATCGGGCAGACGTTCGGCGGCCGGGACCACACGACGGTCATGCACGCGGACAAGAAGATCCGCAAGGAGATGGCCGAGCGCCGCCGGGTGTACGAGCAGGTCCAGGAGCTGACCTCGCGCATCAAGCAGCGGGCGCGCCACACCCCCTGAGCGGCCTCCGCCGCACGGCGCCCTCCCTGCACGGCCGCCTGCACGGTCGCCCTCTGCACGGCCGCCCCCCTGGAGCGGCCGCCGCCAGGACCGCCGCGCTCGAACCGCCGTCCCTGAGCGGTTGCCCCGAGCGACCCCCGAGCGATCCCCGGGCAGTGCCCCCGGCACCGCCCTTCGGGCTGCCACCCAGCCGACACCCCGCCCGCTCCCGTGCCCCGGCTCGCCCCGCCCGCGCCCGGGGCCCTCGCGCGCCCCCGGGTCCCCGCGCCCACGCGACGCCGGCCCGACACCCGGGTACCCGGTCCACCCCCGGGGGGACGCCCGGCGCACCCGGGTGTCGGGCCGGCACCCGGGTGTCGGCCGGACCGCGCCCGGCCCGCGTGGCGGACACCCCGGCGGCGCGCCCCGCGCGGGCCCGCCGGCACCGCCGGATTCCACCCGCGCCGGACCGGTGATCAGCCGCCGCGGACCGCTCCGCGCGCCCCCGGGCACCACCTCGGCGGACGCCGCCGACCCCGCCCGCGGCACCCCTCGGGACGGCTCGCGACCCGGGTGGCCGCACCGGGATTCCAGGTGAACCGGGGGCGACGAGCCGTCCACAGGGCCCCGCGAAGTCGCCGATCGGGGGAGATCCAGGCCACGATCACCCTGTGCAGCACCCGGGTACAACTCGACCCACACCCGGGGATGCACCCGGGGACAACTCGGGCGATCTGTGGACCGAACGGAGCAGGCCCGTGGTTCTCCCCGGGTGCCCCGACTTGTCCCCGGGTGACACCCCGTACCTGTCCACACCTCCGGACGGGCGACGAGCTGCGAGGACAGCGGTTGTCCACACTGTCCACAGCCCTTACTGCTGTTGCTGTTCTCTCCCTTGAGGAGATGAACAAAGAAAAAACAGGCGGGGGTCGATCCCGGGGACAGGGCTCCGCTCCCGGGGGAACCCGGGCGTGGCCCCGAGGTGACGAACCGCTCCCCGACGCTCTACGGTGGGAGCCTCCGCGCCGAGGGTCGGAACGGTCGACAGCGATCCGGCGAGGGACGCGGCTCCCCAACCCCACCGCAACGCCTGCTGTTGTGGGTCATGCCGACTTGAGGAATCGAGAGAGGACGCCTCATGAAGATCCGCGTCGAGCGCGACGGCCTGGCCGACGCCGTCGCCTGGGTCGCGCGCAGCCTGCCGTCCCGGCCACCGGTGCCGGTGCTCGGTGGTGTGCTGCTCGATGCCGGTGCGGAGGACGGGTCCGGTGAGGCGCTGACCGTCTCCGGGTTCGACTACGAGGTGTCCGCCCAGTGCGGTGTCCCGGCCACCATCGCGGACGGTGGCAAGGCGCTCGTCTCCGGGCGGCTGCTGGCCGACATCACCAAGGCGCTGCCGAACCACCCGGTGGAGATCGCGGTGGACGGCGCGCGCATGACGATCAGCTGCGGCTCCGCGCGCTTCTCCCTGCCGACCATGCCGGTGGAGGACTACCCGCAGCTGCCGTCCATGCCCCAGCTCGCGGGCGAGCTGCCCGGCGAGGTGTTCGGCGAGGCCGTCGCGCAGGTCGCCGTCGCGGCGGGCAAGGACGACACGCTCCCGATGCTGACCGGCGTCCGCCTGGAGATCGGCGAGGGCAAGCTGACGCTCGTCGCGACCGACCGGTTCCGGCTGGCGATGCGCGAGTTCCCGTGGGAGCCGGACGAGTCGCTCGGCGAGGTCGCCGTCCTCGTCCCGGCCAAGACGCTCAACGACTCCGCGAAGACGCTCGGCGCGTCCGGCGCGAAGGTCGAGCTGTCGCTCGCCGCGAACGACGGGCTGCTCGGCCTGTCCGGCACCGGGCGGCGCACCACCACCCGGCTGCTCGACGCGGACTTCCCCAAGTACCGCCAGCTGCTGCCGACCGAGCACTCGGCCGCCGCCGTGATCGAGGTCGACTCGCTGGTGCAGGCGATCAAGCGCGTGTCGCTGGTCGCCGAGCGCGGCACGCAGGTCCGGCTGGAGTTCGTCGACTCGGTGCTGCGGCTGTCCGCCGGCGGCGACGACGAGGGCAGCGCCGAGGAGGAGATCCAGGTCGACTACACGGGCGACGCCGTCACCATCGCGTTCAACCCGACGTACCTGCTGGAGGGCCTCCAGGCCGTGCGCACGCCCAGGGCGCACCTGTCCTTCACCACCCCGAGCCGCCCGGCGCTGCTGAAGCCGGTGGACGAGGATGGGAACGTGGCGCCGGGCTACCTCTACCTGCTCATGCCCGTGCGCCTGCCCGGCTGACCAACCACGAACCAGGGGAGACAACGACCGTGCAGCTCGGACTCGTCGGCCTCGGCAAGATGGGCTTCAACATGCGCGAGCGGATCCGCCGCGCCGGTCACGAGGTGGTCGGCTACGACCGCAACCCGGACGTGACCGACGCCGGGTCGCTCGCCGACCTGGTGGCCAGGCTCGACGCACCGCGCGTGGTGTGGGTGATGGTCCCCGCGGGCGAGGTCACCCGGCGGACCGTCGCCGAGCTGGGCGAGCTGCTCAGCGCGGGCGACCTGGTGATCGACGGCGGCAACTCGCGGTTCACCGACGACGCGAAGAACGCGGAGCTGCTGGGCGCGAAGGGGATCTCGTACCTCGACGCCGGCGTGTCCGGTGGCGTGTGGGGCCTGGAGAACGGCTACGGCCTCATGGTCGGCGGCGAGCCCGAGGACGTCGAGCGGGCGATGCCGATCTTCGACGCGCTGCGGCCCGAGGGCCCGCGCGCCGAGGGGTTCGCGCACGCGGGCAAGGTCGGCGCGGGCCACTTCGCGAAGATGGTCCACAACGGCATCGAGTACGGCCTGATGCAGGCGTACGCCGAGGGCTTCGAGCTGCTGGACGCCTCCGAGCTGGTCAAGGACGTGCCGGCGACGATCAAGGCGTGGCAGCGCGGCACCGTCGTCCGGTCCTGGCTGCTCGACCTGCTGGTCCGCGCGCTGGAGTCGGACCCGGAGCTGGACGACCTGCGCGGCCACGTGGAGGACTCGGGCGAGGGCCGGTGGACCGTCGAGGAGGCGATCAACCACGCGGTGCCCGTGCCGGTGATCTCCGCCGCGCTGTTCGCCCGGTTCGCCTCGCGCCAGGAGGACTCGCCCGCGATGCGCGCGGTCGCCGCGCTGCGCAACCAGTTCGGCGGCCACGCCGTGCAGGCGGCCGGCCCCTCCTCCGGTTCCGGCACCACGCAGAGCTGAGCGCCGTTGTACGTCCGGCACCTACAGGTCGCGGACTTCAGGTCGTGGGAGCAGGCCGACCTGGCGTTCGAGCCGGGGGTGAGCGTGCTGGTCGGGCGCAACGGCCAGGGCAAGACGAACCTGGTCGAGGCGCTGGGCTACGTGGCCACCCTCGGCTCGCACCGCGTGGCCACGGACGCGCCGCTGATCCGGCACGGCGCGGTGCGCGCGGTGGTGCGCGCGGCCGTGGTCAACGAGGGCCGCGAGCTGCTGGTCGAACTGGAGATCACGGCGGGGAAGGCGAACCGCGCGCGGGTCAACCGCGGTCCGGTGCCGCGCCCGCGCGACGTGCTGGGCATCCTGCGCACCGTGCTGTTCGCGCCCGAGGACCTGGCGCTGGTGCGGGGCGACCCCGGTGAGCGGCGGCGGTTCCTGGACGAGCTGCTGACCAGCCGGTCGCCCCGGTACGCGGGGGTGCGCGCCGACTACGACCGGGTGCTCCGGCAGCGCGGCGCGCTGTTGAAGAGCATCCGGTCGGTGCGGTCGGCCGACCTGGGCACGCTCGACGTGTGGGACGGGCACCTGGCCCGGCACGGCGCGGAGCTGTTGGCCGGCCGGCTGGACCTGGTGGCGGGCATCGCGCCGCACGTGGGCCGGTCGTACGCGGACGTGGCGCCCGAGTCGAGGCCCGCCCGGATCGCGTACCGGTCGAGCCTGGGCGACGCCTTCCCGGACGCGCACGACCCGGAGGCGCTGGAGGCGGCGTTGCTGGCGGAGTTGCAGCGGGTGCGGGCGCAGGAGATCGAGCGCGGCGTGTGCCTGGTCGGACCGCACCGCGACGACCTCGACCTGGTGCTCGGCGACCTGCCCGCGAAGGGGTACGCCAGTCACGGTGAGTCATGGTCGTTCGCCTTGGCGCTGCGGCTCGGTGGGTACGAGATGCTGCGCGCCGAGGGGTCGGAACCGGTGCTCGTGCTGGACGACGTGTTCGCCGAGCTGGACCGCGGCCGGCGGCGGCAACTGGCGAAGGTGGCCGCGGCGGCGGAGCAGGTGCTGATCACCGCGGCGGTCGCCGAGGACGTGCCGGAGGAACTGGAAGGCGTGCGGTTCGAGGTCCGCGACGGGGAGGTCCGCCGTGCCTGATGATGCCCCCCGAATGGGTGTGATGGGCAGCACAACTGGGGACAACCCTGTGGATGGTGTGGATAACTCACCCCCCGCAGGGGACATATCCACACCCGAGACCGCTCCGGCGGGCGGGTTGAAGGGCTCGGACCTCGCCCGCGCCGCCCTGGAGGCCGCTCGCGCGTCGGCCAAGGAACGCGGCTCGCGGGTCGTCCGCGGGACCGGCCAGGGCGCCGTCGCCCGCCGCCGTCGCCGGCGGTGGTCCGGTCCCGGCCCCGACGACCGCGACCCCCAGCCGCTGGGTCGCCTGGCCTCGCGCATCGCCGCGGAGCGCGGCTGGGCCGAGCGGCTGGCGGGCGGTCAGGTCTTCGCGCGGTGGGGCGCGCTGGTCGGCGAGGACGTCGCCGAGCACGCGCAGCCGGTCGCGTTCGGTGACGGCGAGCTGACCGTCCAGGCCGACTCGACGGCGTGGGCGACGCAGCTCCGGCTGCTCCAGCGCGAGCTGCTCAAGCGCATCGCGGCGGGCGTCGGCGACGGCGTCGTCCAGCGGCTGAAGGTGCAGGGCCCGGCGGCCCCGAGCTGGCGCTACGGCCCCAGGCACGTTCCGGGACGCGGGCCACGTGACACCTACGGGTGAGACTCGCCAGGGCGTCAGCGGCGATCCTGTGGCGCGGTGAGCGCTCACCAGCCGATTTCCACCCCTGACACCGCCGGACGGACCCTTACCTCTTCACTTCGGCCCGTCTGTGAGCAAATCAGAGGTGTCCTTGGTGGGTTTCTGGCCGACTCGCCCAGTAGAATCGTGGGGTACAGCGTGACCGCAGCGTCGCACCCTCCGGTGCCGAGTCGCTTGACGTCCGAGGAGACACCAGGCCCGTGGCAGCCAAGAAGAATGAGTACAGCGCGTCTTCGATCACCGTCCTGGAGGGCTTGGAGGCCGTCCGCAAGCGGCCGGGCATGTACATCGGGTCCACCGGCGAGCGCGGCCTGCACCACCTGATCCAGGAGGTCGTGGACAACTCCGTCGACGAGGCGATGGCCGGTTACGCGACGGTGGTCGACGTGACGCTGCTGGCCGACGGCGGCATCCGGGTGATCGACGACGGTCGCGGCATCCCGGTCGGGATGCACCCGGTGGAGCAGAAGCCCACCCTGGAGGTGGTGCTGACCAAGCTCCACGCGGGCGGCAAGTTCGACAGCGACTCCTACGCGGTGTCCGGCGGCCTGCACGGCGTCGGCATCTCCGTGGTGAACGCGCTGTCGACCGCGATCGACGTGGAGGTCAAGACCGACGGTTTCACGTGGAACCAGCGCTACGAGGCCAGCAAGCCCGCGCACGAGCTGCGCAAGGGCGCGCCGACCGACGAGACCGGCACGTCCATCACGTTCTGGGCGGACCCGGCGATCTTCGAGACCACCGAGTACAACATCGAGACCATCGCGCGCCGGTTGCAGGAGATGGCGTTCCTGAACAAGGGGCTCACCATCATCCTGCGCGACGAGCGCGTGCAGGAGTCCGACGAGGAGGCCGACGCCGAGGGCCACGTCGCGGCCGTGCGCGAGCGCACCTTCCACTACCCCGGCGGCCTGGAGGACTTCGTCCGCCACATCAACCACACCCGCGAGGCCGTGCACCAGAAGGTCGTCTCGTTCGAGGCCAAGGGCGAGGACCTCGAGGTCGAGGTCGCGATGCAGTGGAACACCGGCTACACCCCGTCGGTGTACACGTTCGCCAACACGATCAACACCCACGAGGGCGGCACGCACGAGGAGGGCTTCCGCGCCGCGCTGACCCGCGTGGTCAACGAGTACGCGCGCGAGAAGAAGCTGCTCAAGGAGAAGGACTCCAACCTCACCGGCGACGACATCCGCGAGGGCCTCGCGGCGATCATCTCGGTGAAGCTCAAGGAGCCCCAGTTCGAGGGCCAGACGAAGACCAAGCTGGGCAACAGCGAGGCCAAGTCGTTCGTGCAGAAGTCCACCAACGAGCACCTGGCCGACTGGTTCGAGCGTCACCCGAACGAGGCCAGGACCATCGTCACCAAGGCCGTGTCCTCGGCCCAGGCCCGCATCGCCGCGCGCAAGGCCCGCGAACTGGTCCGCCGCAAGGGCGCGCTGGACATCGGCGGCCTGCCCGGCAAGCTCAAGGACTGCCGCTCCACCAACCCGGAGGAGTGCGAGATCTACGTCGTGGAGGGCGACTCCGCGGGCGGCTCGGCCAAGGAGGGCCGGGACTCCATGTTCCAGGCGATCCTGCCGATCCGGGGCAAGATCATCAACGTGGAGAAGGCGCGCATCGACCGCGTGCTGAAGAACAACGAGGTCCAGGCGCTGATCACCGCGCTCGGCACCGGCATCCACGACGAGTTCGACCTGACCAAGCTGCGCTACCACAAGATCGTGCTGATGGCCGACGCCGACGTGGACGGCCAGCACATCCGCACCCTGCTCCTCACCCTGCTGTTCCGCTTCATGCGCCCGCTGATCGAGCACGGCCACGTGTACCTCGCGCAGCCGCCGCTGTACAAGATCAAGTGGCAGCGCGCGGAACCGGAGTACGCCTACTCCGACCGCGAGCGGGACGGCCTCATCCAGCAGGGCCTCGCGGCGGGCAAGAAGATCGGCAAGGACGACAACATCCAGCGGTACAAGGGCCTCGGCGAGATGAACGCCGAGGAGCTGTGGGAGACCACGATGGACCCTGCCCACCGGGTGCTGCTCCAGGTCACGATGGACGACGCGGCCACCGCCGACGAGCTGTTCAGCGTGCTGATGGGCGAGGACGTCGAGGCGCGGCGCTCGTTCATCACCCGCAACGCCAAGGGCGTGCGGTTCCTGGACGTCTGAGCGCACCCGCCAGTCCACCCACGCCGGCCGACAGGAAAGAAGAACCGTGACTGAGACGACGCTGCCTCCGAGCGGGGGAGACCGCACCGAGCCGCGCGACATCCAGCAGGAGATGCAGAACTCGTACATCGACTACGCGATGAGCGTGATCGTGGGACGAGCGCTGCCCGACGTGCGCGACGGCCTCAAGCCCGTCCACGTGCGCGTCCTGTACTCGATGTACGACTCCGGCTTCCGCCCCGACCGCAGCTACAACAAGTGCGCCCGCGTGGTCGGCGACGTGATGGGCAACTACCACCCGCACGGCGACTCGGCGATCTACGACGCGCTGGTCCGCCTCGCCCAGCCGTGGGCGCTGCGCTACCCGCTGATCGACGGCCAGGGCAACTTCGGCTCCCAGGGCAACGACCCGGCCGCCGCCATGCGGTACACCGAGTGCCGGCTCACGCCGCTGGCCATGCACATGCTCGCGGACATCGAGGAAGAGACGGTCGACTTCCGCGACAACTACGACGGCCGCATCCAGGAGCCGACGGTCCTGCCGTCGCGCGTCCCGAACCTGCTGATCAACGGCTCGTCCGGCATCGCGGTCGGCATGGCGACCAACATCCCGCCGCACAACCTGCGCGAGGTCGCCGACGGTGTCGTCTGGGCGCTGGACAACCCCGACGCGTCCGACGAGGAGACGCTGGAGGCGATGATCGCCCGCATCAAGGGCCCGGACTTCCCGACCTACGGGCAGATCCTGGGCACGGCGGGCATCGAGGACGCGTACCGGACCGGCCGCGGCTCGGTGAAGATGCGCGCGGTCGTGGACGTGGACGAGGACGCCAAGGGGCGGACGATCCTGGTCGTCAGCGAGCTGCCCTACCAGGTGAACCCGGACAACCTGGTGGAGAACATCGCGAACCTGGTGCGCGACCAGAAGCTCACCGGCATCGCGAACATCGCCGACGAGTCCAACCGCCGCTCGGGCATGCGGATCGTGATCACGCTCAAGCGGGACGCGGTCGCCAAGGTCGTGCTGAACAACCTCTACAAGCACACCCAGCTCCAGTACTCGTTCGGCGTGAACATGCTGTCGCTGGTCGACGGGGTGCCGCGCACGCTGCGCCTGGACCAGATGATCCGGCACTACGTGAAGCACCAGATCGAGGTCATCGTCCGGCGCACGCGCTTCCGGCTGCGCAAGGCCGAGGAGCGGGCCCACGTCCTGCGCGGCCTGGTCAAGGCGCTGGACCAGCTCGACGCGGTGATCGCCCTGATCCGCCGGTCGGACACGCCGGACGTGGCGCGCACCGGCCTGATGGAGCTGCTGGCGGTCGACGAGATCCAGGCGAACGCGATCCTGGAGATGCAGCTGCGCCGCCTGGCCGCCCTGGAGCGGCAGAAGATCATCGACCAGCTGGCCGAGATCGAGCTGGAAATCGCGGACTTCAAGGACATCCTCGACAAGCCGGAGCGGCAGCGCGCGATCGTGCGCGAGGAGCTGCTGGCGATCGTCGACAAGCACGGCGACGACCGGCGCACCCGGATCGTGCCGTTCGACGGCGACGTGTCGATGGAGGACCTGATCGCGGTCGAGGACGTCGTCGTCACGATCACCCGGACGGGTTACGCGAAGCGCACCAAGACCGACCTGTACCGCTCGCAGAAGCGGGGCGGCAAGGGCGTCCAGGGCGCGCAGCTCAAGCAGGACGACATCGTGCAGCACTTCTTCGTGTGCTCCACGCACGACTGGATCCTGTTCTTCACCAACAAGGGCCGGGTGTACCGGGCGAAGGCGTACGAGCTGCCCGAGGCGAACCGCAACGCCCGCGGGCAGCACGTGGCGAACCTCCTGGCGTTCCAGCCGGAGGAGGAGATCGCCCAGGTCATCCAGATCAAGAACTACGAGGTCGCGCCCTACCTGGTGCTCGCCACCAAGAAGGGCCTGGTGAAGAAGTCCAAGCTGTCGGACTTCGACTCCAACCGCTCGGGCGGCCTGATCGGGATCAACCTGCGCGACGACGACGAGCTGGTGGGCGCCGTGCTCTGCTCGGCGGACGACGACCTGCTCCTGGTGTCGGCGGACGGCCAGTCCATCCGGTTCCACGCGAGCGACGAGGCGCTGCGGCCGATGGGCCGGGCCACGTCCGGTGTCCTGGGCATGCGGTTCAACAGCGGTGACGAGCTGCTGTCGATGGGTGTCGTCCAGGAGGGTCTGTTTGTTTTGGTGGCGACCGACGGCGGGTACGCCAAGCGCACGCCGATCGAGGACTACCCGGTGCAGGGTCGTGGTGGCAAGGGTGTGTTGACCATCCAGCACGACCGGCGTCGTGGGAGGCTTGTCGGCGCGCTCATCGTCGACGTGGACGACGAGCTGTACGCCATCACCTCCTCGGGCGGGGTCATCCGGACCAGCGCCGTGGAGGTGCGCAAAGCGGGCAGGCAGACGAAGGGCGTCCGGTTGATGAACCTCGGCGAGGGGACCACTCTGATCGCGGTGGCACGCAACGCCGACGAGGCCGGAGACGTCCCCAATGGTGACGGCGGGGACCAGGCCGAGGCCGAGCCTGCCAACTAGCGCGAACGAGAGGTTGAGGACAGCTCGTGACCACACCCGAGAAGCCAGAGGACAAGACCGCGGTGATCACCCGGCCGGGGGCCGGGGCGACACCTGAGCAGCCGACGGCGCAGACCTCATCGGGTGCCGATACGACACCGGACCAGGAGGCGCCGGCCGCGCCGCCGCCCTGGCAGCGGGTGACGAGCGACGCCCAGTACGGCGAGGCGCGGCAGGTGGGACCGGGCGACCCGGCCCCGGAGCAGCCGGGGGAGGCCGGTGCGCAGCAGCCCGCGTACCCGGCCTCCGACCCGGACACGGTGGCGGTGGCCCGACCGGCGATCACCGGGACGGCCACGCCGCCGGGCGGCAGCCGGACGTCGGTCAACCTCGGCGCCGCGAACGGGCGGTCCGCGTCGCCCGGTTCCGCGCGCCGGCCCGGTCGCGGTCCGCGGCGCGCGAGCCTCCAGGTGAAGCGCGTCGACCCGTGGTCGGTGCTGAAGCTGGCGCTGGTGCTGAGCGTGGCGCTGTTCTTCGTGTGGCTGGTGGCGGTCGGCGTGCTGTACGGCGTGCTGAACGGCATGGGCGTGTGGGACAAGATCAACAACACCGCCAACGACCTGCTCCAGGGCAACGAGTCGTCGGGCGACCCGCTGATCAGCGCCGGGCGCGTGTTCGGCGTGGCGGCGGTCGTCGGCGCGGTCAACATCGTGCTGTTCACCGCGTTGGCGACGGTCGGCGCGTTCGTCTACAACGTGTCGGCCGACCTCGCGGGCGGCCTGGAGGTGACCCTGTCCGAGCGGGAGTGACGGACGGGTGGGGCACCCCCCAATTTGGGGCCACGACAGCGGATCGTGTACTGTTGCCGTCGTTGCCCCGAGGGCCTATAGCTCAGGCGGTTAGAGCGCTTCACTGATAATGAAGAGGTCGGAGGTTCAAGTCCTCCTAGGCCCACCGGAAGTTTCGCAGGATTGCAGAGGGGAACTGCTGTGAAGAAGATCATCGCACTTGTCGCCGTCGCCGGTGCGGTTCTGTTCTTCGTCAAGCGCAACCGCTCGGCCAAGGCCGACGCGGACCTGTGGCGCGAGGCCACCGCTCCGACCGACTGAACCCGCGAGGGCGGTACGCTGCCGACCCTCGTGCGGGGGACGTAGCTCAATTGGCAGAGCACCGCCTTTGCAAGGCGGGGGTTAGGGGTTCGATTCCCCTCGTCTCCACGAGTCGATGGGCGAGGTGTGTTCGCGGAGAGCGCGAACCGCCTCGCCTCGTTGCGTTTTCCGGGGGTGCAACCCCCGGACCCCGCCCGGCGGGCTTCCGCCCCCGGACCCCCGTCCGAGGGCTTCGCCCCGGACCTCCCCGGCGTGGTCGGGTCTCGTCGTCGGCTGTGGCCGGGTCGGGGGGTGCCGGCCTGGCCGCTTCCCCTGGGTGGGCTTGAGGTGTGGCGAAGGGGCACCGCACTGGTGTGCGGTGCCCCTTCGCGTTGGTCGTGTTGGTCAGGCGTTGGCCAGGGATGACGACCGGTGGTGTTGCTTGCGGGCCGCGATCACCTTGTCCAGCGCCCAGGCGCCCGGACCGGTGAACACCAGGAGCAGGAAGGCCCAGGAGTACACGGCGGCGAGTTCGCCCTTGTTCTGGATGGGCAGCAGCCCGTCCGGCTGGTGCACCACGAAGTACGCGTACGCCATCGCCCCCGACGAGATCAGGGCGGCGACGCGCGTCCCGAGGCCGATGGCGATCAGCGCGCCGCCGACCAGCTCGATCAGCCCGGCCGGTCCCGCCGGCCAGGAGGTGATCGGGACCGTGCCCGTGGCTCCCAGCACGCCGAACAGCTTCTGTGCCCCGTGGCACATGAACAGCACGCCGATGACGATCCGGAAGAGCGCGAGGGCGTGGTCACGACCGCGGTCAATGACGTTCATCTTGGGTCAGTCCTCACATCGCAGGGCGGCCTGGCAGGGGTAAGGCCAACCTAACCGTGATGACGTTACGTGCCTAGGCCGTCACCCTGTCGATTCGCTGTTGGAATTCTGATTGACTGACGGCCCTATGAACCGAGCGCTGCGTAATGCCCTGTCGTCCCTGCTGGTCCTCGGCGCACTGACCGCGTGCGGCTCGGCGGACCCGACCGTCCCGACCCCGACCACGGCGAAGAGCGCCCCGGCGACGCAGTCGACCGCCGCCCCGGCCGGACCGCCGCCCGTGCCGCAGCCGACCGCTGATGGGACGTGTCCTTATCTGGCGTCCGCGTTCGTCGCCGAGGCCAACGGGCAGTTGGTGCGCAAGACCCGGCTGTCCGCGGACCAACCGGACCCGGCCTGCTTCTTCTACGCGAACGCCGAGGACGTGCAGTTGTCCGTGTGGGTGTTCCACGGGGACGCGAAAACGGCGAAGGCCGTGGTGGACCGGGCCGCGCCGGTCGCCGACTCCAGCCCGGCGAGCGCGCCCGACGGGTGGGTGGGCGGGTCGCTGGCGGGTGCGGAGGGCGCGGTCTACGCGGTCGCCAAGGAGGGTGACGCGGTGGTCGTGACGAGCAACCAGAAGCAGACCATCAAGGCGCGGCGGATCGCCGAGACCGTGATCGGCAACCTGGGCCTGTAGCCGGTGACGTGCGGCCGCGCCCACCTCCGGCGTTCGGGGGCGGGCGCGGGACGGGTTCCTGCCGGGGACGCCTAGCGGCGGTCGGTGACGCTCTCGTCGGCGACCCGGCCGTTGCGGGCGGCGTGCTCCGCGGTGGTGGTGCCGCGCGGCGTCGGCTCGGCGGCCTCGGTCTCGTCCACCTCCTCCAGGTGCACCTCCTCGGGCCTGCGGGTCAGCGCCACGTAACCGGCGACCAGGCCGGCCACGAGGATGCCGAGCACCCACGGCCACCGGCGGCGCGGTGGCCGCTGCGCCGCCGCGTAGTCCTTGCGCGCCTGCTTGGCGGCCTTGCGCACGTCCTTCGCGCGCGACTTCGCCTCCTTGCGGGCGCGCTCGGTGGCCTTGACGACGTCCTTGCGGACGCCCTTGGCCTTCTTCGCGAGCTGCTTGCGCCTCTTCCGGGTGGACTTCTCCACCTCTTCGGCCTTCTCGACCAGCAGGCCCGCGCGATCCGCCACGACACCGCGCAGGTGGTCGGCCGTGACGCCGCGCTCGGCGAGCTTCTCCTCCGCCCGCCCCGCCCACGTGACGGCGGTGTCCGCACCCACCTGACCTGCGCGGACCGCGCCGCGGCGAACGGCGCGCAGGCCCGTGCCGACCGCCTTGCCCACCGACTCCCCGGCTCGGGTCATGGCGTCCACCTCATCCATATCGCGCTCCACAAGCTGTCGGCCAGTCACGCCCAGGCAATACCCATCCTGCCCCTTCCCGAACCCCCCGGCCCCCGGATGGCACGATGGAGGAGTGGCAGACAGCAACGACTCGCTCGTCGGGACCAAGGTGACGGCGACCCTGCACACCTCGCAGGGCGACATCCGCATCAACCTCTTCCCCGACCACGCTCCCAAGACGGTGGCGAACTTCGTCGGCCTGGCGGAGGGGACCAAGGACTACACCGAGGCCAACGCGCGCGGGGAGGCCACCGGACCGTTCTACGACGGGGCGATCTTCCACCGCGTCATCGCGGGCTTCATGCTCCAGGGCGGTGACCCCACCGGCACCGGCCGCGGCGGCCCCGGCTACAAGTTCGCCGACGAGTTCCACCCGGAGCTCCAGTTCAACAAGCCCTACCTGCTGGCGATGGCGAACTCCGGGCCCAACTCGAACGGGTCGCAGTTCTTCATCACGGTCGCGCCGACCACGTGGCTGAACTTCAAGCACACCATCTTCGGCGAGGTCGCCGACCAGGACTCGATCAACGTCGTGAACGCGATCGGCAACGCGCCGACCGGCGCGGGCGACCGCCCGCTCACCGACGTCGTGATCGAGAAGGTCTCGATCGAGCGCGGCTGAGCCGTGACCGAACCCGTCCCGCCCGGTGACCCGGTCGGCGCCGCCGCCTGCGCGCGGCACCCCGACCGGGTCACCGGGCTGCGGTGCACCCGGTGCGAGCGGCCCGCGTGCCCCGAGTGCCTGCGCGAGGCGTCCGTCGGCTACCAGTGCGTCGACTGCGTGTCCGAGGGTCGGCGCGGGGTCCGCACGGCGCGCACGTTCGTCGGCGCGGAGTTCTCGTCGCGCACGGTCGTGACGCCGGTGCTGATCGCGGTGAACGTCCTGCTGTTCGCCCTGACGGCGGTGCAGGCGTCCAGCGTGGTGAGCAACGCGCGCTCGCCGCTGTTCGCCGACCTGGTCCTGTGGCCGGTCGGGGTGTACTTCGGCGAGTGGTGGCGGCTGGTCACGTCCGGGTTCCTGCACTTCGGGCCCGCGCACCTGGCGCTGAACATGATCGCCCTGTACGTGCTGGGCCGCGACCTGGAGCCGGTGTTCGGCAAGGTCCGGTTCCTGGCCGTCTACCTCGTGTCGCTGCTGGGCGGCGGGGTCGCGGTGTACCTGTTCGGCGGGGTGGACACGCCCGTCGCGGGCGCGTCCGGCGCGGTCTACGGCCTGATGGGCGCGATGCTTGTGGCCGTGCTGCGGTTGAAGCTCAACCCAGGCTCGGCGCTCGGCGTCATCGCCCTGAACCTCGTGCTCAGCTTCACCCTGCCGGGTATCTCGCTGCTCGGGCACCTGGGCGGGCTGGTCGTGGGCGCGGCGGTGACGGCCGGGCTGGTCTACGCGCCGCCGGCCAGGCGCGACCTGTGGCAGGGCGTGGCGGTGGGTGCGGCGTTCGCGCTGCTGGTCGTGATGGCGTTCGTGCGCACCGCGCAGCTCGGTTAGGCGGGTCGTCAGGGGCGCAGGGCGTGCAGCACGTCGGCGACGTCGCGCGGGTCGGCGCCGAGGTCCATCGGGGTGAGGACGAACAGCTGCTCGTCGTCGCCCTGCTGCCAGTCCAGCTCCAGGGTCGCGACCTCGCGGCCGAGGCGGCGGGTGTGGACGAGCTTCACCTTCACCTGGTGCCACGGCAGGTGGCGGCGGCCCGTCACGGTGCGGACGGTCAGGCCGGTGTCGTCGGCGGTGAGCTTCGGCCGGACGAACGTGCCGTAGGCGGCCAGGGCGAGCAGGAAGGCGGTCGCCGTGCCGAGGAAGAGCCTGGTGGTGGGTTCGGGGCCGAGGACGGCGAAGACGAGCGACGTCGCGGCCAGCAGCCAGGCGAGGGCCACGACGGCCGGTCGCGGCGACCAGGAACGGGGTGGGGTCACGCCGTCGAGTGTTCCGCATGTGGACAACTGGAGTGCTCTACCGGGGCTTGTGCAAAATGGCGCAAAGTTGTCCACAGGAGTTGTCCCCAATGGGGATGAGTTACATCCCTGTGCTTCGGTGACGGACAGGTGAAGCGGGTGAACTCGGGGTTGACGTGCGACGGCCCGGACGCGTGCACGTCCGGGCCGTCCGCCACTCGGCGTAGTGCGTGGTCAGCGCCACCGCATCGTCATCAGCAGCCCGATGATCATCAGGGCGAACCCGACGCCGAAGTTCCAGCTCCCGAGGTCCGACATCACCGGGACCTTCTCGCCCGCGATGTAGTTGACCACCAGCCAGGCCAGGCCGAGGAGCATCATGCCGAGCATCACGGCGATGTAGACCGGATGCGACGGACCCGCCGCTTTCACCTTCACGGGGGTGCGGCGATCGGCCGGCGCCGTGTAGACGGCCTTCTTGCGGACCTTGGACTTGGGCATGCTGTCCTCGCCTGACGGGGTGGATGAGCCTCCAGTGGCGCGGGTTCACGCCCACTGCTGGATGAACACGTTAACGTAACCGAGCAGGTCGCTGAAGCACTGCGTAGTTCTGGCACGTTCGGACCGGGAGGTTTTTCGGTGAGCTACGACCCGCCCCCGCCGCAAGGCGGCCCGTCGGGCCCGCCGCCGGGACGGCCGCCTCGGCCCAGGCCAGGGCCGCCGCGACCGCTGCCGCCGCCGCCACCGCCGGACGAGGAGCCGCCGCGGACGCCGCCCGGCGGCTGGGACGCGCCTTCGGCACGCCCGCGCACGCCGCCGCGCGGTCAGCCCCGGTCGGGTGACCCCGGGCACGAGCCGCCGGCGCCCCGCCACCTCGATCCGGGTCCGCCGCGCCACGCCGAGCCGGTGGTCCCGCGCCACCCCGACGGCCCGCCCTTCGGCGAGCCGGCCCCGCGCCGCGGCGACGCGCCGGCCGCCCGGCACGGCGAACCGGTGACGCCGCGCCGCGGCGACGGTCCGGCGTACGGCGATGCCGCGCCTCGGTACGCGGACGGTCCGGCCTACAGCGATCCCGTGCCGCGCCGTGGCGATGTCCCCGGGTACGACGAGCGGGCACTGCGTCATGGCGACGGCCCGGTCCACGAGGAGCACGTGCCACGCCGTGGCGATGTCCCGGTGTACGACGAGCGGGTGCCACGCCGTGGCGATGTCCCGGTGTACGACGAGCGGGTGCCACGCCGTGGCGATGTCCCGGTGTACGACGAGCGGGTGCCGCGTCATGGCGGTGAGCCTGCCTTCGACGAGCGGCCGCCCCGGTACGCGGGCGGCCCAGCCCACGGTGAGCCGCCCGGGCACGGGCAGCCCGCGCCGCGCCGCGGCGACCCGTCGGCGCCCCGGCCCTACGCGCCGCCGGACCGCGCGCCCGGTGGTCGCGTGCCGGGACCGGGCACCGGTCCCGGCGGGTTCCGCCGCCCGCCCGTCGACGGGCCGGACCCGGCCGCGCGCGGCGGTGACCTGTCCTCGCTCGGCCGCCGCCTGAACGGCGAGCCCGACCCCGGCTTCCGCGGTGATGCCGGCCGCCTCGACGCGGGCCGCCCCGACGCCGGCCGTCCCGACCTCGGCCGGGGCGAGCCGGCCAGGGCCGAGGGCGAGCCGCCCGCGCGCAGGCACCGCGGCGGCCCGCCACCCGCCGCCGAGGCCACCCGCTACACGAACGCGTTCTCCGGCAGCCTCCCGCCGCCTCCCGCCGCGCCGCCGCGCCCCGCGCGCCCCCGGCCCGTCGATCCGCCCACCGAGGTCATCGAACCGGTGGAGGACGTCTACGAGGACGAGTACGACGACTACGACGAGTACTACGACGAAGCCGAAGAGGAGACGCGGAACCGGGCGGACGACCGCGCCGGCGGCGCCCACGACCGCGACGACCACGGCGACGAGGACCGTGGCCGCGACGACCGTGACGACCCGCCGCCGCCGGCCGACAGCAGGGCGCGCAAGGCCGTCCGCACGACGGGCGAGCTGCTGATCACGGCGGGACTGGTGATCCTGCTGTTCGTCGTCTACGAGGTCTACGTCACCGACCTCATCTCGGCGGGCAAGCAGGACGACGCGACCCACGCCCTGGACGAGCAGTGGAACGCCAACACCGTCGAGTCCGCCGACCCCCGGCGCGAGGCCAAGTACGACCTGGTCGAGGGCCAGGCGTTCGCCAAGATGTACATCCCGGTGTTCGGGCCGGACTACAAGTTCTCCGTGGTCGAGGGCACCACCGACAAGCACCTGGAGATCGGGCCCGGTCACTACGTGAACACCGCGCTGCCGGGCAACCCCGGCAACTTCGCCGTCGCCGGGCACCGGGTCGGCAAGGGCGCGCCGTTCAACGACCTGGACCTGATGAACTCCTGCGACGCGATCGTGGTCGAGACGCAGTCGCACTGGTTCGTCTACCGGATGCTGCCCAAGTCGGGCGAGGTCGCCGGCTGGGCGCAGGGCCCGAAGGCCAAGGACCCGAAGTGCGCGCAGGTGGCGCCGCTGGGCGGCGCCTACGACAAGACGGTCGGCCAGGAGATCGTGCTGCCCTCGCAGGGCGAGGTGATCAACGCGATCCCGCACGTCACCGGCGCGGCCACGCCCGAGGCGCAGCAGGCGGCGCTGATGACGCTGACCACCTGCCACCCCCGGTTCTCGGACAAGCAGCGGCTCATCGTGCACGCGGTGCTGACGCAGTCCTACCCCAAGGCGCCCGGTTTCGTGCCCGCCGAGCTGAAGGAGCAGTGATGTACGGCTGGATCTG
Organism: Saccharothrix australiensis; assembly: GCF_003634935.1. Lineage (NCBI taxonomy): Bacteria > Bacillati > Actinomycetota > Actinomycetes > Pseudonocardiales > Pseudonocardiaceae > Saccharothrix > Saccharothrix australiensis. The sequence goes on from NZ_RBXO01000001.1 coordinate 350,684, forward strand.
GCGCCACCTCCCCGGCCCGCTGCCGGTGCGCGTCCTGGAGGCCCTGGTGCTCGTGGCCGGGGTGGTGGCGCTGCTGATGTTCGTCGTGTTCCCGTGGGCCGAGCCGAAGCTGCCGTTCAACAACGTGACGACCGGCCAGTAGGGCGGGTCAGGACCGGGAGACGTCCGTCATGGTCTTCCGGTCCACGACCTTGATCCGCTCCCGGCCCCGCTCGACGCCGAGGGCGATCTCGTGCGCGTCGAGCTTGCGCCAACCGTCGACGGTGGTGAACGGCACGGCGCGCTGCTCCAGGAAGCGCACCACGGCGTCCGGGTCGGCCACCGGCGCGGCGGGCAGGCCGGGCGCGTCCGCGAGCAGGCTGGTCACGGTCTCCAGCGCGTCGCCCTTGGTGTGGCCGATGAGGCCGATCGGGCCGCGCTTGATCCAGCCGGTGACGTAGACGCCGGGCAGCGCTTGGTCGTCCAGGTCGAGCACGCGGCCCGCCTGGTGCGGCACGGTGCCCGAGGTGTGGTCGAACGGCAGGTCGGGCAGGTGCGTGGACAGGTAGCCGACGGCCCGGTACACGGCCTGCACGGGCCAGTCGGTGAACTCGCCGGTGCCCGTGACGCCGCCGTCGCCGACCAGCTCCATCCGCTCGGTCCGCAGGCCGGTGACCGCGCCGTCCGCGCCGACGACCTCGACCGGCGCCTCCAGGAAGTGCAGGTGCAGCCGGCGCGGCCGGTCGCCGACGTCGCGGATCGCCCACTCCTGGAGGGTCTTGACGACCATCTCGACCTGCTTGTTGGACCGGATGGCCGCCATGCTGGCCGCGCAGAAGTCGATGCCCTCCGGGTGCACGATGACCTCGACGTTCGGCGAGTGGTCGAGTTCGCGCAGCTCCAACGGGGTGAACTTGGCCTGGGCGGGCCCGCGCCTGCCGAACACGTGCACGTCGGTGACCGGGCTGGCCTTCAGGCCCTCGTACACGTTGTCCGGGATCTCGGTGGTGAGCAGCTCGTCCGCGGTCTTGGCGAGGATGCGGGCGACGTCGAGCGCGACGTTGCCGACGCCGAGCACGGCGACCTGGGACGCGGTCAGCGGCCAGGTGCGCGGCACGTCGGGGTGGCCGTCGTACCAGGACACGAAGTCGGCCGCGCCGTAGGAGCCGTCGAGGTCGATGCCGGGGATGTCCAGCGGCCGGTCCTTCTCCGCGCCCGTGGAGAAGATGACGGCGTCGTAGAATTGGCGGAGGTCGTCCAGCTTCACGTCCACGCCGTACTCGACGTTGCCGAAGAAGCGGATCTCCGGGCGGTCGAGCACGCGCTGGAGGGCGTTGACGATGCCCTTGATGCGCGGGTGGTCGGGCGCGACGCCGTACCGGATCAGGCCGTAGGGCGCGGGCATCCGCTCGAACAGGTCGATCGAGACGTCGGCCTCCGACTTGACGAGGGTGTCGGCGGCGTAGATCCCCGCCGGGCCGGCGCCGACGACGGCGACGCGCAGTGAACGTGTCATACTTATAGGTTAGGTGAGCCTAAGCTCACTTCTGACGAGAGGTTGGTCACGGCTACGCTGGCGGACATGCGCGTGCTCGTGGTCGACAACTACGACAGCTTCGTCTACAACCTCGTCCAGTACCTGGCCCAGCTCGGGGTCGAGTGCGTGGTGCGGCGCAACGACGCCGTCGAGCTGGAAGAGGTCTCCGGGGTGGGCGGGGTGCTCGTCAGCCCCGGCCCCAGCACGCCCGACAAGGCGGGCCGGAGCATGGACGTCATCCGCCACTGCGCGGACAACGGCGTCCCGGTGTTCGGCGTCTGCCTCGGCCACCAGGCCATCGGGGCGGTGTGGGGCGGCACGGTCGACCTCGCGCCCGAGCTGCTGCACGGCAAGACCAGCGTCGTGCACCACGAGGGCCGCGGCGTGCTGGCCGGCGTGCCCAGCCCGTTCACGGCCACCCGGTACCACTCGCTGACCGTGCTGCCGGACACCATCCCCGACGAGTTCGAGGTCACCGGGCGCACCGACACGGGCGTGGTGATGGCCATGCGGCACCGCGAGCTGCCCGTCGAGGGCGTCCAGTTCCACCCCGAGTCCGTGCTCACCGAGGGCGGCCACCGCATGCTCGCCAACTGGCTCGCGGTGTGCGGCTTCCCGGTGCCCGAGGCGACCGTGACCGAGCTGGAGAACGGGATGCGGCAGCTCGCGGCGGCGGCCCGCGTCTGAGACCCGCCGCCGGCGACGGCCGACGCGGCACGGCCCCCGGCTCCACGCGGAACCGGGGGCCGCACCACGTCGACGGCCTACCTGGTCGGCCCGGTCGGGCCGACCTTGAAGTCGTACAGCTGCACGTTGATCCTGGCGTTCTTGGCGACCGGCTGGTTCGCCTTGATCTCGGACTCCGCGATCTTCCCGTCCTGGGCCAGGTCGGTGGTCGGGATGCGGTTCGCCACGTGCAGGTCGCCCGTCCAGCCGAGCTGGCCGAGCTTGGCCCGCGCCTGGGCCTCGGTCATCCCGGTGAGGTCGGGCATCGCGAACTGGTTGCCCTTCGACACGCTCAGCGTGACGTAGCTGCCCTTCTCGACGCGGCCGGGACCCGGATTCTGCGCGACGACCTCGCCCTGCTCCTCGGCGCTGTCGACCTCCTTGGTCTGCACCTTGAAGCCGTTGCCCTCCAGCGTGTCCCGCGCGCGCTGGAGCGGCTGGCCGGTCACGTCGGGGAGCTGCACGGTGTCCGGGCCCTTGCCGACGAACACCGTGATCGTGCTGCCGCGGGCGGCCTTCGTGCCCGCGCCGGGGTTCTGGTCGGCGATCTTGCCGACCAGCCGGTTGTCCTGCACCTCGACCGTCTCGGTGGCCTGCCGGAACACCCACTTGTCGGCTTCCAGCTTCCTCTGCGCGTCGGCCGCCGACAGGCCCTTCACGTCGGGCACCTCGACCTGCTCGGGCGGCCCGCCGACGATCAGCGTGATCTGGGTGAACTTGTCCACCTCGCGGCCGATCGGCGGGTCGGTGTCCAGCACCTTGCCGATCTGCTCGGCCGTGCACGCGGGCTGCCCACCGGGGTCGGCGGGCTGGCACGGGCGGGTCTGGAGGGTGCCGCTGAGGTTGAGCCTGTTCAGCTCGTCCTGCGCCGACGTCGCGAGCTGGCCCCGGAGGTCCGGGACCTTCACCTTGTTCGACGGGTCCGTGCCGCTGTCCTTGGTGTCCAGCAGCGACGCGGTGATCCACGCGGCGAGGGCGAGCACCGCCACGCACAGCAGGACGACCAGCGTGATCATGATCGTCTTCTTGCGCCGGGCGCGCCGCTCCTGCTCCTCGTCCGCGACGGGGTCGAAGTCGGCGGGCTCCTCGCGCAGCGCGGACGGCCGGTGCCGCCCGCCGGCGGCCACCTCCGTGCGCGGCGACTGGTTGAGCACCGCCGTCCGGTCCTCGGCCGTCATCACGGCGGGCGCGGACGGGCGCTGGCCGGACAGCACGCGGACCAGGTCGGCGCGCATCTCGGCGGCCGACTGGTAGCGGTTCGCCGGGCCCTTCGCCATCGCCTTCAGCACGATCGCGTCCAGCGCGGGCGTGACCTTGGGGTTCAGCGACGACGGCGGCTTCGGGTCCTCCCGCACGTGCTGGTAGGCCACCGCCACGGGCGAGTCGCCGGTGAACGGCGGCTCGCCGGTCAGCAGCTCGAACAGCACGCAGCCCGACGCGTACACGTCCGACCGGGCGTCCACCGCCTCGCCGCGCGCCTGCTCCGGCGACAGGTACTGGGCGGTGCCGATGACCGCCGCCGTCTGGGTCACCGCGGCCTGGCCGTCGTGCACGGCCCGCGCGATGCCGAAGTCCATCACCTTCACCGCGCCGGACCGCGTGATCATCACGTTCGCGGGCTTCACGTCCCGGTGCACGATGCCGTGCCGGTGGCTGAAGTCCAGCGCGGCCGACACGTCGGCCATGATCTCCATCGCGCGCTTGCCCGTCAGCGGGCCCTGCGTCTTGACGATGTCGCGCAGCGTCCGACCGTCGACGTACTCCATGACGATGTAGGGCAGCGGGCCGTACTCGGTGTTCGTCTCACCGGTGTCGTAGACCGCGACGATGGCGGGGTGGTTCAGCGCCGCGGAGTTCTGGGCCTCCCGCCGGAACCGCTCCTGGAACTGGGTGTCGCGGGCGAGGTCGGCGCGGAGCACCTTGATCGCCACGTCCCGGCCGAGCCGGACATCGCGGCCCTTGTGGACCTCCGACATGCCGCCGTAGCCGAGGGTCTCACCCAGTTCGTAGCGGTTGGAGAGCAGTCGCGGAGTGCTCATCAGTGCTTCGTCCCGCTCCTCGTCAACGGTCCTGCCATCGCTTGCGTCCGCCTTCGTACCGCTCGGCCGTCACGTCGGTACACACGTCACCGTCACCCGTGAGCCGATCGCAACCTCGCCGTTCGGGCTCAGGTCCGACACCAGGCACCTCGCCCGGTCCCGCGGCGCGGCGCCCTGCTCGGTGTGCACCTCGGCCTCCAAGCCGTAGCCGGAGAGCTTCTTCGCGACCTCGTCGGCCGGGAGGTCGACGAAGTCCGCCTTCGTGATCGTCACCTTCGGCCCGTCGGGGAGGCGGTCGGTCGAGTCGTGCGGTGACGGGCGGGCGTCCGTGGTGCCCTGCTGCCGGCTCGTCCCGCCGGGCCCCGCGTCCTTGCCGATCCCGCGCAGGATCACCACGCCGAGCACCACCAACACGGCCACCAGCACAGCGACCATAACCCACAGCACGGCGCGGTTGCGCCCCGGTGGGCGCGGCGGCGTCGACAACGGTCCGAAAGCGCCCGTGCGCGGACTGTTCACCTGCGGCGGCACCGGTTGCAGGCCGGGCAGCGAGCCGGGGTTGACCACCGGTACACCCGGATGGGTGAGCTGGGTCAGGGGCGCCGACCCGACGGCCATCGCGAGGCCCGTGGGCGCGGGCAGCGGCTGGCCGGCGCGCACGGCCGCCACCGCCGCCGCGAACTCACCGCCGTTGCGGTACCGCTGCCGGGGGTCCTTGACGAGGGTCGCCTCGATCAGCGCGCGGGGGCCCGGCGGCACGTCCGGCGGCAGCGGCGGCGCGATGTCGCGGATGTGCATCATCGCGACGGTCACCGCGTTCTCCGACAGGAACGGCCGGTGCCCGGTCAGGCACTCGTAGCCGCACACGGCCAGCGCGTACACGTCGCTGGCCGGTTCGGCGGCGTGGCCCAGCGCCTGCTCGGGCGCGATGTAGTGGGCGGTGCCCATCACCATGCCGGTGTGCGTGACGGGCGCGGCGTCGGCCGCCTTCGCGATGCCGAAGTCGGTGATCTTCACCGTGCCGCTCGGGGTGACCAGGATGTTGCCCGGCTTCACGTCCCGGTGCACCAGGCCGCGCTCGTGCGCCGCCTGGAGCGCGTTCCCCGCCTGTTCCAGCACGTCCAGCGTGCGGTCCGCGGTGAGCCTGCCGCGCGCGATGATCGCGGCCAGCGGCTCGCCCTCCACCAGCTCCATGACCAGGTACGCGGTGTCCTCCGGCCCGTCCGGCACCGAGGCCGTCTCGCCGTAGTCGTGGACGGCGGCGATGCCGGGGTGGTTCAGCGACGCCGTCGTGCGCGCCTCGATGCGGAACCGGTTCAGGAACTCCGAGTCGCCCGACAGCTCCGCCTTCAGCACCTTCACCGCGACCTTGCGGTCCAGCCGCGTGTCCGCGGCCTCCCAGACCTCGCCCATGCCGCCCACCGCGATCCGCCGCGAGAGGCGGTACCGCTCGGCGAGCAACTGGCCGGAGGTCAGCATCAGCGGCTCCCGAGATAGGAGCCGATGACCGCGCGGCCGATCGGCGCGGCCACCCGGCCGCCGGTCGCGGCCAGACCCGCGTCACCGCCGTTCTCCACGATCACGGCGATCGCGATCTCCGGCTTCTCGGCCGGCGCGAAACCCACGTACCAGGCGTGCGGCTTGGTCTTCTTGACGTCCTCGCCGTGCTCGGCGGTGCCGGTCTTGGACGCGATCACCACGTTGGACAGCTTGCCGCCGCCCGCGGTGTTCTTCTCCGACTCGATCATCATGTCGCGCAGCGCGCGGGCCTCGTCCGGCTTCATCGCGTCCGTGACCTCGTCGGGATCGGTCTCGCTGATCACCTGGAGGTCGGGCGCGAGGATCTTCTGCACCAGGTGCGGGCGCATCCGGACGCCGCCGTTGGCGATGGTGGCGGCGACCACGGCGTTCTCCAGGGGCGTCACCAGGGCGTCCCGCTGGCCGATGCCCGTCTGGTACACCGCCGGCGCGTCCTTCATGGGTCCGAGCCTGGACGTCTCCACACCCATCGGGATGGCCAGGTCGGAGTCGTCGAAACCGAACTTGGCCGCCGTTCGGCGCAATTTCTCCGGGCCCAGCTCGTTGGCGAGCACGGCGAACGCCGTGTTGCACGACTTCGCCAGCGCCTCCTGGAGGGTGGCGGTCACGCCGTTGCCGCAGTTGCTGTCGTTGAAGTTGGGCAGCGGCGTCTGGGTGCCGGGCAGCGTGATGACGGGCCGGCCGTCGACCTCGCTGTCCTTGGTCTTGCCCTCGGCCAGCGCGGCGGCGGCCACGATGAGCTTGAACGTCGAGCCGGGCGCGTACAGGCCGGCGATCGAGCGGTTGAGCAGCGGCAGCTCGGCGTCCGCCGCGTTCAGCTGCCGCCACGCCGCCTGCTGCTCGCCCACGTCGTGGCTGGCCAGCGCGTTCGGGTCGAAGGTCGGCGTGGACGCCATCGCCAGGATCTCGCCGGTCTGCGGTCGGATCGCCACCACCGACCCGTTGACGCCCTGGAGCTTGTCGTAGGCGACCTGCTGGAGCGCCGCGTTGACGGTCAGCTGGAGGCTGCCGCCCTTCGGGTCGCGGCCGGTGATCAGGGCGGACACCCGGCGGGCGAACAGCCGGTCGTCCGAGCCGTTGAGCAGGTCGTCCTCGGCCCGCTCCAGGCCGCTCGTGCCGTACACGGTGGAGAAGTAGCCGGTCACCGGCGCGAACGCCGGGCCGGCGTACTTGCGCAGGTAGCGCAGCCGGTCGGTGGTCCGCTCCACGGTCGCCAGCGGCTCGCCGCCGGACGCGATGATCTGGCCGCGCTCGCGCGAGTACTGGTCCAGCACCACCCGCCGGTTCAGCGGGTTCTTGCGGTAGTCGTCGGACTTGATGACCTGCACGTAGGTGGCGTTGCCGAGCAGCAGCACCATCATCGCCATCATGGCGAGGCCGACGCGGCGGAGCGGTTTGTTCATTTGGGACGCTCCACCATGACTGTGTACTGGTCGGCGATCGCGGGTTGCTGCGGGCGCGGCTTGGGCGTGGTCTTCGGCGCGCGCGCCGCGTCGGAGATGCGCAGCAGCAGCGCCACCAGGATGTAGTTCGCCAGCAGCGACGAACCGCCCTTGGACAGGAACGGCGCGGTGATGCCCGTCATCGGGATCAGCTTGGTGACGCCGCCGACGATGATGAAGATCTGGAACGCCACCGCGAACGCCAGGCCGCCGCCCAGCAGCTTGCCGAACGTGTCGCGGACCGACAGCGCGGCCCGCAGGCCGCGCATCGCCAGCACCGTGTAGATCAGCAGCACCGCGGACAGCCCGACGAAGCCCAGCTCCTCGCCGATCACGGCGGTGATGAAGTCGGTGTTGGCCTCCGGGATCTGGTCCGGCCGCCCGCCGCCGAGGCCGGCGCCGAACAGGCCGCCGGTGCCCAGCCCGAACAGGGACTGGACGATCTGGTAGCCCTTGTTGGTGGCGTCGGCGAACGGGTCCAGCCAGTTCTGCACGCGGATCTGGACGTGGCCGAACAGCTTCCAGGCCACCACCGCGCCGACGGAGAACATGACCACGCCGACCACGACCCACGCGGCGCGCTCGGTCGCCACGTACAGCAGCACGAGCACGATGCCGAAGAACAGCAGCGACGAGCCCAGGTCCTTCTGGAGGACCATGATGCTCACGCCGACCAGCCACGCGGCGACCAGCGGGCCCAGGTCGCGCGCCCGCGGCAGGTCCAGGCCGAGCACCCGGCGGCCGGCCGTGGTGAACAGGTCGCGCTTGGACACCAGGAACGCCGCGAAGAACACCATCAGCAGGATCTTCGCGAACTCGCCCGGCTGGATGGAGAACGCGCCGAACGCCAGCCAGATCTTCGCGCCGTTGATCTCCGGCGCGATGAAGCTGGGGAGCACACCCGGCAGGACCAGCGCGACCAGGCCCAGGAAGCCGCATGTGTAGCCGTACTTGGCCAGCGTTCGGTGGTCGGAGAGCACCTTCAGGGCGGTGCAGAACAGCACCAGCGCGATCGCCGTCCACAGGACCTGCTTCGGCGCGGCGGCCGACCACACCTGGCCGCCGGGCAGCTCGACGTCCTTCATGGCCAGGTCGATGCGGTGGATCATGACCAGGCCCAGGCCGTTGAGCAGCGCCACGCACGGCAGGATCGCCGGGTCCGCGTACGGCGCCCAGCGGCGCACCGCGAGGTGGGCCACGGACAGCAGGCCCAGGTAGGCGAGGCCCAACCACACGATGTTCATGGTCAGTTCCTGCTCCTGGTTCGCCTCCACCAGGATCAGGGCGATCGTCACCAGGAAGGCGGCGGCGGCGAGGAGACCCAGCTCGTGACCGCGCTTCGTGGGCGGCGTCAGCCCCGGCGACGTGCTGCTGGCCGCGGACGGCGCGTTGCCCCCCGCCGCGAGCGGGGCGCCGCCCCTCGCCGCCGCGAGTGGCGTGCCCTCCCCGCCGGGGACCGGCGAACCCATGCTTCTACTGACCCTTCCGGCAGTCCGTGCCCGGCTTCAGCGCGGGCGGGGTGGGCACCGGGGTGCCCTCCTGGGTGGTGGTCGTCGTCGCGGCGGAGGTCGCGGACGGGTCCACGGGCGTGGTGGTGGTGGTCGTCGTCGGGGTCGCCGCGCCGGTCGAGGTCCGCTCCTTCGGGCAGAACGGGAGCGTCTGCTCGGTGCGCAGGAGGCGGATGGCCTCGCGCGCGCCCTCCAGGCCGTCCGCGACGGTGATGCCGCCGCGCACCACGTCCCTGGTCGCGACCTTCAGGTCGTCGACGGTGATCGGTTCGCACGCCTGCGCGTCGGGCGGGCACGAGCCCTCCACCAGCGTGTGCAGGTCGAACCCGAGGACGCTGCCGGTGACGCCGCGGAACACCGACACCTGGCCGTCCGGCCCCGCGCCCACGTAGTACTGGCGCAGCACGTACCAGCGGGTGCCCAGGCCCGCCGCCGCCAGCAGCAGGAGCAGGAACACCACGATGCCCAGCGCCTTGAGGCGGTTGCCGCGCGCCCGGCGCGGGTCCGCGGGCGGCTGCGGCGGCTCGGGGCGCGGCGGCAGCGGCCGGGGGCCCGTGATCGAACTCGCCCGCGAGGCGGGCGAGTCGGGTGGCGGCGGGTCCTCGCCGCCGTCGCCCGCCGCGCCGCCCACGATCGGGGCGTCCTCGCCGAAGTCCACGTCGACCACGTCGGCGACCACGACCGTCACGTTGTCCGGCCCGCCGCCCTTGAGCGCCAGCTCGATCATCCGGTCCGCGCACGCCTGCGGGTCCGGGATGCGGATGGCCTCCTCCAGGGTCTCCTGGCTCACCACGCCGGACAGGCCGTCCGAGCAGAGCAGGTAGCGGTCGCCGGGCCGGGCCTCGCGCACCATCAGGCGCGGCTCCACCTCGTGCCCGGTCAGCGCGCGGAGCAGCAGCGACCGCTGCGGGTGCGTCGCCGCCTCCTCCTCGGTGATCCGGCCCTCGTCGATCAGCGACTGCACGAACGTGTCGTCGTGGGTGATCTGCGAGAACGTGCCGTTGCGCAAGAGGTACGCCCGCGAGTCGCCGATGTGCACCAGGCCCAGCCGGGAACCCGCGAAGAGCACGGCGGTGAGCGTCGTGCCCATGCCGTCGAGGTCGGGGTCGGACTGCACGAGCTCGGAGATCGCGCCGTTGCCCGCGATCACCGCCTCGCGGAGCTGGCCGAGCAGGTCGTCGCCGGGCTCGTCGTCGTCGAGCGGGGCCAGCGCGGCGATGACGACCTTGCTGGCGACCTCGCCCGCGGCGTGGCCGCCCATGCCGTCGGCGAGCGCGAGCAGGCGGGGGCCCGCGTACACGGAGTCCTGGTTGTTGGAACGCACCAGGCCCCGGTCGCTGCGGGCCGCGTATCGAAGGACGAGGGTCATGAGCGCAGCTCGATCACCGTTTTGCCGATTCGGATCGGGGAACCCAGCGGGACCCGGATGGGGGCCGTGACCTTCGCCCGGTCGAGGTACGTGCCGTTCGTGGAGCCGAGGTCCTCCACGTACCAGTCCGCGCCGCGCATGGACAGCCGCGCGTGCCTGGTCGACGCGAAGTCGTCGTCCAGGACGAGCGTGGAGTCGTCCGCGCGGCCGATCAGGATCGGCCTGCCGTCCAGGGAGATGCGCGTGCCCGCCAGCGCGCCGTGCGTGACGACGAGCTGCCGGGGCGCCTTGCTGCCCTTGGCGGCTTTCTTGGGCCCTCTACGCAGGCTCGGCGTCGGAACGCGCAGTCCCGACGCCGCGTACAGGTCGGACCGGACCACTCTCAGCGCAGCAAACACGAACAACCAGAGCAGGATGAGGAAACCCGCTCTGGTCAGCTGCATCACCAGCTCTGGCACCGGATGTAACCGCTCCTGCCTTGAGTGCCGTCACGCCTTCGCCCGTCTCGACCGGCTCTAACCCTGGGTGCGGAAGACCAGCGAGGAGTGGCCGATGCGGACGACGTCGCCTTCCGCGAGCTGCCAAGTCTGCACCGGGGTCCCGTTCACCGTGGTCCCGTTTGTCGAACCGAGATCAGCGAGCATGGCACTGTGCCCGTCCCAGGTGATCTCCAGGTGCCTCCTGGAGACGCCCGTGTCGGGCAGGCGGAAGTCGGCTTCCTGGCCGCGGCCGACCACGTTGCCGCCCTGCTTGAGGTTGTACGTCCGGTTCGAGCCGTCGTCCAGGTGCAGCGTCGCGCTCAGCTGGCGGGGGCCGGACTGCACCGCGGGCGGCGCGTAGCCCTGGGCGGGGTCGCCGTAGCCCTGCTGCCCGTAGCCCTGGTCGTAGCCGGGCTGCTGGCCGTAGCCCTGCTGGCCGTAACCCTGGTCGTAGCCGGGCTGCTGCCCGTAGCCCTGGTCGTAACCGGGCTGGCCGTAGCCCTGGTCGTAGCCCGGCTGGCCGTAACCCGGCTGCTGGCCGTAGCCCTGGTCGTAGCCCTGCGGCTGCTGCTGGCCGTAGCCCTGGTCGTAACCGGGCTGGCCGTAGCCCTGGTCGTAGCCGGGCTGCTGCCCGTAGCCCTGGTCGTAACCCTGCTGCTGCTGGCCGTAACCCTGGTCGTAGCCCTGTTGCTGGCCGTAGCCGCCCTGCGCATAGGGGTCGTAGCCGGGCTGGCCCTGTCCTTGTCCGTAGCCGGGAGGCTGGCTCATCGATCCGTCTCCTGCAGTGCGAGGTGGTGCTGACCGTCGGCTGGCAACTTTCACGTCGGGGTCGACGGACGAGCTGGTTCGGAACTGTCCGGTGTGCAGCGCGTCGGAGCGCTCAAGGGAGACTACGACGTCACCATAGGTATCCCATCCGCTCTCTTCGAGGTGCTCCCGGATGGAGTCACCGAGAAGCTGGGTGATGCGTAGTTCATCCTGGCCGTCACCGGCAAGCCGATCGTGGTCCTGCGGGCCCAGCAGGACCTGGTAGTGGTTCGGCGCCAGCAGCCTGCCACCCGCGAGCTCGCGGATGTTGACCTCGGCCTCCCGCGCGAGGGCCTGCGCGACTTCCTGCGGGACGACGTTGCCGCCGAACACCCGCGCGAAGGTGTTGCCGACGATGCCTTCGAGACGGCGCTCGAAGCGCTGTACGAGGCCCACGGCAACCCTCCGACTCGGTCGACTTCTGGCACCGATCGTATCCGGGGTGACGTGCCGGTACACGGGGCAATTGGTAACCCGGACGAGGGCCGTGCTAGTGTTCTCCACGTCGCTCCGGGCGAGTGGCGGAATGGCAGACGCGCACGGTTCAGGTCCGTGTGTCCGAAAGGACGTGGGGGTTCAACTCCCCCCTCGCCCACCAGGGACTGATGACGAAATCAGTCCACTCGGACCGATGTTTTGAGGTTCGAGCTTGATCAGCAGCACTGAGGCCCCGCAGATGCGGGGCCTCAGTGCTGTTCGGGGTGGATCGGTGTCCGGCTGTGTCTGTGGCGTAGACCACTCGTTCGGGCTAGCGGGGTTGGTCGGTTCGATGCGTCCATTCGGTGAGGGGCCGGGTGTGGCGTCGTCGTGGCCTTCGTCGAGGCGGGGTGCTCGGATCGGCCGGGTATGCGTGGTGCCAGTGGGCGTGTTTGCGCAGGTTGGACGCTGCGAGTTGGAATCCGAGCAGGAAGGTGGTGGCGGCGATGCCCCGGATGCGGCGGGTTCCGGAAGACTCCAGGCCGACGTTGGCGGGGTCTTTGAGGTAGCCGTTCGTGCCCTCGATGCCGTTGCGAAGTGTGTGATATGCGTTACGCCACCTTGGGGTGGCGTAGGGCAGGGCTTGGTGGTGCTTGGCGCCAGCTTCGGGCGGGATGGTCACCGACTGTTGTCCGCAGATCGCGGGTGGGGTGACCGGGCTCGTGGCCGGGGTGACGGTGGGCTTGGCGGTGAACCGCATCGACTGTTTCTTCAGGGGGCAGCGAACGGCGGGCGTGGGACCGGCGGCCGGGCAGGACATCCGCTGGTGGCCTTCGGCGTCGGGGTTGGCTTTGGGGCGCAGTTCGTAGTCGGTGCGGGCGGCTACGCGCTGTCGCCAGGTCTGCTCGTCGGTGCGTTGTTCGCGGAAGTCGCCGGTGGCGTGGATGAGGGCGGCGGGCATGTGGGGGCAGTGCCAGCGTCCTTCGACCTGGATGGCGCCGGCGTGTTCGGCCTGGATGCCGAGTTGGTCGTCGCGGTAGTCGAACAGGGGTTGGAAGCCCAGGGCGCGGGCGGGGAGTTGGAAGGTGTCGGGGTCGCTGTTGTTGTAGGCGCGGTCGGCGGCGAGCAGGCCGGTGGGCCAACCGTTGGCGACGGCCTGGCGCAGGACGTCGGCCGCGGCACCACCGGGTCGGTGGCCTGGAGGTTCCACGGTGTAGCCGCCGACGAGGACCGGTGGGGCGATGCGGTCGTCGACGGGATGGGTGGAGCCGTTGACCAGCAGGGTGGCCTCGTAGCCGAACAGTTCCCGCAGGATCTTCTTCGCGGACTTTCCGGTGATCTTCGTCGCACTCCTGGGCGTGCGGCTCGTCGACCGCTCGGTGGGGTCGGGCTTGTCCGCGGTGGTGCGCAGGTAGAGGCCGGCGTCGGGGTCGGCCGAGGTCGTGCCCGCGGAGCGGGAGGGTTTGCGGGCGTGGGTCCTGAACGGTGTGGCGTCGACGCAGCTGCCGGTGGCCGGGTAGGCCCGCAGGGTGTGGAGCAGTCTGGTGAAGCTCGGGGCGAGTACCCGGTTGCCCACCCAGTCCCGGAGTCGTCTGCGGTCGTCCCGTTGCCCGTCGGACAGCGGGACGAGCCTGGCTGCGAACTCGGTCTCGGTCAGGCGTCGGTTCTTCGGTGTCGGGGAGTCGTCGAACACGGCGACCATGGCGTGGAACAGCCGGCGGACCACCGCGTAGGACGCTTCCACCGAGTTCGCCGTCAGGGGCCGCGGCGCGATGCCGAGGCTGTCGCGGGAGCGGGCGGTGAGCCGGTGGTGCAGCAGCAGGTTGACGCCGCTGAGCAGCACATTCCGGTCGGTCACGGCACACAGCAGCAGGCCGACCAGCAGGGCCTCCACGGTGAGCGTGCGCGGCCGTCCGGCCGGGCTGCGTCGTCTGCGGTCCAGGGCGGTGGTGAAGAACCCGGCCAGGCCGGTGGCGGCGATGTAGGCACGGGCCCGGTCGACCTCGGCGTCCGACACGGGAACCAGTTCCTCGCCCAGCACGGCCTCGGCCGCCGCGGCGGCGTTCACGACAGGGTGCGCTGGTGTCGCTCGGCACGCCGGGCGTCCACGGCGGGCAGGTGGGGCAGCAGCCGGTCCAGGCTCGACAGGCCGTCCAGTCCGGCGATGGCGACCAGCACGGTCAGCGGTGTCCCCGCCGCCAGGTGCTCGGCCAGCCAGGTGTCACGCAGGCGTGACACCCTGACCTGCGGGGTAGTGGGACCGCGATGAGTGCGCGCCAGGAAGTTCGACACGAGGTTCTTGGCCCGGACGGCGTGGGGCCGGAACAGGAATCCGGGATGCGACCGTCGGGACTGATCGGCCAGAACCGTCTCCCAGCGGTCGCGGCAGATGACCGTCCGCGACCGTCGCCCGGTGATCTCGACCACGACCGCTCCGTTGCCGACCTCCCGGACACAGCCCGCGTGCAGGTCGATGACCTCGTCGGCGGACAACCCGCATCCCAGACCGAGCACGAGAAGCTGCTGACAACCGTCTCTCAGCGCGGCGGTGGGCTGGCCACGGGCCCAGGACCACAGAGCGGCCAGTTCCCCCGCCGTGTAAGGGCGGGAGGTGTCCGACGCGGACAGCGGCACGGGCTTGCCCCCGTCGACCCCGCACACGGCCTCGGACAGCCGTCGCAGCCGCGCCCGGTATGTCGAGCGCGTATGCCTGGACAGGCCGACGCACCCCAGGTCGAGGAACCAGTCGACCGTCGTGGGTTCCAGCCAGGACGTCGGATCGGTGATCCCGTGTCCGTCGCAGAACATCGCCAGGCGTGCGGTGACCGACATCAGTTCGGCCGCGTCGTAGGGCAGACCGGGGCCGGCCCGGGACACCAGCGCCCGCACCTCGCCCGCGACCCGGTCCCACGCCGGTGGGGCGTTGCGGGGCACGTAGGTGGCGATCCGTCGCTCCACCGCTCTCCTCGGCAGGTAGACACCAGGAGCGACCATGCTATTCGAGTAGCAACACTGTGGGGAGTGGGCTGAATGGGTACCCGTCGAACCCGAGCACCGCGCGACCACGTCGTGTCCGGTCACTGGCCCCATGCCCGCCTCGACGGTGACCACGCCGCGGCGGTCGCGCAGGCGGTCTCCGCCCGACTCGCCCGCGTGCTGGCCGAACACGGACTCAGCCTCAACACCGTCAGCAAGACGGCGGCGGTCAACCGGCAGACGATCAGCAACGTCCTGGACGGGCGCGTCTGGCCGACCATCGCCGTGCTCGCCGACCTCGAACGAGCGCTCGACACGCCGATCGCACTCGACCCGTCCCTGTTGTCGGAAGAAAAAGCCTGATCACACAAAGGAAACCTCGTCAGGGCGTGCGTCATCGCGACACGCGAGGTCCACGATCAGGCGACGTTACGCGGGCCCGAAAGGCACAGGCGCTAACGTCGGCACGACAACGGACCCCGCGTGCCGCCTTCAGCGACCGGATCTCCTAGCCCGAGAGGTCGCCGAAGCTGTGGGGGGATTCGTTGGAGGGTCGCCGTCCGAGGCGCCAACCTCGGACGGCGGCCTTGTTCGTCAGCTCACCCGTGGCCACCCTTCCTCGGCAATCGCCGGGTCGGTCGCGATGTAGGCACCGTCAACCGGCTTCTCGATCTCCTTGTCGGCCAGCAGCGTGGGCAGCACGGCCTCGACTGCGGAGACCGGTACCCCCAACGCCGACGCCAGCTGGTCCGGTCGCCATCGACGTCCAGAGGGCGACCTCAACACCTCGACGATCTGTCGCTCCAGATGCGCTACCGACCGGAAATCAACGGAGGGGTCTTCAGGCGACGGACTCAGGGTGGCGTCGACGTCCCAGGCTGGGTCACCAGTCCGGATCTCCACCAGTGCAGGAGCTGAGCCGGGTGCACCGACGGCCCGTCGATAGCGACCTGGCGCTCCCGACAAGCGGACGACCGTGCCCTCGTCGCACAACCGTTTGAGGATCTTGTTGAACTTCACCGTCGGTTCTCCGGGGAAGTACCCGCGCAGGACCGCACTGGTCCAGATCCGGTCGGGATCTGGATCTTCCATGACGGTCTTCCTGGAACGACTGGTCAATGAGTGGTCTTGGTCGGCCGCCGCGTCAACCGGGCCCCTCTGCCTGTCCTTCGAGCCCGTCCGGGCCCGCTGCGGGGGATGGGATTCCTGAGACGGCGACGTGCGTGTCGTCCCACCGGCACCCCGCGAGTCGACCTCCCCGCCAAGACGATCACGCAGGAACTGCTGCACGATGGCCCCCAACCGGCCGTCCAGATCGGACTGGACACCGCGCTGACGGGACGCCTCCTCACGGAGCCGGGCGGCACGGAACAGCATCTCCTCCGCCCTCGCAGTCAACTCGTCGGCCTCGGCCTCAGCCTGGCGGATGGACTCCTCAAGCCCTGCGACGACGCCGCCAATCGCCTCGCCAACGGTTACGGACTTCACACACGGCAACCTACTGGCCAGACCATCCCAAGATCGCAGGGCTCGTCTGTGTCCCGGACCGGACCACCCGGAGGAGTGAGACACGGAGGACATCCCGTCCGACCCAACCAGCGACCAGCACCGCCGAACCGATGCAAAGACAGGCAGGACACATCCGCGCGATGGGACACCGGCCCGAGCCCGATTCGTGCACCACCCGCCTCAAGCCCCCTACGGTTGCGCTCGGAGAAGACCCGGTGGTGCCGGCAGGGGATGGTGCCCACGCTCCACCGGACACTGCTGGGTCGGGATCGGTCACCGTCCACACCACGCGACACCCGTGCCCGACCGACGTGGTCCGGACGGGCCGGGCGCCCGTCCCAAAGCCGAAGCCCTCGTTCGCCGACGCGTGCGCGCGGTCAGGTGCCGGCGGGTGCGAGTTCGGCGAGCAGGACCCGGACGCGGTGGTCGATCTCGTCGCGGATCGTGCGGACGTGGTCGAGGTTCCGGCTGGCGGGGTCATCGAGCTGCCAGTCGAGATAGCGCTTGCCGCGGAGTTCCAGTGGTGGGCGGCCCGACGTAGCATCGTCCGATGAAGGCCCAGTTGCCGGTGCACGTCGGCCGACGGCAGAACCCCCTGCCTCCGCGTTCGGGACCCGACTGGTCGTCATCGTCGACGCGTTTTGGGGTGGAGTCGGCGGTGCCGATCAGGCTGCCGTCGTTTCACGAGGTCGACTGGGCACGGCACGAGGTCGAGCCGCGGTGGTTGGAGTACGAGACGTCCGACTGTGTGGCTGCGCTGGCACCCCGCTCCTCTCGTGGTGTGAGCGAGCTTCAACGCCTCTTCGCGGGTGCGGCCGGACGACGGGAAACCGTTCTGCTGGTCGATGTGATGGGAAACGTCGACAAGATCAGGCGCAATGTGTTCGTGGACTACGACGCCTCGATCAACCTGCTGGACCACGAGACCACCATCGCTGGCTACCGGTTGCCTCGGGGAACCCGACCGGTCCTCGCGGACGGGCTGGACGGCGCAGACCGAGATCTGGGGTTGCGGCTGTGCAACCGTCCCCCCGACACGTGGTGGAGACTGGAATCCCGAGGTGCCGACAGGCATCTGGACGGAAATGCGTGGCAGAAGACCGAGCCGGTGGGGGAGTTGCGTCCCATCCTGCTCGACTCGCTGGGTGCCCCCGTCGTCGCGGTGTGGATTTCCCCGGACGAACGTCAACGCTGGTACATCGTGCCCGACGGCACCGATTGGGACACGGTGATCGACTGGCTGGTGCAGCGCGCAGTCCCCGCCTATGTTCCCGACGCGCCACGGCGTCACCGGCTGGCCTCTGCGGTCGACCCAGACCTGGAGACGCCGGCGGAGACCAACGCCCGCGCAGCGCTGGCCGACCTGGAGACGCGGTACGCCCGGGACAAGACACGGCTGGAGCAAAGCCTGGCAGACGCCAAGGCCATCGCGGACCCCATCCGCAACGGCCTTCTGTTCGGAACCGGCACGGTTCTGGTCGACACGGTCGCCCGAGTGCTGTCCACCGCAGGGTTCACCGTCGACGACCTCGACGCCAGGCTGGGCGCCACAGTGTCGGCCGACCTCCTGGTGACCTTCGGCCCGCACAGGCGTCTGGTCGAGGTGAAGTCCGAAGGAGGCAACGCCAAGGAAGCGCTGGTCGGCGACTTGCGTCGACACATGGACACCTGGGGCGGACACCAGCCCGACTCACCGGTCGACGGCGGCACCCTGATCGTCAACCACCAGCGCAAACAGCCGCCCGCCCGGCGGTCCCGACAGATCTACGGACGCCCGGAGTTCGTCGACACGCTCACCGTGCAGGTCGTCGGCACCCTCGACCTCTTCGACTGGTGGAGGGCGAAGGACTGGCAAGCCATCCGGACTGCGGTGCTGGGACCAGCTCCGACATAATCGAGAATCTGATGTAGTGCCACCGGCCCCGGCTAACGTGCGGGAAGAGCCGGTCGGGCGTCTCCAGTATTGCTCCACCCGTCCAGCGACTGCCTCGCCGGACACTCGATTTGTCGGGCGTGAGAATGTACTAGTCGGCAACGAGTGCTCGATAGGCTAGAAAAGACTCTCGACCTAAAATCGCCCTCGGAACTCCTGTCTCATGATCAAACAATGTATAGCAGGTGAAGTGAATGAGAATTGATATCGAGAAGCACGCCTACGGTCTGCTGGAACACCTGGCGAGCAGCGAAGAAGCCGAGACGAGCACCTATCTTCGCGAGCACAGTCTCGGCGGCAAGGACGGTCACCTCCTCGTGGACTACCTGGTCGGACGCGGATGGGCTCTTGATCAATCCACGTTCGGCGGGGCGGACTGCGACCTCACTGCGGCGGGGCTGTCCGAGGCGCAGAGACTGCAGACCGAGCGGATGAGCCCTGCCCGGCGCTTGGGCGTTCTGCGGACGCGAATGCTGCAATGGCTCGAAGACCAGGTCCGGGTCACGGACTGGACGGGGTTCCTGTCCGGGGACCAGGCCCGCTATCACGGCAACGACTTCTCGGAAGCAGAACTGAGAAGAGAAGCTGGCTACCTGCATGAACATGGACTGATCAAAGCATTTTCCACCTGGCAGAGCGGCGACGGGATGCTTCGCCCCTCGCTGACCGCTGAAGGACGAGACTGCCTAATCCACTTCGAGGGAGATGTGAACCAGTACCTCAACCGCAGTGTGCGGCCCGGCATCACCAACAACACGACGATCACCATGACCGACAGCATCGGCAACATCACCAACGCCAGCGCGCACGTGGTGCAGAACGCCAACGCTGGCCTGGACACGACGAAGGTGCTGGAGTTCGCAGGGGCGCTCCGCCAGTCGTTGCCCATCCTGGGGTTGGACGAGGATGTCCAGCAGGTTGCGAACGCCCAAGCTGAGGAACTGCACCAAGAGGCCCAGTCCGCCACCCCCGACCGCGGCAAGATGCGGCGACTGCTTGACGGCCTGCTCCAAGCCTTGAGCACTGGCAGCGCCACGGCAGTACAAAACCTCCTCGCGGGTCTTGGCGACCAGGCCCTGACCGCGATCGGTGGCTGACGGGGGGCGACGTTCATCGCCCGGCTGTGCGGATCAGCGGTTCGTAGGCGCAACTCACCTGGCGGTGCACAGCCGTCCCGTTGGTGCCGGTCTGGCCGCAGGACTCAGTCTCCAGCACCTGCATGGGAACCGGTGGATGGTGGCACCTGCGGCTCCCTTGGGCCTACCGGCGTTGGGAAACGATCTTCGTTAGGTCGGGAACGATCTTGAGTCAGGTCGTCATCGATGCAGGTCGACCGATTCCGTCAACAGTCCACCAGGGACTGATGGCGAAATCAGTCCACTCGGACCGGCGGTATGAGGTTCGAGGTAGTGAAGTAGCCACTGAGGCCCCGCAACCGCGGGGCCTCAGTGCTGTTTCGGGGTGGATCGGTATCCGGCTGTGTCTGTGGCGTAGACCACTCGTCTGGGCTAGCGGGATTGGTCGGTTCGATGCGTCCATTCGGTGCGGGCCGGGTGCGGGCTCGTCGTGGCGGGATGGGCAACGCCGGTGCCGTGGGGGCGGCGTTCGTGTGAACCGTCGGCGCGCCGGTCCGGTGCGCGCCATCCCTGCTGCTCGGAGGGGAACCGCGAGCCGAGGGGCGGTGGAGCGGGCGTGGGGTCCGGACGTGATCACCGTCCAGCGGTTTGGGCGCTTGTCTCGATTGGTGATGTGCATCACCCCGCCGGTCGACCGGAAGGCGGCGCGACCGGGTGTTCGGGGTGCGTTCGGTAGTGATCTCCGTCGCACGGCGGGTGTCGGGCCGTGGTTCCGGTGGGCGTTCGAAGCGGCTCCCGGCGCCCGCCGGCGGGCATTCGATCGGTTCGCGGATCGGGTCCGTGGGGTATCCGGTCGGTTTGGGGCGGTGAACGGTCGGTCGGGCGGGTGCCGCTGCGGTGGCGTGGGTCACTTCAGGGGCCGGCTCGTGGCTGTGCCGGCCACGCTGAGCACCTTTTCGCCGGACGACCCCGGCCGGATGTCACCCGGACGGCAGCATGGCCGGGCCGAACTCCGCGCGGGCGGTTTCGACCGGTCACCGACCGCTCGACGCCGCCGATCGCAGGGGCCGCTCGGGCCGGGGGGTCGCGGGGTGGCCGGGTGGTACGCCTTATGCAGAGCACGAGTCGAAACGCGGCGGGGCACACCGCCGTGGTTGCCGAGGAGGCCCTGGCGTGAGCAGCACACCAGCACGGATCGCGGACACCGACCACGCACGGGCGCTGTCGGCCACCGCGATCCCGGTTCCGGAACTGCCCGGCTCCGCGGCCGAGCTGGCGGCCTCCGCCGCCGTGCGCCTCGGCTGGCACGGCGTGGTGCTCCCGGAGATGGTGCTGATGGGCCGCAGGGTCGTCATGGTCGCGGAGCTGCTGGCCGACGCCCACGCCGAGCGCGTGTGCCTGGGCGCGGGCCCCGAGCCGGACCGCACCACCGTGTCCACCTGGGTGTGGCCGGAGATGGACGGTCGCGTGCCGCCGGCGGCCGTGCGGATCATCGGCGTGCTCGCGGTGGCGCGCCACTGGCGGACCGCGCTGGCGTCGGCGGTGCCGTTCGCCCGGTTCGGCAACGCGGCGGCCGTGCTGCCGTCGTCGGTCGCGCTGACCCACGACTACCTGGCGAACTGCCTGCCCCGCGTGCGGCGGTACGGCGTGTCGGTGCTGCTGGCCGACGAGGCGTGCGAGCTGTCGACGGACGTCGCCGGCCGCAACGAGACCGTGCCGGTCGAGGACACGGCGACCACCCGGTGGGTGAACGAACTCGTGTACGAGCAGCTGCTGACCGCGGCGGTCTGAACTACCGTCGACGCCATGCACGTGGTGATCGCGGGTGGGCACGGCAAGATCGCGTTGCTGGTGTCCCGGTTGCTGACGGGGCGCGGTGACGCGGTGACGGCGCTGGTGCGCGACCCGGACCACTTCGACGACGTGCGCGCGGCCGGCGCGGACCCGGTGCTGTGCGACCTGGAGGCGGCGGACGTCGCCACCGTCGCCGGGACGCTGACCGGCGCGGACGCGGCCCTGTTCGCCGCGGGCGCGGGTCCGGGCAGCGGCGTGGCGCGCAAGGACACCGTGGACCGGGCGGCGGCGGTGCTGTTCGCGTCGGCCGCCGAGTCGGCGGGGGTGTCGCGGTTCGTGCAGATCAGCTCGGGCGGCCTCGACCGGGTGACCGGCGACGAGGTGTTCGACGCCTACCTGGCCGCCAAGCGCGCGGCGGAGGAGGACCTGCGGACGCGCCGGCTGGAGTGGACGATCCTGCGCCCCGGCCGCCTGCTCGACTCGCCCGGCACCGGCTCCGTGTCGGTGGCGGAGACGCCGCTGAGCGGATCGGTACCCCGCGCGGACGTGGCAGCGGCGGTCGTGGCGCTCCTGGACCACCCGTCGACCACCGGCCGCACCTTCGAACTGATCTCCGGCCCAACCCCGATCAGCAAGGCGTTCCAGCCCAGCCTCACCCCCTGACGCCTCGCACCCACACACCTTCCCTGCGGCTCCTTTCCCGCGCCTTCCCCTGCGGCTCCTTTCCCGCGCGCAATCCCCGCGAGGCCGCGTCGGTGGTTCACGGCGCGAGCTTTGTCGATCACGCTTTTCGATCGACAAAGCTCGCCCCGTGAGCCGCCGACCACCAGGCGGCCGAGCCGCCCGACGGAGTCGGGCCATCAGACGGAGCCCACCACCCGGTCCAGGTACCCGTTGCCGAACTTGCCCGTCGGGTCCAGCTCGGCGCGCAGCCGGCGGAAGTCCTCGAAGTGCGGGTACCGGGGCGCGAGCGTCGCGGCGGTGTGGTCGTGCAGCTTGCCCCAGTGCGGTCGGCCGCCCACCGCGTCCGCGATCCGCTCGAACGCGGCGAAGTACCGCCGGTAGGGCATCCCGAGGTACTGGTGCACGGCGACGTACGCCGTGTCCCGGCCGTGCGCGGTGGACAGCCAGATGTCGTCGCCCCGCGCGACCCGGACCTCCACCGGGACGATCACCCCGTGGTCGAGCCGCGCGACGGTGGCCCGGAGTTCGCGCAGCACGTCGTGCAGCGCCTCGCGCGGGACGGCGTACTCGCACTCCACGAACCGGACGCGGCGCGGCGTGACGAAGACCCGGTGCGAGACGTCCCGGTAGACGCGCTCGGAGACCAGGCCGCCGCAGATCCGGTTGAGGGCGCGGGTGGTGCGCGGCACGGCGCGGGCGAGGCGGCAGACCAGGCCGAACGCCCCGTTCTCCAGCAGTTCGTACTCGTAGAAGCGGCGAGCGGCGGACAGCGGCGCGGGCGCGTCCTCCACCCGGTTGTTGCGCTTCAGGATCACCCTGTCGCCGTGGGGGAACCAGTGGAACTCGACGTGGTCCTCCACCGCCGTGAGGTGGTCGAACTCCGCCAGCACCCGGTCGAGGCGGTCGGGCGACTCCCTGGCGTGCAGCACGAACGCGGGCACGCAGCGCAGGGTGACGGTGGTGATGACGCCCAGCGCGCCGAGCCCGACGCGGGCGGCGGCGAACAGCTCGGGCCGCTCCTCGGCCGAGCAGCGGACCTGCCGGCCGTCGGCGAGCACCAGTTCCAGCGCCACGACCTGGGTGGCCAGTCCGCCGAGCCGCGCGCCCGTGCCGTGGGTGCCGGTGGAGATCGCGCCCGCGATGGTCTGCGCGTCGATGTCGCCGAGGTTGGCCAGGGCCAGGCCCAGCGCGTCGAGCAGGACGTTCAGGGCGCGGAGGGTGGTGCCCGCGCGGACCGTCACGAGGGTGCCGGAGACGTCGGTGACGCCGGTCCACGCGTCCAGGTCGACCGCCACGGCCGGCGCGGCGGCGATGTCGGTGAACGAGTGGCCGCTGCCGCGTGGCCGCACGGCCCGCGCGCCGGCGACGACCTCGGCGATCTCGTCGGCGCTCGCGGGGTGCTCGACCCGGTGCGGGCGCGCGGACGCGGTGCGCGCCCAGTTCGTCCACGGCGTCCCCATGCCCACCTCCGGTGTGACGAGATCCACGCACCGTAGGTGAAACAGATTCACCTTTCAAGTACGGTAAGCCCATGCACCCCCGGACCCGCTTCGACGGCGCGACGAAGGACCTCGATCCTCCGTTCGCGATCGTCGACCTGGACGCGTTCGACCACAACGCGGCCGACCTCGTGCGCCGGGCGGGCGGCAAACCGGTCCGGGTCGCGAGCAAGTCGGTCCGCGTCCGCTGGTTGCTCGACCACGTGCTCGCGCGGCCGGGTTACGCCGGGGTGATGTGCTACTCGCTCGCCGAGGCGCTGTGGCTGTCCTCGCTGGACCTCGCCGAGGACCTGCTGGTGGCGTACCCGACGGTGGACCACGAGGCGCTGCGGTCGCTCGCCCGCGACGAGCGGGCGCGGCGGCGGGTCACGATCGTGGTCGACTCGGTGGCCCACCTGGACCTCGTCGACGCCGCGCTGGGCACCCGCCACCCGGAGATCCGGGTGTGCCTGGAGCTGGACGTGTCGTGGCGGCCCGTGCCCGGCCTGCACATCGGCACCCGCCGGTCGCCCGTGCGCACCGCGGCGGACGCCCGGCGGCTGGCGCGCCGGATCGCGGACCGGCCGGGGTTCCGCCTGGTCGGCGTCATGGCGTACGAGGGGCAGATCGCGGGCCTCGGCGACGCGCCGCCCGGCCGGCCGGTGCGCGGCGCGGCGCTGCGGTGGATGCAGCGGCGGTCGGCGGCCGAGCTGGTCGAGCGGCGCGGCGCGGCGGTGGCGGCCGTGCGGCGGGAGGCCGACCTGGAGTTCGTCAACGGCGGCGGCACCGGGAGCCTGGAGGTCACCGCCGCCGACCCCTCCGTCACCGAACTCGCCGCCGGGTCCGGCCTGGTCGGACCCACCCTGTTCGACGGGTACCGGGGCTTCCGGCCGCGGCCCGCCGTCCTGTTCGCGCTGCCCGTGGTGCGGCGGCCGAAGAAGGACGTGGCGACGCTGTTCGCCGGCGGGTACGTCGCGTCGGGCACGCCCACCGCGGACCGGCAGCCGACGCCGTACCTGCCGGTGGGGCTGAAGCTCTCGCCGCTGGAGGGCGCGGGCGAGGTGCAGACCCCGGTGCTCGGGAAGGCCGCGGACTCGTTGGGCCTGGGCGACCGCGTGTGGTTGCGGCACGCCAAGGCCGGCGAACCGGCGGAGCGGTTCCCGCACTACCACGTCGTCAAGGGGGACGTGGTAGTGCGGACCGTGCCCACGTACCGGGGCGAGGGGCGCTCGTTCGGCTGAGCGCGGTGCCGCGGGTGCGCGGAGCGGGGCGGAGCGGCGGACGGCACGGGCGCGTCGCCGCGCGGTCGGGCGCTGGTCGGGCGGTCGGGTGCTGGTCGGGCAGGCGGGCGCTAGTCGGGCAGTCGGGTCGACAGGTAGCCCCGGACCAGGGCCTTGGCCTCGGCCAGGATGCGCCGGTCACCGGCCGGGTCGCGGCGGAACGCCAGGTTCAGCACGCCGTCCGCCGCCTCGACCGCGATCGAGATGGGCAGCTCCAGCTCGGCCAGCGGGATGCCGAACTTGGTCGAGATCATCTCCGCGATCCGGTCGGAGATGACGGTGTTGTTGTCCCGCCGGTCGTCCAGCAGGCGCATGTCCACCACGTCGCCGAAGTGCAGCTTGCTGAACGCGGGCACCTCCCGGTGCATGGACACGTACACGTCGAAGATCGAGTCGACGGCGTCCCACCAGTGGTCCAGCGTGGTGGACGTGAAGCGGCCGTCGACGGTCTGGATGAACTTCTCCAGGTTCCGCAGCGTCAGCGCCTGCACGACGGCGCGCTTGTCCGGGAAGAACTGGTACAGCGAGCCGACCGCGACGCCGGCCCGCTCCGCGATCAGCGTCGTTGTCACCCCGTCGTAGCCGACCTCCTCGATGAGCGAGGCACAGGCTTCGAGCATCCGCTCGACGCGCTTGGCGCTGCGCTGCTGCACCGGTTGCCTGCGCAGCGGGGTCGTACTGGTCACGGCGACTCCTGCGGGATCGGTTGCGGGCTTCCATAGTGCCCGCTCCCGGAGCGCCGCACTTCCGGTTGGGCCGCAACACGCCTACGATCCGAATGTTATTCATGTTCTGGGAGGCTCTCGTGACCCTGCCCGACGGGTTCCGCCGGGGCGACGCCACCGCCGCACCGGACCGGGGCGCGCACCGCGCGGACCGCAACCGCCCGTTCACCCCCGCATCACCGGCCGTTCGCGGACGCGTCGCCGGCCGGCGGCCACACCGCGGACCGCGCGGACCGCTCGCCGATGGTGGACGGCGACCCGGCGATGCGGGACCCATCGCCGACGTGAGGAGTTCTTCGTGAGGTTGGCAGGACGGACCGTCGTCGTCACGGGCGCGTCGCAGGGCATCGGCGCGGCGACGGCGCAGGCGATGGCCGGGCGCGGCGCGGTTGTCGTGCTCGTGGCCCGCGGCGCTGAAACGCTCCGATCCGTCGCCGAGCGGTGCTCGCGTTCCGGCGGCCGTGCGGTCGCGCTGCCCGCCGACCTCGCGGACGTCGACCAGGTGCGCGCGCTGGCCGAGCGCGTGCTGGCGGAGTTCGGCGCGCCGGACGTGCTGGTAAACAACGCCGGGGCCGGGCGGTGGCTGTTCCTGGACGACACGCCCACCGCCGAGCTGACCGCCATGACGGCCCTGCCGTTCACCGCGGCACTGCACCTGACCAGGGAGTTCCTGCCCGCCATGCGGGCGCGCGGCACTGGGCGGGTGGTCAACGTCAACTCGCCGGTGTCCCGGCTGCCGATACCCGGCGCGACCGGGTACGCGGCGGCGCGGTACGCGTTGCGCGGGTTGACGGCGGCGCTGCGCCAGGACCTGCGCGGCACGGGCGTCGGGGTCAGCGAGGTGGTGCCGGGGAAGGTCAGCAGCCGGTACTTCGCCAACAACCCCGGCGCGGAGCAGCGGATACCCGCCGTCGCCCGGCTGATACCCACCGTCCCGCCGGAACGGGTGGCGCGCGAGATCGTGCACGTGGTCGAGCACGACCGGGCCGAGCGGGTGTTCCCGTGGCAGCTGCGGGCGTTCGAGGTGGCCGGCCGCCTGTGCCCGCGCCTGACCGACTACCTGACCTGGCGGACCGGCGTGCACCGCTGACATCGAACGCCGACGTCGAACGCCGACGTGGAACCGGCCCCCGATGCCCGCGCGGGAGGTGCGGGCATCGGGGGCCGACGTGGTGCCCGCGGACCGGTGTCGGTCGGGGAGGGAAGGTGTGCACAACACCGGCCCGCGGATGTCTGGGTCGTTCGCCTCGCTGGTGGAGCCGTCCTGCTTGGTGGCCGGCCGGCGGTCCGTTCGTCGCGGTCGGGGGTTCGCACGTCCCGGACCGCCGGCCAGTAGGCGGGTGCTCGACCGTGTCGCGTCGGGGGAACGACAGGTCGGGACTCGCCCGTCAGTGGGCTCGCAGCACCGCCGCCCGGCGCGTCCTGGTGACCGGAGGTGTCACCGGGGCCGAGCGCAGGTGTCGAGCCGGTCGCGGCGCGAGACCGCCCGCGACCAGGTGTTCGTACGCGGCGCGCCACACCGAGCACGGGCTCTTCTGCTGCCGCCACCGGCCGGAGCACTCGGGGCAGTTGCCCTTCTCGTCCGGCTCGTGCGCGGCGAGCAGCGCGCGCCACCCCTCGGTCAGCCGGGGCAGCTCGGACCGGGCCACCGAGAGGAGGGACGGGGCGTCGGCCTCGTTGGCCAACTCCGTGAGCAGGTCGAGCCGCTCCCACACCGCGTTGCGAAGAACTTGTCCGAGGATCTCGTCCACCGAAACGTCACCGTCACCTTTCCGCCTGCTCGGCGGCTTCGCGTAGCGCGGCCCTGAGCTGTACGAGCTGGTCGGCCGACAGCACCGCCGT
This sequence comes from Saccharothrix australiensis, assembly GCF_003634935.1. Lineage (NCBI taxonomy): Bacteria > Bacillati > Actinomycetota > Actinomycetes > Pseudonocardiales > Pseudonocardiaceae > Saccharothrix > Saccharothrix australiensis. Next base: position 377,823 of record NZ_RBXO01000001.1, read on the forward strand.
CTCACCCGGCGGGCCGACCAGGACCACGCGGCCCCGGTCGACCAGCACGGTGAGGCAGCGCTCCCGGTCGACCACGTCGCTGCAGCGAATCCGCCACCAGCGACGCTGCCCGGTAGAGCCGCGCCATCCGGAGTCGAGGTCGGTCGACTCCCGGACAGTTGAAGGAACAGGGGAGGGGGCCGTGGCGACGGCGCGCGCTGCCGACCCACCCGTGGTGGTCACCGCCCGCTCGATCACGTCCACTGCCGGTTTCCTCTCCGTGCTCACTCGCTTACCGGATCCCAGATTGCGATGATTCAACCCGGATCGGGACGTCACAGCGCTGGCCGGTGTCCGTTCCACGGTAAGCGGTCAGCGGAGTTCGGCAGGGCCGATCAGCCTCGCCGATCGACACTTCCTGCACTTGGGGGAGTGCCCCTACTCTGCCGTTGACGCCCAAAGGACTGTGAGGGGGCGCAATTGAACACCATCGGTTCGCACAGCTCTCCTGTTACCCCCGATGTCTGGGACCAGCAGGAGATGCGGGACGCGCTGGCCAAACGCGAGATCAGCTCGGTCTACCGGCTGCTCCGGCGGCACGGCGTGTCCCAGCGCCAGATCGCGGCGCTGACGGGCCAATCGCAGTCCGAGGTGTCGGAGATCCTGAAGGGTCGTCAGGTCATGGCCTACGACGTCCTGGCCCGGATCGCCGCCGGCCTGGGCGTCCCCAGGGGGTACATGGGCCTCGCCTACGACGAGGCCACGGCAGTGCGGGTGGCCGCGACCGCGGAGGCACCCCAGTCTGAGGAGGACGAGTCGGTGAAGCGAAGGAAGTTCCTCGCGCACGCCGCCGCGATCACCGTCGGGGCGGCCGTGTTCGGTACGGACTCCGGGTCTTGGGCCTCGTCGCCCGCGCAGACGCCGGCTCCCGGTCGGATCGGCATGACCGACGTCCGCCAGGTCGAAGCGGCCACGAGGGCCCTGCGCACCCTGGACTACCAGTACGGCGGCGGCTCGTGCCGCGACGCCGTGGTCGCGCAGCTCTCGTGGGGCCAGCAGATGCTCGGCGCGAACGCCACGGACCTGGTCAAGGAACGGCTCTACGTCGCCCTCGCGGACCTGCACAACCTCGCCGGCTGGACCTCCTTCGACACCGGCCTGTACGACTCGGCGCGCAACCACTTCGGCCAGGCGCTGGGACTGGCCAAGCAGGGCCGCAAGGAAGAGCTGGTGGCCAACATCCTGTACCGGATGGGTCGCGTCTACCTGCACCAGAACGCGCCGGACGACGCGCTGAAGGTGTTCCAGCTCGGCCAGCTGGCCGCGCAGAACTCGGGCTCGGAGCTGGCGGTCGGCATCCTGTGCGCGAACGAGGCGTGGGCCTACGCGAAGATGGGCTCCGACGACCAGGCGCTGAAGCTCCTCGGCCGGGCGCGCGACGAGTTCGCGCGGGCCAACATCAGCGAGGCGCCCGCGTGGGCCAAGTTCTTCGACGCCAACGACCTGTCGGCGATGATCGGCACGGTGCACACGGAACTCGCCCAGACCGTCGACACGAAGTACACGCGGATCGCGGTCCCGGCGCTGTCCAAGGCCATCAACGGCTACGGCGAGGACATGAGCCGCAGCCGGTCGTTCAACCTGACCTCGCTGTCGATCAACCACCTGCTGGAGGGCGACATCGACCACGGCGCGAAGATCGGCAGGCAGGCCATCGACCTGTCCGAGGGGCTGAAGTCCGTGCGCACCAAGGACCGCATGAAGCCGCTGCAGCACGAGGCGGAGAAGCGCCGCAACAACCCCGACGCGCGTGAGCTGGCCGAGCGGGTCGCCAAGTTCACCGGCAGCGACAGCGCGGCTTGAGCTCGGGCGCCGGGCCGGGCGGCCGGTTCACCCCCGCCGCGTTGACCGCCGTGCTGGAGCGGTTGTGCGCCCCGCTGGGCTTGGCGCACCGCGACGCCCGGCTGGTGAAGTTCACCTCCAACGCCGTGTTCGACCTGCCCGGCGACCGGGTCGTGGTGCGGATCGTGGGTTCGATGGCGTTGCGGCACCGGGCCGAGAAGGTGGTGCGGGTCGCGCGGTGGCTGGCCGCGCACGACGTGCCCGCGGTGCGGCTGGTCGAGGAGTTCCCGCAGCCGCTGGCCGTCGGCGGGCACCTGGCGACCATCTGGCACACCGTGCCGTCGGACGGGCCGCCCGTCGACGGGCGCGACCTGGGTGAGCTGCTGCGCCGCATCCACGCGCTGCCCGAGCCGCCGTTCCGGCTGCCGCGCTGGTCGCCGCTGGACGACGTGCGCAAGCGCATCGCGGACGCCGAGGAGCTGTCGGACCCGGACCGCGCGTTCCTGGAGGAGCGGCTGGCCCTGCTGGAGAGCAGGGTGGCGGACCTGGCGACCGCGCTGCCGGAGGGCGTGCTGCACGGCGACGCGCACCTCGGCAACCTGATACCCAGCCCCGACGGGCCGGTGATCTGCGACTTCGACTCGACCAGCGTCGGGCCGCGCGAGTGGGACCTGAGCACCCTGCCGGTCGGCGTGGCGCGGTTCGGCCACCCGGCCGCCTGGTACCGGCAGCTGGCCGGCGTGTACGGGTTCGACGTGACGCGGTGGCCGGGCTTCCCGGTGCTGCGGGACGTGCGGGAGCTGAAGCTGACGACGAGCGTGCTGCCGATCCTGCGCAGCCACCCGGACGTGCGGGGCGAGCTGCGGCGGCGCCTGGCGGCGCTGCGCGCGGGCGACACCGCCACCCCGTGGACGCCATACCGCTGAACCGGCGGCGGTGGGAGAACGAACCGGTAACGCCCGGACCGTCGATCGCGACTGACGCAGCGACGGGGATGCGCTGCTGCGGGGTGAGGTGCGCGTGATCGGACAGCTGGTGGGTGCTCGGCGCTGGCGCACGCGGCGCGCGCTGAAGGCCGCGCGGATGATCGACGAGGTCGTGGACACGCAGCTGCCCCTGCTGGCGTCGTTCGACGAGGAGCGCCGCCGGCGTTCCGCCGACTACCTGGCCGAACTGGTCAAGCTCGCCCAGGACTACCGCTACTTCGCGCACGGGTGGATCGACGCGAAGGAACTCGACCGGCGTGGCCGGGTGGTGGTGGCCAACCTGACCAGGATGCGCGTGGACCCGAGAACGCGCCTGATCACGGACTGAGGCGTTCGGCGCAGCTCACCGCACCGAACACCCCACTGATCGCGGTGTGGGGTGGTTGTGTGGATGGCCGCTGCTCTGCCGAGGCGGGTGAGGCCGTCTGGCGGCTTGGCGCGGCCTTGTGTTCGGCGTGCTTAGGGGCGGCCCCAGGCTCGTGTGACGTAGTCCGCGAAGTCGATGGGCTCGCGGCCGGTGACCTTCGCCACGTGGTCCGTGGTCGGGGTCGTGGTGGGCGGTCGCTCGGTCACCAGTCGGTGGAAGGCGGCCACCTCAGCCTCGGTCTGCTCGGCCGGGAACCCGAGGGCCGCCTGCTGCGCACGGTACGCCTCGGCCGACCCGTGGAACACGAGCCGCCTGCCGAGGGCCCGCCCGATGAGGTCCAGCGCCTCGCCGAAGGTCAGCGCGCGCGGCCCCGTCGGCTCGTAGACCTGCCCGGCGTGCCCGTCCTCCGTCAGCGCCGCCACCGCGACGGCCGCGATGTCGTCGGCGTCCACGAAGCCCTGCGCGTCGTCGCCGACCGGCACCGCCAGCTCGCCCGCCTCGACCGCGGGCCGGAAGAAGCCCTCGTCGAAGTTCTGGGCGAACCAGTCCGCCCGCAGCACCGTCCAGTCGACGCCCGAGTCGCGCACGACCGCCTCGGCGGCCAGCAGCCGCTCGTCGCCCATCTCCTCGATGCCCCGGCTGGACAGCAGCACCAGCCGCCGCACGCCCTGCCCGACCGCCTCCCGGACGAACGCCGGGTCGATCGGCAGCTCGTGCGGCGCCATCAGGTAGACGCCACCGACACCGGACAGCGCCGGCCGCCACGTGTCGGGCTCCGCCCAGTCGAACCGCACCGCGCCGCGCCGGGACGCGGGTCGGACGGCGTGGCCCAGCGCCGCCAACCGCGCCGCCACCCGCCGGCCGGTCGTGCCGGTCGCGCCGAGCACCAGGATCGGTTTTTCGCTCATGCTCCGAGTAGAGCAGGGGGGTACGACAATCCCGCCTACGCGACCGGCGCCCGCGAGAGCACGACCGCCAGGCCGAACGCCACGCCCATGACGGCCAGCTCGACGGCCGCCCACCCCACGATCGCCGTGGCCCGGTGCCGGGCGATGTGCGGCAGCAGCCGCCACCGGATGTTCGCGCCGAGCAGCGCCAGCAGGGCGGCGCAGGCGACCTTGGCGACCAGCACCAGGCCGTAGGACGTGGTGAGCAGCGAGCCGGGCAGCGCGGTCACCGGGTTCAGGGCGAGTTCCAGCAGGCCGTTGAACAGGCCCGTCACCGAGACGAGCACGAGGCTGACCGTCGCCAGCTTGGAGAACTTCGGCAGCGCGTCCGCCAGCAGGCCGCGCCGGTGGGCGACCAGCACGACCAGCGCGCCGAGACCGCCGGTCCACGCCGCCGCGCCCAGCACGTGCAGCTCCATCGAGATCATGGAGTAGTCGTGGTACTCCCAGTTCGACGCGTGGCCGGTGACCGGCAGCGGCAGCAGGCCGAACATGGCGACCAGGATGCGCAGTTCGGCGGGCACCGACTCGCCGCGGCGCACCGCCAGCACGCCGATCCCCAGGTAGACCAGGGCGCACACCGCGCTGAACAGCAGCCCCTGGCCCGCGCCCACCCGCTGGACGTAGTCGACGACCGCGCCCGTGGTGAGCGCCACGTCCGGCCGCGTCTCGTACGCCCTGATCACGATCGACGTCAGCGCGGTGAGCACCCAGACCGCGGCGGCGACCACCGCGGCCGGCCGGGCGAGGCGCAGCACCGGCTCGGTGAGGTTCGGGCGGCTGAAGCCCAGCAGCTTCGGGAGCAGGCTCAACCCCACCACCGCGGTGGCGGCGAGGTCGAGCAGCGTCCTGATCAGCGGGTGCGCGAACCGGACCACCACACCCGGCTCGGCGACGCCGACCGCTTCGGGCGTGGTCGACAGGCCGAGGCCGAGGAGCACGCCCACCGCGCCGCCGGCGAGCAGCCCGCCGACGACCCGGTGCGGCGTCGTGGTCGTGGTGGCCCGGTTCGCGGTCATCGGCGCGTGGGCTCCTTCGCACCGCCGCGCAGCGCGAAGAACACGCCGCCGCCGAGGAGGACCACGGCGCCCGCGATCCACACCCAGATCGGCACGCCGCCGCCGGCGTCGTCACCGGCGGCCGACTCCTGCGCGGTCGACTCGGCGGGCGCCGGGGTGCCCGTGCCCGCCTTCGTGGTGCTGAACTTGAGGTTGCCGGTGACCGGGTGGCCGTCCGCCGACAGGATGCGCCAGCCGACCTGGTACTCGGCGGCCGGGCCCAGGGGGCGGATCTTGAACGTCACCGTGTTGTTCTTCACGGCGGGTTCGCCGTCGGACGCCCAGCGGGTGTCGTCCGGCCCCTTGATGGTGATCGTGTTGAACCGGTCGCCCGCCTGGACGGGCTGGTCGAACGTCAGCGAGATCTCCGAGGGGCCGCTCTCCAGCGCCTGCCCTTCCTTGGGGTCGCTGCTGACCAGCACGTTGTGCGCCAGCGCGGTGCCGGACGTGGCCAGCGCCGCGCCGCCCGCCAGGAGGCCGGCCAGGAGCAACGAGAGTGCGCGCCTCATGCCGACGGGGTACCCGTCGCACGCCTCGACCGCAGGACCGCCCCGACGCCGAAGCCCAGCCCGAGCGCGCCCACGGCCAGGCCCGCGCCGCCGAGCCAGCGCGCGGTGTCGTCCGTGCCGGCCGCGGCCGACGACGACGAGCCGTGGCCGTCCGACCCGGCGGCGGCGTTCGTCGCCGTGCCGTGGTCGTCGCCGCCGGTCTTCTTGGCGACCAGCTTCAGGACCGGCGCCGGGTGCTCCGGCTCCTGCGCGCCCGCGGCGGGCGGCGGCGCGTTCCAGTCCACGACCTCGCCGTTGTCGTAGGTCTGCTTGGCCGGGATGACCAGCTGGTCGGTGTTGTCCGGCAGCGGGCCGATGGACAGGTCGAACTCGTTGAACTGGTTCGGCTCGATGCGGACGCCGGGGTCGGCCGTCCAGACGACCGTGCGGACCGCCTCGGTGACCTCCGCGCCGTGGTTCTGGACCGGCTTGTCGAGCTTGCCCTTGACGGCCTCGACCTTCCAGCCCGCCGTCGGCTTGGTGCTGACCGACGCCAGCGGGTACTCGGCGGGCAGCGTCAGTTCGAGCTTGACCGTGCCGGCGTTCGGCCGCTCGTTGGGCACCCGCAGGGTGACCTTGGTGTAGCCGCCCTGCACGGCGTCCTTCGGGGTGGACGCGGTGACGTGCGCGGACGCGGGGCCCGCCGTGCCCAGGGCGATGAAGGCGGCGGTCGCCAGCACGGCGCCGCCCTTGGCGAGCGTGCGCCCACCAAAACGATTTGTCGACATGTAGGTGTCGCTCCTGATCAACCAGAGGGGGTATGTGGGGTGTGAGGGGAGGGCGAGCGGAGGCCGGTGTAGAGGGGGCGAGCGGTGGGACAGGGCGTAGAGCTGTGTTGGATTCGCCTCGGCTTCGCCCCTGCGGCTCGGCCGCCTTTTTGTCGGGCCGTCGCGCCTGGTTTCCCGCCGATCGAAAAGCGTGATCGGCGGGGGATGAGGCGTGACAGCCCGACGCGGCCTCGCGCGGCGCGGGGGCGGTGGCGAGGGTGGGAACCCGACTCGGCCTCGCGGCTCGTGCCTCCGGAGCTAAGGAGCGGGAGGGCCTCGGCGGCCGTGGACGCGGTGCAGGAGTACGGCGGTTGCCGTGTCCTGGCCGGCGAGCGCCGGGAGTGGGTCCGGGCGGTGCGCGGTGGGTACGAAGGCGGGGTGTGCCGGCACCAGGTGGGCGACCGCGCTCGCCAGGGCCGCCAGGACCTGGTCGGCTCGGGCGAGCAGCAGGCCGGTGAGCAGCGCCGCCACCACGTGCGCGGTGGTCATGGCCACCGGGCCGATGCCAGGACCGGGCCCGTCGTCCGCGTGGTGGCCGAGGCTGAGCAGCGCGTGCTGGCCGACCTGCGCCGCGCCGAGCGCGGCGAGGATCGCCCACGGGCCGCGCCCGCGTTCGGCCAGGGCCGTGCCCGCGAGCGCGACCAGCACGGTCAGCGGCAGCGCGGGCGCGAACTCGGTCACGTCACCGCCGGCCGCGCCGTGGGCGGCCACGCTGAGTGACGCGGACGTCACGGCCAGCAGGAGGACCCGCGCGAGGCGGGTCGGTGCTGGGCGTCCGGTCATGCACCTGAGAGTAGGAGAAGGGCGGCCGGAGGTGTGAGCCGCTACCGGGGTAGCGAGGTTTGGACTGGGCCATCCGGGGGTACGGCGTTACGCGTGACAACCCCGCACCGCCGCATCAGAGAACCCCTGCCCGGCGAGCCGAGACCGGCTCGCGACGAGGGCGACGCCGATCGACCGGGCCGGACCGACCGGGTCGTGTTCGGCGTCGCGGCGGCGGTCACGCTCGCCTTCGTGGTCTGGGGCGTGCTCGGCACCGACTCGCTCGCCTCGGCCTCGAAAGCGGTCCTGACCTGGATCATCACCCACGTCGGGTGGGCCTTCGTCCTGGTCGCGTCCGGCTTCGTGCTGTTCGCGCTGTGGCTGGCGGTCAGCCGCTACGGCCGCATCCCGCTGGGTCGCGACGGTGAGCGGCCCGAGTTCAAGTCGGTGTCGTGGATCGCCATGATGTTCAGCGCCGGCATGGGCATCGGGCTCATGTTCTACGGCGTCAACGAGCCGCTCTCGCACTTCGTGAAACCGCCGCCGGGCACCGTGCCGGCCGGCAGCGACGAGGCCCTCCAGACCGCGATGGCCACCACCCTGTTCCACTGGACCGTGCACCCGTGGGCCATCTACGCGGTCGTCGGCCTCGCCATCGCCTACGGCAGCTTCCGGCGCGGGCGCAGCCAGCTCATCAGCGCCGCGTTCGGGCCGCTGCTGGGCAGGCGGGCGGAGGGCGCGGCCGGCCGGGCGATCGACGTGCTGGCGATCTTCGCGACCCTGTTCGGCTCCGCCGCGTCGCTCGGCCTGGGCGCGCTGCAGATCGGCAGCGGCCTGTCCATCGCCGGCTGGGACGCGGGCAACGCCGTCCTCGTGGGCGTGATCGCGGTGCTGACCGTGGTGTTCGTCGCCTCCGCCGTGTCCGGCGTGGCCAAGGGCATCCAGTGGCTGTCGAACACCAACATGGTGTTGGCCGTGGTGCTCGCGGCGTTCGTGTTCGTGGTCGGGCCGACGGTGTTCGTGCTCAACCTGGTGCCCGCCGCGATCGGCGACTACTTCCGCGACCTGGCCGACATGGCGGGGCGGACGGCGGCGTCGGGCGGCGACGCGACCGAGGCGTGGCTGTCCGGGTGGACCATCTTCTACTGGGCGTGGTGGATCTCGTGGACGCCGTTCGTCGGCATGTTCATCGCGCGCATCAGCCGGGGGCGCACCATCCGGCAGTTCGTGGCGGGCGTGATCGGCGTGCCCAGCGCGGTCAGCCTGCTGTGGTTCTGCGTGTTCGGCGGCACGGCGATCCACGTGCAGCGGAACGGGACGGACCTGGCGGGCGAGTCGTCGCCGGAGAGCCAGCTGTTCGCGCTGCTCGACCACTTCCCGCTGGCGGCGGTCGCGGGCGTGGTGGTGATCCTGCTGGTGGCGATCTTCTTCGTGTCCGGCGCGGACGCCGCCTCGGTGGTGATGGGCACGCTGTCGCAGCGCGGCTCCATCGCGCCGACGAAGGGCGTCGTGGTGTTCTGGGGCGTGCTGACCGGTGCGATGGCGGCGGTGATGCTGCTGGTGGGCGGCTCGGACGCCCTGACCGGCCTACAGAACCTGACCATCATCGCGGCGCTGCCCTTCGCGGCGGTCATGGTGGGCCTCTGCGTCTCCCTGGCCAAAGACCTGCGCACCGACCCCCTCTTCGCCACCCCTCCTCCAACACCCGCCGCCCCAGCCGGCACGACCCAGTCGCCGCCCTGACCAAGCCGCCGCCCTGACCAAGTCGCCGCGCTGAGCAAGCCGCCGCGCTGAGCAAGTCGCCGCTCTCACACAGCCACTCGCTCCCGCACCGCGAGGCCGCGTCGGCCTGTCACGCCTCATTTCCCGCCGATCACGCTTTTCGATCGGCGGGAAATCAGGCGTGATGGGCCGACCAGAGGCGGCCGAGCCGCCGAGGCGAAGCCGAGGCCGATAAACGCTAGATCAACCGCTTCAACAGCTCGGCTTCCAGCGTGTCCAGATCGGCGCCCACCGCCCGGTGAGCGGCCTTCCGGCGCGCCGTCGGCATGCGCTCCGACGCCCGCACGGCCGCCGCGAGCTGGCCCAGGCGCGCCTCGGTGGCCTCCACGTACGCCCGGTCCCCGGCGCGCAGCTCCTCCAGCGCGTGGGCGAACCCGACGATGCGGGCGTGCAGCTTCGCGCCCCGGCCCGAGTACCGGGTGAGCTCGTCCACGGGCACGCCGAGCCGCCGCGCCCGGTAGTGGTCGTAGCGGTCGCTCACGAGCGCCGCCGCGCGGGCGGCCAGCGGCGCGACCACGGGGATCAGCGCCGGCGCGACGACCTTGGCCACACCGACCAGGTTCTTCGCCCGGCCGGGTGACATGCCCCTGCTGCGTTCGCGTGCCATCGCCCGCCACCTCCTGCACCGCACCCTAGAGGTCGGGCGGTCACCTCGCACGGATGATCCATTGCCCGTCCATCAGGTTGCCGGTACAAGCGTCACGGCGGCGGCTTAGGCTTCAGCCGTGACTTCCCAGGTGCAGCTGGACGCCGGCGTGGTCACTCGTTGCCGGCGGCGGGTGCACCTCGAACACGATCCAGCCATGCGAGACGCCCCCAAGGCCGCGCCCGACCCGACCGGCCGGCTCCGCAAGGCCGACGCCACGGAGCACCGGCGGGCGGTGGCCACGGCGCTCGGCCGGTTCGCCGGCTCGGACCTGATGGAGGTACCGCAGGACGTGCCGAGCGCGGACCGGGAGCGCGTCACGGCCGACGCGATGCGGGCGGGCGTGCCGTACATCTGGGGCGCGGCGCTGCCCCGCGACGTGCGCGGCGGGCGGCGCGGCGGTATCGACCTGCTGGTCAAGGGCGACTCCGGGTACGTGCCGGTGCTGGTGGTGCGGCACAAGGTCACCGATCCGGGCGCGGGTGCGCGGACGTCGCCGCTGGCGCACCCGCTGCCGGGCGGCGCGCGGGTCGACCCGCTGCGCAAGGTGCGGCCCCAGCCGCGCGACCAGCTCCGCCTGGCCCACGCCCAGCGGCAGCTCCAGGCGGCCGGGTTCGCGGCCGCCGGCCGCTCGTACGGCGGTGTCGTCGGGATGGACGGCGACGTGGTGGTGTGGCACGACCTGGACGCGCCGACGTGGCCGGGCGGGCGGACGGCGCTCGCCGAGTACGACTCGCGGTTCTCGGACCGGCTGGCGGTGGCCGCGGCGGCGGCCACCGGCGCGGACCCGCTGGCCCGCCCGTCGCGGATCGTGGAGTGCCGCAGCTGCCCGTGGTGGCCGGTGTGCGAGGTGGACCTGCGGTCGTCGCGGGACGTGAGCCTCGTCGTGCGCGGCGAGGACGCGGTGGCGCTGCGCAAGGTCGGCGTCACCACCGTGGACGACCTGGCGGCGCTGGAGCCGTTCGGCGACCAGGTGACGCCGCTGGTGGGCATGTCGTACCCGGACGCGGTGGTGCTGGCGCGGGCGTGGCTGCGCGACCTGACGGTGGTGCGGCGCGTGCCGTACATGGACGTGCCGCGCGCGGACGTCGAGGTGGACGTCGACATGGAGAGCTTCGGCGACCTCGGCGCGTACATGTGGGGCTGCCTGCTGTCCGGCGCGGACGTGGGCGAGGAGCACGGCTACCGCGCGTTCGCGACCTGGGAGCCGCTGCCGTGCGACGACGAGGCGCGGTCGTTCGCCGAGTTCTGGGGCTGGCTGACCGGCGTCCGGCTGCGGGCGCGGGCGCGCGGCCTGACGTTCCGGGCGTACTGCTACAACGAGCTGGCGGAGAACCGCTGGCTGCTCGGCTCGGCGGAGCGGTTCAAGGGCAGGCCGGGCATCCCGGCGGTGGCGCAGGTCCGGGAGTTCATCTCGTCCGACGCGTGGGTCGACCTGTTCGGGATCGTGCAGGACCAGTTCCTGTGCGCGCACGGCAAGGGGCTGAAGACGATCGCCCCGGTGGCCGGCTTCGCGTGGCGCGACCCGGAGGCGGGCGGGGAGAACTCCATGCGCTGGTACCGCGACGCGGTCGGCATGGAGGGCGCGCCGCCGGACCCGGAGCAGCGGCGGCGGCTGCTGGAGTACAACGAGGACGACGTCCGGGCCACGCACGCGCTGCGGGAGTGGATGACCTCGGACGCCATGTCCAGCCTGCCGTTCGCCGGCGACCTCTGACCCGCCCCCCGGCACCGCGCGGCACGTCCGCGCGGTGCCGGCCGAGGAGCGCGCGCCGGACTCGAAGGGCCCGGACCGCTAGCGGGGCGCCATGCGCAAAGCGCCGTCCATGCGGATCACTTCGCCGTTGAGGTAGTCGTGCTCGACGATGCTCACGGCGAGCTGCGCGTACTCGGCGGGCAGCGCCAGCCGCTTCGGGAACGGCACACCCGCCGCGAGGCCCGTCCGGAACTCCTCGGACACCGTCGCCAGCATCGGCGTGTCCACGATGCCCGGCGCGATGGTCATCACCCGCACGCCCACCGACGACAGGTCGCGCGCGGCCGGGAGCGTCATGCCCACGACCGCCGCCTTGGACGACGCGTAGGCGACCTGCCCGATCTGGCCGTCGTAGGCCGCGATGGACGCCGTGTTGATCACGATGCCGCGCTGGCCGTGCTCCAGCGGCTCGGTCCTGCCCATCGCCGCCGCGGCCAGGCGCAGCACGTTGAACGTGCCGACCAGGTTGACGTCGATGACCTTCCGGTACAGGTCGAGCGGGTGGGGGCCGGACTTGCCCACGGTGCGGGTGGACGGGCCGATGCCCGCGCAGTTGACCACGACGCGGAGCGGTCGCCCGGAGCCGGCGGCGGTGTCGACGGCGTGCTGGACGTCCTCCTCGGACGTCACGTCGGCGGCCAGGTAGGTGACGCCCTCGACGGGTTCCGCGTCGTCCACCCGGATGTCCAGGGCGAACACCGCCGCGCCCTTCGCGGCCAGCGCCCGCGCGGTCGCGTTGCCCAAGCCCGACGCACCGCCGGTGACGATCGCCGCGGTTCCCTCGATCTCCATGCCACACCCTCCATCTCCCAGCGACACTGCCGGGACCGGAGGTTAACGGTCGTTCAGCTGCCGGTGGTCGGAGAAGTGCAGCAATGCGACCAACGGCACGGCGGCCAGCAGCGCCAGCCCCGCGAACAGCAGTGTGATCAGCAGGAGTTCCATGTCTCCACCTTGCCTCCGGGCCGGGAGCCCGCGCGTCCGCCGCGAGAAGTGTTCCCGCGTACATCCAGAGGACTACCCACCTCACTCTCCGCATACAACTCGTGTTCGGCAGGCGGCCAACTCCGGCTGCGACCGTCACGACCATGTTCGTCCGACGGATCGCGGTCGTGGGAACGGGTTACGTGGGCCTGACGACGGGAGCCTGCCTGGCGTCCCTCGGTCATCGGGTCGTGTGCGCGGACGTGGACGCGCTGAAGGTCGCCCGGCTGCGCGCCGGGCAGGTCGACATCCTGGAACCCGGCCTGACCGACCTCGTCACGGAGGGCCAGGCGGCCGGGCGGCTGGCGTTCGTGGAGGGCGCGCGGGCGGCGGTGGGCGACGCCGAGGTGGTGTTCCTGTGCCTGCCCACGCCGATGGGCGCGGGCGGCGCGGCCGACCTGTCCGCCGTCGAGTCGGTGGCGCGCGACCTGCGGGAGGTCCTCCCGTACGGCGCGGTCGTGGTGTGCAAGTCGACCGTGCCGGTGGGCACGTCGGTCCGCGTGGCGGCGCTGCTCGACCGCGACGACGTGGCCGTGGTGTCGAACCCGGAGTTCCTCCGCGAGGGGAGCGCCGTGCGGGACTTCCTGCGCCCGGACCGGATCGTGGTCGGCTCCGACTCGCCGCCCGCCGCCGAGCGGGTCGCGGCGCTGTTCGCGAAGCTGGGCGCGCCGACCGTGCTGATGGACGCGGCGAGCGCCGAGATGGTCAAGTACGCGGCCAACTGCTTCCTCGCGATGAAGCTGTCCTACGTGAACGCGGTCGCCGAGCTGTGCGAGCTCGTCGGCGCGGACGTGTCGTCGGTGACCGACGGCATGGGCTACGACCGCCGGATCGGCCAGTCGTTCCTGCGGCCCGGACCGGGCTGGGGCGGGTCGTGCCTGCCCAAGGACACGCACGCCATGCTGCGGATCGCCGAATCGGTCGGCGTCGACTTCGCGCTGGTCCGGTCGACCATCGAGGCCAACCAGCGGCAGCGGCAGCGGGTGGTGGACAAGGTGCGGGACGCCGTCGGCGGCACGCTGGCGGGCGCGCGGATCGGACTGCTCGGCCTGGCGTTCAAGGCGGGCACCAACGACCTGCGCGACTCGCCCGCCCTGGCCGTCGCCGAGCTGCTGACCTTCGCGGGCGCGCGGCTCGTCGCGCACGACCCCGAGGTCCGCCGCCCGCTGGTCGGGATGACCGTGGTGGACGAGCCGCACGAGGTGGCGCGGGACGCCGACGCGGTGGTGCTGCTCACCGAGTGGCCCCAGTTCCGCACCCTCGACTGGACCAGGGTGGCCGACCTGATGGCGGGTTCGGTGGTGCTCGACACCCGCGACCACCTGGACGCGGACGCCCTGCGCCGGGCCGGTCTGGTGCTGCGCGGGCTGGGCCGCCCGCAGCACGCGCCGACCGGCTGAGACCCCGGCGCGACGCACAACGATCCAGTTAGCCGGGTTAACCAAAGGTGGGACGTCCACGTAGGTTGTCGGGCGTGTTCACAACCCGTCCGGAACTCGTCGGCACCCACGGCATGGTCGCGTCGACGCACTGGCTCGCCTCCAGCGCGGGTATGGCGGTGCTGGAGGACGGCGGCAACGCGTTCGACGCGGCCGTCGCGGTGGGCTTCGTGCTCCAGGTCGTCGAACCGCACCTGAACGGGCCGGGCGGCGAGGTGCCCGCCGTGTTCGTGGTGGCCGGCGAGTCGACGCCGCGCGTGCTGTGCGGGCAGGGCGTCGCGCCCGCCGCCGCGACCATCGCGCGCTACCGGGACCTCGGCCTCGACCTGGTGCCGGGCAGCGGGCTGCTCGCGGCGACCGTGCCGGGCGCGTGGGACGGCTGGCTGACCCTGCTGCGCGACCACGGGACCAAGTCGCTGCGCGACGTGCTCGGCTACGCCATCGGGTACGCGCGCGACGGGTTCCCGCTGCTGCCGCGGGTGGTCACGACCATCGAGGCGGTGGCCGACCTGTTCCGCGGGCACTGGGCGTCGTCGGCGGCGCTGTGGCTGCCGGGCGGCGCGCCGCCCGAGCCGGGCGAGCGGTTCCGCAACCCCAAGCTGGCCGACACGTGGGAGTGGCTGCTGGCGGCGGGCGAGGCCGCCGGGTCCGACCGCGAGGCGCAGATCGAGGCCGCGCGGCGGGCGTGGTCGCAGGGTTTCGTGGCCGCGCAGGTGGAGGAGTTCTGCCGCACCGCGTTCCGGGACGACTCGGGCCGCGACCACGCCGGCCTGCTGACCGGGCAGGACATGGCCGGGTGGCAGGCGTCCTACGAGGACGCGGTGACCGTCGACTTCGGCGACTGGACGGTCGCGAAGGTCGGCGCCTGGTCCCAGGGGCCGGTGCTGCTCCAGCAGTTGCTGCTGCTGGAGGGTTTCGCGGACCGCCTGTCGTACGAGGGCGGCGTGCCGACGGCGGAGACCGTCCACCTGGCGGTGGAGTGCGCGAAGCTGGCGTTCGCGGACCGCGAGGCGTGGTACGGCGACGACGGCGACGTGCCGCTGGACGTGCTGCTGTCGCGGGAGTACGCCGAGGCCAGGCGTGCGCTGGTGGGCGAGGAGGCGTCGCTGGAGCTGCGGCCCGGCGCACCGGGCGGGCGGACGGCGGCGATGGCGCGCCACGTGCTCCGGGGCGCCTCGGCGGAGGAGCAGGAGGCGGCCGGCGCGATCGGGGAGCCGACCGTGTCGCGGACCGGCGCGGTCAAGGGCGACACGGTGCACGTCGACGTCGTGGACCGCTGGGGCAACCTCGTGTCGGCGACCCCGTCCGGCGGTTGGCTCCAGTCGTCACCGACCATCCCGTCGCTCGGGTTCTGCCTGGGCAGCCGGGCGCAGATGTTCTGGCTGGACGAGGGCCTGCCGAACTCGCTCGCGCCGGGCAAGCGGCCCCGGATCACGCTCTCGCCGTCGCTGGCGCTGCGCGGTGGCGAGCCCGCGCTGGCGTTCGGCACGCCCGGCGGTGACCAGCAGGACCAGTGGCAGCTCGGCTTCTGGCTGGCGCACACCGTCGGCGGGCTGAACCTCCAGGAGGCGATCGACTCGCCGATGTGGCACTCCAACGCGTTCCCGAGCTCGTTCTACCCGCGCGGGTGGACGCCCGGTGAGCTGGTGGTGGAGTCGCGGTTGGGCGAGGCGGCGATCGGGGCGCTGCGGGAGCGCGGGCACGCGGTGCTCGACGCGGGGCCGTGGACGCTGGGCCGCATGTCGGCGGTGGGGCGGGACGTGCGGGGCGGCCTGCTGCGCGGTGCGGCCAACCCGCGTGGCAACCAGGGTTACGCCGTCGGCCGCTGAACCCGCCGTTGCCCGGCCCGCCGGCACTCGGCGCGCCGGCAGCCGATCCGCCAGCAGCCGATCCGCCGGCACCCGGCGCGATGGCACCCGATCCGCCGGCACCCGGCCCGCCGGGTCCGCCGTCCCGCGACCTGCCCCGGCCCGTCGATCCGGGGTCGGTCGATCTGCGGTCGGTCGATCCGGGGTCGGTCGTCCCGCGGTCCGGGCCCGTCGACCGCCGATCACCCGGCGGTTCCGCGTGGCGCGCTGGGGGTTGGAACGGCCCCGGCCCGAGGGGGAGGGGGCCGGGACCGTTCCGGCTCGGGGTGCGTCAGCCGCGCGCACCGGGTCGACCCGCTGCCCGCGACTCCGGACCCGGTGGCGTCCGCGCGTCGGTTCGCGCGGCGGCCGTGCTGGTGTTCATGGCGGGAAAGGTGCTCAGTTCGGCGCGCCGGATCAAGCCGGCTACGCCCTCCGTGTGGAGTTCTTCACCCGCTCCAGTGATCCGGTCGGGTCGCGTACGACCGTCGACGTACCCGGCGGACGCGCCCGCCGACCGATGTCCCGCCGGTGGTCCCGGCGTACGGTCGACGCGTGGACTGGCCGGCCTGGGTGTGGTTCGCGGCGACGTTCGCGCCGCTGCTGTGGCGTCGGCGCTTCCCGGTGGCGGTCATCGCGGTCACCGGCGTGTCCACCTGGCTGTACTACGTGACCGGCCACTACGGCCCGCTGGTCGTGGCGCCCGCGATCGCGGTGCTGTCCCTGGCGAAGGAGCGCGCGGCCGAGCGGCGGGGCAGGCAGGTGGAGGAGGAGCGGCTGCGGATCGCCCGCGAGGTGCACGACGTCGTCGCGCACAGCCTCGCCATGATCAACGTGCAGGCGGGTGTCGCCGCGCACGTCGCGGACCGGCGGCCCGAGGAGGCCGTGAAGGCGCTCCGGGCGATCAAGGTGGCGTCGGGGCACGCGCTGGACGACCTCCGCGCGACGCTCGGCGTCCTGCGCACCGGCGAGGGCACCACGCCCGCGCCGTCGCTGAGCAGGCTGGACGAGCTGGTCGGCCCGGTGCCCAAGGCGCGCGTGGTGGGCGAGCCCGGCGAGGTGCCCGCGCCGGTCGACGCGGCGGCCTACCGGGTGGTCCAGGAGTCCCTGACCAACGCCCTGCGGTACGCGCCGGACGCCACGGAGATCACGGTGGCGTTCGTCCGCACGGCGTCCGCCCTGGAGCTGACCGTCCGGGACGACGGCTCGGGCGCGCCCGCGCCGCAGGGCGCGGGCACCGGGCTGCGGGGCATGCGGGAACGGGTGGCGGCGCTGGGCGGCGAGCTGAGCGCGGGGCCGCGCGCCGGTGGCGGGTTCGAGGTCCGGGCGGTTCTGCCGTGGGGGGTGGCGCGTGATCAGGGTGGTGCTGGCCGACGACCAGGTGCTGGTGCGGGCGGGTTTCCGGCTGCTGCTGGACACCGAGGACGGGTTCGAGGTGGTCGGCGAGGCGGGCGACGGCGCGGAGGCGCTCCGCCTGGCCCGTGAGCACCGGCCGGACGTCGTGGTGATGGACATCCGGATGCCCGGCACGGACGGGCTGGTCGCGACGCGGCTGGTCTGCGCCGAGCTGCCGGAGGTGAAGGTGCTCGTGCTGACCACCTTCGACGTGGACGAGTACGTCTTCGAGGCGTTGCGCGCGGGCGCGTCCGGCTTCCTGCTGAAGGACACCGACCCGGTGGAGCTGCTGCACGCCCTGCGGGTGGTCGCGCGGGGCGAGGCGCTGCTGGCCCCGAGCGTGACGCGGCGGCTGATCGAGGAGTTCGCGGCGCGCCCCGAGCACCGCAGGCCGGACCCCGGTGCGCTGCGCGAGCTGACCGCGCGGGAACGGGAGATCCTGGCGCTGGTGGCCGGCGGCCTGTCCAACGACGAGATCGCGGCGCACCTCGTCATCAGCCCCGCCACTTCGCGCACGCACGTGAGCCGGGTGATGACAAAACTGGGGGCGCGGGACCGGGCGCAACTCGTGGTGCTCGCCTACGAATCGGGATTGGTGCGCCCGCGCAGGCCATAACCCGGTTGTATGGGCATTTGTTATAACCCGGTAACCCCCGGTATTGGTCGTATTGGTCGTACATTACCCGTGGGGGTTGTAAGGGTGCATATTCTCACTACGGAAAGCGAGCAAATGCCCACGGAAATGTACGCAGGGTGACCACGACGACAAGCCCCGCGTTGTTCGCGCGGGGCTGGGTGAACGGGAGCGGAAGCTCAGGCGATGGCGCCGGGCGGCAGCTTGAGCTTGAACGGCAGCGTCGTCACGACCGCGAGGTCGGAGGCCGTCCGCTTCATCAGGGTGGGCGCGTTGCGCGTACCCGGCTCCGGCAGGTCGAGCAACCGGTCGACCGCCTCGACGAGCGGGCCCTCGTATATCCAGACCGCCTGGGCGGCCCGCGTGCTGTCCCGAACCGCAGGTAGGCGGCCTGCGCGGGCCTCCGTCTCCGACCAGAACAGGATCGAGTCGATGAAGCCGCGGCGCTGTTTGAAGGCCATGATGCGGTCGAGCTGCCCGTCCTCGTCCCGGAGGTGGAGGAACTGGAAACCGCTCTCGCGCAGCTCGATGACCTTGCTCAGTGCGAGATCCATGACGCACCTACCTCTGTTGTGAGGTCCCCTAGCAGGCACAGGTCGTGCGTGCGACCCGAAAAGGATCGTACGGCAAGACCACAATCCCCCATAGGGGCTAGGTGGACGGTGTTGGCTCAATGGGCAAGCGTTGCTGCCCCGTTTTCGATACGGACCGCAGGGTCCGAACGGTGCGCACGGAAAATGCGACCGCTCCCAAGGTGACCAGGGTCACAGCAAGCCACATCGATGTCTCCGGTCGGTCACGGGTTCGGTCTCACGGGAACGGACGCATCGCATGGCGGACGGGTTGCCTGGCGCCCGTCCACCCAACCGCCCGGCGTGGGAGACTTGCCGGATCGGGTGAGGGCGCCCACAGCCGCGCGGCTATCCTTGCGCGGTGGCGCGCGCATTGATCACCGGTATCACCGGGCAGGACGGCCGGTATCTGGCCGAACTCCTGAACAGCAAGGGGTACGAGGTCTTCGGCCTGGTCAAGGGGCAGAACAACCCGCGGGCCGAACTCGTGCAGCAGGAGTTGCCGTTCGTGGAGATCGTGTCCGCCGACCTCCAGGACCTGACGAGCCTCATCGCCGCCGTCGAGCAGACGCAACCGGACGAGGTGTACAACCTCGCCGCGATCTCCTTCGTGGCGCTCAGCTTCAAGCAGGCCGAGCTGACCTCGAACGTGACCGGGCTGGGCGTGCTCCGGATGCTGGAGGCCATCCGCATGGCCGGCGGCAGCTCCGACAACCCGATCCGGTTCTACCAGGCGTCCAGCTCGGAGATGTTCGGCAAGGTGCGGGAGACGCCACAGCGGGAGACGACCCCGTTCTACCCGCGCTCGCCGTACGGGGTCGCCAAGGTGTTCGGCCACGACATCACGGTGAACTACCGCGACAGCTACGGCCTCTACGCCTGCTCGGGCATCCTGTTCAACCACGAGTCGCCCCGGCGCGGGGTGGAGTTCGTGACCCGGAAGATCACCAACGCGGTCGCGCGGATCAAGCTCGGCCTCCAGGAGACGCTGGTGCTCGGCGACCTGGAGCCGCGCCGCGACTGGGGCTTCGCCGGCGACTACGTGCAGGCCATGTGGCAGATGCTCCAGCAGGACGAGCCGGACGACTACGTCATCGCCACCGGCCGGACGCACCGGGTGCGCGACTTCGTGTCCGCCGCGTTCACCCACGCGGGCATCCCGGACTGGGAGCGGCACGTCACCCAGGACCCGCGCTTCTTCCGGCCCGCCGAGGTCGACCTGCTGGTGGGCGACGCGTCCAAGGCGCGCGAGAAACTCGGCTGGAAGCCGGAGGTCGACTTCGCGGGCCTCGTCGCGATGATGGTCGACCACGACCTAGAGGTGGAAGCGCGCAAGGCCGGTCTGTCGTGATCTCGTACGCGCAGAACGGGGAGGACGTCGTGCTGGCCCGCCTGTTCCACGGGCGGACCGACGGCCGGTACGTCGACGTGGGCGCGGCGGACGCCGTCGAGGACTCGGTGACCAAGCACTTCTACGACCTGGGCTGGCGGGGCATCAACGTCGAGCCGATCCCGGCGCAGGCGGAGCGGCTGCGCCAGGCGCGGCCCGGCGACGTGACGCTGGCCGTCGCGCTCGGCGCGCACAACGGCAGCGCGACGCTGCACGTCGTGCCCGACCGGTCCGGGTGGTCGACCCTGGACGCCTCGCTCGCCTCCGCCTACCGGTCCGAGCTGGCCGTGGAGGAGGTCGAGGTCGAGGTGCGCACGCTCGCGGACGTGCTCGACGAGCACCCCGGACCGGTGGACTTCCTGAAGATCGACGTCGAGGGCGCGGAGCAGGTCGTCCTGGAGGGCGCGGACTGGTCGCGCCACCGGCCGCGCGTGGTCGTGGTCGAGGCGACCGAGCCGGGGTCGCCCACGCCCAACCACGCGGGCTGGGAGCCGCTGGTGCTGGCGGCGGGCTACCGGTGCGCGTTGTTCGACGGGCTCAACCGGTTCTACGCGCGGGCCGACGACGAGGAGGCGCTGAGCGTGCTCTCCGCGCCCGCGAACGTGTTCGACCGGTACGTGCGGGCGGAGTTCGCGGACCAGCGCGCGGCGCGGGTGGCCGAGATCGGGTACATCCGGCGGCTGGAGAACGCGGTGCGGGAAGCCCAGGAGGCGCGGGCCAAGGACGCCGCGTACGTCGAGGACCTGCGCGGGGCGCTGCGCGAGGCGGAGTCGCAGCTTGGCCGGGCGCACCGGCGGCTGGCGGCGCTGGAGGCGCGGCTGGTGGAGCTGGAGCCGAGCTGAGGTCGGGCGGTGGGCGGGGCCGGCGGGCTCCGCACGAAGGCCCGAACACGCCGACCCCCGCAGCGGGGATCTCGGCGCTCCCTCGGCGCTCCCTCGGCGAACCTCCCGCGGGCTTCCGGTCGGAATCCTCGGCGGCCCGTCGGCGAACCTCCTGCGGGCTTCCCGGCGGAATCCGCAGCGGCCCTCAGCGAACCCTCAGCAGCCGCCCGAAAACGTCGGTGCCCAGTGGGACAATGGAAACCGGGGGCCGGAGGCCACGCCCGGACGCCCTCCCCGGACGCAGCGGACCGGACGCAGCCGCACCCTGCCGACCGCACGCCCACCTCGGCGCCGACCACCGTTCGACCCACCCGGTGCAGGCCCGACACCGACCGGCTGCGACACCCACCGACGCCGGCCGGTCCCTCAGTCCGGCCAGGCCACAGGTCTTGGCCGACGCGCCGGGCCGACGTGCCGGCATGTGGTGCTTCGCCGACGTGCCGGATCGTTGTGCCGCGCCGACGTGCCGGGCAGACGCACCGGGTCGCGGCACTGCGTCGAGGTGCCCGGTCGAGGTGCCCGGTCGAGGTGCCGGGTCGCAGCACTGCGTCGATGTGCTGGGCCGAAGCGTCGGGCCGAAAGCGCCTGCGGCGAAGCGCCGCGGTCGGTCGACGTGCGAGCGAGGTGTGCCGGGGCATGGCCCCGGCCCGTGATCCGGCGTGGCCTCCCGCCCGCGATTCCGCCGTGATCCGGCGTGGCCTCCGGCCCCCGATTCCATTGTCCCAGTGCGCACCGACATATCCGGGCGGCTGCTGAGGGATCGCTGAGGAGCGGTCGGTGGGTGCGCGGAGGCCGCTCGGGCCGGGCGGCGTGCGGGAGCGGCCCGGCCAGGTGGTCCGGGACGGGCCGGCTCCGTCACTTCCGGTGGACGCCCCCGAGGTGCAGGCCCTCGCGGTAGATCGCGTGGACGCGGTCGCGCATCACCGCGCCGACCGCCTCCGCCCCGCTGTGCGCGCGGATCGCCTTCCGGGCCCGTGCACCCATGCGCGCGCGCAGCGCCGGGCTGTCGGCCAGCCTGCGCAGCCACCCGGCGGCCTGGGCGACGTCCGGCTCCGCCCACAGCTGCCCCGGCCGGTACCAGTCGGCGAACCGGTTGTCGTAGCGGTGGTCCTTCTCGGTGATCGGCCTGATGTCGTAGCCGACGGTCGCCGCCGCGCCGGGCGGCATGAAGTCGGTGTTGCCGCCGTAGCCCGTCGCCACGACCGGCTTGCCGAGCATCATCGCCTCCGCCATGCCCAGGCCGTAGCCCTCGGACCGGTGCAGCGAGGCGTAGACGTCGCACGACGCCAGCAGCGCGTCCATCTCGGGCCGGGTCAGGTCTTCGGCGATCAGGGTGCCGTTGACGCTCGCCACCGCGTCCGCCAGCGCCGCCGCCATCAGCGGGAAGATGTCCAGGTCGATCGCCTTGATCACCAGGTGCGCGGTGGTGCCGCGCTCGTGCGGCGCGAACGCCCGGCGGAACGCGTCGATCACGCCCCACGGGTTCTTGCGCGCGTCGCTGGACGACGAGCTGAACGTGAACAGCACGACGAACGCGTCCTCGGCCAGCCCGAACCGCGCCCGGTCCGGTGCGGCCTCCACCTCCGGGACCACGTTCGGCACCACGGTGATCGGGATGTCGGTGACGGTGCGGAACGCGTCGCCGACGAACGACGACACCACCCACAGCTCGTCCAGGCGCGGCAGCTGGACCAGCGTGTAGTCCAGGATCTCCGGCAGCTCCCACGCCCACAGCGCGATCGTGTACCGGTCGAGCGAGCTGTCCGGGATCAGCTGGAACTCGTTGAGGTTCACCATCCACAGGTCGACCGGGTAGTCCTTGCCGGCGCGCAGCTCGGCCAGCTCGCGCGGCACCTGGACGGTCCGGACCGGCGCACGCGAGTTGAACTCGGTGTAGGTCAGGCCCACGTCGGTGCCGAGCAGCGCCAGGCCCGCGCGCCGGAACGACTCGGACAGGCCGGTCGTGGCCCGCGTGTCGGCGAACAGGTTCACCCCGGGCGCGGACCGCTCGACCAGCTCGACCGGCCGGAACGCACGCCGACCCCCGGACCGCCCGCCCCGGCCGGACCCGCCCTGACCGGACCCGCCCAGGTTCGCGGCCCCTTCGCGCGCCCCGCCGCCGGCGGTGACCAGGTCCGGCGCGTAGGCGTCCTCGGCGGCGGACTCCAGCGCCTCGCGGTACTGCCGCGCGACCACCGGCCACGACGCCTCCCGCGCCACCCAGTCCCGCGCCAGCTCACCCGCCGCCCGCGCCCGCCCTGGCTCGGTGACGACCTGCTCCAGCAGCGCGGCCAACGCCTCCGCCTCGGCGCGCGACTCGATCGGCACCCGCCAGCAGAACTCCTCGGCGTAGTGCCGGTTCTGCGGCAGGTCGCTGGTGATCACCGGCCGGCCGGCCCCGAACGCGCGCATCATCACCGCGCTGGTCTCGCCCGCCGTGGGCCAGCGCAGGTTCACCACCGCGTCGGTCGCGCCGATCAGCTGCTCGAAGTCGTCCTTCGCCGGGCTCAGCTCCATCCGCACGGAGTCCCGCAGCCCGTACTGGTCCAGGGCGCGCACCACGTCGGCGTGCACCTCCGGGTAGTCCACGTGACCCGCGATCAGCAGCCGGGCGCGCGGCCAGCGCCGCCGCACCTGCGCGAACGCCAGCACCACCACGAGGATGCGCTTGATGCGGTTGAACCCGCCGAACACGCCGAACACCACGTGCCCGTCGTCCCACCCGAGCCGCGCGCGCACCGCGGCCCGGTCGGCGTCGTCGCGGACCGGCGCGCCGGAGTTCACCACCGACACCGGCAGTCCGGGGTACCGGGCGCGCAGCCGGTCCGCCGAGTACGGGTCGTGCACGATGAAGCCGCGGCTGGCCGCCGCGAGCCGCCGCTCCATCGTCATCGTCATCGCGTCCAGGTAGCGGGGCCCGTCCGCCTCGACCGCGGGCCACCCGTTGAGCAGTGCCGGGTCCTGCGGGTCGCCCCAGATCGGGCCGTGCGCGAACGCCACCTCGTCCCGGAACGCGGGCGTGCCGATCCCGCCGTGGTAACCCTGGTGGAAGTCCAGCAGCGAGGTGTCGTGCAGCACGACCACGCCGGGCACGGCCAGCGCCTGCCGGTAGATCCACGTGTGCACACCGGCGTGGTTGCCCATCTGGTACACCGGCAGCCCGGTCGCCGCGGCGGGCGTCACCAGGGGCACCGGCGCGGTCGCGTCCGCCGAGCGGGACACGGCCGTCACCGCCACCTCGTCGGCGAGCGGTCCGAGCAGTTCGTAGGTGTAGTCCGCGATACCGCTGCGCTCGGGCGGCAGCGGGCTCCACATGCCGACCCGCGTCGTCACATCCACACCGTCACATCCACGCGAGCAGGCAGTACCGGCCGGCGCGGGCCGCGTCCGGCGCCGCCGTCGCGGGCCAGCCGTCCAGCGGGCCGCCGTCCGGGTAGCGGACCTCGATCCGGGAGAACCCGGCGACCTCCGCCAGGAACCGCAGGAACGTCGGGTGCACGGGCCGCCGCGCGAACGGGTCGACGTGGAAGTCCGCCATGCCGGGGCCGTCCGGGTTGGGCGTCTCCAGCAGCAGCACGCCGCCGGGCTTGAGCGCTTGGCCCGCGAGGTCGAAGAACCGGGACAGCGCCGCCGCGTCCCGCCGCTCGACGAACCGGAACGCCGTCACCGCGCCCAGCGAGCGCTTGGCGGTGCGCGCCAGCGCGTCCAGCGGGTCCGCCTCCTCGACGGCGAGGCCCAGTTCGCCGCAGTGCTTCACGACGAACGGGTTGGGCGACGCGCCGGACGCGGGCACGTCCGCCGAGCGCAGCACCTCCAGCCACTCGCCCCGGCTCGGCGCGACGTCCAGCACGGGGCCGTGCGCGGCCTCGACCACCGGCAGGTACGCGGCGCGCGTGGTGCGCGTCAGGTCGGCGGGCCCGTCGAGCAGGTGCGCCACCGGCAGCTCCAGCGCCGCCGACCGGTCCGGCGCGGAGGTCACCTCGACCTCCGGGGCGGTGGCCCGTGCCCGGTCGAGGAACAGGTCGAGCTGCGCGTGCCGCAGGCGGGTGTCCAGCGCGGCGGAGTCGAGTTCGGCCAGCCGCCGCTCGATGCGGTCCAGGCGCGCGGCGACGTCGTCGGCCGCGGTCTCCCGGTCCACGAGCTGGAGGCGCAGGTCGGTCACCTCGGTGCGGATGCCGCCGATCGCCGCGTAGAGGCGCTGGTTCAGGCCGGCCATGATGTTCTGGTCGGCGCTGCGCAGCTTCTCCACCTCGACGGCGAGGTCCTCGCTCGCGGCGGCCCGCCCGCCGCCCTGGCTGAGCGCGTCGACCGCGTCGCGCACCGCGAGGTTGAAGTCGACCTGCCCCTTGAGCTGGCGCTTCCACAGCAGGCGCAACAGGAACCTGCCGAACAGGTCCCGCGAGCGCAGCGGCAGGTTGAGGTTGCGGTGCTTCTCCAGGCGGACGATGGCGTCCGCCAGGCGTGCTTGCGACATGGACCGTCCAACGGATTGCGGGGGCGAGGTCGCCGGAAATGCGGCCGGCCGCAGTCTAAGGCAGTCGCCGCGCCGACCGACGCCGATCGCCGCAACCCGGCGTCGGCGGATGGGCCGACCGGCGGGCATCCCGCGTCAGCGGACCGGCTTGGCCTTCAGCTCCTTCACCACCGTGTCGACGATCTGCGGGTTCAGCAGGCTCAGCGAACCGGACACCAGGCTGCGCTCGGCGACCTCGACCACCACGGTCGAGTTGTCCGCCAACAGCTTCCCGGCGGCCTCGCCGCGGTCGGCCGCCAGGTTCCCGTGGTGCATGATCGTCAGGTCGCCGAACACGCTGCCGAGGTACTTGGTGGTGCGGATGGTGAACGAGTCGCTGAGCATCCCCACCCGCTGGTGGTACGTGCCCGCGCCGGTGGCCGTGGTGAGCCGGACCGGGGTGCTGAACTCGCGCGGCGCGTCGTTCCTGGTCTGGTTGGTCGTGCCGTCCGGACGGATCAGGTACGACAGGCCGGTGGTGGTGCCGGTGCGGCCGATCAGCGGCGGCAGGTCGGCCGACGCCTGCCACGCCGGGCCCTCGTCCACCCGCCACCGCGCGCTGATGCCCGGTCGCAGCCGCTCGGCGAGCCGGCGGGCCATGACGACGCCGCCCTCGTCGCCCCAGTGCGCGTCGACGGGTCCGTACACCGGCGCGCCCAGGCGCTCGCCCCAGTCCTTCAGGTCCTCGCGCAGGTCCAGCACGTAGTCCTCGCCCGACACGGCCCGCCAGAACTCGTCGACGACCTCGCGGTGGCACTCGCGGCCGGGCAGGTCGGCGGGGAGGTTCTGCGGGTACAGCGTGGCCTTGTCCGGCGCGACGACCACGACGAACCGCCGCCCGGACGAGGTGACGCCGTCGCGCAGGTGTCGCAGCCGCCGCATGACCTCGTCGGTGTCGAGCGCCTGGGAGCAGTGGCTGGCCAGCTCGTCGCCCAGGTACAGCCAGCCGTTCGTGCCCTCCACGACGTTCGGGAACGTCACCGGAGGGCGCTTCGGCTTGGGCGGCTTGCTGGTCTCGGTCGGGATCGGCGGTCCGCCCTGGTCCGCCTTCGGCCGCGCGGGCGGCTCGCCGAACACGCCGCGGCTGATGCCGTCGTAGAGGCCGATCGCCTGCTCGCGCAGCGGCAGGTGGTCCGACGCCCACGCCTGGAGTTCGCCGATCTCCGTGATGCCGGGGAACGCGGTGAGCGACCGGTTCTCGAACTCGCGCGGCCGGACGCCCAGCGCGAACGCGACGGCGGGCAGCGTCAGGAACACCACCGCGCAGATCAGCGCCGTGCGCTGGGTCGCGCCGTGCCGTGGGCGGTGGAGCGCGTGCTCGGTCGGCAGCAGCGACTCGTGCACCGGGGGGAGGGCGGACTTCGTCGCCGGTCGGGCGTTCCCGTGGCCCGGTCGGACTTCTCCGGGAGTCGGGCGGCCGTTCGCGGGGGTGGCCTGGGCATCTGCGTGAGCCGGTCGGGCGTTGGCGAGGCCGGGCTGGGTGTTTCCGTGCGCCGGTCGGGCGTTCGCGTGCGCCGGTTGGGCGTTCGCAGGGGCCGGTTGGGCGTTCGCGTGCGCCGGTTGGGCGTTCGCTGGGGTCGGCTGGGCTCCGGGGGCCGGTTGGGCGTTCAGGGGGGTCGCCTGGGCGTTCCCGGAATTCGGCTGGGCACCGGGGGCGGGTCGGGCGGTTCCGGGAGCCGGGCGGGCCTGTTCGTGAGCGGTCATCGCCGGTCCAGTATGGCTTCCACCCTGCCCAGCGCGTGGCGGATCGGGCCGGCGGCGGGGCCGAGCACGCGGCGCGCGGCCCGGACGAGCGGCGGGCGGGGCGGCGGGGTGGTGCGCGCCAGCCACGTGCGGTGGGCCGCGTCGAGCTGCGTGCGCAGCCACGCCGCCGCGGCGTCGGAGGACCGCGTCCGCAGCAGGTGCTCGCGGGCGGCGAGGCCGCGCCGGTGGGCCTCCTCCGGGTCGTCGGCGATCTCGCGCAGCGCGGCGGCGGCGGCGTCGAGGTCGGGTTCGGCCCAGCGGGCGTTCGGCTGGTACGGCGGCCAGCCCGCGCCGACCTCGGTCATCGTGTGCGGGATCGGCCAGCCGACGCGGGCGTCGAGGAACTCGCTCGTGCCGCCGTAGTCGGTGGCGACGACGGCGAGCCCGCGCGCCATCGCCTCGGCGACGGTCAGGCCGAACCCCTCGCCGCGGTGCAGCGACACGTAGGCGTGGCTGGTCGCGTACAGCTCGGCGAGCCCGGCCGCGCTGAGGTAGCGCTCGACGAGCGTGATGCGCGGGTCGTCGGCGGCCATCAGCCGGAGCCGCTCGGCCGCACCGGTGTGGAGATGGGCATTTGTCGACTTGATGACCAGCTTGACGTCGGTGCGCCCGGGGAACGCCCGCTGGAACGCCGTCACGACGCCGTACGGGTTCTTGCGCCCGGCCGTGCTGTTGAAGTCGAACGCGAACAGGAACCCGGTCGGCTCACCGCGCCGCCGGGGCCGGTCGTGCACCGGGTCGCGCGCCACCACCGGGATCGGCACCGTCCGCACCGGCACCGGGGAGTGCGGCTCGATCGCGCGGCGGACGAAGTCGCTCACCGTCCACACCTCGTCCACCTGCCCGAAGTGGTGCATGGTCGGCGGGAACTCCTCCAGCTCCCACGCCCACAGCCCGATCCGGTAGCGGCCGTGGCCGACTTCCGGGTCGGCTTCCAGCAGCGCGCGGGTGAAGTCGCCGTTCACCGTGATCAGGCTGACGGGGTACTTCGGGCGGCCCACCGAGGCAGGGGCGGCGACGCCGGTGCGCGCGGTGCCGAGGACGGAGTGCTCGTCCACCACCGACACGTGGGGGATGCCTGCGGCCCGCACGACGTCCAGCAGGACGCGGCCCATCTCGCCGATGCCCAGCTCGGCGGTGTGGTAGCCGGCGACGTTGACGCCGAAGTCGTTGACGGGCGGGGCGATCTCGCGGGGTGTGCCGGGCAGCGCCCAGGTGGGCACGCCTTCGTCGACACCGTGCCGCGCGCACCAGTCGCGGAAGCCGGGGTCGAGCGCGTCCAGCGGGCGGGGGAACGCGGCGCGCAGGTCGATCCGGGACTGCCACACGCCGTGCAGGAGGCGGTTGGTGCCGGACGCGCGCTGCGCGGGCGAGGCCGGTTCGGTCAGCCAGGCCCGGAACGCGCTGCCGTCACCGTCGAACGGGTGCGGCGGGAGACCCTTCGGACGAGCGTTGAGCGGGTCCGGTTCGGCGGCGGCACGCAGGGCGTCCTTGAAGACCTCGCGCATGGTCGGCGTGATCGGCTCGTCATCGGGCCCGAACGTGTCGAACCTCGAAACGACACGGGCCCGCGAACCGTCGGAGTACACCGCACGCCCATCATACGCGTACACCATACGCCTACCCGCCGCATCCCCAGCAAGCACATCACCGACGTCCGCTGTAGGCGCAACCTGGCCCTCCGCGGCGCGCACAACCTCGGCGCCCGCAGTCCCTGCACCAATGGCATCTGCTGCACGGACGAAATCGTCGGCGGGCCCGTGCGCGACGCTGGCTGCACGCACGCCATCGGCTTTCAACCCGCGCGCACCTTCCTCGTCCGTGGCGGACGCACCTTCTCCGTCCGTGGCGCGGCCACCTTCTCCGTCCGTGACGCGCCCACCATCGCCCTCTGCTTTATGCGCGTCGTTGGCGTATGACGTACGCGCACGATCCGCCGCCGCTGTGTACCCGCCGTTGGCGTCCGTTGTACGCATACCGTCAGCGTCCGTTGTACGCATACCGTTGGCGTGCGTCGTACGCCCACCGTTGGCATCCATTGCGCGCCTATCGTCGGCGTCTGCCGTGCGCCTACTGTTGGCGTCCGTCGTACGCATATCGTCGGCGTCCGCCGTGTGCCTACCGTCGGCGTCTGCTGTGCGCGCACTGTTGGCGTTAGCTGTACGCGCTCCGTTGGCTACTGGCATGTGTGCGGGGTTGGCGTTGGGCGTACGCCTATCGTTTGCGTGTGGTGTACACGATAGGTTGGCGTACAGGGTACGCCAACCGGGGTGTTCGGATAGTAGGACGCGGTCGTGGTTGCTGGCGGCGAGCCAGGGCTGGGTGGGGTCGTGTCCGGTGAGATCGATCGTGCGGACGTTGGACGGCGAGCGCTCGTGGAGGTTCCAGGCGGCGACGCCGAGGCCGGGGTCGCGGTCGACGTGGTGCTCGAACAGGGCGGCGGCGTCGGTGGCCCAGCCCTTCGGCGTTTCGGCGATCAGATCGGCCCGCGTGCGGTCGGCCCAGAAGTCGACGAACGCGGCGGCGTCCCGGCCGACCGCGACGAAGTTCTCGGTGAACCCACCGACGTGCCGGGGGTGGCGACCGTCGTCGGGCAGTGGCGCGAGCAGGCGCGGCACGAGGGTGAGGCCGTCGCCGAAGTCGGGCAGTGGCGCGAGGACCACGGTGTCCGGCCCCAGGTGGACGACCAGGTCGCAGGAGTCCAGCAGTCGGCGCACGAGGAGCGGCGCGGCGGCCTGGACGAGTTCGGCGGACGTGCCGCAGGTGGCCATGCGCAGGTACTCGTCGACCGGCACGCCGAGGTCGCGGGCGGTCAACACGGTCACCTCGCCTGGCTGGACATCCGTGTCCAGCCAGGCATTCGCGCCCGCCCCGACGCTCGTGCCGGGTCGATCATCCGCGCTCGGTCGACCATCCGTGCCGACCAGATCGGCCGCGTCGACCAGATCGGCCGTACCGGCCCCATCGTTCGTACCGGCCGGATCGTTCGTGCCGGCCGGATCGTTCGCGCTGAGCGGGACATCCGTGCCGGCCTGGACATCCGTGCCGAGTCGGAGGTCCGTGTCTGACCGAAAACCCGCCCCTGACCGAAAACCTGCGCCTGACCGGAGAACCGTGCCCGATCCGACTCCCACACCCGGTTCGGTGTCGGGGTTCGGCGCTGCCGTGTCGCCCGTCCCCGCCGCCGCGCTCGGCCTGATCGACCCCGCCGCGTCCGACTCCGGCGACCACGCATCCGCGACGAGGACCACGAAGGCGTGGTCCGGGTGGTGCGCCAAGTAGGAGCGGGCCAGGACGCTCGCCGCGTCCGGCCCGCCGCCGACTACTACCGTGCTGCCCGCGACCCGCCGGTCAGGCATCCGCGGCGAGTTGTTCGAGCTGGGCCAGCAGCACCTCGTCGAACGTCTTCGTCACCTGCGCCAAGTCCTTGCCCGTCACCTGCACGCGAACCACGACGTCCTTCGACACGTAGTGCGCCCGCGCCACACCGAGGCTCTCGCCCGCGGGCGCGGCCTGGAACGCCGTCACGCCCGCCGGCAAGGTGCCCGTGTACGGCTGCATCGCGTACTTCGCCTGGAGCACGCCGAGCGCGTCGCGAGCGGTCTTCGCCTCGGGGGCGCCGTTCGTCTTCACGGTGAGGACCTGCGTGTACATCGCGCCGCCGGACACCACCGAGCCGGCGAGCCTGCTGCGACCCGCGCCGGCCGCCAGGTACGCCTGGTTCTCCTCTTCGGTGAGCAGCTTCCCGGACACGACGTCGGCGAAGTTCTTCACGCCCGACTGGTCCTGGGCCACGCCCGGCAGCTTGGTGACCTCCAGGCCGTCCTTCGGCTTGGTGGTCGTCGTGGTCGGCGCGGAGGAGCTGGTCGACTGGCCGGTGGTCGGCGACGCCTCACCGCCACCCCCGCCGGAACCGCTGGTGAAGAACCAGATGCCGCCACCGATCAGGGCCAGCACGACGACGATGCCGACGACCGCCAGCCACTTCTTGCCGCCGCCACCGCCGTTCTCGTCGAACACTTCGGGGCCCTGAGCGATCCAGCTCGGCGTCTGCTCGCCGACCACGCCGAACCCCTGGTCGTTGCCCCACGGCGGGGTGCCGACCGGTGCTCCGCCGCCGCCCCACGCGCCCTGCTGGGGCTGCTGCGGCGGAAGCTGGTTCGGCGGCGGCGCGACCGGGCGCACGTACTGCGTCCGGTCGGCGTCCGCGCCGCGCTGGCCGCTGACGACCTGCGTGGCGTCCGGGTTCGGGTTGCCCATCGGCGGCTGGCCCGCGTTCGGCGGCACACCCGGCTGCCCCGTGTTCACCACCTGCGTGGCGTCCGCGTTCGGCTGGGCGGGCTGCGACGCCTCCCACCGGAACGGCGCGCCGAACGGCCCGTTGCCCTGCTGCGGCTGCGGGCCGGCGCCCGAGGCGGAAGCCAGGAGCTCGTCACGACGCCTGCGGTACTCGTCGGCGCTGATCCGACCCTCCGCCAACGTCCTGTCCAGCTCCGCCAGGTCCTCTTGCCAGGCCATCCGCCCCTCCAAAGTCGTGCGCGGTCGCCATTGTGTCCTATGGCCCCTCGGGCCTTCGCGGCATCCGGCACTTGTGATGCGGTCGTTGTCGTCGACCGGCGGACCGCCGGGTCCGCCGGTGCGCCGCGCCCGGTCGGCGGGTGCGGCGCCGACGTGCGCGGTCACCGCATTAGCGCTGGTCGAGAGCGGGTATCGTGCCGCTGCGCAGCGTCGGTCGAACGACGCCACCGGCCACTGGGGGAATGTTGATCACCGAAACTGCCGCCGCGGGTGCGGTCGCGCCGCCGCGGCGCGGTCCCGGCGCCCTCGCGCGGTGGCTGCCGCGGCGGTTCAGCCGGGAAGCGATCCTGGTCGTCCTGTCCGGCTTCGTGCTGTCCGCGCTGTTCAACTGGCCCGTGGTCCGCAACCCCAAGTCGGTGGTCGTGGGCGACCTGGGCGACCCCCTGCTCCAAACGTGGGAACTCGCCTGGCACCGCCGGTTCCTCACGCACGGCGGCGACTTGTGGACCACGAACATGTTCTTCCCGTCGGAGGACAACTTCGCGTTCTCCGACTCGCTGCTGGGCTACTTCCCGCTCGCGTTGTTCGGCGACGGCCAGTACGCGGCCGTCCTGCGCTACAACGTGGCCTTCGTCACGGCGTGCGCGCTCGCGTTCATCGGCGCGTACTTCCTGGTGCGGCAGCTCGGCGGCAACTGGCAGGCGGCGGCCTTGGCGGGCGCGGTGTTCGCGTGGGCGCCGTGGCGGCTGACGCACGGCAGCCACCTGAACATCCTGTCCACCGGCGGCATCGCGCTGGCGCTGTTCGCCCTGGCCCGCGGCCACGCCTACACCCTGCGGTCGGGCGCGCGACCGGCGGCGGCGCGCCCCGGCTGGATCGTGGTGGGCTGGCTGGTCGCCGCGTGGCAGATCACCATCGGGTTCGCCACCGGCATCCCGTTCTTCTACCTGATGGCCGGCATCGGCGTGGTGGCGCTCGTGGTCGTGCTGCGGCGGCGTGCGGAGTTCGGCAACCGGGTCCTGGTCGCGAACGTCGTCGGCGGCGCGGTGTTCCTCGTCGTGACGCTGCTGATGGCGATCCCCTACCTCCAGGTGGTCGAGCGCTACGGCTTCACGCGGGCGTGGAAGGAGATCGTCGAGCTGTCCCCGCCGCCGGCCGGGCTGGTCACCGTGTCGGACATGTCGTGGCTGTGGCGCGGGTCGGTGTTCGACCACGACGCGAACGTGCCCATGCCCGCGCCGTGGGAGAAGATGCTGTTCCCCGGACTGCCGGTGCTGGTGCTCGCGGTCGTCGGGCTGTTCGTCAGCGCGTGGTCGAAGCGGGTGCGGGTCTGGCTCGCCGCGACGGCGGTCGTGGTGGCGGTGTTCGCGCTCGGCGCGGGTTTCTTCGAGGGCGCGTTCACCTACCGCCTGCTGTGGGAGTTCCTGCCCGGCTGGAACTCGATGCGCACACCCGGCCGCCTCATCATGTGGACGGTGCTGCTGCTGGCGTTGCTCGCGGCCGGCGCGCTGACCAGGCTGGGGCAGCTGCTCGCGGACCGGCTGGAGCGGGGTGAGCCGAAGCGGGGTGAGCCGGAGCGGGGTGAGCCGGAGAACAGTGAGCCGGAGCGCCGCGGATCGGACCACCGCCGGCCGGAGCGCCGCCGGCTGAAGCGCCGCCGCCTGGTGTCGCTGCTGCTCGTCGTGCCCGCGGTGGTCGCGCTGCTCGAAGGTCTGCCGGTGCGACCGCACCCGCAGGTGCCCGGTATCCCGCCGGGGCTGCGGACGGTGTTCGAGCAGACCCGCGAGCCGATGGTGATCGTGCCGATGGGCGAGGGCAACGAGTTCCACTACCTGCTGTGGTCGACCGAGGGCTGGCCGACGATGGTGAACGGCAACTCGGGCAACTTCCCCGTGCCGTACGTGGAGCTGTTCGAGGTGACCAGGGAGTTCCCCGACTCGCACAGCATCGACGTGTTGGACAAGCACGGCGTCCGGGCGGTGGCGGTGATGAAGGCGACCGTGCCGGGCACGCCGTGGGCCGACATCCTGACCCGGCCGACCGCCGGCTACCCCGTCACCCGGACGGAGACCGCCGACGTGGTGCTGTTCACCATCAAGTGACCGGGCCCGCGCGTAGATTGGTGGCATGGCTTGGTTCGGGCATGACAAGACGTCCCTGATCAGTCCGGCCGACGCCCTGCCGGGGCGCGCGGAACCGATTCCGGTGCAGCCGGCGCACGCCGTGCACACCGACCGGACGATCGTCGCCCCGTTCCCGACCGGCATGCGGACGGCCGTGGTCGGCATGGGCTGCTTCTGGGGAGCGGAACGCATCTTCTGGCGCACGCCCGGCGTGTGGAGCACCGCGGTCGGCTACGCGGGCGGCTACACCCCGAACCCGACGTACGAAGAGGTGTGCTCCGGCCGGACCGGTCACACCGAGGTGGTGCTGGTCGTCTTCGACCCGTCCGTCCTGCCGTACGAGGAGCTGCTGCGCGTGTTCTGGCAGGGCCACGACCCGACGCAGGGCATGAGGCAGGGCAACGACCTCGGCACGCAGTACCGGTCGGCCATCTACTGGGAGGACGACGACCAGCGGGTGGTCGCGGAGGCGAGCGCGAAGGTGTACCAGGAGGCACTGACGGCCGCCGGGATGGGCGCGATCACGACCGAGATCGCGCCGCTGCGGGACTTCTACTACGCCGAGGACTACCACCAGCAGTACCTGTCGGACGCGAAGAACCCGAACGGCTACTGCGGGATCGGCGGGACGGGCGTCAGCTGCCCGGTCGGCCTGAATTTGGGCTGACCGCCTCGGCGCCGCGGTGAGCGGAGGCCGCCACGGGTCCGGAGCCGGCGTGACCCGTGGCCCATCGCGGTGCTCGTTGCCGCAGACGTCAGGTGAGCCGGCTTGGCCGTACCCACCCGGCTCCCTCGCGGAGCCGGGTTTTCCCGTGTGAGGGCCGCCAGTCGGCTTCGAGCGTCGCCCCGGCGAAGGGCGGGCGGCCCCGGGCGGGGCCGCCCCTCGGTCAGCCCTTCTTCGTGAGCAGCGTCGGGCCGACGATCCTGCGTGCGATGCGGCGCAGCCTGCTCCGCGGCCTGGCGGGTGCGGGGGTTGCCGGGGTCGCCTTGGCGGGCTCGACCGGTGTGGGTGCTTCCGCCGGTGCGGTGGGTCCGGGCTGGGCGGCCGGGGCCGGCTGTGCGGTGGGTCCGGGCTGTGCGGCCGGTGTGGCGGGCTCCAGGTGTGCCGTCGCTTCGGACTGCGTGGCCGGGGCCGGCTGTGCGGCAGGTGCGGGCTGCGCGGCAGGTGGGGCCGGCGGAGCCGGGGTGGCCGGCTGGACCGGTGCCGGTCCCGTGGTCGGAGCCGTCTTCTGGTTCGGGATCACCGGGTGTGCCGGTTCGGGCTGGACCGGTGACGTGGTGACGGTGGGCTGGCTCGCCAGCCGCTCGTCGATGGAGGGAGCGGCCGGAGCGGCGTTCGGCCCCTGATCGGTGGCCGGTGCGGGAGGTGCCGCCAGTGCGGGAGGTGCCGCCGGCGCGGAGGGCGCGAGAGGTGCCGACGGCGCGTACTGCGCGGGCGGGGTGGGCTGCGCGGGCTGCGCCGGCGCGGCGGGTGCCGTCGCCAAGGGTGCCGTCGCCACGGGTGCGGGAGTCCGCACCGTCGCCGGGTGCGTGACCGGGGTCGCGGTCGCCAGGACACCCGACAGGGGCGCGGCCGTGGCCGTCGCCGCGGGTGGCGCGCCCGCCGTCAGGACCGGCATGGCCGCGGTGGTCAGGAAACCCGACAGCGCGGCAGGCTGCCCGTTCGCCGACGTGACCACCGGTGCGAACACCGGCCCGATCCCCGGCGGCGCGGCGGGCTTGATGCGGAGGGTGGGTGCGTCGTTGCTCGGCTGGAACTTGCTCTGCGGGGGCTGGTCAGGCTCCTGGCTGAACGTCACCCCTCGATCCTGCCAAATCACATTGTGTGAACACCCGGTAGGTGAATCAGCAGAAGATGAGTCCGCACGGCCTCTTCGTCGTCGTGGTCGTCGTCGTGCGGGTGGTGGTGGTCGTCGGCGGCCGGGTCGTGGTGGTCGGCGCACGCGTGGTGGTCGTGGTGGTGACCGCGGTCGTCGTGGTGGCGCCGCTGGTCCCGCCGGCCTCGCCGGTGGTGGTGGTCGTGCTCGTCGTCGAGGTGCTCACCGACGTCTTCGCGCTGGTAGCGGCCGAGGTGCCGGTCGTCGTCGGCGTGGTCGCCGGTGACGTGCGGCGGGGCTCGGCGCTGCGCTTCACGACGACCACGCCCGCATCGCCGAACGGCTGGATCGCCTGCGGCGCCGTGCCGAGTGCCCCGTGGGCGAGCAGTGCGGCGACCGCCGCGCCGATCAGGGCCCCGACGGCCAGCCGCGCCGGGCCACCCCCTGCGGTGAGCATTCACACTGACTACCGGCCTCACCCGATCGGGTCAAATCACCTCGCGGGTTCGATACCGGCCCGACACCCGGAGACGCCGGGCCGGTGTCGACGCCGCACGTGCCCGGTGTCGACGTCGCACGCGCCGGGCCGGTCTCGACGCCTCAGGCGTCCGCGAGCTCCGCGGTGAGGGTGATGGTCGTGCCGGCCAGCGCCTGGCTGACGGGGCAGTTCTGCTTGGCGTTCTCGGCGGCCTCGGCGAACGCCGCCGCGTCCAGTCCCGGCACGACCGCCCGCACGGTCAGGTGGATGCCGGTGATGCCGGTCCCCGGCTGGAACGTCACCTCGGCGGACGTGTCGACCTGCCGCGGCGGGGTGCCCGCCTGCGCGAGGCCGTGCGACAGCGCCATCGAGTAGCACGACGAGTGCGCCGCCGCGATCAGCTCCTCCGGGCTGGTCCGGCCGTTCGCCTCCTCGGCGCGCGACGGCCAGGACACCGCGTAGGAGCCGATGCCGGACGACTCCAGGCTCACGGTGCCGCTGCCCTGGAGGAGGTCGCCTTCCCAGTGGGTGGTCGCCTTGCGGGTGGTCGCCATCTGCGCTGTCTCCCTGTCGACGTGGAATCCCTGAGATGCGAAAAGGCCCCGGCGAGCACCGGGGCCTTCTCACAGAGCGGATGACGAGACTCGAACTCGCGACCCTCACCTTGGCAAGGTGATGCGCTACCAACTGCGCTACATCCGCCTGACACGAAGAACTATAGACCACGCCTCAAACGGCATTGCGATCGGGGGGTGGTGATCCCGACAACAGCCGGTCCACCTCGGACAACCGCTCCGCCGGCCATCGCCACTCCCACAGCGGCCGCACCCTCGCCACGACCTCGGCGGGCAGCCACGGCGCCACCTCGTCGCGCAGCTCCCACTCGTCGAACACGTGCTCGTAGAAGCTGACCACGGACGCGTTGGACAGGAACTGCTCCGGCTGGTGGAAGCACCAGTGCGCGAACCCGTAGACCCGGCGCAGCACGCGCTCGTCGCCTGCCCGGTGCGCTTCCAGCGCGAGCTGCCACAGCTCCGACAGGAACACGTGGCAGGACCAGGACTCGCGCTCGACGACCGCGCTCAGCTCGGGAAGAAGGGCGGAAGCCCTTGTGCGCCAATCGCCCACGCGGCAGGACACTACCGGCCGAACGGCGCGCGGGCGCGTGGCCGCCCACCAGCTGACGCCTACCCGTGACCGCGTCGTCACCGACCGCTCACGCTCCGAGGCGCGTCGACCGGCGGTTTCCGCTGCTCCGATCGGTTCACGCCGCTCGTAGGGTCTTCGGTCTCGGGTCGCTATCGGTTCGGGGCGGTTCGATCCAGCTGTGGCATCTTGACCTCGGAGCACGAGGCGGGTGGGAGGTGCCGGGCGGGATGGCCGGAGATGCCGATTTCGACCGGGAACTGCTCGCCAGGGTCAGGGGCGGCGACGACGCCGCGTTCGGCGAGCTGTTCTCGCGGCACGCCGACGCCGTGCGCAGGTTCGCGCTGCGGCACGTCCGTGAACACGCCGAGGCCGACGACCTGACCGCCGAGTCCTTCTTCCGCGTGCTCCAGGCGATCCGCCGGGGCACCGGCCCGACCGACCACGTGCGGACCTACCTGCTGACCGTCGCGCGCCGGGTGGCGTGGGAGTGGAGCGGGCGGCGGCGCGACGTGCCGGTGGAGGACGAGGAGCTGTCCCGCCGCGTCGAGCCGTTCCCGGACGTCACCGCGTCCCGCCCCGAGCAGGCGTTGATCTCGCGCGCGTTCACCAGCCTCCCGGAGCGCTGGCGGACCGTGCTGTGGCAGGTCGAGGTCGAGGGCGAGCGGCCCGCCGCCGTGGCGCCCCACTTCGGGCTGAGCCCGAACGCGATGGCGGCGCTGGCCCGCCGGGCCCGCGAGGGCCTGCGCGCCGCCTACCTCCAGGCGCACCTGGCGGAGGACGCCGGGCCGCGCGCGTGCAGCTCCGTGGTGGCCAAGCTCGGCACGTACACGGCGGGCGGCGTGCAGGGCGGCGAGCAGCGGCGCATCCGCAAGCACCTCCGGACGTGCTCGTCGTGCAACTCGCTCCACGCCGAACTCGCCGAGGTCTGCTCCACGCTGCGGGCGCACGCGGCGCACGTCGCCGTGCCGGTGGCCGCGACCGCGCTGGCCGCTCCCGCGCTGCTCGGTCCCGCCCTGTCGGGTTCCGCGCTGTCGGGTCCTGCCCTGTCGGGTTCCGCGCTGTCGGGTTCCGCCCTGTCGGGTTCCGCGCTGGTGGGGCCCGAGCTGGTCGGTCCGGCGGTGCTGGGCAAGGCCGCGTGGCTGGGCGGCCGGGTGAAGCTGGTGCTCGCGGCGACCGCGTCGGCCGCCGCCGTCGGCCTGTTCGGCGTCCTGGCGGGCGCGTTCAGCGGCGAGCCGGGGCCCGCGCTGATCCAGGCCGGGCCGGACGCGCCGCCCGGCGGCGACGTGCTCGCCCTGAGCCCGACCGACGTGACCGCCACCGGCACGGCGACCAGCGTGCCGTCGCCGACACCCTCGCCCGCGCGGCCCGTCCACCGCGTCGACCCGACGACCCGCGTGGTCGCGCGGCAGACCGGGGCGGTCGTGCCGCCGTCGTCGACGACGGCGCCGACGCAGGTGCCGCCACCGCCCGCGGAGCCGACGCGGACCGGCGAGTACCGGGTGTTCCAGGAGCCGCCGGAGAGCCCGGCGCGGACCACGGCGACGACGGTGACGCCGACCGTGATCGCGACGACGACCGCCGAGACGCCCCGGACCGTCCTGGTGACCACCACGACCCCGTCGAGGCCCGCGGTCACGCCGACGACGGTGACGCTGCACCCGACCCCGGCCGCGATGGAACCCGCCTGATCACCGCCCGCTACCGCCGGGTTCACCCGCTGGAAGCACGGGTTTACCGGTAGCGTTGGGGGTGCGAGGTGATCACTCGACGTCTTGAGGAGACGGTGATGACGCGGCTGGTGCGCGGTGCGGACGGCCGGATGTGGACGGTGCGCAGCCAGATCGAGTGGCGCAACCCGTCGGCCGACGCCGACTTCGAGCACGACGTGAGCGGCGGGCACGGCCCGGGTGTGCTGATGCTCGCGATCGTCGTGGTGATGGCCGTGATCCTGGTGGCGTGGACGCCCGAGCAGGTCGTGGTGCCCGGTTGGCTGATCTTCGCCCTGGTGCTGGTGTTCCTGTTCTTCCCGGCCCGGTGGGCGGTGCGCCGCCCGTGGCTGGTGGCGGCCGAGTCGAAGAAGACCGACGAGCTGCCGCCGGAGCGGTGGGTCGGCTCGGTGCGCGGCTTCCTGACCGTGCGCAACGAGGTGGCCAACGTGGCTCGCAAGATCGAGATGTACTCGCTGCCGGACCTCGACGGGCCGCTGCAGCCGGTGGACTGAGCGCCGCGCCGGGGGCCGCCGGGCCGGGTGCGGGCGGTGTGCCGGTGGTCGAGGTCGACTGGGCGGTGCGCCCGGGTGACACTGGTCGGGTGCCGGAGCTACCCGAGGTCGAGGCGCTGGCCGACCACCTGCGCGAACACGCCGTCGGGCGCGTCGTGCACCGGGTCGACGTCGCGTCGTTGCAGGTCCTGAAGACGTTCACGCCGCCGTACACCGACCTCCAGGGTCGTGCCGTGACGGGTGCCGGCCGGTTCGGCAAGCACCTGGACCTCGACTGCGACGGCCTGCACCTGGTCGTGCACCTCGCGCGGGCGGGGTGGCTGCGCTGGTCGGACGCGCTGTCCGCCGCGCCGCTCAAGCCCGGCAAGGGCCCGCTGGCGCTGCGCGTCCACCTGGGTCCGCCGGGGCAGGGGCCGGGGTTCGACCTGACCGAGGCGGGCACGAAGAAGGGCCTCGCGGCCTGGGTCGTCACCGACCCGGCGGAGGTGCCCGGCATCGCCCGGCTCGGGCCGGACGCGCTGTCGCTCTCGCGGGCCGACCTCGGCGCGCTGCTCGCCGGTCGCGGTGAGCGGCTCAAGACGGCGCTGACCGACCAGTCGCTGCTGGCGGGCATCGGGAACGCCTACTCCGACGAGATCATGCACACCGCGCGGCTCTCGCCGTACGCGACGGCCGGGAAGCTGTCCGACGACGCCCTCGACCGGCTGCACGAGGCGTTGATCGGCGTGCTGACCGACGCGGTGGCGCGGTCCGTCGGCCAGTCGGCGGCCCGGCTGAAGGGCGAGAAGCGGTCGGGGCTGCGCGTCCACGCCCGCGCCGGCCTGCCGTGCCCGGTGTGCGGTGACACGGTGCGGGAGGTGTCGTTCGCCGACAAGGCGTTCCAGTACTGCCCGACGTGCCAGACCGGCGGCAAGCCGTTGGCCGACCGCCGGATGTCGCGGCTGCTCAAGTAGCGCCTCGCACGATCACCACCACCAGCGTGCGCGGGCCGTGCACGCCCTCCACGCGGTCGAGTTCGATGTCGCTGGTGGCCGACGGACCGCTGATGAACGTGAGCGGCCGGGTCGGGTCGAGGCGGGCCAGCGCCTCCGGGACCGAACCGGCGACCTGGTCCGCGCGCACCACGCACACGTGGTAGTCCGGCAGGAGGGTCAGCGCACGCCTGCCCTGCGCCGCGCCCGCGTCGAGCACGATCGTCCCGGTCGGGGCGATCGCCACCGCGCACCCGGTGAGCACGCCGTCCGCCTCGTCGAGCCGGTCGAGCGGCAGCGGCGGGTCGTCGCGCAGCCACGTCACGCCCGGCACGTCCCACGGCAGGTCCGCCGGCGCGACGACCACCCGGCCCGCCAGCAGGTCGCCCAGCAGCGCGCCGAGCCCGTCCTCCGCCACGACGTGCACCGCCGCCCGGTAGTGCGCGACGCGCTCGGCGAGCAGCTCCACCGACGCCTCGCCGGTCCGCCGGTACGCGCGCGGCACGGGCGGCGTCGGCGGGCGGTCCCGCAGCGCCGCGCGGATGCCGGCCAGGATGCTCGCGCGGGCGTCAGCCACGGTTCTTCCTCCACCACTCGCGGAACGGCTCGCGGGCGGGCACCGGCGCGTCGCGCGACGACGTCCACGCCGCGCCGGGGCCGGGCAGCCGGGAGAGCCGCCCGTCCCTGGCCAGGAACCGGGCCAGCGAACCCAGCTTCTGGGCGGCCGCGTACCGCCGCGGCGACGCGAAGACCCACGCGGCGGCGGCCATCGCGACCGACTCGGCGTCGCGCCCGCGCGCCCGCACGACCTCCGCGCGCAGGTGGGTGAGCACCTCCGGGATGTCGATGCGCACCGGGCACACCTCGAAGCACGCGCCGCACAGCGACGACGCGAACGGCAGCGACGCGGCCTGCTCGTCGCGGGGGTCGTCGACCAGCTGCGGGGTGATGATCGCGCCGATCGGACCGGGGTAGACGGAGCCGTAGGACCGGCCGCCGGTCCGCTCGTAGACGGGGCAGACGTTCAGGCAGGCCGAGCAGCGGATGCAGCGCAACGCCTGCCTGCCCTCCGGGTCGGCGAGCGTGGCGGTGCGGCCGTTGTCCAGCAGGACCAGGTGGAACTCCTGCGGGCCGTCGCCGGGGGTGACGCCCGTCCACACCGACGTGTAGGGGTTCATGCGCTCGGCGGTGGACGAGCGCGGCAGCAGTTGCAGGAACACCTCCAGGTCCTGCCACGTCGGCACGACCTTCTCGATGCCCATGACGGTGATCAGCCTGCGGGGCAGGGTCAGGCACATGCGTCCGTTGCCCTCGGACTCCAGGACGACCACCGAGCCGGTGTCGGCGACGGCGAAGTTCGCGCCCGAGATCGCCACGTCGCAGGACAGGAACTTGCGGCGCAGGTGCGCCCGCGCCGCCTCGGCCAGCACGCGCGGGTCGTCGGACTCGGCCTCCAGGCCGGCGGCGCGGAAGATCTCCCGGATCTCCGCGCGGTTGCGGTGGATCGCGGGCACCAGGATGTGCGACGGGCGGTCGTCGCCGAGCTGCACGATCAGTTCCGCGAGGTCGGTCTCCACGGCGTGGACGCCCGCGGCGGCGAGGGCCTCGTTGAGGCCGATCTCGGCGGTGGTCATGGACTTGACCTTGACGACCTCCTCCGCGTCGCCGACGAGGTCGCGCACGACCGCGTTGGCCTCGGCGGCGTCGCGCGCCCAGTGGACCGTGCCGCCGCGCCGGGTGACGGCGGCTTCGAGCTGCTCCAGGTAGGTGTCGAGGTGGTGCAGCACCTGCTCCTTGATCGCCTCGCCGGCGCGGCGCAGCTCCTCCCAGTCGGGCAGCTCGTCGACGGCTTCGGCGCGGCGGCCCCGGATCGTGGTGGTGGCGTTGCGCAGGTTGCGGCGCAGCTGGGTGTCGGCGAGGGCGGCGCGGGCGGCGTCCGGGAACTTCGGGCTGCCGAGCCACGTCACGGGGTTGCGGGCGGTGGCGCCGCGGGTCGCGGTGTGGTGCGCCTCCGGGCTGGGGTGCTCCGGACCGGCCGCCCGCGGGTCGCGCTCGGCCGCCTGAGGCCCGTGTCCGGCCGCTCGGGGTTCGTGTTCGGCTGCTCGGGGTTCGTGTTCGGCCGCTTGGGGCCCGTGTTCGGCTGTTCGGGGTTCGTGTTCGGCCGCCGGGGTGCGCCTCACCGGCTCGCGGGCGTCCAAGGCTCCTCCTCCGTGCTCGCCAGGATCT
This sequence comes from Saccharothrix australiensis, assembly GCF_003634935.1. NCBI lineage: Bacteria > Bacillati > Actinomycetota > Actinomycetes > Pseudonocardiales > Pseudonocardiaceae > Saccharothrix > Saccharothrix australiensis. Next base: position 420,164 of record NZ_RBXO01000001.1, read on the forward strand.
CCGCCAGGTGCACCGGTCGGACGCCGGCGCGCAGCCGCGACAGCCCACCGCCGATGTGCATGAGGCACGAGTTGTCCCCGGCGGTGAGGACCTCCGCGCCCGTGTCCAGCACGTGGCGCATCTTGTCGGCCAGCATGGCCGTGGACGTGTCGGCGTTCTTGATCGCGAACGTGCCGCCGAAACCGCAGCACTCGGTGGCCGCGGGCAGCTCGACGAGGTCGAGCCCGCGCACGGCGCGCAGGAGCGCAAGCGGCTTCTCGCCCACACCCAACATGCGCAGAGAGTGACAGGTCGGGTGGTAAGTCACCCGATGGGGGAAGTATGCACCCACCTCGGTGACACCGAGCACGTCGACCAGGAACTCGGACAGCTCGAAGGTGCGGGGCGTCCCGGCGCCGAGCCGGGGGTGCACGTCGCGCACCATCGCCGCGCACGAGCCGGACGGCGCCACCACGGCGTCGTAGCCGGCGAACACCTGCTGGAAGCGTCCGGCCAGGTCAACGGCGTGCCGGCGGTAGCCGGTGTTGAAGTGCATCTGCCCGCAGCAGGTCTGGCCCAGGGGGAAGTCCACGCTGCACCCGAGGCGTTCCAGCAGCCGCACCGCGGCGCGGGCGGTGTCCGGGTACAGCGTGTCCGTCAGGCAAGTGGCGAACAGCGCGACCTTCTCCACGGGGCACACTCTGAACCGAAATTCATCGGATGTCTACTCGTTCCGTGACGACCCCTTGCCGAGAGACCACCGCACGGCACAGCATGGACGCCGTGCGTGACCTCCTGACCGAGCGCGCGGTGCTCGGTGTCATCGCGTCCCTGGCCGTCCTCGGCCTGTTCGTGATGCTGTGCCGTGCCCGCCGGGTGAGCACGTCGGTCGAAGACGCCGTGATGGACATGCTGCACCGCATGTCCAAGGCGTCCGCTGACCTGCGAGAAGGGCTCACGCAAGACGCGGCGGACAAAGCCACACCCCACCTGCGCGAGATGCTGCGGTGCGTCGCGGTCGGCATCACCGACCACGACGGCACGCTGCTGTCCTGGGACGGCGGCGCCAACGACCACTACGAGTTCCTGCGCCCGTACATCGAGCGGGCCATCGGCGAGTTCCACAAGGAGCACGTCGAGCACCGGAAGCTCGACTGCGAGCTGCCGGGGCCGTGCTCGCTGCACTCGGCGGTGATCGTGCCGCTGATCGTCGAGTCCGAGGTCGCCGGGACGCTGATCGTCGTCAGCGGGGTGGCGAACAAGCGCCAGATCCGGATGGCGGAGGAGACGGCGCGCTTCGTGTCGACGCAGTTGGAGCTGGAGGTGCTACAGAAGTCCAGGCAGGCGCTGGCGCAGGCCGAGGTGCGTGCGCTGCGGGCGCAGATCTCGCCGCACTTCGTGTACAACGCGCTGAACACGATCTCGTCGCTGATCCGCACCGACCCGTCGCACGCGCGGGAGCTGCTACAGGAGTTCGCGGAGTTCACGCGGTACTCGTTCCGGACGGACGGGTTCTTCACGACGCTGGCCGACGAGCTGACCAACATCCACCGCTACCTGACCATCGAGCAGGCCCGCTACGGGTCGCAGTTGAACGTGCGGCTGAAGATCGCGCCCGAGGTGCTACAGGTGGTCCTGCCGTTCCTGGTGCTGCAGCCGCTGGTCGAGAACGCGGTGCGGCACGGGTTGGCGAAGAAGCCGGGCGGCGGGTTGCTGACGATCATCGCGGAGGACAACGGGGCGGAGGCGCTGATCTCGGTCGAGGACGACGGGGTGGGCATGGACCCGGACCGGCTGTTCGAGGACCTGAAGGACGCGCACCAGACCGGGGCGCACGTGGGCCTGGGCAACATCAACCACCGGATGAGGGCGGTGTTCGGCGATGACTACGCGCTGGTGGTGGAGACCGCGCCGGATGCCGGCATGAAGATCATCCTGAAGGTGCCGAAGTACTCGCCGGGGGTGCGGACGAACCTCCCCATCGTGCCGCCCAAGTTGGAGGAGACGGCGGAGCAGCCGGCGGTACGAGCGTGATCGCTCCTACGATGGCCGTGCTGCCAGGGGTTCCCGGTTCTTGATCAGGGGTCGCTGATGATCACCCCATTGAGCGACGGGTTGCCGGGCACTTTTCGGGCGGCGGTTTCGTTGCCGTAAACGTAAGGAAGCGGCCCCCACGGCGAGGCACCAAGGCGCCAGGCTCGGGCGAACGGTGATTGCGGCGTGCGGCGCGGTGCGGCGCGGCGAGCGGTCCAGCCCGGCGAGCACTCGGCCCGGCGAACACCGAGCGCCCGGCGGGCGCGGGCGGTGAGCGCGGGCGCGGCAGGCGAGTACGGAGCGCGGGCGCGGGCCGGCGAGCGGGTGAGCACCGCGGCGCTCGGAAGGAGAAGCCCGGAGGAGGAAGGGCGAGCGCGGGAGGAGAAGCGAGCGGGAGAGCGGGGACGAGCGGCTGGTTCGGCTGGTTCAGGGGCGGTCTGGTTCAGGAGGCGGCCACGGCCAGCGTCGTCACCATCATCACGGCGCAGATCGACCAGAAGATCCACATCCAGTAGATGTGCATGGACGTGGGGCCGTCCGCGTTCTGCCGCCCTCGGTCGTCCCACCACTCGACGTAGCGTTCGAGCCACCGGATTGGGTTGAACGTCACTGCCCGATGTTAGCTCCGACACGCGTCATCGCGGGTCCACGTAAGGTCGACGCATGAGCGTGACGGACAAGATCACGGCCCGCCTGCCCAGGATCGTCAGTGACCGCGCCGACCGGCGGCCCGTGGTGGCCGCGGTCCGCTTGCACGGTGTCATCACGCCCACGCCGACGCCGATGGCGCGCAACACGATCAACGTGCAGAACACGGAAAGCGCCCTGACCCGCGCGTTCGACCACGATCGGCTGGTCGCGGTGGCGCTCCTGATCAACTCGCCGGGTGGCGCGCCGACGCAGTCCGCGCTCATCGCGGAGCGCATCCGCGAGTTGGCCGCCAAGCGGAAGGTGCCGGTGCTGGCGTTCTGCGAGGACGTCGCCGCGTCCGGCGGGTACTGGCTGGCTTGCGCCGCCGACGAGATCTACGCGCACGGCACGTCGCTGGTCGGCTCGATCGGGGTCGTCAGCGCAGGGTTCGGGCTCAACGGGTTGTTGGAGCGGCACGGGATCGAGCGGCGGGTTTACACCGCTGGGGAGCACAAGGTGCGGCTCGACCCGTTCAGGCCGGAGAAGCCCGAGGACGTCGAGTGGCTCAAGGGGCTGCACGCGGACCTGCACGCGCAGTTCGTCGCGTGGGTCAAGGAGCGGCGTGGGCCCAAGTTGCGGGTTGCCGCCTGGTCGGGCGACCCCGCTCCCGGCTCTGTCGACGCTCCCGGCCCCGCTCGCGGCTCTGCGGGCGCTCCCGGCTCTGCTGGCTCCGCTTTCGGCTCTGCCGGCCCCGGACCCGCCGACGCCGACCCGAAACCTGCCGATGGTCCCGCCGCCGGCTTGAACCCCGCCGACAAGCCCGCCGACGCCGATCTGAATCCCGCCGACGCCGCGCCGAACCCCGCCGGCGAGCCCGCCAACGCCAACCCCGACGCGAACGGGGCCGGCGGGGTTGGCGGCGACTTGTTCAGCGGCGAGGTCTGGACCGGTGCCAAGGCGGTCGAGCTCGGGCTCGTCGACGCCCTCGGCACGCTCCGCTCGGTCGTCGCCAAGCGCTACCCGGACGCCGAGATCAGCATCGCCGAACCCCGCCGCCCCCTCCTCGCCCGCCTCGGCCTGGCCGGCAGTACCACTCGTTCGGGCGACTTCCTGCCGGCCGCCCTGGCCGCCCTGGAAGAACGCGCGCGCTGGTCGCGATTCGGCCTGTGACCCCTGTCCTTGGTCACGGTCCCATCGACACCCCCGCGTCCACGTAGACACGGACCCGCGTCGATGGGCAAGATGCGCCACACAGTGAGTACCCAGGACAACGCCGGCCTCCTCGTTCTGGCGGTGGACGACGAGGCGCCAGGTCTGAGCGAGATCAAGTACCTGCTCGAGAGCAGCCCGCACATTCGGCGCGTGCTCACCGCCTTCGACGCGGCCGAGGCACTGCGCATCCTCCGGGGCGACTACGACCCCGAGGTGATGGACCGCACCCGCGCCGGCCTGCCGCCGGTCGACGCGGTGTTCGCCGACATCAACATGCCGGGCCTCTCGGGCACGGACCTCGCCCGCGTGCTCGGCGCGTTCCGCGCGCCACCGGCACTGGTGTTCGTCACGGGCGTCGAGCACTCCGAGGCCGTCGTCGCGTTCGAGGTCGGCGCGCTCGACTTCGTGACCAAGCCGATCAACGAGGACCGCATCAACAAGGCGATCTCGCGCGTGGTCGAGCGGGTCGCGGTGACGCCCGCCGTCACGCCCGAGCCGGCCGCCCCGCAGGAGCCCACCGACGACGAGGTCATCCCCGTCGAGCTGGGCGGCACCATCAAGCTCGTGCCCAGGGCGAACGTCCGGTACGTGGAGGCGCAGGGCGACTACGCCCGCCTGCACACCAACGACGGCCAGAGCCACCTCGTGCGCATCCCGCTGGCGCAGCTGGAGGAGCGCTGGGAGAACGCCGGCTTCGTGCGCATCCACCGCTCGTTCCTGGTGGCGCTGCCGCTGGTGACCGAGCTGCGCATGACGTCGAACGGCTACGCGGTGGTGATCGGCTCGGGTGACGGCGCCAAGGAGCTGCCGGTGAGCCGGCGGCACACCCGCGAGCTGAAGGAGCGCATCGTCCGGCCGCCCAAGAGCAGCTGGGGATGAGCAAGCACTCCGGCCCGCCGGGGCAGCCCGACCAACCGCAGCCAGGGGAGCGGGACGCCTGGCTGCCGGTGCCCGCGCGCAAGAACCGCCGCCGGCGCGTCGTGCTGGCCGACCCGCGCGGCCGCGGTCGGGTGTTGCGCACGATCATCGAGCTGGAGGAGCAGACCAGCGTCGGCGAGAAGCTGATCCGCGACCTGATCAAGCAGCAGCTCAGGACCGCGTTCGCGCTGGGCGGCGGCACGCTCACCCTGCTCGCCCTGCTGCCGCTGCTGTTCTACTCGGTGCCGTGGCTGGCCGAGGTCGAGCTGCTGGGCGTGCGGCTGCCGTGGCTGCTGCTGGGCGTCCTGCCGTTCCCCCTGTGCTACGGCGTCGGCTACGCCTACCGGAGACTCGCGGAGAGCCACGAGCGCGACTTCGTCAGCTCGGTGGACCGGTGATCCAGAACCTCTGGAGCCTGGGACTGGTCGTGGCCGTCGCGGCGATGACGTTCCTGCTGGGCTACGTGGGTTCGCGGCGCGCCAACACGACGCCGGACTTCCTGGTGGCGCGGCGCGCGATCCCGGCGACCCGCAACGCGGCGGCGATCTCCGGCGAGTACCTGTCGGCCGCGTCGTTCCTGGGTGTCGCCGGGCTGGTGCTCAAGGACGGCATCGACGCGCTCTGGTACCCCATCGGCTTCACCGCGGGCTACCTGGCGATGATGCTGTTCGTCGCCGCGCCGCTGCGCCGGTCGGGCGCGTACACGCTGCCGGACTTCGCCGAGGCCCGGCTCGGCTCGGCGAACCTCCGCAAGGTCTGCACGTTCTTCGTGATCTGCATCGGCGTCCTGTACCTGGTGCCGCAGTTGCAGTCGGCCGGGCTGACGCTGAACACGATCACCGGGTTGCCCGCGTGGCTGGGCGGCGCGGTGGTGACGGCGATCGTCGTGGTGAACGTGCTGGGCGGCGGGATGCGCGCGATCACGCTGGTCCAGGCGTTCCAGTACTGGGGCAAGCTGTTCGCGATCGCCGCGCCGACGTTCGTGCTGTTCACCTTGTTCCTGGCGGGTCCGGGCAACGGGGCGCGCGAGGTGGACGAGGGCGGCGTGCTCCGGTTCCACGAGCGGGTCGAGGTGACCACCGTGGACGAGGTGCGGGTGCAGGTCGTGGAGCCGATGGAGCTGTCGGCGACCGGTCGGATCAACGGCGCGCCCGTGAACGGAGCCGTGTACTGGACGGCCGGCACGTACACGGTGGACCGGAACACCGAGCTGCGGTTCGTGGCGGGTTCGCCGGTGCCGGTCGTGGCGGGTTCGCCGACCAGCAACGAGAACTGGCTGAAACCGCAGACCGGCGGCGTGGGCGGGTTGTTCGAGACGTACTCGCTGATCTTCGCGACGTTCCTGGGCACGATGGGCCTGCCGCACGTGCTGGTGCGGTTCTACACGAACCCGGACGGCAAGGCGGCGCGCCGGACGGCGTTGCACGTGCTCTACCTGCTGGGCCTGTTCTACCTGTTCCCGACGGTGCTGGGCGTCATCTCGCGCCAGTACCTCCCGCAGTTGCTGGTGACCGGCAAGACGGACGCGGCGGTGCTGCTGCTGCCGACGACGATGCAGCCGAACCTGCTCGGCCAGGTGCTGGGCGCGGTCGTGGCGGCGGGCGCGTTCGCGGCGTTCCTGTCGACGTCGTCGGGCCTGGTGGTGAGCGTCGCCGGGGTGGTGTCGACGGACATCCTGCCGGGCAAGGTGCGGGACTTCCGGTGGGCGACGGTGCTGACCGGCGCGGTGGCGATCGGGTTGGCGTTCCTGCTGCCGCGCGCGGACGCGTCGCTGACCGTGGCGATGTCGTTCGCGCTGGCGGCGTCGACGTTCTGCCCGCTGCTGGTGCTGGGCATCTGGTGGCGCGGCCTGACGTGGCCGGGCGCGGTCGCGGGGCTCGTGGTCGGCGGCGGGCTGGTGATCGGCTCGCAGGTGGTGACCGTGATCAGCTCGTACACCGGGTCGTGGGCGCCCTCGGTGTTCTCGCAGCCCGCGCTGGTGACGGTGCCGGTGGCGTTCCTGACGATGGTCATGATCAGCCGGTTGACGCGCCGGCTGCGGCCGGAGGACGTGAGCCAGGTCCTGCTGCGCCTGCACGCGCCCGACCCGCTGGGGTTCATGCGGGACCGGGACGTGCAGCGGTTCGGCACGGCGGAGGAGAAGCGGCGGCTCGCGGAACGGCGGGACCCGCCACACTCCCGGCCCTGAGCGGGACCGGCCCTCAACGGACCGGCCCTGAACGGACGGGGTCCTGAAACGGACGGGTCCTGAAACGGACGGGTCCTGAAACGGACGGGTCCTGAACGGACGGGTCCTGAACGGGACCGGCCGGGGCATCGGCCGTGGGAGAACCGGCCGAGCCCCTGGTCGACCACCTCGCACCCATGGGTGTGAGATTGCTCACACGAGTGATACCGGTGGTGACCTCCGGGACCGGGAAACCGGGGGGTGGGCCACCGCGGGCCCGTCGTCGCGGGTCGCACCCCCGAGCCGGGCGGGACGTGGCGCGGGCGGCCGGCACCACTCGTTCAGCCCTGGCGTTCGGCGCCGTGCCGTAGTGCCGTTGCTCGAACGAGTGACTGAGAACCATTCGATTCGGTGAGTGGCGGCGTCACCTGGCCCCGTGACTGCTCGTCTCAGCATTCCTACCGCTTATCGCATCACCCGACTGTTGAGCGCAAGGCCACGGTCGGGGCCTTTCAGGGGTGACCCACGTCTCCTTACGGTGCTGCGCGTATCGGAGCGCACCAGGAGGGTTACGTGGCGTTCACACCATCGACAACCGCGAGGAGGGGATCGTGAGCACCGCTGAGAACTCCTCGGGGGGCGCCACCCCCACTGGAGCGACCCCCGACTGGGTCGAGGTACAGGCCGGTCCCGACTTCGTCGAACTCCGGCGCAGGCTGCGCGGCTTCGTGTTCCCCGTCGCGGGGCTGTTCTTCGTCTGGTACGTCCTCTACGTCGTCCTCGCCGACTACGCGCACGAGTTCATGGCGACGAAGGTGGTCGGCAACATCAACGTCGGCCTGGTCCTGGGCCTGCTCCAGTTCGTGTCGACGTTCGCGATCACCACCCTCTACGTGCGGCACGCCAACAAGCACCTCGACCCCCGCGCGGAGGCGATCCGCGAGCGGCTCGAAGGGGGTCGGGCGTGACCAGCGGAGCCCTCCTCAACATCGGCATCTTCGGCGTCTTCGTCATCGCGACCCTGTTCGTGGTGGTGCGGGCGAGCCGCAACACCAGGACCGCCGCGGACTACCTCGCCGCCGGCCGCGCGTTCACCGGCCCGCAGAACGGCATCGCCATCGCGGGCGACTACCTGTCCGCCGCGTCGTTCCTCGGCATCGCGGGCGCCATCGCCGTCTACGGCTACGACGGCTTCCTGTACTCGATCGGGTTCCTCGTCGCGTGGCTGGTGGCGTTGCTGCTGGTCGCGGAGCTGCTGCGGAACACCGGCAAGTACACGATGGGCGACGTGCTGAGCTTCCGGATGCGGCAGCGCCCGGTGCGCGCGGCGGCGGCCACGTCGACGATGGCCGTGTCGTTCTTCTACCTGCTCGCGCAGATGGCCGGCGCGGGCGGCCTGGTGGCGCTGCTGCTCGGCATCACCGGCAAGCTCGGCCAGGCGCTGGTCATCGCCGTGGTCGGCGCGTTGATGATCGCCTACGTGCTCATCGGCGGCATGAAGGGCACCACCTGGGTGCAGATCATCAAGGCCGTGCTGCTGATCGTCGGCGCGGGCGTGATGACGCTGTGGGTGCTCGGCAAGTACGGCCTCAACCTCTCGTCGCTGCTCGGCGCGGCCGTGGACAACGCGCCCAAGGCCGGCGAGAAGCTGCTCGGACCCGGCCTCCAGTACGGCGCGTCCGGCACCACCAAGCTCGACTTCCTGTCCCTGGCGCTGGCCCTCGTGCTCGGCACGGCCGGCCTGCCGCACATCCTGATGCGCTTCTACACCGTGCCCACGGCCAGGGAGGCCCGCCGCTCGGTGGTCTGGGCGATCTGGCTGATCGGCCTGTTCTACCTGTTCACGCTGGTGCTCGGGTACGGCGCGGCGGCGCTGGTCGGCCCCGAGAAGATCCTCGGCGCGCCCGGCAAGGCCAACTCGGCGGCGCCGCTGCTCGCGGAGGCGCTGGGCGGGCCGCTGCTGCTGGGGCTGATCGCGGCGGTCGCGTTCGCGACGATCCTCGCCGTGGTGGCGGGCCTGACGATCACCGCGTCGGCGTCGTTCGCGCACGACATCTACGCGAACATCATCAAGAAGGGCGCGGTGGAGGACAAGGACGCCGAGGTCAAGGTCGCGCGGCGGACCGCGATCGTGATCGGCGTCGTGTCCATCCTCGGCGGCATCGCGGCCAACGGGCAGAACATCGCGTTCCTGGTGGCGCTGGCGTTCGCGGTGGCGGCGTCGGCGAACCTGCCGACCATCCTGTACTCGCTGTTCTGGAAGCGGTTCAACACCTCCGGCGCGCTGTGGAGCATCTACGGCGGCCTGGCGGTGACGATCGCGCTGATCGTGCTGTCGCCCGCCGTGTCGGGCAAGCCGTCGTCGATGTTCCCGAACGCCGACTTCGACCTGTTCCCGCTGTCCAACCCCGGCATCGTGTCGATCCCGGTGGCGTTCGCCCTCGGTTGGCTCGGGACCTTGCTGTCCAAGGAGGACGACCGGGCCAAGTACGCCGAGATGGAGGTCCGCGCCCTCACCGGCGTGGGCGCGGAGAAGGCGGTGTCGCACTAACCGTGTCGCACTAACTGCGCCGCACCAGCCGTGTCGCACTAACCGTGTCGCACCGCCGGCGCGTGCCGTGTTGTGACGTGGACCGGGCCGTCCCCTCCCGCCGTCGGGTGGAGACGGCCCGTCCTTATCCCACCCTCACCGGGTCGCGTGGCAGCATTGACCCCGTGACCGTTCCGAGTGTCGAAGTGTCATCGGTGCCCGCGGAGCTGCCCGCCGGCAAAGTCCTGCTCGACGTGCGCGAAGCCGACGAGTGGGAGGCCGGCCACGCCCCCGGCGCGCTGCACATCCCGATGAGCGAGCTGGCGCAGCGGCTGGACGAGCTGCCCGGTGACAGCGAGTTCTACGTCGTGTGCCGCGCGGGCGGCCGGTCGGCGCGCGTGACGCAGTACCTCAACGCCAACGGCTGGGACGCGACCAACGTCGACGGCGGCATGCAGGTGTGGGCCGCCGCGGGCCGACCGCTGGTCGGTGAGATCGACGGCGCGGAGCCGGAGGTCATCTGACATGGCGCTCCAGCCGATGCGCGTGGACTGGGTGGCGACCCCGCCGCCCGGCGCGTACCCACGCCGTCAGCTCGGAGCACCGCCGCGCCCGTACACCGGCCCGCCCGCGTACCCCGTGCCGCCGCGGTGGGGCTTCCCGCTGCTGGCGTGGCGCTGGCCGACGTCCGTGGCGACCGACGGCGCGCCCGTCGACTCGATCGACCAGGCGCAGCGCCTGGCCCGCACCGCGTCGCACGCGCTGGGCCTGGCCGGCCTGACGGCGCTGTGGGCGGCGGGCAGCGAGATCTGGCGCTACGTCCTGCTGGCGCTCAGCCGGTACGGCGCGCTGTCCGCGACCACCGTCGACATCTCGGACGCGCTCGTGAACGCGGCGTCCGTCGTCACCCTCGTCGCGGGCGTGACGGGCCTGCTGCTCACCCTGCTGTGGTTGCGCAGGGCGCGCGAGGCCGCCGCCTCCGCCGCCGGTTACGGCCCGTCCCGCTCGGACACCGAGGTGCTGGTCGGCGTGCTGGTGCCCGGCATGAACCTCGTGGTGCCCGGCTCGGTCGTGGCCGAGCTGGAGCACGCGGCCCTGCGGCTGCCCGCCGACGTCCGTCCCGTGCCGTCCCGCCTGGTGCGGTGGTGGTGGGGGCTGTGGGCGTTCACCTGGCTGTTCGCGCTGTTCACGGTCGTGTGGTCGACCCGGTCGAGCGTGCAGGCGATGGCCGACGGCGTCCTGCTGCACGCCGTGTCGGACCTGCTGGCCGCCGCCGTGGCGTTCCTGACGGCCGTGCTGGTCCGCCGGATCACGACCCTGCTGCTGCCGGTGCCCGCGGACGCGCTGCGGCGGATGCGCGTGGTGGACGTCAAGGACGCGCCCGAGCCCGCCCTCCGCCCGATCCGGGCCAACGGCTCGCCGCGCTGACCCCGCACGTGCCGAACGCCCCCGGCGGGCCCTGCCGGGGGCGTTCGGCCGTCACCGCGTGGTCGGCGCGGGGGTGACGGCGGGCGTGCTCGGCTTCGTCGTGTAGGTCGTGGTCGGGATGTGCGGCCGGGACGTGGTGGTCCACGTCGTGCTGGTCGGCCGCGGGGTCGACGGGACCGTGGTGGTCGTCGGCCGGTCCGTGGAGCTGGTCGGCTCCGGGGTCGACGGCCGCGTGGTGGTCGTCGGCCGGCCCGTGCTGGTCGGCCAGGGCGCCGTCGTGCTGCTGGTGGGCTCCGGGACCGACGTGCCGCCGGTCGGCTCGGAGGTCGACGTCGCCGTGCTGCTCGGCGTCGACGGCCTGGTGGTCGTGCTGGTCGGCGCGGGCGCCGTGGGCGACGGCTCGGCGAGCGCCGTCATGGTGACGCCGCCCGTGGCCAGCACGCCGATCGACACGGCCGCCGCGACGAGCGCGCGGCGGGAACGCAGCGCGGTGGGGAAACGCATGGAGGTCCTCCTCGTTGACGTGCGCCGGCCGGTCGTGCCGACCGGCCGGCGGGCTCACGCCATATCCATGCGCTTGGCCGTGGATCTGTTGCACTGCACCGAAAATTGAGCGCTCCGGGGTGTCAGCGCCCCGAGGTGTCAGCGCCCAGGGCGTGTCGTGTCGACGGCGGTGGAGCGGACGGCGTTTGGGCCGCCCGTGCTCGTGGCCGAGCCGCCGCCTGTCGTTGTCGTGGTCGTCCTGGCCGTGGTGGAGCCCGTGCCGGTGATGGTGGCCGTTGGCGGCCTGTGGGTGACCGTGGTTTCGGTGCTCGTGGGGCGCGCCGGCTTGGACGTGCTCGACGACGCCGGTGGCGGCGACACCGACGTGGCCGGCGGCGTGCTGGGCACGCTGGACGCCGGTGGGCGGCCCGGATCGGACGTCTCGGGGCCGTGGGGAATCGCGACCAGGCTCACCGCCACGACCAGCAGCACCGCGGCGGCCGACACCAGCGGCGCGTACCTCCGCAGCACGCCGTGCCGGGGGCGCGCCTCGGCCCGCGCCCGGATCGCCGGGCCCGTCAGGTTCGACCGCACCCGCCCGGCTCGTGCCGCGAGCCTGCTCCGCAGCTCGTCCTCGATGTCATTCACGGCCCCTCCACGCGCGTTCCGGCATCCCGATCGCCGACCTCAACGCGGCCAGCCCGCGGCTGACGTGGGAGCGCACCGTCGGCAGCCGGCAGTTGAGGACCTCGGCGATCTCGGCGTCGGTGAGGTCCTCGTAGTAGCGGAGCACCACCGCCGCGCGCTGCTGCCTGGGCAGCTCGCGCAGCAGCCGCCACAGCCGTTCGTCGCGCTCGTCCAGGGGGCGGTCGAGGTGCTCGCCCTCGGGCAGGTCGGCGACCGACCGGATGTGCCGGGTGCTCCACCGCCGCCGCCACGAGAGGTACTCGTTGGTGACGGCCCGCCGCACGTAGGCGTACGGCGTCCCGGTAGGGCTGTCCAACTCGCCCCACCGCTGGTAGATCCGCACCAGCACTTCCTGGACCAGGTCCTCCGCGTCGGCCCTGCTGCCGGACAGCAGCACCGCGTACCGGACCAGCGCCTGCTGATGGTCGTGGACGAACTGGTCGAACGACGCCGTGTCGCCCAATCCGGTCTCCGCTCCTCGTCGTGCCCGCGCACTGACTAGACGCGCCCCGACCGCCGCCTGTTGCTCATGTGGCCGGGAACACGTCGTTCTCGAACTCCCAGACGAGGGCGAGCGGCAGCCGGGCGCCCCACCGCCGCAGGGCGGCTTCCGCCGAGCCGTGCTGCCCGACGAGGCTCCGCCCGGTGACGGGGTCGCGGCGGTAGACGACGGCGGTCGTGCGGTCGTCCTCGACGACTTCCATGCCCCACGCGAAGACCCGCGTGTGGTCGGCCTCGGACACCAGGGAGAAGAGGTTCGCTTCCATGCGCACACTGTGCGGGTGGGAGATGCACACCTTGGGGTGATCAACCTCGGGAATCCCGCATCCGGGTTTTCCGCCGGCATGATGGTGTCGTGCCCGCACAACCACCGTTCCGCCGACGCCGCCTGGGGCGGAAGCTGGCGAGGATGCGCGCCGACGCCCGGATGACGCTGGGGGAGGCGGCGGAGGCGTTGTTCAAGACGAAGTCTGCCCTGCACCGGATGGAGAAGGGCGAGACGTTGGTCGACGTCCACCTGGTGAAGTCGATGATGGACCTCTACGACTGCTACGACCCCGACCTGATCGAGCAGACGGTCAAGGCCCGTGAGAAGGGTTGGTGGACCACCTTCGGGATCGAGAACCAGGGGTACATCGACGTCGAGACCGAGGCGACGCACGTCTACGACCTCTCGCCGCTGATCATTCCGGGATTGCTCCAGACACCGGAGTACACGCGGGCGCTGTTCGAGGCGCATCGGCTCAAGCGGACATCGCGGTGGCTGGAGAACGACATCGAGGTGCGGCGGATACGGCAGAAGCGGCTCGCCGACCCGGAGGTGCCGCTGCGGTTGCACGCGATCGTGCACGAGGCGGCGTTGCGCACGGTGGTGGGTGGTCCGGGAGTGATGGGCGGGCAGTTGGCGCACCTGCGCGCCGTGGCCGGGTCGCCGAACGTCGTCTTGCAGGTGCTGGCCGGTGCGGCGGGGATCGTGGACGGCATGGCCACCGCCTTCACGCGGCTGTCCTTCGCCGAGGCGGACGAGCCGGACGTGCTCTACATCGAGTACCTGACCGGTGCCCTGTACATCGAGAACGAATGGGAGTTGAATGAGGCTAAACTGACCTTCGAGCACGTGGCCTCGCGGGCGCTGGGTCGTGACGAGTCGGTGGCCCTGATCGAGCGGATTCCGGCCGAGTGAAAGAGGCGATGACTGTGTCCACAGTGGACTTCTCCGGTGCGGCGTGGCGGAAGAGCAGCCGGAGCAACGGTGCCAGCAACGCCAACTGCGTCGAGGTCGCGGTTGTCGGCTCGGCGGTGGGTGTGCGGGATTCCAAGAGCCCCGGTGCGGGTGTGCTGGCGTTCCCGGCCGCGCGGTGGGCTTCCTTCGTGCGGCGCATGGGTTCCTGATCCGGGGTGTCGGACGCCCGCATGTCCGCACCTCGGTAGACGGGCACTTCACGTCGATCGGGTTGGGGAATCCGGCATTCGGATGTTCCCGTCGGTGTTCCGGAACTTCCCCGATCCGGCGGATTCCCCGATGAGCTACGCCGAGCACCCGTTCGGAGTCGTCCGGATGGGGGAGAAACACCGGTCATCGAAGCTAGACTGGCGTTCGAGCACTTGGTGGTTCAGGCGTCGCAGTCGAGGAATCGGTTGCTCCGCCGACGCGTCGTAGCCGGGTGGAAGAGGCGATGACTGTGGAGTTCTCGGGCACCATGTGGCGCAAGAGCAGCCGTAGTGGCGGTGGCGGCAACGCCAACTGCGTCGAGGTCGCGGTCGCCGGGTCGGCCGTCGGTGTGCGGGATTCCAAGAGCCCCGGCGCGGGGGTGCTGGCATTTCCTGCCGCGCGGTGGGCGTCCTTCGTACGGTGTCTGGGTTCCTGACCTCCGGTTGCCGGACTTTCGAGTTCAGGTGCACCCATACTCCGGAGCGCGGGGTCGGCGGCTCTGATCGAGCGGGTCTTGCGGGGTGAAAGAGGGGATAGCAGTGTCCACAGTAGACCTCGGTGGTGCCGTGTGGCGCAAGAGCAGCCGTAGCGGTGGCGCGAGCAACGCCAACTGCGTCGAGGTCGCGGTCGCCGGGTCGGCCGTCGGTGTGCGGGATTCCAAGAGCCCCGGCGCGGGTGTGCTGGCGTTCCCGGCCGCGCGGTGGGCGTCCTTCGTGCGGCGCATGGCTTCCTGACTCGTTGTTCAACTCGCGTACTCCCGATGGGGCTTGGGGCGGGCACCGGCGTCTGACAGCGTGAGGTGCCATGCGGGCACTTGTCGTCGCGGTGGTGTTGTCGTTGCTGGTGCCGGAGGTCGCGGACGCGCGTCCCAAGCGCGCGTTCGACCTCCAGGCGCATCGGGGCGGTATCGGGCTGACGGTGGAGAGCACGTTGGCCGCGTTCGCCAAGGCGCTGGAAGTGGGCGTCACGACGCTCGAACTCGACGTGCAGATCACCAAGGACGGCCGCGAGGTCGTCACCCACGACCGCAAGACCAATCCCGCCAAGTGCCTCGACACGGCGCCCGCGTTCCCCGGCGACCCGGCCTTCCCGTACGCGGGCAAGTACGTCAAAGACCTGACCTTCGCGCAGGTGCGCACCCTGGACTGCGGGTCGCGCCGCTGGTCGCAGTACCCGGACCAGGAGCTGTCGCCGGGCGCGCGGATGCCGACGCTCGCCGAGGTGTTCGCGCTCGCGCGGAAGTACCGGGCGCACGGCGTGAAGTTCAACATCGAGACCAAGGTCGAGGCCGCCGCGCCGCACGAGACCGCGCCGCGCGAGCAGTTCGTGGAGGTCACCGCGCGGGAGGTCCGCCGCTCCGGCTTCCAGCGCGACGTCACGATCCAGTCGTTCGACTGGGGGACGCTCATGCTGTGGCGCGCCAAGGAACCTCGCCTGCCGCTGGTCGCGTTGACGCAGCCCGAGTTCCTGCGCCCCGGCTCGCCGTGGACGGGCGGGCTGGAGCTGGCGGACTTCGACGGGAGCGTCGTGCGGGCGGTGCGCAGCTTCGGCGCGTCCGCGTTGTCGCCGGTGCACGGCAACCCGCAGAACGGCAAGGTCGGCGACCCCGGCTACACGCCCTTCACCACCAAGGCGCTGGTGGACGAGGCGCACGCGCACGGCATCGAGGTCGTGCCGTGGACCGTCAACGACCCGGCCACCATGCACAAGCTCATCGACGACGGGGTGGACGGCATCATCACCGACTACCCGGACCGGCTGCGGGAGGTGCTGGCGGAGCGCGGGTTCAAGCTGCCCAAGCGGTACCGCGCGCACCGCTGAGAGCGGGCGCGGCTCAGGACGTGAGCGGCAGCTCGCGCAGGCCCCGGATGACGAACTCCGCCCGGCGGCGCGGTTCGGCGGCGAGCCGGGCCGTCGGCAGCTTGCGCGTCAGCGCCGACAGGGCCGCCTGTACCTCGATGCGCGCCAGCGGCGCGCCCAGGCAGTAGTGGATGCCCATGCCGAAACCCAGGTGGGCGTTCGGCGTGCGGCCCACGTCGAAGGTGTCCGGCCGGTCGAACACCAGGGGGTCGCGGGCGGCCGAGCCGAGCAGCGCGGCGATCTTGTGCCCCGGTTCGACGGTGTGGCCGGCGATCTCGACGCGTTCGGTGGCGGTCCGCTCGAAGAGCTGGAGCGGGGAGTCGTAGCGGATCAGTTCCTCGACCGCCGTGGAGAGGAGGGACTGATCCGCTACGAGGCGTTGCCACTGCTCGGGGTGGGTCAGGAGGGCGTTCACGCCGTTGCCGATGACGTTCACCGTCGCCTCGTGACCGGCCATGAGCAGGAGGACCGCGGTGGCGACCAGCTCGTCCTCGGTGAGCTTGCCGCCGTCGGTGTCGGTGACGGCCACCAGGTCCGTCACCAGGTCGTCGCCGGGCGACCTGCGCCGCAGCGCCACGAGGTCGCGCAGGTAGGCGACGAACTCGGTGGCCGCGCGCTCGGCCGCGTCCTTCTTCTCCGGCGCGAGGTCGTACTCGTACATCTTCACGATGGCGTTCGACCACGGTTGGAGCAGCGCGCGGTCGGCGGCGGGCACGCCCAGCAGCTCGGCGATGACCTCCACCGGGAGCGGCGCGGCCACGTGGGTCAGCAGGTCGGCCTGCCCGTGGTCGGCGATGCCGGCGACGAGCCCGTCGACCAGCTCGTCGGCGAGGTCGGAGATCCACGGGCGGAGGCGCTCGACGTGGCCCCGGCCGAAGGCGGCGGCGACCAGGCGGCGCAGGCGGCCGTGGGTGGGCGGCTCGTTCTCCAACAGGGAGTTGCGGTGCAGGAGGTTGAAGCCGGTGAACCGCTCGACGGGCGCGACGTCGGTCCAGACGCGACCCAGCGAGCGGTGCCGCAGCACGGCCGAGGCCGCCGCGTGCGACACGGCCAGGGCGACGCCCATCTCCTCGTGCCAGTGCACCTCGCCCCCGGCGCGCAGGGCGGCGAAGGTCGGGTAGGGGTCGGCGAGGAAGGCCGGGTCGTGCTGGTCGAAGGGCGCCACGGTGACGGACGGTAGGTCGTGGGGTGGTGGCAAGTCCATTCGTGTGTGGTTGTTGTTTCAAATATTCAGCGGGCCGTGACCATCGTTGGCCGAGTTGACCCGTTCGGTACTCCACCAGGAGCATTCGTGCTTGTGCCACCGGAACTCGTCGCCCACCGCGGGGCGTCCCACGCGCGACCCGAACACACCCTCGCCGCCTACGAGCTGGCGATCGCCGAGGGCGCGGACGGCGTGGAGTGCGACGTCCGGCTCACCAGGGACGGCCACCTGGTGTGCGTCCACGACCGGTCCATCGACCGGACCAGCGGCGGCAGCGGCGTCGTCAGCGCGCTGACCCTGGCGGAGCTGCGCCGGCACGACTTCGGCAGCTGGCACGGCGGCGAGCCCGCCTCGGTGCTGACGTTCGACGAGCTGCTGGGGCTGGTCGCGGACAGCGGCGTGCGGCTGTTCGTGGAGACGAAGCACCCCGTCCGGTACGGGGGCGCGGTGGAGCGGCGGGTGGCCGCGGCGCTGGCGGCGCACCCGGTGGACGCGGTGATGATGTCGTTCTCGGCGGCGGCGGTCCGCCGGTTCAAGGCGCTGGCCCCGGCGACGCCCACCGTGCTGCTGTTCGGCCGGGCCTGGCCGGAGCGGCTGCCCCCGTTCGCGGACTTCGCGGGTCCGGGCGTGCACCTGCTGCGCAAGCACCCGGCGCGCGGGGCGGGCACCTACTGCTGGACGGTGGACGAGGCCGACGACATCGCGTTGTGCGTCGAACGGGGTGTCCGGTTCCTCGCGACGAACAACCCGGCGCAGACGCGCGGAGTGCTAGCGGATAGCTTGACGCCCGACCAGCTCTGACCCCAAGGAGGCGGCGGTGGCGAAGCGGACGGCCGTGAAGAGCAAGCCCGCCGACGGCGGCAACCCGCGTCGGCCGTGCCCGTGCGGTTCCGGCAAGCGCTACAAGGCGTGCCACGGCGCGGCGGGTGGCGCGGCGGACGTCATCGTGGCCCGCCCGTTCCAGGGGCTCGCGGCCGAGACCGAGTTGATCGCGCTGCGCGAGTTCGTGCCGTCCGCGACGGTGCGGCTGCCGCTGGCGGACGCGCCGCGCGAGGTGGTGCTGGCGTCGGTGCTGCCGATGGCCGCCGCCGCGCTGGTCCGGGCCGACGGCACCGCGTTCGTCGGGCTCCAGGTGCAGACCCGGTCGGGTGACCTGAGCCGCGACCTGGCGCGGGCCGTGCGGTGGGCGCTGACGGCCCCGACCGGCGAGGCGCTGCCGGTGGTCGGCCCGGACGACGGCAGCGAGCCCGGCCGCCTCCAGGACCTGCTCGACGTGGACGCGACCGTGGAGCCCGAGCTGCACGCGGACTTCGCGTGGTGGCTGCCGCCGGACCAGGAGCCCGCGGGCGAGGTGGCGCTGTCGCTGGAGCGTGCCAACGCGGCGATCCTGCCCACCGAGCGCGTGGACGCGCCCGGCGTGCGGGCCGCGTACTGGGTGGACGCCGGTGACAAGGCGCACCTGCGGTGGGTCCGGCCGGAGCCGGAGGAGGCGCTGCTGGCGGCGCTCGCGCGACTGTCCGTGCGCGGTGAGCTGGACCTGGGCGAGGGCTCGCGGTACGCGGGGTCGTTCCGGGCGCACGGGCTGCTGGTGCCGGTGTGGGACCTCGACCGGGAACTGCACTCCAGCGAGTGGGCCGGTCCGGCCGAGGCGCTGGGGAAGCGTTTGCGGGATGCGCTGACCAGCCTGGACGCCGAGCCGTTGACCGAGGCCGAGCGGCGTGCTCGGGACGGGCTGCGGGGGCGGCAGATCACCCTGCGCTGAGTTGTCCACAGTTGTCCCCAGGGCTGTCCACAGGTGCCTGTGGACAACTCGACGGCCACTAGGGAGCGAAGATGCTGCTCCGGATCGCGTCCAGGGCGGAGTGGGCCGGCGCGAGGGAGTCGGGCGCGATCCCGCTCGACCCGGACGGGTTCGTGCACTGCTCGGACCCCGGCACCGTGCACCTGGCGGCGAACCTCCGGTTCCGGGGTCGGCACGACCTGGTCGTGCTGATCATCGACCCGGAGGGGCTGCCCGTGCTGTGGGAGCCGGGCGACGGCGACGAGGCCGGGCCGTGGTTCCCGCACGTCTACGGGCCCATCCCGGCGGACGCGGTGGTCGGCGTGCAGGAGTTCACGCCCGACGCCGACGGGGTGTTCCGGCCGTTGCCCGTCCTGTGACCTCCGCCTGAGGGGAGGCGGGCGGTGGGCCGCGCGCCACCGCGTCCGACGCGGCGAAGACCGCCGTGGCGACGGTGGTGGTGGGCGACGTGCCGGAACTGCGCCCGGAGGGATGTGCCCGGAAAGATATGCCCGGAGGGATGCGCCCGGAGGGGATCGGGCGGGTGCGGCTGGGTGTGGCGCTGGACGAGCCGCGGGCCACCGGCGAGATCGGGGACGCCTTGGACATGCCCACGGCGTCGGCCGGAAATGACCTGCGGTGCGAGTTCTACTTCCAGGAAGCCGGTGACACGCTGACCGGGATCGGCGTCAGCCGACCCGCGCGGCCGCGCGGTGCGACGGCCGCCCGGAAAGCGCGCCGGGCGGCCGCGTGGAACGGTCCGCCCGGCGTGCGGCGGTTTCCGGTGATCAGAGCGCACCGCCCGCGGCGTGGGGCGCGAAGTCGTCGCCCGAATCGCCCAGCGACTCGCGGGCCAGGTAGTCCTCCACGTGGAAGAGATTGCCCTCCGCGCGGTCGATCACCCCGAGCAGGGTGATCATGGACGCCTCTTCCTCCACCTGTTCCTTGAGGAACCACTGGAGGAACTGCTCGCCGAGGAAATCGCCCTCCTCGCGCGCCGTGCGGGCCAGGACGACGAACTGCTCGGTGACCCTCCGCTCCTGCTGGAGGGCCAGTTCGACCGGCTCGCGGGCGTTGGCGAAGTCGTTGCGCACCGACTCGACGCCCGGAATGCCGACCGGCAGGTTGCGGTCGAGGAAGTACTGCACGATCATCATGCCGTGGTTGCGCTCCTCCAGCGACTGCCGGTAGAAGTGCGCCGCCAGCCGCTGCAGGTCCCGGTCGTCGAACCACACCGCGATGGCCAGGTACTGCTGGGACGCGGCGAGTTCGTGGCCGATCTGCGCGCGGAGCAGGTCGACGAATTTGGACGTGCGGGTTGGAATGTTCTTCACGTTGTCGGCCATGTCGCCGAGGTTAACCCACTCGGCGAATAATTTCATCGCAGGTGAGGCTAATATTGGTTTGGTTCGCCTAAGCTTTCTTCGGTAATCCTCACCTGCTATTTCAACGCGGCGCGGTCGATCGGGCACGACAGGCAACGCGGCCCTCCGCGACCGGAGCCCAGCTCCGATCCGCTGATCCGCAGGACCTCGACGCCGGCGTCCTCCAGCCGCGCGTTGGTCTCCACGTTGCGCTCGTAGGCGACCACCAGGCCGGGCCCGAGGGCGAGGGTGTTGTTGCCGTCGTCCCACTGCTCGCGCTCGGCGGTCACCGGGTCCAGCCCGGTGTCGATGACCCGGAGCCGGTCGATGCCCATCGCGTCCGCCGCCGCCTCCAGGAACGGGGCGCGGTCCTCCACCACCACGCCGCCGTCGCCGTCGGGGCGCACCGGGTAGGCGAAGAGGTTGTCGCGCACCGCCGGGTACATCACCACCGCGTCGCGGTCGACCATCGTGCACACCGTGTCCAGGTGCATGGTGGCGCGCTCCTGGGTGATCGGCACCGCGAGGACCGTGTGCGCCAGGCCGTCGCTGAGCGCCGAGCGGGCGAACGACTCCGCGCCCGCAGGCGTGGTGCGCTCGCCGACGCCGATCGCGAGCACGCCGGGCGCCAGCAGCAGGACGTCGCCGCCCTCCACGGGCGCGGAGTGCGCGCCGTAGGCGCGACCGGTCCGCCGGAACCTCGGGTGGTAGGCGTAGATGAGGTCGGTGAGCGCCGTCTCCCGGTCGCGGGCGGGCAGCGCGAGCGACGTGATGGCCACCCGGTCGCCCACCCAGACCGACGAGTCGCGGGTGAACAGCAGGTTCGGCAGCGGGTCGACGGCGAAGTCGTTCGGGTGGTGCATCTTGCGCACCAGGGACGCGCCCTCGGCGGCGGGCAGCTCCTCGAACGTCATGCCGGTCATCAGGGCCGTGGCGAGCTGCTCCGGCCCGATGGTCGACAGGTGCGAGCGCAGCGCGTCGGCCAGGTCGATGCCGAGGCGGCGCTCGTTGACGGCGCTGTGGATGCCGGCGATCCGGGCGCGGTCGTCGTGCAGCGCGGCCACCAGCAGGTCGGACAGGAGCAGGACCTCCGTGCCCCGGCCGCGGAGCACCTCGGCGAACGCGTCGTGCTCCTCCTGCGCGCGGTCCACCCACGGCACGCCGTCGAACAGGAGCTGGTCGTTGTTGCGCGGGGTCAGGCGCTTCAACTCCGCGCCCGGCCGGTGCAACAGCACCGTGCGCAGGGGGCCGACCTCGCTGTCCACGCGGGGCGCCGGGTCCGGCGCGGCGTCCGGGGACTCCGTTCGGGCGATGTGCGCAGTCACGTCAGCGAGGGTAACCCGACGACGGAGGAACTCGCAGCTCAGAGCGGGGTGAATCAGTGGAGTTCGATCGTATGAAGGGCCTAATGCGGTCAATCGTTAAACGCGAAGGGGTCAACGGGTGGGAAACGTTGCGTGGTGAGGTGGACCCCCTTGCCGGCGCTGGGATGATCGAAGCTCAACCGGGGAGGGTTCTTGGTGCACTTGACGGTCGACGCGCCGGGTGGCGCCGCCGCCGCGACGGACATGCTGATCGGGGAACTGGTGCGAGGGGCGCGGGTGGACGCCCGGCGCGCACCGGCGACCCTGCCGGACGGCGCGAAGAGCGGCACGGGCCTGGCGGTGTCCGAGCTCCTGCTCAACGGCGCGGTGCCCGCCGCCGTCGCCGCGGCCGTGGCGTCGATCGTCACGGCCTTCGTGCAGCGCGGCAGCGCGCGCAAGGTGGTGATCAGGTCGGGCGAGGAGTCCATCACCGTGCAGGGCGCGGACGCCCGGACGCAGCGCGCGCTGGTGGAGGACTGGCTGAAGAAGCACGGCTCGCCCGCCGACGAGGGCTGAGGTGGGCCGGTACGCGCTGCTCGTCGCCACCGGCGAGTACGCCGACGTCCGGCTGAGCCGGCTGCGCGCGCCGTCGCAGGACGTGGAGCGGCTGGCGGCGCTGCTGGAGGACCCCGGGGTCGGCGGGTTCGCCGGGGTGCGGGTGCTGCGGGACGCCGCCGACCACGAGATCCGGCGCGCGGTGGAGGACGTGCTGGCGGCGCGCACGCCGGACGACCTGGTGCTGCTGTACTTCTCGTGCCACGGCCTGACCACGGCGGCGCGGCGGCTGTACTTCGCGGCGGCCAACACCGTGCAGGACCGGCCCGCCGGCACGGCGATACCCCGGTCGTTCCTCAACGAGCAGCTGGAGGACTGCCGGGCCTCCGGGCGCGTGCTGATGCTGGACTGCTGCTTCAGCGGCGCGTACGTGGAGGGGTTCAAGGACGCCTCGTCGGCGGTGCTGGACGGCGGCGGCGAGGGGTACGTGGTGCTGACCGCGTCCAACGCCTACGAGTACGCGTTCGAAGAGGACACGGTGTCGTTGGAGGCGCCGCGGGCGTCGCTGTTCACCGACGTGGTGATCGAGGGGCTGTCGAGCGGCGCGGCCGACCTCGACGGCGACGGGTGGGTCGACGTCAACGAGCTGTTCTCGTACGCGTTCCGGGAGGTGCGCGGGCGGCGGCCGGACCAGACGCCGCAGTTCTTCGCCCAGTCCGCCGGTCCGCCGCTGCGGATCGCCCGCGCCGGCGGTGCGGTGCCGTCGGTGGTGCGGCGGTCCGCGTCCTACACGTCCGGCCAGCTGCTGGTGGCGCGCGGGTTCCGGGCCGCGGCGGAACCGGTGTGCCGGACGCTGGGGCCGTGGGGCAGGCGGTCGGTCGTGCTGGTGGACGGTCGACCGGTGGAGCTGGCGGACTCGGCGGCCATCGCGTCGGCGTTCCAGCCGGACGACCCGCGTGACTCGCTGGGCGCGTCCTACGTGCGCGAGCTGATCTCCGAGGTGCACGCCACGTGCGGTGACGGCGGCGCGTCGGCGGTGGCCGTGGCGCGCGGCGCGATCACGCGGCTGGTGGAGGCCATGCGCGACGGGCACGACCCCGTCCGGCTCCTGCACGGCGTGCGGGCGGCGGCCGACGCGGCGGACCGGCTCATCCGGTCGGTGGCGGAGCCGCTGGAGCGGGGTGACGTGGCGCGGCTGGCGGCGGCGTCGGCCGCGAGCGACCGGATCGGCGCCGTGGTGGGCGAGGTGGTGGCGGTGACCGGGCGGTTCGGCGCGGTGCTGGTCGAGCCGGGGCTGCGGGCCGGTGTCGACCACGAGGTCGTGCCGGGGCTGCGGTTGGAGAGCGGGTACGTGACGGCGCTGTGCGTGACGGACCCGGTGCGGCGGGAGGCCGTGCTGGCGGACGCGCGGGTGCTGCTGTTCGCCGGGCGGTTGCCGGACCGCGCGCTGGCGCTCGTGGACCTGATGGGCCGCGGTTCGCCGCTGCTCGTGGTGTGCGCCGAGGTGCCAGAGTCCGTGCTGGGCGCGCTGCTGCGGTCCGACCGGCCGGTGGTCGTGGTGTGCGCCGAGGTGACGGAGCGGCTGTCGGCCGTGGTGGGCGGCGAGGTGCTGGACGACGACCTGCTCTACCGGGCGGACGCCCATTCGCTGGGGCACGCGGCGAAGGTCGTGGTGACCGAGTGGGACACGACGGTGATCGGGTCGGCGCGGCCGTCGGCGGGTGACGCCGGCCAGGACGTGGCCGGGGTCATCCGCGCGCCCGCCGACGCCCTGGCGCGGACCGAGCGGGCGGTGCGGGCGGTGCGGAGCGCGGCGCGGGACGGCGTGCTGCGCGGCGCGGGCGTGGGGCTGGGTGAGATCGGGGCGCGACTCGCCGACGAGGCGCCGGTCGCCGGGGGCCCGGTCGCGCCGGCGGGGCTCACGCGCCTGGCCGGGTCGGCGGGTGCCGCGGGCTCGGCCGGGCAGGCGGACCCTGCGGTCGCGGGTCCGGTGGGGTCGGGTCCGGTGGGGTCGGGCTCGGTGGGGTCGGGCTCGGTGGCGGCGGCGCGGGTGGCGGCCGAGGCCGCGGGGTGGCGGGCGCTCGCGGGTGCGCTGGGTGAGCCGGCCCGGTGCATCGCCGAGAACTCGGCCGTGGAGCCGCACGACCTCGACCCGGCGCTGATCGACTCGGCGGGGACGGCCCGCGCCGTGGTGGCCGCCGCCGCGCGGACCGCCGCCCGGTTCCTGCTGGTGGCGTAGCCGGCGGTGGCTCGTCCGAGCGAACCGCTCCACACGTTCGTAGTCCCGGTCGAGGGGTGCCGCGCCGCCCTGGCGGATAGTCGGGTGCGGACGGCGGAGTGCGGCCGGGGACGACGCGGAGGTGCGCGATGCGGGGCAGGTCGAGTCTGATCGCGGCGGTGGTCGCCGTGCTGGTGGCGACGGCCGCGCCGGCGGCGGCCGGGCCGCGCATCGTCGGCGGCGGTGTGGCGACCGGCGACTACCCGTGGATCGTCGCGATCTACGACGGTGGCGGCGTGCACTACTGCGGGGGCTCGCTCTTCCGGGCGCGGTGGGTGATCACGGCCGCGCACTGCGTCGACACGCCCGAGCCGACCGGCGGACCCGGTGACATGAAGCTGCGCGTGGGGTCCAAGGACCTGCGGCGGGGTGGTGTGACCGTCGGGTGGGAGCGCGCGATCCGGCACCCGCGGTACGACGGCGACAAGTACGTGCACGACATCGCGCTGATCAAGCTGGCGCGGCCGGTGGCGGAGCGGCGCTCCGTCGACCTCGCGCCGAACCGGGACTGGGACGGCGAGGTGCTCACGCTGCTCGGCTGGGGCCAGACCTGCCCCGCGTACCAGTGCGACCGGGGATCACGCGTGCTCAAGGCGTTGGAGGCGCGGGCGCTGTCACCCGGCGCCTGCCACTCGCGGGCGACGGGGTTCGAGCCGGACACCGAGCTGTGCCTGGACTCCACACCGCAGGCCACCGCGTGCTACGGCGACTCGGGCGGCCCGGCGCTGTGGCGCGGCGACGGGACGTGGCGACTGGTAGGCGTGACCACGCACGGCAGCGAGTCGTGCGGCGACGAGGACACCATCCACACGAAGGTCCCCGCCTACCGCAACTGGCTGAACGCAACCACCGAAGGCCACTAGCCCACACCCCCTCCAGCCTCCCCTCCCCTCCTGCTCCCCCCACTCGCTCCCCCCTCGCTCGCTCCCCCGCGAGGCCGCGTCGGTGGTTCACGGCGCGAGTCCTGCCGATCACGCTTTTCGATCGGCAGGACTCGCCCCGTGTGCCGCCGACTAAAAGGCGGCCGAGCCGCCCGACGGAGTCGGGCCATTCAACACCGAGCCGCCCGACGAAGTCGGGCCATTCAACACCGAGCCATTCAACACCGTTCAGCTCACGAACCGGGTGTCCGGGTGCCGGGCCGGGCCGTGGTCGAACAGGCGGCCGTCGCGGTGCTTCAGGTGCACGTCGAAGAACCGGGCGACGTAGTCGTGCTGGGCGTCGAGCGACTTCTTCGCGTCGATCGCGCCGACCAGCTCCTCCTGCTTGCCCGGCTTGAGCAGCGACGCGACCTGCGGCGTGACGAACTGGAGGTCGGTGAAGCTGTAGTGCGTGGACCGGTCGAAGTGCAGGTCGCGCTTCCACCCGCGCTGCACCTCCCAGAACTTCGCCCACGTCGGCCCGAGCCGGGTGTCGACGTGCGAGTGCTCCCACCGCTCGCCGGTCTCCGGGTCGACGAAGTCACCACCGACCAGCAGGAACGGGCGGTCCAAGCCGTGCTTCACGACGTCGCCGAACTGGCCGTCGTCCCAGCCCATCGAGCCGTCGATGTTGATGCCCGCGTCGAACCGGCGGTCTTGGAACATCGTCTCGCCGGTCGTGTAGCCGCCGTAGGAGTGGCCGAACATACCGACCTCCGTCAGGTCGAGCGAGCCCGCCAGGCCGCGTGGCAGCGGGTCGCGCTCGGCGTCCGGGTTGTCGCCCCGGTCCAGGCGGGCGAGTTGGTCCAGCACGAACCGGGAGTCCGCGACGCGGGTGTCGATCGCGGTCTTGCGGACCGCCGGGTCGAGCTGGTCGACGGTGCCGGGCACGACGCGCCCGCCCGGAAACTCCACGACGGCCGCCTCGTGGGTGTGCGAGACGGACGCGACGACGTAACCCCGGCTGGCGAGGTCGTCGGTGAGGCCGGTGTTCAGCTCCTTGGCGCTGCCGAACCCGTGCGAGAACACGACGACCGGCCAGCCGCCGCGGGTGCGGTCGGCGGTGGCGCCGGTGCGGGCGTGGCGCTTGGCCGAGCCCCAG
Organism: Saccharothrix australiensis; assembly: GCF_003634935.1. Classification (NCBI taxonomy): domain Bacteria; kingdom Bacillati; phylum Actinomycetota; class Actinomycetes; order Pseudonocardiales; family Pseudonocardiaceae; genus Saccharothrix; species Saccharothrix australiensis. The sequence continues at coordinate 446,532 of NZ_RBXO01000001.1, forward strand.
TCGATCGAACCGGCCGGTAGCTCCAACAGGTACGGGCCGGCGGCGACCTCGTCCAGGACGCCCCGGATGCCCGGTGGTATCCAGGTCGCGCGCTCGCCGCCGCGGTGCGCCGGGTAGGTCAGGGTGACCATCAGCTCGCGCTTCTCGGCCGGTCGCCACGGGTCCGGGCGGTTGTCGACCAGGTGCAGGTCGGTGGTGCCGACCGGGTACCGGCCGCTCAGCGGCGGCATGGTGAGCTTCGCACCGGCGGCTGTCGTGGTGGTGGTCCCGGTCGTGGGGTCGGCTGACGCGGGTGGGGCGAACAGGGTGGCGGCCACCGCGAGACCCGCGGTCAGGCCGAGTGCGCGGACGCGTTTCGAGGACACTGGATGAACCCCTCCTTCGCCGTGTGTCGGCGAAGATCATGCTGGCAAGGGGTGGCTTGCACGCGCGTCAGCCTGTCGGTTGAGCCGTGGTCCGCCGCGAGGGTGATCACGGCAGCCAGGACACGTGCCCCCGCAAGACCGTGTAGCCGACGAAGGCCACCACGTCCAGCAGGGTGTGCGCGACGACCAGCACCCACAACCGGTTCGTGCGCTGCCAGACCTTGCCGAACACCAGGCCCATGACCACGTTGCCGACGAACCCGCCGAACCCCTGGTACAGGTGGTAGGAGCCACGCAGGACGGCGCTCGCCAGCAGGGCGGTGTGGTCGCGCCAGCCGAGCTGCCGGAGCCGGGTCAGCAGGTAGCCGACCACCAGGACCTCCTCGGCCCAGGCGTTGCCCGCGGCCAACAGGATGAGCACGGCGCTCCGCCACCACGACTCGTCCAGGGTGGACGGCTGGACGGCGAGGTTCAGCCCGAGCTGCCAGGCGACCAGGTAGAAGACCAGTCCGGGTATGCCGATGACGGCGGCCAGGCCGAGGCTGCCCAGGGCGTCCGGGCCGATCCGCGTGCGGTCCAGGCCGAGCGCCTTGAGCCGGGTGCCGCCGCGCCACAGGAGGTACAGGCCCAGGCCGCCCCACGCGGCCAGCTGCACCACGCCGAGCAGTTGCGCGAGCAGGTCGAGCAGGTCGAAGCGGGCCTGCGGGGCGTTGATCGCCACGGACTGCTGGTTGAGCGGCTGCGGCTTGAGCAGGCTGTCCAGCAGCCGGACCAGGCTGCGCAGCCCGGACAGGCCCAGCGTGACGGCGAAGACCAGCAGGATCTCGACCTGGTAGCCGCGGCGGGCCTGTTCCTCGATCACCCGTGCAGGTTAACCGCGCCGCGTGGGCAGCCGCGCCGCTCGGGCCGGGACCGCCGCGCCACGTGGGTCGGGCTCGGCGGAGCGGTGGGGTGGGGTGGCGCGGCCCGGCGCGGCGATGCGGCGGCGCGGCGCGGCTGTGCGGCTGTGCGCGGCTGGTGGCGATGTGCGGTTGTGCGGCGATGCGGTGCGGTCAGCCGCGTTGGGCCAGGAAGGGGCAGCCCATCAGCCTGCGCAGCTCGACCGCCAGTTCACCCGACGTCGCCACCGGCCGCGAGAACGCGATCCGCACGTCGTGGTCCTCGTCCGACGTCTCGACCCGCAGCCGCAGCCCGAACCGGTCGAGCCCGAGCGGTCGGACGTGGCCGCCGCGCAGGCCCTCCGGCAGGTGCTGGGAGAGCAGGCCGACGACGTCGCGGTGCGACAGCTCCAGGTGCCGCAGCCAGTGGTCCTCGTGCTGGTGGAACGGGTCCGGGGTGGCCTGCGCGAACAGCTCCGGCCGCAGCGACGTGGTGCCCTCCGCGTCCGCCACCACGAGCGACGCGGGCGACAGCCGCAGCACCGCCGCGCCGTGGCCCACGTCCAGCAGGCGCGGGTCGGGGCGGTGCTCCGCGACCTCGATGCTCGCGGCGCGGGCCTCCGCCGGGGCCAGGGTGCGCAGCCAGCCGGTGATCCAGAGCAGGCCGCGCACCGGCTCGCGCAACTGCACGGGCGCGTGGTCGGCGACCTCCAGCATGGCGGTGACCTCGGTGCCCCGCGCCGCCTCGGTGAGCGGGTGGCCGTCGGGCAGCAGGATCGTGGTGTCACCGGAGGCGTGCACGTGGTGCAGCACGGGGACGACGCGGTTCTCCGCGCCGTCCGACGGCAGCAGCGCGGCCCGCCCGCCCCTGGCGGCGATGGTCCGGGCCCGCTCCGCGGGGCGCGGAGCGGGCGGTCGACGGGTCTGGGTCACCGCTCACCTCCGTAGTTAGGCAAGCCTAACTTGGAGACGGGTGCGGAAGGAAGTCCCACAATCGGTTTATCGGTTCGTGGTTGCCCGCTGACGGGTGGGCGCGGGGGCCCTAGCCTGGGTGCCGCCTTGGCGGAGGTGGGCCGTGGTGGTGCCGAACAAGCCGTCCACCGGACGTGCGGCTCTCGATGACCCGTGGACCAGGCACTGCCTGGAGATCGCCGGTCGGCGGGCGTTCTGCTGGGTGGTGGTCGGCGTGCTCGCGTTCTGCGGGCAGTTGGCGCTGGTGTTCCTCGCCGGCGCGTCGTCCGACCTGCCCGTGGTGCTGCTGGTGCTGTCGGTCGCCGTGTTCGGGTTCGCGTCGTACCGGCGTCGGCCGATCGCGCACCTCATGGCCGATCGCGAGTGGCGGTACGTGCGGGTGCACTGGCGCAACGGGCTCCTCGTCGTGCACGGCGCGCGGTCGGCGGTGCTGGACGTCAGCGCCGGTCCGCTCGCGCGCGGGCGGATCACCCGGCACCGCCGGGCGTGGCTGGTCGTGCCCGACCGGGAGGGCAACACGGTGGTCACGTTCCGGGGCGTGCCGAGGTTGTTCCCGGCCCGCGTGCGGCGGCGGTGAGTTTTCTCTCCACCCGTTTCGGTGATCGTCTTTTCGGGTAATCCCGTCGGTGGCGACCCTTTCTGGTTGTGTGGGAGCAGTGGTGGGCGAGGAGTGGACGAAGCGGTGCCTGACCCGCGCGGACCAGCGCGCGGTGGGGTTCATCGGGCTCGCGCTGCTGTCGTTCGTCGTGCTGTGGCTGGTGTCCCTCTGGGTCGGGTCGCGCTGGGTCTTCGTGCTCGTCCCGCTGTGCGTCGAGTTCGCGGTGCCCGGCTTGCGGCACTTCTTCAGCCGGCACGTGATGCGCCGCATCGTGAAGGCTTTCCCGTGGCACCAGGTGGCCGTGTCGTTCGTGCCCGGTCGGGCGCGGGTGGGGCGGCAGGCGTACCTGGAGACCGCCGGGTCGGACCGGACGTTCCTGCGGCTGCCCGAGATGCCGGAACGCGTGCGCGAGCAGGTGCGGCGCTCCGGGCGGCTGTGGCTGGCGGGGCCGGACGCGCGCGGGCGGACCGCCGTGCTGACCCCGGACACGCCGTTCGTGACGCTGGGCCGGGTCGTGATCCGCTGACGCACCGCCCGGCTGCCGCGAACCGCGCCCCGCCCCCGCTCCGAACCGCGTCCTGCCCCGAATCGCGCCGGGCCCCGAACCGCCGCCGGGCGCTGATCCGCACCGGGCCGGCACGGGTCAGCGGCCCACCGGCAGGTCGTGCTGCTCCGCCCAGGCCGCGACGTCCTCCCTGCGCAGCGCCGTCGCCAGCAGGTCCGGGAAGCGGTCCGGCGTGCACGCGAACGCGGGTGCGCCCAGCTCGGACAGCCGGGCCGCCAGCTCGTGGTCGTAGGACGGCGTGCCGCTGTCCGACAGCGCCAGCAGCACGACCACCACCACCCCGCTCTGCACCAGCTCGCGGACCCGCCGCTGGAGTTCCCGCGCCACACCGCCCTCGTACAGGTCGCTGATCAGCACCAGCACCGTGTCCGTGGGGCGGCGCACCAGCGACTGCCCGTAGGCGACCGCGCGGTTGATGTCCGTGCCGCCGCCGAGCTGCGTGGCGAACAGCAGGTCGACCGGGTCCTTCAGGTCGTCGGTCAGGTCGACCACCTCGGTGTCGAACACGACCAGCCGCGTCTCGACCGCGCGCAGCGACGCCAGGCTCGCGCCGAGCACCGCCGAGTACACGACCGACTCGGCCATCGACCCCGACTGGTCGACCAGCAGGATCACGTCCTTGAGCGCGGCGGCCCGGCTGCGGCGGGTGTGGCCGACCAGCCGCTGGACGACGACCGTGCCCTGGTCCGGCTGGTAGTGCTTGAGGTTGGCGCGGATCGTGCGCGCCCAGTCGACGTCGGCCAGGCGGGGCCTGCTGGTGCGCTTGGCGTGGTCGAGCGCGCCGTGGACGGCCGCCAGCAGCCGGTCGGCGAGTTTGCGCTCGATGTCCTCCACGACCTTGCGGACGACGGCGCGGGCCGTCTCCCTGGTGCGGGCCGGGATGGCGGAGGACAGCGACACCAGCGTGCCGACCAGGCTGACGTCGGGTTCGACGCCGGACAGCAGCTCGGGTTCGAGGAGGAGCTGCCGCAGGCCCAGGCGGTCGACGGCGTCGCGCTGCATGACCTGGACGACGGACGTCGGGAAGTACGTGCGGATGTCGCCGAGCCACCGGTGCAGCACCGGTGACGAACCGCCGAGCCCGGCGGCGCGCTTGCCGCCCGCGTCAGGGGCGTCCGCCACCGCGCCGCCGCCGTAGAGGCCGGTGAGGGCGGCGTCGCGGCGGCGGTCGTGCTCGTCCAGCGCGCCCAGGTCACCGGCCGCGCCGCCGAGCAGGAGCCGCCACCGGCGCAGGCGTTCGGCTTCCCCCGACCCGCCCTCGCCGGCCGCGACCGGCGACGCCCCGTCCCCGGTCACGGCGCCCCCTGGCACGGCGTCCCCTGGCACGGCTCCCGCCGGCACGGATTCCCCTGGCACGGCGTTCATCGGCACGGCGTCTCCGGTCACGACTCCTCCTCGGTGGCGGACCGGCCGCCGGTCACGGTGCGGCTCCCGCCAGGAGGCCGCGCACGTGCGCGGCGAGGCGGGTCGCCAGGTCTTCGTCCCACTCGACGCCGGCGGCTCCGGGCGCGTTCCGGGTCGTGCCGCGGACGCGGTCGCCCAGCATCCGGCGCTCGGCCGGGCTGAACTCGGTGATCGCCCGCCTCAGCAGCGGCAGCGCACCCGCGAAGTCGTCCGCCCGCAGGCCGGACAGCCAGTCGTCCACCACGCCGAACAGCCGCTGGTCCGCCGTGAGCAGGGCCGCCGAGCCGCGCAGGAAGCCCGCCACGAACGCCGTCGCGCCTGCCGCCGCCGACACCGCCCGGTGCAGCCTGGCCGCGACCGCGTCGGAGTCGAGCGCGCCCGCCTCCCACAGCAGCCTGGTCGCGCGGCCGGTCGGCAGGCCGTGCGCGCCCGGCATGGCCACCAGCGACTCCAGGGCGGTGCGCCAGGCGTCCCGGTGCGCGTCGTCGGCGGCCAGGCGCACCGCGTCGTCCGCGCCCTCCACGGCCGCGACGGCGCGCTCCGCCGTGTCGTCGTCCACGCCCCGGCACGCCAGCGGCAGCCCCACCGCGCCCCTGGTCAGCAGGCCGTGCAGGGCGACCCGCAGCAGCTCCGGGTCGGTGCCCCGCACCGAGCCGTAGCGGACCGTCGTCGCCAGGTCGGGCAGGGCCGCCAGCAGTTCCAGGGCGTCCGTCGCCGCCGCCGCGCAGCGGTCCAGGGCGGCGCGCGCGGCCGCGACCGCCGCGGGCACCTCGCAGCCGACGGCGTCGCCCAGCACCTCCGCCGCGCCGACCACGCGGGTCGCGTCGGCCGCGCGCCGGGCCAGCACCTGGCCGGCCGCCGCCGCCACCGTCGTGCCGTGGCGGGCGGCGGTGGCCAGGGCCACCGCGAACTCCGGCCGCCAGTGCAGGTGCCACGCCTCGGCGAACGTGCCCAGCGTCCTGGTCGTGTCCGGCACGCCCCACGGCACGTCCAGCACGGCCAGCCGGCGCAGCAGCTTCGAGCGCTCCCGGTCGGTGTCCTTGCGCAGGTCGAGGCGGACCTGCTTGGGCGTCGCGTTCAGCGGCAGGCGCAGCCGCCTGGTCAGGCGGTTCAGGTCGGCCGCGAGCGGCGACGTCGGGACGCTCGCGCCCACCTCGCCGAGCCGTTCCCCGACCACCAGCCGGTCGTGGACGAGGGCCAGCGGCACCTGGTCGCCGTCGCACAGCACGGCCTTCGCCGCCTCCATGACCTCCGACAGGCCGGGCGACGGCCGGCCGCGCAGGGCGGCGAGGGTGTCGGCCAGGCGCACCGCCTCCACGGCGCTCGCGGTCGACGCCGGTAGGTCCTCGGCGCGCAGCACGGCGCACGCGCGGGAGAACCAGCGGGCCACCGCGTCGCCGCGCGGCGCGCACTCCCACAGGTGCGCGTACCAGCCCGGCGAGCCGATGCCCGCGCCGTAGCCGGACGCCGTCGCCAGCTTCCCGTGGCTCCAGGGCACCCACGTCCCGGAGACCTTCCGCTTCGGCAGGCCGCGCAGCAGCGCCGCGTCGGCCGACGCGGGCGGCAGGGTGCGCAGCGCGGGCACGTGCCACGCGCCGCAGACGACCGCGATCGGGCCGTCGGTGTCCTTGAGCGCCTGCCGCAGGTGCTGCCGCATGGCGGCCTCGCGGCGCAGCGTCCGGTCGTCCACCTCGTCGGCGAACTCCTCGCGCAGCGCCGTCATCGCCTCCGCGACCGCCTCCGCCAGGTCCGCCGGGTCGGTGTGGTGCTCGACGACGTCCTCCCACCAGCGCTCCGGGTCGTCGAACCCGGCCGCCTCGGCGAGCGTGCCCAGCGGGTCGAGCGACGCCCCGCCGCCCTCGGCCGGCTCCTCCGCCAGGGACGCGGCGGCGGTCAGGTCGAAGAAGCGCACCGGCACCGCGTTGGCGTCCGCCCACACCAGCGCGCGCCACTCCGGGGAGAACGCGGCGAACGGCCAGAACGCCGCGCTCGCCGGCTCCGCCTCGTCGTGCAGCAGCAGGGCCACCGGCGGCGTCAGGTCGGGCACGTGGCGCAGCAGCGCGTCGCCCTCCGGCGGGCCCTCGACGAGGACGACCGCCGGCCGCAGGCGTCCCAGCGCCTCCTCGACCATGCGGGCCGAGCCGGGGCCGTGGTGGCGGATGCCGAGCAGGGTCACCCGCGCGGGCAGCTCGCCCGCCATCAGCGGTCCCGGCACGCGCGGTAGAGGTCGCGCCAGTCGGGGCGCTCCTTGACCACGGCCTCCAGGTACTCCTGCCACGCGGCGGTGTCGGAGACCCGGTCCTTGACCACCGCGCCGAGCAGGCCGGACGCCAGCTCGTCGGCGGTGATGGAGCCGTCGCCGAAGTGGCCGGCCAGCGCCATGCCGCTGGTGACCACCGAGATCGCCTCGGCGGTGGACAGGCTGCCGCTGGGCCGCTTCAGCTGCGTGCGACCGTCCACTGTGGACCCGTTGCGCAGCTCGCGGAAGATGCGCACCACGCGCCGCACCTCCTCCAGCGCGGGCGGCTCGGCGGGCAGCTCCAGGGCGCGGCCGAGCTGGGCGGCGCGCGACGAGACGATCGCCACCTCGTCGTCCTCGGTCGCGGGCGGCGGCAGGACGACCGTGTTGAAGCGGCGGGCGAGCGCCGAGGACATCTGGTTGACGCCCCGGTCGCGGTCGTTGGCGGTCGCGATGACCGTGAAGCCCGGCACCGCCTGCACCTGGGTGCCCAGCTCCGGCACCGGCAGCGACTTCTCCGACAGGATCGTGATGAACGAGTCCTGCACCTCGGCGGGCATCCGGGTCAGCTCCTCGATGCGCGCCACCGCGCCCAGCCGCATCGCCGTCATGACCGGGCTCGGCACGATCGCCGCCTCGCTCGGGCCCTCCGCGATGAGGCGGGCGTAGTTCCAGCCGTAGCGCACGGCGTCCTCGCCGGTGCCCGCCGTGCCCTGGACGACCCGCGTCGAATCGCCGCTGACCGCCGCCGCGATGTGCTCCGACAGCCACGACTTGGCGGTGCCCGGCACACCCACCAGGAGCAGGGCGCGGTCCGTGACCAGGGTGCCGACGGCGACTTCGACCAGGCGGCGGTCGCCCACGTACTTGGGCGTGATCACCGTGCCGTCCGGCAGCGTGCCGCCGAGCACGTAGCGGACCACCGCCTGCGGCGACAGGCGCCACCGCGGCGGGCGCGGGCGGTCGTCCGCCTTCGCCAGGGCGGCCAGTTCGGTGGCGTACTGCCGCTCCGCGGCGGGGCGCAGCACGGTCTCGGTGGTCACGGTCGGAGTCCTTCCGGTCGGGTGGCGAAGGCGTCGCGGAGCTGCATCCGCAGGCGGAGCACGTCGAGGTCGGCGGTGTGCTCGGGCCAGCGCTCGGTGATCCGGTCCCAGTGCGCGCCGAGCACCTCGGCGTCGCCGCGGGCCAGCAGCACGGCGGGCGGGCGGCCTGCCCGCCACCGCGGGTCGCGGACGTGGGCGTAGCGGTCGAGGAGGGCTTCCGTCGCCCGCGCCGGCCACGGGCCGGGCAGCTGCGAGCAGGCGTGGTCGAGCAGGTCGTAGTTCCAGCCGCGGGACACGTCGACGATGGTGCGGGCGGCCAGGTCCGGCGGGAGCGCGGCCAGCATCTCGAGCTGCTCCATGCCGGTGAGCGCGCGGGTGGCGGCCACGGCCCACGGCGTGGCGTCCGCGGCCAGCCGCAGGCGCTGCGCCACGCCGCGCAGCAGGGCCGCCGCCCACGGACCGCGGGCCAGCTCGCGCGCCGCGCCCGCGTCGTCGGCGGCCAGGCGGCTCGTCCAGTGCGCGGGCGGGACGCTGGCCGCCGCACCGCGCAGCCGGCCCGCCACACCCGTCTCCGAGCCGTCGCGCAGCAGGTCGCGGGCCTCCTCCGGCGACGGCTCGGCCTCGGTCCACAGCTCGCCGCCGCGCACGTCGAACCCGTCGGCGGTCGGCAGCAGGCCGCGGTGCAGGCGCTCGGCGGCGCGCTCGGCGAGGCGGGAGCCGGGCAGGGCGCGCAGGAGGCGCAGCGCCTCGTCGTGCACGCCGATCGCGCGGTCGTCCAGCGCTCGTTCGAGCAGCGGCTCGTCGGCCGCGGACAGGCCCGCCTCCAGCGCGGCGACCAGCGCCTGCCGGTCGGTGGCCCGCCGCTGGACGGCGAACTGCTCGGCCAGGAACGCCCGCGTGCCGTCCGGGTCGGCGAGGCGGGCGCGGCGCAGGGCGGCGACCCGGCTCGCGCCGGGCAGGTCCAGCGCCTCGGCCAAGTCGACCTCGTCGGCGACGCCCGCGCCGGACGCCCACGACCAGCCGGGGCGCACGGCCGCCAACCACCGGCCGCGCGCGCCCAGCACCGTGCCGACGGCCTGGCGCAGGCCGGGGTGGGTGGTGGCCAGGCCGAGCAGCGCCGGCAGGTCCTTGGCGGCGGCGACCACGCCCGCGCCGGACGCCAGGCCGCACCACTCGGTGAGCACGATCTGGTCGTCCAGGGCGAGGATCTGCGCCAGCACGGCACGCGCGCGGTCGCCCGCCACGCGGTCCGCCGAGGCGGGCGCGGGCGCGAGGGGCGGTGTCGCGACCGGGGCGGGCAGCCGGGCGGCGTGCGCCGCGACGCCGAGGGCCGCGCAGCGGTCGAGCAGGTCGGCGGGCGTCGTGCCCGCGCGGTGCGCGCCGAGGAGCAGCGCCTGGACCGCCTCGTCCCACTCGGTGCGGGTGGTCATGCGGGCACCTCCGGTGCGGGGTGCGGCCGGGTCGCCGCGTCGGGGTGCGGTGCTCGGGTTGGCGCGTCCCGTGTGGTGCGGGTGCTCGTGCGGGCGCCGTCGGTGCCGCGTTCGGCGGTGGTGCCGGGCTGTGGTGCTCGGGTTGGTGCGTCCGGTGTGGTGCGGGTGCTCGTGCGCGCGCCGTCGGCGCCGCGTTCGGCGGCGGGGTGCGGGATCCGGGCTGCTCCGGCCGGCCGCGCGTGGGTGTTCATCCCGCCGCACCGGGTGCCGGTCCGGCTCGGTGACCGCGTCGGGGTGCGGGGTCCGGTGCGCCTCATCCGACGACCTCCGGCGCGCGGCCCGGTCCGGCGACCGCGCCGAGGCGCAGTTCGCGGCCGTTCCACAGGCCCCACGCGTCGAACGGCTCGCCGCCGGTGATCGCGACGGCCTCGTCCAGCGCGAGGTCGCCGCGCACCGGCAGCCCCCGCCCCGTCGCGTCCAGCAGGTGCCGCGCGTCGGCGGTCAACCGCACCCCGCCGCAGCCGAGCGGGTGCAGCCGCAGCCACGGGTCGGCCGGCAGGCGCTCGGCCGCCGCCGCCAGCGCCGCCCGCCAGTCCGCGGGCGCGGGCACCGGTTCCGCCGCGTGCTCGGACACCACCTCGCCCACCGCCACGCGGTGCGGTGGCGCGTCGGGGTACGGGTGCAGCACGGCCCGCACCTCCACCCCGTGCGGCAGCGGCGGGACCGGGCGCGCGCCGCCGCCGGCGTGGCGGACCGCCACCACCCAGCCGTGCGCGCGGCCCCACACCCACTGCCGGACGGTGCGCACCAGCCCGTCGTCCGACTCCAGCCGCAGCAGCGGCAACCAGCGGTCCGACCAGCCCTCGCCGGCCAGCACCTCCTCCTCGGCGACCGCGAACCCGAGCCGCCGCCGCACGACGGGCGAGTCACCGCCCGCGAGCCGCGTCAGCAGGTGCAGCCCGCCCAGGCGGTCGGCGGCGTCCTCCGCCCACGTCGGGCCGCCCGCCGCGACCACCGCCCGCAGCTCCGCCACGGCCGACGCCAGGCCCTTCGCCTGCGCGTCGACCATGCGCGCCCCGATGGCGTGCCACCACGCCGCGTCCCGCGCGGGCAGCCCGGCGATGCCCGCGCCCGCCACGTCGGCCAGCCAGTCCGCCAGGCCGGCCACGCCGCCGCGCACCGCCTCGGCCCGCTCGCGGGCCGTCTTCTCCTTCGCGCGGGCCCGCCGCAGCTCGGCCTCCGGCGACGCGTCGACGGGCGCGGCGGTCCGCTGCCGCCGCGCCAGCCACTCGACCACCCAGTCCGGCGGCTCGGCGACGGCCAGCGGCTCGCGGGCGTCACGCAGTTGCAGCGCCAGCGCGTGCTTGCAGGGGAACTTCCGGGACGGGCAGGAGCACTTCGTCGCCCGGTCGCCCAGGTCGACGCACACCCGGTACGGGGACTGGCCGCTGCCCGCGCACAGCCCCCAGAGCGCCTCGGCGCTGCGGCCGGACCCCGTCCAGCCGGACGACCCCGCCAGCCGGGTGGCGCTGCTCGCCACCCTGCTGTCCGGGGCCAGGGCCAGAACCGCTCGTGCGTCCATGAGCGCAGAAGGTAGCGGCGCCCACCGACAAAATCGCGATCACCCCAGGTCGGGGCCCCGCCGAGCCCAGGACCACGCGTACTCGGGGTCCTCGGAGGCCAGCGCCGCCTCGCCCAGCTCCAGCGGGCGGAACGTGTCGACCATGACCGCCGTCTCGTCGAAGAACTCCGCGCCCAGCGACGCCTCCACCGCGCCCGGCTGCGGGCCGTGCGTGCAGCCCGACGGGTGCAGCGACAGCGAGCCGACGCCGATGCCGGAGCCCTTGCGCGCCTCGTAGTTGCCGCCGACGTAGAACATCAGCTCGTCGGAGTCGACGTTGGCGTGGTTGTACGGCACGGGGATCGACAGCGGGTGGTAGTCGACCTTGCGCGGCATGAACGAGCACACCACGAAGTTCGGGCCCTCGAAGGTCTGGTGCACGGGCGGCGGCTGGTGCAGGCGGCCGGTGATGGGCTCGAAGTCGCGGATGTGGAACACCCACGGGTACAGGCAGCCGTCCCAGCCCACCACGTCGAACGGGTGGTTGGCGTAGGTGAACCGCGTCAGGCCCGCGCGGTGGCGCACCAGGACCTCCACGTCCTCGCCGTCGACCAGCAGCGGCTCCACCGGGCCGCGGATGTCGCGCTCGCAGTACGGCGAGTGCTCCAGGAACTGGCCCTTGGCCGACAGGTACCGCTTCGGTGGCCCGATGTGCCCGGTGGCCTCCAGCACGAGGATGTTCATCGGCTTGGCGGGCACCACGCGGTACGTGCAGGACGTCGGCAGCACCACGTAGTCGCCCTCGGCGACCGTGAGCGCGCCGTAGATGGTCTCCACGACGCCCTCGCCGGTCTGCACGTACAGCAGCTCGTCGCCGGCGGCGTTGCGGTACAGCGGGCTGGGCGCGGTCGCCGTGACGAAACCGATCGTCACGTCCGCGTTGCCGAACAGCCTGCGGCGGCCGGTGACCGCGTCGACCGCGTCCGGCCAGGTCAGGTCCTGGGTCTTGAAGGCACGCGGCTTCAGCGGGAGGTTGGGGGTCAGCGCGCCCCGGTCGTCCTCGACGGTCTCCGCGTTCACGATCGCCGTGGGCAGGTGGCGGTGGTAGAGCAGCGCCGAATCGGCCGAGAAGCCCTCGACGCCCATCAGCTCCTCCGCGTAGAGGCCGCCTTCCGGTGTGCGGAACTGCGTGTGGCGCTTTCGGGGTATCTCACCGACCTGGCGGTAGTACGCCATCGTTCACTCCGGGCGTTCGTTAGTCGGACATCTTTGTTCATTGACCGGTACGCCACTAGCGTGTCAGCCGTGTCAAGCGCCTTCGAACTCCGTGCGCCCGGTCCACGCGGCACTCCGCCCCTGCTCGCGCGGCTAGTCGACGATGCCGCCCTGTTCCCGCCGGGCAACGCGACGATGCCCGACGCGGTCCGCGGGCACCTCGACGCGCGCGTCGGGGACTGGGCGGGTGCGGTGGGGCTGTTCCTCTGCCCCGCGTCCCGCCTCGCCGAGCTGATCACCGAGCTGATCAAGGTGAAGCCGGTCAAGCCCATCGCCCTCTCGCTGGTCATCGACACGGGCCTGGGCGGTGTGCCCAAGGCCGTGTCGATCGTCGAATCGCGCAGCGAGCTGCTCTCGCTGCGCATGGTCGAGATGCCCGCGCCGTCCGACGTGGACGAGGTGTGGCTGGAACGCGTCTCGGAGTTCGTGCCGGAGGACGTCATCCGCGTCGTGGAGCCGCGCCGCGGCGGCCCCGAGTGGCTGGACGGCGTCCGCCGGGTCATCGAGCACGGCAGTTGGCCCAAGCTGCGCTGCGGTGGGCTCTCCAAGGAGAACTTCCCGAGCGTGGACGAGGTCGCCGACTTCCTGTCGGTGGTGTCGGGCGGCGGTGTCGCCTTCAAGGCCACCGCCGGCCTCCACCACGCCGTCCGCTACACGGACACCGGGACCGGGTTCACCCACCACGGGTTCCTCAACCTGCTCGTCGCCACCGCACGCGCCCTGTCCGGCGGCGACGTGCGCGCGGCGCTGTCCTCGTCGGACGCCGAGGCGCTGGCGGCCGAGGCGGACGGGCTGACCGACCAGGCCGCGCACGCCGTGCGCGGGGTGTTCGCGTCCTACGGCTCGTGCTCGCTGGACGAACCCATCGCCGACCTAGAGGAACTGGGCCTGCTGTGACCTGGATCGAAGACCCGGCGTTCGTCGCCGACGCGCCCTTCGGGCCGCAGACGCTGCCTTACGGCGTGCTGCCGGACGGTATCGCGGTGCGCGTGGGCGACCAGGCGCTGCCGCTGCGACCCCTCGCCGACCACTTCGGCGGGCTCGCCGAGCTGGTGGCGGCCGACAACCTCAACCCCCTGCTGGCGGCGGGCCGGCCCGCGTGGAGCGAGCTGCGGGCGCGCCTGGTCGAGCTGGTGTCGGCCACCTCCGCGCCGCGCGGCGGCGCGCTGGTGCCGATCACCGGCGCGGTGCTGCCGTTCGAGGTCGCCGACTACGTGGACTTCTACTCGTCGCGCCACCACGCGGAGAACGTCGGCCGGATCTTCCGCCCCGACGGCGAGCCGCTGCTGCCGAACTGGACGCACCTCCCGGTCGGCTACCACGGCCGCGCGGGCACCGTGGTCGTCTCCGGCACGCCCGTCGTGCGCCCGCACGGGCAGCGGCGGACGTCCGAAGGCCCGGTGTTCGGGCCGTCGCAGCGGCTCGACATCGAGGCCGAGGTCGGTTTCGTGTGCGGCGGACCGGTGGCGTCCCGGCTGAGCCCGTCGCGGGCGGTGGACCACGTGTTCGGCGTGGCGCTGGTCAACGACTGGTCGGCGCGGGACGTGCAGGCGTGGGAGTACCAGCCGCTGGGCCCGTTCCTGGGCAAGTCGTTCGCGACGTCCGTCGCGGCCTGGATCACGCCGCTGGAGGCGTTCGCGGTCGCCCGCGTGACGCCGCCGCCGCTGGGCAACGACGTCCTGCCCTACCTCGCCGAGGAGCGGCCGTGGGGCCTCGACGTCCGGCTGGAGGTCGAGTGGAACGGCGAGGTCGTGTCCCGGCCCCCGTTCCGGGAGATGTCGTGGACGTTCGCGCAGCAGCTCGCGCACCTCTCGGCGAACGGCGCTACGGTTCGGCCGGGCGACCTGATCGCGTCGGGCACCGTGTCCGGCCCGGCCCGCGACGAGCGCGGCTCCTTCCTGGAGCTGAGCTGGGGTGGGAAGGAGCCGGTCGAGGTGGCGGGCGAGCAGCGGACGTTCCTGGAGGACGGTGACACGGTGCGCATCACCGCGACCGCGCCGGGGGAGAACGGCTCGGTCGTCGGCCTGGCCGAGGTGGTCGGCACGATCGCGCCCGCCGACGCGGAGGGGTAGGGATGCCGGTGGCCAGGCCCGACCCGCGCGGCCGACTGCCGCTGCCCGCCGGGTCCAAGGAGAGTTCGCTGACCCTGGAGCGGGGCCTGGCCCTGCTCCAGGCGGTGGCGGACGCCGAGTCCGAGGCGCCCTCGATCAGCGAGCTGGCCTCGGCGATCGGCGCGTCCCGCGCGGCGGTCTACCGGCTGCTGGTGCCGTTGCAGTCGCGCGGCCTGGTGCGGCGGGAGGGGTCGAAGGTCCGGCTCGGGCTGGGCGTGCTGCGGCTGGCGGCGAACGTGCTGCCGCAGCTGCGCCTGGCCGCCCAGCCCGCGCTGCGGACGCTGGCCGAGCAGGTGGGCGCGACCGCGCACCTGACCGTGGCGGACGGGGCGGAGGCGCAGGCCGTGGCGGTCGTCGAGCCGTCCTGGACGGCGTACCACGTGGCCTACCGGGTCGGGTCGCGCCACCCCGTGCACCGGGGCGCGGCGGGCAAGGCGATCGGGTTGTCGCCGGAGGGCAGGCCGTGGGTGCACTCGACCGGTGAGCTGCAACCGGGCGCGTTCGGGGTGGCCGCGCCCGTGCGCGGGGTGCCCGGCCTGCGGGCCAGCGTGGGCGTGGTGGCCCTGGAGAAGCTCGACGGCGACGTGGTGGGGCCCCAGGTGGTGCGGGCGGCGCAGGAGGTGTCGGAAGCGCTGCGCTGAGGGCGGGTCGGCGTCGCGGGCCGACTGCCGGGTGCCACACCGGGGGCAGCGGTCCGCGCACCTGCGGCTGCCCGGCTCGCGCCGTCCGTTCCCGTCGAGCGCCTGCCCGCCGTCAGGCGAACACCTGCCACACCGCGATCACGGCGAACACCGCGAAGATCGCCCCGCTGACCCGCTGGATCAGGTGCGTCGGGATGCGCCCGGCGATCCGGCGACCCACCAGCACGGCGATACCCGCCACCGCCACGAGCGCCAGGAACGCGCCCAACCCCACGGACACCGGAGCGCCGTACCGGGCCGACAAGGCGGCCGTCGCGAGCTGCGACGCGTCACCCCACTCGGCCGCGAACAGCACGCCGAAGGACGTCAGGGCCGCGCGCGCGAACGACACGGCCGGCGCCGCGGCGCCGGCGGCGTCCTCCTCGTCGTCCTTCGCGAAGCTCTCCTTGAGCAGCAGGAACGCGCCCACGCCGAACAGCGCGGCCACCACGCCCGCCACCAGGCGGTCCGGCAGCAGGGTCAGCACCCCGCCGAACGTCGCCGCCACCACGCACTGCACGGCGAACGCGACGGTCACGCCGGCGAACACCGGCCAGGCCCGGTAGCGGGTGGTGAGGACGAGGGTGGCGACCATCGTCTTGTCCGGCAGTTCCGCCAGGAAGACGACGCCGAAGGCGGTCGCCAGGGCGATGAGTTCCGGTGCCACGAGGTACCTCCACGTCCGTGAACCCGGACGGAGGCAGCACGACCCCGACCGGGCGTGATGCGCTGCCCGGCCGGAGGTCTCGTTCGCCCGTCGCGAAGACGGGTGAGGGACCGGACCCGCTCAAGGGCGGATCAGTGTGTCGATCACCTCGCCGGACCGCTGGAGCACGACGCGGTCGCGGGAACTACTCCCCTCTGGCGGAACCGATGGTAGTCGACGCGCCCGCGCCGGTCGACGTGACGCCCGTCGCGGCGGGGGACCTTGGTCCCGGACCGGACGGGACCGTCGTACCTGCGCCGGGCCCGGTCGCCGGGCCTAGCGTCGTGGCCGTGGACGTCCTCGACCTGGCGCGGTGGCAGTTCGGCATCACCACCGTCTACCACTTCCTGATGGTGCCGCTGACGATCGGCCTGTCGCTGCTGGTCGCCGGCATGCAGACGGCCTGGGTGCGCACGGGTGACCGCAAGTACCTGGCCATGACCAAGTTCTGGGGCAAGCTGCTCCTGATCAACTTCGCGATGGGCGTGGTCACCGGCATCGTGCAGGAGTTCCAGTTCGGCATGACCTGGAGCGCCTACTCGCGGTTCGTCGGCGACGTGTTCGGCGCGCCGCTCGCGATGGAGGGCCTGGTCGCGTTCTTCGTCGAGTCGACCTTCCTGGGCCTGTGGATCTTCGGGTGGGACCGGCTGCCGCGCAAGGCGCACCTGGCGTGCGCCTGGGCGTTCTCGCTGGCCACCATCGCGTCGGCGTACTTCATCCTCGCGGCGAACTCGTGGATGCAGCACCCGGTCGGCGTGGACCTGGTCGACGGCAGGCCGCGGCTGAACTCGATCTGGGCGGTGCTGACCAACAGCACGGTGCTGGCCGCGTTCCCGCACACGATCTTCGGCGCGTTCGCGGTGGCGGCGGCGTTCCTGGTGGGCATCGCGGCCTGGCACCTGTGGCGGCGGACCGCCGACGAGCCGGTGTGGCGGTCGTCGGTGAAGCTCGGCACGTGGGTCGGCGTGGTGGCGTTCGCGGGCCTCGCGGTCAGCGGCGACCTCCAGAGCAAGCTGATGTTCGAGCAGCAGCCGATGAAGATGGCCGCCGCCGAGGCCCTGTGCCACACCGAGGCGCCCGCGTCCTTCTCGGTCTTCGCGGTGGGCGACGTGTCGCGGCCCGACTGCGAGAGCGTCAAGAGCGTCACCGTGCCCGCGCTGCTGTCGTTCCTCGCGCACGGCGACTTCTCCACCGAGATCAAGGGCGTGCAGGACCTGGTGCCGCTGTACCAGGAGAAGTACGGCGCGAACTACCCGGTGGACGAGCGGCTGGGCGAGCTGTCGGGTCAGCCGATCGACTACGTGCCGGTGCTCCCCGTGACCTACTGGGGCTTCCGGCTGATGATCGGGTTCGGCGCGCTCGCCGCCGGCGCGGGCGTGCTGATCCTGTGGCTGACGCGCGGCGGGCGCACGCCGCGCGGGCGGTGGTTCCGGTGGCTCGCGCTGGGCAGCATCGCGACGCCGTTCCTGGGCAACAGCTTCGGCTGGATCTTCACCGAGATGGGGCGGCAGCCGTTCGTGGTGGTGCCGAACCCGAGCGGCGTCGACGGGGTGTGGATGTTCACGGCGCGGGCCGTGTCGAACTCGACGCCGGGCGAGGTGCTGACGTCGTTGGTCGCCTTGACGCTGGTCTACGGGGTGCTGGCGGGCGTCGAGGTGTTCCTGATCCGGCGGTACGTCCGCGGCGGCGTCGCGGGCGTGCTGCCGGATCAGGGCGCGGGGTCGGGCGGCACGGGACCGGGTGGCGGCGCGGGGTCGGTCGCGGGGCCGGGTGCGGGTGCGCCTGTCGGGAAGTCCGACGACGACGTCCTGTCGTTCGCGTACTGAGGGGTAGCGGTGGAGACGTTCTGGTTCTGCGTGATCGCCCTGCTGTGGCTGGGCTACCTGTTCCTGGAGGGGTTCGACTTCGGCGTCGGGATGCTGCTGCCCGTCCTGGGCCGCGACGAGGCCGAGCGGCGGGTGCTGATCAACACCATCGGGCCCGTGTGGGACGGCAACGAGGTGTGGCTGCTGGTCGCGGCCGGCGCCACGTTCGCCGCGTTCCCCGGCTGGTACGCGTCGCTGTTCAGCTCCGCCTACCTGCCGCTGACGCTGTTCCTGCTGGCGCTGATCGGGCGCGGGGTGGCGTTCGAGTACCGGGGCAAGGTCGACTCGGCGCGGTGGCGGCGGGTGTGGGACGCGGTGATCGTCGCCGGGTCCTGGGTGGCGGCGCTGGGCGTCGGGCTGGTGCTGAGCACCAACGTCTTCGGCCTGCCGCTGGACGCCGCGGGCGACCGCGTCGGGTCGCCGTTCGCGGCGTTTACGCTGGAGAGCCTGCTGGGCGCGCTGGCGATCGCCGGGTACGCGCTGGTGCACGGCGCGGTGTTCCTGTCGCTGAAGACCGAGGGCGAGGTGCGGGAGCGGGCGCGCGCGCTGGCGTTGCGGACCGCGCCGTTCGCGTTGTTCCCGCTGGTGGTGCTGCTCCTGCTGGTGCAGCTGCGGTTCGGGTCGGTGTGGACGTACGCGGCGGCGATCGGCGTGGCCCTGGCGGCGTTCGGGGCGTTCGCCCGGTTGGCGCTGAGGCGCGAGGGGCAGGCGTTCGCCCTGATGGGCGTCGCGGTGGCGGGCACGGTGGTGGCGCTGTTCGGCGCGCTCTACCCGAACGTGCTGCCGTCCACCCTGGACCCGGCGTTCACGCTCACCGTGGAGAACACCGCTTCGAGCCCCTACACGTTGACCGTGATGACCTGGGTGGCGGCGTTCGGCACCCCGGCCGTGCTGATCTACCAGGGGTGGACGTACTGGGTGTTCCGCAAGCGCATCGGAACGCGCCACATCCCTTCCGTGCACGTGCCCTGAGCCGGGTCTTCGCCACGTCGGTCCCCGTGCGCCCGTTTCCGGGCGTGCGGGGACTTCGGCGTGTTCGGCGCGCCCGTTCACGGCGGTGCGGTGTTCGGTGCGCCCGTATCCGGGCGTGTCGCGCCCGGACGGCGGACGGCGGCACGGGACCTAGGTCCCGCCGGGTACGGGACCGTCGTACCTGCGGCGGCGGGGTGGTCGGGGCATAACGTCGTGCCGTGAACGTCCCCGGAGCCCCTTCCGCCAAGAAGCCGGGGAGGGGTCCGCTCGGCGCGCTGCCCGCCCTTTCGCCATCGGCGCGCCGGGCGTTGGCCCTTTGCGGCGGGTTGGCCGCGCTGTCGGCGGGCGCGCTGGTGTGGCAGGCCGTGGCCCTCGCGTCCGCGCTGGTGGCGGGCGGCTCGCTCGCGTCGCTGGCGGGCGCGGTGTGCGCGCGGGCGGCGCTGGCGTGGGCCACCGAGACGGTGGCGGCCCGTGCGGCGGCCGGCGCCAAGGAGGAGCTGCGCGCCGCCGTGCTCGACCGGGCGCTGGGCATGGGACCGGCGTGGATCGTCGCGCGTGGCCCGGCGGAACTCGCGGTCCTGGCGACCAAGGGCCTGGACGCCCTGGACGCCTACTTCACGCGCTACCTGCCCGCGCTGGTGACGACCGCCGTCGTGCCGGTGCTGGTGGGCGCGTGGATCTTCGCCACCGACCCGACGTCGGCCGTGCTGATCGCGGTGACGCTGCCCCTGATCCCCGTGTTCGCGGTGCTGATCGGCAGGTTCACCGCGGCGCGGGTGGCCGTGGCGGCGTCGGCGCTGGAGCGGCTGTCGGGGCGGCTGGCGGAACTCGTGCGGGCGCTGCCGGTGCTGACGGCGTTCGGCCGGGCGGCGGCGCAGGTGACGGCGGTGCGCGCGGTGGGGGAGCGGTACCGCAAGGCGACGATGGGGACGCTGCGGGTGGCGTTCCTGTCGGCGTTGGTGCTGGAGGTCGTGGCGTCGCTGTCGGTGGCGCTGATCGCGGTCGGTGTCGGGCTGCGGCTGGTGTCCGGTGAGCTGACCCTGCTGACGGGGCTCGTCGTGCTGATCCTCGCGCCGGAGTGCTACCTGCCGCTGCGGGCGGCCGGTGCGGCGCACCACGCGTCGGAGGACGGGGTGGAGGCCGTGCGGCGGGTCGCCGAGGTGCCCGAGCCGGGCGGTGCGAACCCATCCGGATCGACCGCGCCCGGTCCCGTGCCTGGCACTGCGCCGGGTTCCGTGCCCGGCTCTGTGCCCGGCTCTGTGCCTGGCTCTGTGCCCGGCTCCGCGCCGGGTTCGGCCGCGTCGGCGCGGACGGTGGGGCGGATGACGATCCGCCGGCCGGGCGTCCCCGGCGGGGCGGTGGCCGCGCCGGCCGACGGCGGGGTCGTCGGCGTCGAGGTGCGCAACCTCCGGGTGCGGCGGCGGGGCGGGTACGCGCCGGACGGCGTCAGCTTCCTCGTGCGGCCCGGCGAGGTGCACCGGCTCGACGCGCCCAGCGGCGCGGGCAAGTCGACCCTCTTCGGCGTGCTGCTCGGGTTCGTGCCGCCGGACGGCGGCGAGGTCGTGGTCGACCGCGACGCCATCGCCTGGGTGCCGCAGCGCCCCGCGTTCGCCGGCCGGACCGTCGCCGACGAGCTCGAACTCACCACCGGCCGGGTCGACCTCGACGTGCTGGCCGAGGTCGCCGCCGACGCCCTCGTGCACCGGCCCGTCGCCGAGCTGTCCACCGGGGAGCGACAGCGCGTCGCCGTCGCCCGCGCCCTGACCCGCGTGCGGGACGGCGCGGACGTCCTGCTGCTGGACGAGCCGACCGCCCACCTCGACCCGGCGACCGCCGCCCTGGTCATGGCCGCCGTCCACCGCGCCGCCGACCGCGGTGCGACCGTGCTGCTGGCCACGCACCGGGTCGTCGAGCACCCCGCCGGCGCGGTCACCGCCGCGCCCGTCGACCGCGGGGCCGGCCGGACGTCGCCGCCGCGGACGCCGAGGCCGACCGCCCGGGTGCTGGCCGGGGCGGCGCTGGGGGTCGCCGCCTCGGCCGCCGGGGTCGCGTTGACCGCGCTCGCCGCGTACCTGATCGCCAAGGCCGCCACCCAGCCGCCGATCCTGACGCTGTCCGTGCTGGTCGTCGGGGTGCGCACGTGCGCGCTGGCCAAGGGCATCCTGCGGTACCTGGAGCGGCTGGTGTCGCACGACGCCGCGTTCCGGTTCGCGGAGCACCTGCGGGTCCGGCTGTGGCGGGGGCTGCGACCGGGCCGGGCCGAGCTGACCCGCCTGGTGGACGACGTGGACGCGGTGCGCGACCTGGTGCCGCGCGTGCTCCAGCCGCCGCTGGTCGCGGCCGGTGTCGCCGCGGCGGCCGTGGCGCTGTTCGCGGCGATCTCGCCGGCGGCCGGGCTCGCGCTCGGCGCGGCGGTCGTGGTCGGCGGGACGCTCGCGCCGCTGGTCGCGGTGCTGGTGGAACGCCGGGCGAGCACCGCGCTGGCCCGCGGCAGGCGGCAGGTGTCCGAGGACGTGCTGACGCTGCTCACGGCCGCGCCCGACCTGATCGCGTTCCGGGCGGACCGGAAGGTGCGCGCGTCGCTGGCGCGGCACGACGCGGAACTGGCCGGGTTGGCGCGGCGGCAGGCGTTCGGGGCCGGTGCGGCGACCGGTGTCGTGCACCTGGCGCTGGGGATGGCGGTCGTGGCGTGCACGGCGGTGGCGGCCGGTGTCGACCCGCTGCTGGCGCCGGTGCTGGGGCTGGTGCCGTTGGCGCTGGCGGAGGTGTTGGGCGCGCTGCCGGCGGCGGCGCAGCAGTGGAGGCCGCTGCGGGAGTCTTATGGTCGGATTGTTGAACAATCCGGAACTGAGCACCCCCCGACTCAATCCAAGCAGGGGGTGCCGACAGGTTCGGGCGGTGCGGCTGGGAGTGACCGCCGGGTGCCGGTCGGCGGGCCGGGTGGTTCCGGCGACGCGCGACCGGCCGCTGTCGGCGCGCGGTCGGGCACCGGTGACCACGTGCCCGACCCGACGACCACGGCGTCGGACGCGATCGTGCTGGAGGGGGTTTCCGTCGGGTGGCCCGGCAGCGCTCCCGTGCTGACGGGGGTCGACCTGCGGGTGCCGTCGGGGGCCGAGGTCGCCCTCGTCGGGCCGTCCGGCGCGGGGAAGTCGACGCTGTTCGCGCTGCTGCTCGGGTTCGTCGAGCCCACCGCCGGGCTCGTCCGGCGGCCCGAGCGGGTCGCCTGGTGCCCCCAGGAGCCGATGCTGGTCTCCACCTCGCTCCGCGACAACCTGCGCGTCGGCGACCCCCGCGCCACGGACGCCGAGCTGACCGCCGTGCTGGCCCGCGTCGGGCTGCGGATCGACCTGGACGCGCAGGTCGGCCCGTCGCTGCTGTCCGGCGGCGAGGCGCAGCGGGTGGCGCTGGCGCGGGCGCTGCTGTTCGACGCCGACGTCCTCCTGCTGGACGAGCCGACCGCCCACCTGGACGAGCCGTCCGCCCGCGACCTGCTCGACCTGGTCCACTCGCTCGACCGGACCGTCCTGCACATCACCCACCGGCCGGACGAGGCCGCGCGGGCCGACCTGGTGGTGGAGGTGTCCGGCGGGCGCGTGGGGGTCGGGGCCTACCGTTGACGGCTGTGGACCCCGCCCTGGTGCTCGCCGCGTCGACCGAGATCACCACCGCCGCGCTGGCCGGCGACGACCCGGACGCCGTGCTGCCGCTCGTGGTGCGCCGCGCGGGCGAGCTGGCCGAGGCCGACCTGGGCCTCGCGATGCTCACCGGCGACGACGGCGCGCTCACCGTGGAGGCGTCCTCCGGCGGCGACGACCCGGTGGGCATCGTGCTGTCCGACCGCTCGTCGGCCGCGCGGGCCGCCCGCACCGGCGTCCCGGTGGTGGCCGACGACTTCACGACCGACCCCCGCACCGCGCCGTTCGTGCCCAAGCCGCTGCGCGGGTACGGGCCGTTCGCGGTCGCGCCGTTCGGCACCAGGGAGCGCCGCCTCGGCGCGCTGGCCGTCTACCGGCGCAAGGGCGCGGCCCCGTTCAGCACCGACACCGTGGACGTGCTGACGGCGTTCGCCGCGCAGGCCGGGCTCGCCGTGGTGCTCGCGGAGGGGTTCACCGCGCGGCAGCGGGTCGCCGTGTACCAGGAGCGGGAGCGGATCGCGCGCGACCTGCACGACGTGATCATCCAGCGGCTCTACGCGACGGGCGTGCAGCTGGAGCTGCTCGACCGGCGGCTCAAGCTGGACGGGCGGGAGGCCAAGCGGCTGGCGGACGTGGTCGACCAGCTCGACCAGACGATGGCGGACGTGCGGGCCACCGTCCGGGCGCTGCGCAGCGCCGACCCCGGCCGGCCCGGTGACGCCGACCTGCGGAAGTCGGTGCTCGCCGAGGCGCACACGGCGGGTGAGCTGCTCGGGTTCGACCCGGAGGTGCGGATCGACGGCGAGCTGCGCCGGGTGCCGCCGGAACTGGCCGACCACGCGCGGGCGGCGTTGCGGGAGGCGTTGTCGAACGTGGTGCGGCACTCCGGGGCGCGGCACGTCGAGATCGGGGTGGCCGAGGACGCGGAGCGCCTGGTGCTGCGGGTCGCCGACGACGGGTGCGGCATCCCGCGCGGGGTGGCGCGGCGCGGGCTGCGGCACCTGGAGGAGCGGGCGCTGGCGGCGGGCGGCGGGTGCGAGGTGGCCTCGTCGCCGCGCACGGGCACCACGATCACGTGGCACGTGCCGCTGGGGTGAGGCGCTGCGGGCCGGCGCGGTGGCGGCGGGCGTCGGCGGGAAGTCGGCGGACCGGTCGCGGCGGGCGTCGGCGGCGGGTTCCGGCAGCGGGCACCGACAGCGGGCACCGCCACCGGGCACCGACAGCGGGCCCACGACGGATTCCCGGCCGGTCAGCGGGAGCGGCGGGCGACCCAGGCCGCCGCCTGCGTGCGGCGCTCCATGCCCAACTTCGCGAGCACCGACGTGACGTAGTTCTTGACCGTCTTCTCCGCCAGGAACAGCCGTTCCGCGATCTGCCGGTTCGTCATGCCCTCGCCGATCAGGTCCAGCACCCGCCGCTCCTGCTCGGTCAACGCGTCCAGCACGTCCGCCTCCGGCGGGCGGCGCATCCGGTCCAGCACGCGGGCCGTCGTCTGCGGGTCCAGCAGCGAGCGGCCCGCCGCGACCTCCCGCACCGCCACCACCAGGTCCTGGCCGCGCACCTGCTTGAGCAGGTAGCCCGACGCGCCCGCCATGATCGCCCCGACCAGCGCCTCCTCGTCGTCGAACGCGGTCAGCACCAGGCACCGGACGCCGAAGTCCCGCAACCGGCGGCACAGCTCGACACCCGTGCCGTCGGGCAGTCGGACGTCCACCACCGCCACGTCGGGCCTCATGGCGGACGCGCGGACGTACGCCTCGTCCACCCCGCCCGCCTCGGCGACCACGGTGATGTCGTCCTCGTCGTCCAGCAGTTCACGCAGTCCCCTGCGGACCACCTCGTGGTCGTCGACCAGCAACACGCGCACGGGCACGAACCAACCATAGGTCGAATGCCGGTACCGGCCGCACTCGGACGCCAAGACAGTGCAAGACATGCTCGTACGCGTGATCGAGGAAGCCGACCGGATCGTCGTGGGCCGCCTGGTGCTGGAATTATGGGGCGCGCACACCGCCGTGGCCCACGGACAGGTGTTCTTCCCCGCCAGCCTGCCCGGCTTCCTGGTGGAACACCAAGACCAGATCGTCGGGCTGCTGACCTACGCCGCCTCGGACGGGCTGCTGGAGATCGTCACCATCGACGCCCTGCGAAGAGGGCGGGGCGTGGGCAGCTCGCTGGTGGACGCGGCCGTGCAGCGCGCCCGCCAGCTCGGCTGCTCCCGCATCCGGCTCACCACCACCAACGACAACCTCGACGCGTTGCGCTTCTACCAGCGGCGCGGGTTCCGGCTCACCGCGTTGCGGCCGGACGCGGTGCGCGAGTCGCGCAGGCTCAAGCCCGAGATCCCCTCGGTTGGGGATTACGGCATCCCCATCACGGATGAGCTGGACCTGGAACGATGGATCGCGCCGAGGTAGTTGTCCACAGCTGCTGCGCAGGTTGTCCACAGGGTTGTGCACAGCTCGTGTGACCTTGGTAACGCTGTTTCACCTGCTGGTCCGGCCCTGGTCGGTGTTGCCTCGACGGCTCGTTGTCCACAGCCGCCGGAGTAGTCCACAACGCCGGCGCGCCCACCCCGCCGACACCGGGTGCCGGCGCACCGGCGGCCGGTCGCGTCACCGGCTGGACAGCGAGCTGAACACCTCGTCCCAGGCGGCTGCGACCTGACGCGCGCACGTACCCGGCGCGACACCGCCGACCCCCGTGCCCAGGCCGGGCATGGCGATCGTCCGGACCACCCGCCGCACCGGGCGACCGTCGTCCAGCCTGCCGTCCCGCCACAGCCGCAGCACGGCACGCGCCGCCAGATACGGGTGCACGGTGTCCGACGGCAGGTGCTCGGCGGGCGTGCGCATGGTCGGCGCGCTGATCAGCCAGGGCGGCTCGACCTCGCCGGTGGGCACCACCAGCGCCTCGCCGACCGGCAGCTCGCCGCCGTGCAGCGCCAGGATCGCGCTGCGCACGTGCGCCTCGACGTTGGGGAACGCGCGGGCGTACACGGCGTCGATCCCGCCGCGCATCGAACCCGAGGAATTCGCCGGGCTCACGACGGCGTCGGCCACGATGTCGAGCACCGAACCCCGGTGCACCTCGACACCGTCCCGGCCGTCGGCGACACCCGACCACGCTGTCGCGAGCGGCTCGTCGACAGCGCAGAGCACCAGACGGGGCACAGCTGCCGGAGCGTTGATCTCACCCTCCGTATCGGCGGACACGCCCGCAAGCATTCCAGGACACAGGGGTCCGGTGGAACGGGGGCGGGCACCGCCGCACCGGGTGATCCTCGCCTCAGCGACGGTCACGCGGAGGTGTGCTCGTATCGTTGCGACCGTGCTCGCCTACTTCGGACCGCAGGGAACGTTCACGGAGCAGGCCGCGCGCGCCTTCTCCGCCACCGGGGACCTCGCCCCGTACGACACGGTGCCCGCCACCCTGGCCGCGACCAGGCGCGGCGAGACCGACGCCTCGTGCGTGCCGGTGGAGAACTCCGTCGAGGGCGCGGTGCCCGCCACGATGGACGCGCTGACCGAGGGCGCGCCGCTGGTCGCGGTCGCCGAGACGGTGCTCGCGGTGCGGTTCAGCGTGCTCGTGCGGCCCGGCGTGACCGACCCGAAGACCGTCGCCAGCCACCCGCACGCGCTCGCCCAGGTGCGGCACTGGCTCGCCGCGAACCTGCCGTCCGCGACCGCCGTCGCCACCACCTCGACCGCCGCCGCGGCCCGGTCCGTGCTGGCGGGCGAGTTCGACGCGGCCGTGAGCGCGCCCGTGGCCGTCCGGCACTACCCGCTGGAGGTGCTGGCGGACGACGTGGCCGACGTGCGCGACGCGAAGACCCGCTTCCTGCTGCTGCGCAGGCCCGGACCGCTGCCCGAGCCCACCGGGCACGACCGGACGTCCGTCGTGGTGACCGCCACCGACAAGGTGGGGGCGCTGTCGGAGCTGCTGGCCGAACTGGCGCTGCGGCGGATCAACCTGACCCGCATCGAGTCGCGCCCCACCAAGGGCAGGCTCGGCGAGTACCGGTTCTACATCGACCTGGACGGGCACGTCGCGGAGCCCCGCGTGGGCGACGCGCTGGCGGCGCTGCGCAGGCACTGCCCGGACACCCGCTTCCTGGGCTCGTACCCGAAGGCCGCGGCGGGCGGCGCGCGGGTGGACGACGAGGAGTTCGTGGCCGCCGCCGAGTGGCTGGCGTCGGTGCGGGAGGGGCGGGGCGCGTGAAGCTGATCCTGGTGCGGCACGGCGAGACGGCGTCGAACCTCAGGATGGCGCTCGACTCGCGCCCGCCGGGCCCGCCGCTGACGGACGCGGGCGTGGCGCAGGCGGCGGCGCTGGCGGAGTCGCTGGCCGCCACCGAGCGGGTCACCGCGGTGTACGCGAGCACGGCCGTCCGGGCGCGGCAGACCGCCGAACCGGTCGCCGCCGCGTTCGGGCTCGACGTCGAGGTGCTCGACGGCGTGCACGAGATCTTCTGCGGCGACCTGGAGGGCAGGCACGACCGGGAGGCGTTCGAGGTCTTCCTCGCGGCGGCGCGGTCGTGGGCTCAGGGCGACCTGGACGTGGCGATCCCCGGCGGCGAGAGCGGGCGGCAGGTGATCGACCGGTTCGTGGCGGCGGTGGACAAGGTGGCCGCGCGCCACGCCGCGGGCGACACGGTCGTGCTGGTCAGCCACGGCGGCTCGCTGCGGATGGCGGCGCTGGCGCTGGCGACGAACGCGCGGCCGGCGTTCGCCGAGGCGGGCCTGCTGCCGAACACGGGGAGCGTGGTGCTGGAGGACGCCGGCGACGGCTGGGTGTGCACGTCGTGGACGGGGGTCGACCCGCTCGCCTGAGCGGTCGCGGGGTGCCGGGGGCATCCCGCGTTCCCGCGCGTCGAGCGGGCCCGGCCCTGTCGCTAGTGGTTGGACGGCGGCACCTCGACCTGCGACTTCGGATTCTCCTCAAGTGCCGCGCGAGTTCCGAGCGACAATTCTTCGAGGATCGTGTCGGGGCTCTTCAGGAGGTGCGGGTTCCGGTTGATCAGCGCTGCCTGGTCGGGGGTCAGCACCTGGACCATCACCACGCCCCGGCTCTTGACCACGAGGATGGAGCTGAGCCGGATGACCGCGCCCTCGGTGTTGTCGAGCGCGCTTATCAAGTTCGAGACGGCATTCGCTTCGCGCTCGTCGTTCTGCGCGCGCGCCCCGTCGATGTAGTGGAGGCGGGCTGCCTCTTCGAGCTGGCCGGCCAGTTTTTCGAGTTTGGGCAGCACCGATTTCTGCCCGCGGATCCGGAACCGCCGGAACCACGAGCCCGTCTCCACCGGGCCGTCGGCGCGGAACTTCAGGCCGAGGCCGTTGACCAGCTTCCGGACCGCGCCCAGCACGGCCGTGGGGTCGTCCGACGTGGTGTACACGGACGCGACCACCGTGGCGTCGCCGTGCGCGCCCGGGAAGCGCGTGTCGGTGGCCGACCTCCCCCCGCCGCCGGCGTACCCGTAATCCGGTAGTCCCGACCCGGTGGTCAGGGTGGACGACCGCTCTTTGAGCCGCCGCCTGGGGCGCCCGCCCAGGCCGTTCGGGTTGCCCCTGTTCCTGCGCAACGGCATCTCGCCTCCCCGGGGTGTGTCGAGAACGTAGCGGCGGTCGGAATGCGCGTAAATAGGTCGAACGGGTGGTCGGAAATCGCCGCGGAACCCATTCGACATCGGTTTCCCGGCCCGTTCGGGTTAATCCGCGGCGTGCGCGGCGGGGGAGGGCCTACCATGCGCGGGCGACGAACGTGCGGCGGTGTTCGCCGGGGCCGGTCCGAAGTGACCGCCGGTCAGCCCCAGCCCAGTTCGTGCAGCTTGTCGTCGTCGATGCCGAAGTGGTGCGCGATCTCGTGGATGACCGTGATCGCGACCTCTTCCACCACGTCGTCCTCGGTGTCGCAGATGTCCAGGATCGCCTCCCGGTAGATCGTCACCCGGTCGGGCAGCACCCCGCCGTAGTCCGACGTCCGCCTGGTCAGCGCGATCCCGTGGTAGAGCCCCAGGAGGTCCGGTTCCTCCGGGTGGCGGTCCTCGACCAGCACCACCACGTTGTTCATCGCCGCCGCGAACTCCGGCGGGACCAGGTCCAGCGCCTCGCCGACCAGCTCCTCGAACCGCTGCCTCGTCATCTCCGCCGGCACGCGCGTCACCTCGACGTCGTGGTGGTCTCGGAGGTGGACGTCGTCGTCGGCTTGTCCGACGTCGGCGCGGGCGGCGCGCTGGTGGTCGTGGCCGACCCGGACGACGAGTGCAGCGGCGCGCCGGTCGGCTCGTCCTGCTGGACGGCGGTCGTCTGGGGCGGGTTGGCGGTGGTCAGCGGCGGCGCGTCCGGGTTGCGCACGCTGCGCTCGAAGGCCGTCAGGCCCGTGTTGTCCGGCGGGATCGCGCCGACCTTGCAGTTCGCCCGGCGCGAGCCGGCCGCCCAGCTCTCGGGCTTGCGGGTGTCCCACGTCACGATCAGGCCCTTGGCCCGGAAGTCCATGCCGCCGCTGTACTCGGCGGCGATCCGCGCGCACTCGGCGGACATGGTCTCGTCCTGCTTCTCCGGCGCGGGGAACGGCCCGTCCGGCAGCGTCACGATGCCGACGATCTCGAACGCGTGCGGCTGGGCGCAGTCCACCGGGTCGCCGACGCCGCGCGCCTCCGTGATGCCCAGGCACACGCCGGGGTCGTACACGTCCGACTGGTCCTGCGTGCGAGCGGTCCCGTACGCGGGCAGCAGGCCGCCCGCCGCGCCCGCCACCTGGAGGCCGCAGCGCACCGTCCGCTTGCCGTCCGCCCACAGGCGCTCGCCGGGGTTGAGCGGGCCGACCGTGTACTTGCCGTACGGGTCGAACCGGCCGCCGAGGTAGTCCAGCGACGTCTTCGCGCAGTACTCCTCGCTGATCTTCTGCCACTGCTCGTCGGTCGGGAACGGCGCCTGCGGGCCGTACGCCGCGCCGACGTCCGCCACGCCCGTCACCTCGAACATGTGCTGAGCGGCACAGTCGACCTTCGTCACGTCGGACAGGTTGCGCTTGGTCCAGTTCAGGCAGTCGCCCGCCTCGGCCGTGTAGACCGGGTTGACCGGCTCCGAGCTGGTCTGGACGATGGGGCCGGCGCCCACCGGCCACGACGTCACCGCGCTCAGCGCGAGCAGCGTGAACGCACCCGCGAACGCGCCGAGCATGACCAGGTGGTCACCACGGCGAAACCAGCGGGCGCTCATCGACATCGACTCCATGATGCCCGTGCGGGCGCCGGAAGCCATCGGGCGGGTCGCGTGTGTTGCGTTTGGGACACTCGTCACCCGAATGGCGGCCGGCCTCTGTAGCGTCCCCGCAGGGAGTGGCTGATGACTGAGAACGACCGAAACGACCGCGACGACCGGGCCGGCGGCGGTGCCGTGCCCGGTGGACCGACACCGCCCGGCGGCGGCGGCGCGTCCCCGCCGCCGTACGTGCCGCCGCCCGAGCCGGGCCGGGACGCGCCGGTTCGGGACACGTCGGCTCAGGGCACGCCCGCGCAGAGCACGCCCGGACGCGGCGCGTCGGAGCAGGACCGACCGGCCGCGTCGGGTGAGCAGGCCGGCGGACAGGGCAGCGGCGGACAGGCCGGCGACGGGCGACCGGACCTGTCCGGTGGCAAGCGCGGCCGGATCCGGCAGCAGCAGCCGGGCGTCACGCGCCCCCGCCCGCCGACGCTGGCCGAGCAGCGCGCCCGCAACGAGGCCGCCCGGCAGCAGCGGGAAGCCGAGCTGGCGCTGGAGGCCGAGCAGGCCCGCAAGAAGAAGCTGCGCAAGCGCCTGTTGATCGGCGGCGGCGTGGCCGCCGGCGTCGCGGGCGTGGTCGCCATCTGGTACGCCGCGTCCAGCCCCGACGAGGTCGAGGCCCAGTGCACCCAGGACGGCGTGGTGGTCGAGGACCGGTACTGCGACGAGAACTACGCGCGCAGCCACGGCGGGTACTACAGCGGCGGCTTCATCTACATCGGCGGCAGCTCGTACCGCTACCACTACGGCGGCTCCAGCGCGCCCGTCGGCCAGAAGGTCAGCGGCGGCAGCTACACCATCCCCAAGGGCGCGAACGTGACCACCAAGTCCGGCACGACCATCCAGCGCGGCGGCTTCGGCGTCTCCGGCGGCAGCAAGAGCGGGGGGAGCTGAGTGCGCCGGGAGTCCTCCACGCCCCGGCCGGACTGGCAGCGCGCGGTGTCCGAGCAGGGCCTCGTGTTCGGCGCGCCGGCCAGGTCGGTCGACGGCGGTCCGCGCCCGTACTGGGACGAGTCGGTGCACTACGTCTTCGAGATGAGCGACGTCCTGTCGCTGGAGGCGGACGTCGAGCTGCTGCACAGCATGTGCCTGGAAGCGGTCGACAACGTCGTGCTGACCGAGCGGTACCGCGACTTCGGCATCCAGGAGTGGCTGTGGCCCGCGATCGCCGAGTCGTGGAAGCGGCGCGACCCGCACGTGTACGGGCGGTTCGACCTGCGCTACGACGGGCGCGGGCCGGCGAAGCTGCTGGAGTACAACGCGGACACCCCCACGTCGCTGCTGGAGGCGTCGGTCGTCCAGTGGAACTGGAAGACCGACGTGTTCCCGGACGACGACCAGTGGAACTCCATCCACGAGAAGCTGGTCGAGCGGTGGGCCGAGGTCGGCGAGCGCCTGCCGTCCAACGAGCTGCACTTCACCTGGTCCGCGGCCGACCCGTCCGGTGAGGACCACGTCACCGTCGCCTACCTCCAGGAGACGGCGGCCGAGGCGGGCATGAACACCGTCGGGCTCGCGATCGAGGAGATCGGCTGGGACTCGCTGCTCAAGCGGTTCGTCGACCTCGAAGAGGCGCCGATGGGCACGGTCGTGAAGCTCTACCCGTGGGAGTGGGTGGTCGACGAGCAGTTCGGCCGGTTCGCGGTGGAGAGCCTGCCCGGCACGCTGTGGGTCGAGCCGCTGTGGAAGATGCTGCTGTCGAACAAGGCGCTGCTCGCGGTGCTGTGGGAGATGTACCCGGGGCACCCGAACCTCCTGCCCGCGTTCCTCGACGAACCCGGCCTCCTCACGGAGTACGTGCGCAAGCCGCGGCTGGGCCGGGAGGGCGCGAACATCCAGATCGTGGCGCCGGGCTACGAGACGCAGACCGGCGGCGTGTACGGCAAGGAAGGCTTCGTCTACCAGCTGTTCGACCCGCTGCCCGAGTTCGACGGCTACCGGCCCGCCCTGGGCGCGTGGGTGGTCGGCGACGCGGCGGCCGGGCTCGGCATCCGCGAGACGGTCGGCCTGGTGACCGACGATGGCGCGGCGTTCGTCCCGCATCGGATTGTCGAATGAATGGAGTGGCAGTGATCAGCGAACTCGCGTTGGACCCGGGCTTCGGCTCCGCGATCGGCCAGGGCGTCGGCGCGATCGCCCTGTACGCCGTCGTCGGGCTCGTGCTGATGGTCGTCGGCTTCTACGCCATCGACTTCACCACGCCCGGCAAGCTGTCGAACCTGGTGCGCGCGGGTGCGCCGAACGCGGTCATCGTGACGTCGGCGGGGCTGGTCAGCATGGCGCTGATCGTCGTGGTGGCGATCTACAACGCGGCGGGCAAGCTGGACGAGGGCCTGCTGACGGCGCTGATCTTCGGTTTCGTCGGCGTCGTGGTCCAGGTGCTGGCGGTGCGCCTGCTGGAGTGGGTGACCCGCCTGGACATCGGCTCGCTGATCGGGTCGGACCGGTTCGCGCCCGCGAGCGTCGTGGTGGCCAGCGCGCACGTCGCGCTCGGCCTCGTGGTCGCGGTCGCCATCAGCTAGCGCGCCGGGTCGCCGCGCAGGCCCCGCCCGCACGTCCGGGCGGGGCCTGCGCCGCGTCCGGGTCCACCGCCGCGCCCGCCGGCGACGGCCGACGACGGGATGGGCGGCGTCGGCGGGTCGCGGCCGGTGGTTGAGTACTCTTTGCCCGTGATTGACCTCAGGGCCTTGCGCGAGAACCCGGAAGCCGTCCGCGCGTCGCAGCGTGCGCGTGGCGAGGACGAGACCGTGGTCGACGCGCTGCTGTCCGCCGACGAGCGGCGGCGGGCGGCGATCGCCCGCGCGGACGCGTTGCGCGGCGAGCAGAAGGCGTTCGGCAAGCAGGTCGGCAAGGCGCGCGGCGAGGAGCGGGAGGCGCTGCTCGCCAAGGGCAAGGAGCTGGCCGCCGAGGTCAAGGCCGCCGAGGCCGAGCAGGCGCGGGCCGAGGCCGAGCTGGAGGAGCTGCACCGGTCCGTGCCCAACGTGGTGCACCCGGACGCGCCGCACGGCGGCGAGGACGACTTCGTGGTGCTCAAGCACGTGGGCGAGCCGCGCGAGTTCGACTTCGAACCCCTGGACCACCTGGACCTGGGCACGCGGCTGCGCGGCATCGACATGGAGCGCGGCGCGAAGGTGTCCGGCTCGCGGTTCTACTTCCTCACCGGCGTGGTGGCGCGGCTGGAGCTGGCGCTGCTGAACATGGCGGTCGCGCGGGCCACCGCGGCGGGCTTCACGCTGGTGGTCACGCCCACCCTGGTGCGCCCGGAGATCATGGCGGGCACCGGGTTCCTCGGCGCGCACGCGAGCGAGGTGTACCGGCTGCGCGACGACGACCTGTACCTGGTCGGCACGTCGGAGGTGCCGCTCGCGGGCTACCACGCGGACGAGATCCTCGACGGCGAGCGCCGCTACGCGGGCTGGTCGTCGTGCTACCGCCGCGAGGCCGGCTCGTACGGCAAGGACACCCGCGGCATCATCCGCGTGCACCAGTTCAACAAGGTGGAGATGTTCTCCTACGTCCGCCCGGAGGACGCCGAGGCCGAGCACGCGCGCCTGCTGGCCTGGGAGGAGGAGATGCTGGCCGCCATCGAGGTGCCCTACCGGGTGATCGACACGGCCGCCGGCGACCTCGGCACCAGCGCCGCCCGCAAGTTCGACTGCGAGGCGTGGATCCCGACCCAGCGGGCGTACCGGGAGCTGACCTCCACCTCCAACTGCACGACCTTCCAGGCCCGCCGGCTGAACGTGCGCTACCGGGACGAGAACGGCAAGCCGCAGACCGCCGCCACGCTCAACGGCACGCTGGCCACCACGCGCTGGATCGTCGCGATCCTGGAGAACCACCAGCGGGCGGACGGGTCGGTCGTCGTGCCGGAGGCGCTGCGCCCGTTCCTGGGGCTGGACGTGCTCACGGCCGGGTGAGCGGGCCTCCGGTACAGTGGTCCACCGACCCCGTTCCGGCTGTAACCGCTGGTGACGCGGGTGACACACATCATCCACGTGGCAGGGACGGCAGTGGCGAACCGCATTCACCAGACCGCGATCATCGGCGCGGGGGTCGAGCTGGGCGACGACAACGTGATCGGTCCCTACACCGTGATCACCGGCCCCTGCCGCATCGGTGACGGCAACTACATCGGACCGCACGTGAGCATCGGCGGCCCCGCCGAGTACTTGGGCGCGGACCACCTGGCCGGCTGGGACGGCGAGACGAGCGGCCCCGGCGTCGTGATCGGCGACCGGAACCGCGTCCGCGAGTTCGTCACGGTCAACCAGGGCGTGACCGAGGCCACGACCATCGGCGACGACTGCTACCTGATGGGTCGCGCGCACGTCGCCCACGACTGCCGCCTGGACGACGGCGTGGTCGTCACCAGCGCCGTGCAGATCGCGGGCCACTGCCACGTGTGGTCGGGCGCGAACCTCGGCCTGGGCACGGTCGTCCACCAGCGGGTCCGGATCGGTCCGGGCGCGATGGTCGGCATGGGCTCGGCGGTGCGCAAGGAGGTCGGCGCGTTCACCATCACGGTCGGCAACCCGGCCCGCACGACCGGCGTGAACACCATCGGCCTCCAGCGGCGCGGCTGCTCGGAGGAATCGATCGCGGCCCTCGCGGGTTTCCTCACGGGGAAGGACCCGGAGCCGCCCGCCGACCTGCCCGCGGAGCTGGCCGCCCTGCTCAAGGCGTGGGCGGACCGCGGCCCACAGCACTGACCCACGGTTTTCCGCCGAGAGAGTGAGAGCAGCATGTCGCTTCACGACCGACTCCGCGCCGTCTTCGTCGACGCCCTGCAACTGGGCGACGACGTCGACGTGGCGAACCTGAAGTACCGCGACATCGACGCGTGGGACTCGGTCGGCCACATGGCGCTGGTCGCGGCGATCGAGGACGAGTTCGACGTCCAGTTCGAGACCGAGCAGGTCATCGACCTGAGCAGCTTCAAGGTCGCGCTCGACATGCTGCGGGGCTTCGGCGTCGGTGAGTAGCCTCGACGGCAGGGTCGCGGTCGTCACGGGCGGCACGCGCGGCATCGGCCACGCCACGGCCGCCGCGCTGGCCGACGCGGGCGCGACGGTGGTGATCACCGGGCGCGACGCCGGGGTGGCCGCGAGCAGGGCGGCCGAACTGGGCGAGCGCGTGTCGGGCGTCGCGCTGGACGTGACGGACTCGGCGGCGGTGCGGGACGTGTTCAAGGCCGTCGCCAAGGAGCACGGCCGGATCGACGCGCTGGTGGCGAGCGCGGGCGTGCTCGAAGGCGGGCTGCTCGGGATGCTCACCGACGACCACATCGGCACCACGCTGGCCACGAACGTCGCCGGCGCCATCACCTGCGTGCAGGCGGCGGCGCGGGTCATGATGCGCAAGCGGTCCGGCTCGATCGTGCTGCTCGGGTCCATCGTCGGCGAGCGCGGCAACGCGGGCCAGACGGTGTACGCGGCGTCCAAGGCGGCGCTGTCCGCGACCGCGAAGTCGGCGGCCAAGGAGCTGGGCAGGCACGGCATCCGCGTCAACGCGGTCGCGCCGGGCGTGATCGGCACGGACCTGATCGCCGGGCAGTCCGACGAGGTGCTGGCGAAGGTCCGGGCCGACACGGCGCTGGGCAGGCTGGGCACCCCCGAGGAGGTGGCCGCCGTGATCCGGTTCCTGGTCGGCGACGAGGCGTCGTTCGTGACCGGGCAGGTGCTCGGCATCGACGGGGGTCTGGTGCTGTGACCGCCCCGGCGAGCCTGGCGCACCCCGGGGCGCGCCTGCGGGACGCCGCCACCGGCGAGCTGCTCGGCGGCGCGGAGCTGGCCGACCGGGTCGCGCGGGAGGCGGCGGCGTGCGCGGCGCTCCCGCCCGGCGTGCTGTTCCTGCGCGTCGGGACGGACCTGCCGAGCGTGCTGCGCTACCTGGGCGCGTTCGAGGCGGGCCGCGCGGTCGCGCTGCTCGACCCGGCGCAGGACCGGGCCGTGCTGGACGACCTGGTGGCGCGGTTCCGGCCGGCGGCGGTGCTCGGCGCGCCCGTCGACGGCGACCCCGCCCCCGGCTACCGGGCCGGTGCGGACGGGTGGGCGCGCGTGGCCGCCGAGGGCGTCGCGGGCGTCGCGCCGCACCCCGACCTGGCCGTGCTGCTGCCCACCAGCGGCTCCACCGGCAACCCCAAGTTCGTGCGGCTGTCCCGGCGGGCGCTGCTGGCGAACGCGTCCGCGATCGCCGACGTGCTGGGCATCGGCCCGGACGAGGTCGCGCCGACGACCCTGCCGCTGCACTACAGCTACGGCATGTCGGTGTTGAACAGCCACCTGCTGCGCGGCGCGACGGTGCTGGTCGAGGGCTCGGGCGTGGTGGCGCGGCCGTTCTGGGACGCGGTCGCCGAGTACGGCGCCACGTCGCTGGCCGGCGTGCCGTACCACTACGAGATGCTGCGGCGGCTGCGGTTCGACCCGGCCAAGTACCCGACGCTGCGCACGCTGACGCAGGCGGGCGGGCGGCTGCGGCCCGAACTGGTGGCCGAGTTCAACGACCGGATGACGGCGGTGGGCGGCCGGATGTTCGTGATGTACGGGCAGACCGAGGCCGCGCCCCGGATGGCGACCGTGCCCGCCGAGCGGCTGGCGGACAAGCTCGGCTCGGCCGGGCCGGCGCTGCCCGGCGGCTCGTTCGCCGTCCGGCTGGACGACGGGTCGGAGACGGTCGAGCCGGGTGTCGTCGGCGAGGTCGTCTACCGGGGCCCGAACGTCATGATGGGCTACGCCGAGTCCGAGGCGGAGCTGGCCGCCGGCGACGAGCTGGGCGGTGTGCTGGTCACCGGCGACCTGGGCTACCTGGACGCCGACGGCTACCTGTTCATCACCGGCCGGCTCAAGCGGATCGGCAAGGTGTTCGGCAACCGGGTCAACCTGGACGACCTGGAGCAGCTGGTGAAGCACCTGGGCGCGGCGGCGGCGGTGCCGTCGGGCGACAAGGTCGTGGTGTGGCTGGACCAGGCGGGCCGGGACGAGTGCAGGGCGGCGGCCAAGGCGCTGTCCGAGGCGCTGCGCCTGCACGTGTCCGGGTTCGACGTGCGGCCCGCCGACGGGTTCCCGCTGCTGCCCAGCGGGAAGATCGACTACCGGTCCCTGGAGGCACAGGTATGAGCGTCTTCGCCCGACCCCAGGCAGAGCGGGAGACCGACCTGCTGGCGGCGCTGACGGAGCTGACCGCGCACCACCGCGAGCGGTGCGAGCCCTACGACCGCATCCTGTCGTCGCTGGGCGTCGGCTCGTCGTTCGGGTCGACGGCCGAGCTGCCGTGGCTGCCGGTGCGGATGTTCAAGACGCACGACCTCAAGAGCGTCCCGGACGACGAGGTGTTCAAGGTCCTGACGTCGTCCGGCACGACCGGCGCGGGCGCGTCGCGGATCCACCTGGACAAGGAGGCCGCCGCCGTCCAGCCGCGCCAGCTCGGCGCGACGCTGCGCGAGGTGCTCGGCGGCAAGCGGCTCCCGATGCTGATGGTCGACACGATCGGCATCATCAAGAACCGGCGCTCGTTCTCGGCGCGCGGCGCGGGCGTGCTGGGCATGGCGAACTTCGGCCGCAACCACGTCTACGCCCTGGACGAGCACGACCGGCCGGACGTGCCGGCGATCAAGGAGTTCCTGGCCAGGCACGGCTCGGAGCCGTTCCTGATCTTCGGCTTCACCTTCATGGTGTGGCAGTACCTCTACGAGGTCGCCCGCGAGCACGACCTGGACCTGTCCAACGGCATCCTGATCCACTCCGGCGGCTGGAAGAAGCTGGTCGACATCGCGGTGGACAACGCGGAGTTCCGCCGTCGGTTCGCCGAGGACACCGGGTTGACGAGGATCCACAACTACTACGGGATGATCGAGCAGATCGGCACCGTCTTCCTGGAGGGGCCGTCCGGCAACTCCCTGTACTGCCCCGACTTCGCGGACGTGATCATCCGCGACCCGGACACGTGGGAGGAGCAGCCCGTGGGTGTGCCGGGCGTCATCGAGGTCCTCTCGACGCTGCCCCGCTCCTACCCCGGTCACGTGCTGCTGACCGAGGACCTGGGCGTGGTGCACGGCGTCGACGACGGCGACTGGCCGGGCAAGCGGTTCTCCGTGCTGGGGCGGCTGCCCCGCGCCGAGGCCCGCGGCTGCTCGGACACGTTCTCGGGAGCGGTGGCGTGAGGCGGCGGTTCCCGGCCGGGCCCGACGTCGAGGTGGCCGAGCTGCTGGCCGGGCTGGCGGCCGAGCCGGTCGGCGGCCCGCTGCGGGTCGGCGACGAGCGGGTCGTCGACTTCCTGGTGGCGTTCGCCCGCAAGCTGCTGGCGCCCGCGACGGCCCGCCGCTTCCCGGAGCTGGCGTCGCTCGGGTTCTTCCTGCGGCGCGGCGAGATCGCGAAGGTGCTCGCCGCGCCCGAGCGCGCCGGCGTGCTGCGGTTCCCGCGCGGCCTGGTGTTCCACGTGCCGCCGGCGAACGTCGACACCATCTTCGTGTACTCGTGGGCGCTGTCCGCGCTGGCCGGCAACCGGAACGTGGTGCGGATCTCGCCGCGCTCGGCCGGTGCGGCGTCGGCCGTGGTCGACGCGCTGAACGAGGCGCTGGCCTCGGCCGACCCGGTCGTGGCGCGGACCCAGGTGATGGTGACCTACGACCGCGACGACGAGGTGACCGCCGCCCTGTCCGCGGCCTGCGACCTGCGGGTGATCTGGGGCGGCGACCGGGCCGTGACGGAGGTCCGGCGACTGCCGCTCGCGCCGCACGCGCGGGACGTGACGTTCCCGGACCGGGCGTCGTTCGCGGCGATCTCCGTGGCCGGCTGGGAGGCGGCGTCGGCCGAGCGGCGGCGCGAGGTCGCGGTCGGCTTCTACAACGACTCGTACTGGTTCGACCAGGCGGCGTGCGCCTCGCCGCGCGCGTTGTTCTGGGTCGGCGACGAGGCGGGCGCGCGGCGGGGCCGGGAGGAGTTCCTGCGCCTGCTGGGCGAGGTCCTGGTGGGCAAGGGTCACGTGGTGGAGCCCGCGATGGCCGTGCAGAAGCGGGTGTCGGCCTACGGCGTGGCGGCGGACGGGCACGCGCGGGCCATCCGGTTCGACGGCAACGCGGTGGCGACGCTGGAACTGACCTCGCCCGCGGACGTGCCGCGCGAGTGGCTGGGCGCGGGCACGTTCCCGCTGGCGACCCTGCCGTCGCTGGCCGACCTCGTGCCGATGGTGCGGCGCAAGGACCAGACGCTGTCGGTGTTCGGCTTCGAGCAGGCCGAGCTGGAACGGCTGGCGCACGACCTGGCCGGCCGCGGCATCGACCGCATCGTGCCGTTCGGGTCGGCGCTGACCTTCTCCGAGCTGTGGGACGGCTACGACCTGCTGTCCGAGTTCACCAGGCTGGTCACCGTCAAGGCGTAGGGGGCCCGGCGACGCACTCGGTCGCGCGCCCGCTTTCCGCGACAGGCCAACGGCGGGAACGCCAAGGCCACGACCGCCTGGAGGCTCACCACGGCGGGAAAGCGGCCGGGCAGGGAATGAATGATCCCACCCCGGCCGCTTTCGTCGTCTCAGGGACGTCGACGCGGTGGCCCGGCCGGGTGACGTACCGGTGGCGCGCGTACGTCAACCCGCTGACGTACCGGCCGGTCCCGGACCTACACGGTGGGCCCGGCCGTGGGCGACGATCAGCGCGATTGCCACTCGATACCGGTCGGCCGTGCGCCCCCGCTGGTCATGTACTCGTGTGCGGCCCGACGAACCACGTCCAACGGGAGTTCCGCATCCGCCGGGTATTCGGTGTCCGAGCCGGTGAAGTAGTAGATGGGCGGCGGGTCGGACACGTGGGCCCCTTTACTGGTGACACCGTCAGGCGCGTCGGGACCGGAGTAGTAGAGGACTCCGCGCCCGTATTCGGCATCCAATCCCACGTCCAGGATGGCGTGGCCGGGATCTTCCGCGATCAGGAGTTGAACCGTATTGGGCCCCGGCCACCCGGCGACGGTGTCCAACACCCCGTCCAGCCCGGCGGGAGTGTCCACGATGGTCGGTTCGGTCGCGTCCCTGTCGAACCACGCTTCTAGCGCCACCACGGGCGGGCCCCTCCTGTGTATCCGTCGCCATCGTCTTATGGCTGCGATGACCACTTACAGGACACCGCCTAGTTCCAGCTCGGTTGCCACTCGATCCCGGTCGGTCGCGCACCTCCTGTGCTCATGTACTCGTGCGCGGCTCGGCGTGCCTCAGCCAACGGAATCTCCGCGTCCACCGGAAATTCGGTGTCCGACCCGGTGAAGTAGTAGAGGGGCGGCTGTTCGGCGATGTCGGCCCCTTTGCTGATACAGGCGTCCGGGGCGTCGGGCCCGGAGTAGTACAGGACTCCGCGGCCGGTTGAGCCGTCCAAGCCCACGTCAAGGATTGCGTGGCCCGGATCGCCGTGGATCAGGAGTTGGACAGTGGTCGGGTCGTTCCACTCCACTACCGTGTCCAATACCGCGTCCAGCTCGGCGGGTGTCCGCACGGTGGTGGGCCCGTCGGCTTTCCAGTCGAACCATGCATCTAGCGCCAC
Source organism: Saccharothrix australiensis (assembly GCF_003634935.1). Lineage (NCBI taxonomy): Bacteria > Bacillati > Actinomycetota > Actinomycetes > Pseudonocardiales > Pseudonocardiaceae > Saccharothrix > Saccharothrix australiensis. The sequence continues at coordinate 486,621 of NZ_RBXO01000001.1, forward strand.
CACGGGCGGGCACCTCCTGCGTATCGCTTGCGGAATCGTTCGCCGGCCGGGGTGACGCCGTGCACGGTCAGCGTGGCCCCCTCGGGAAGCAGGATCGGCACGAGGGTGTCACACCCGAACTGGCCCACGCATGGCTTGGCGTTGATCACGACCGTGGCGTGTTGAATACCTTCGGCGATCATGCGGGCGGCCAGCTTGATTTCCACGTCCGCCGTCTTGGCCGACTGACGGGGCATCCCCATGTCCCTCAGCGTCGCGTCCGCCGCGTCGGCGTACTCGTCCCGGCCGCTGACGATCGGCTGGGCTGCGCCGTCCGGCCCGATCCACGAACCACGCGTCTTCTGACGTGGGCCGCCCGGCGCGCGATGCGGAGGCAGTTCCCGCCGTAGCGCCTCGACCCGTTCCGGCGGGACCACGGGCGGTTGGTCGGGCCCGGACTGGCGGGCCGGGGGTGGCTGTAGCGGGGGCTGTGCGGGCCGCTGGGCGGCCGGGGCGGGTGCCGGGGCCGCCGGGCCCGTCAACGCGGTCAGGGCGGCTTGCGCGTGGTCCATGCCTGTCCCGAGGGTCTTCCACAGGTCCTTCACCCCGGTGATCACTTCTTGGAAGCCGGCCAGCGCCTGTTCGGTGTCCGACTCCAGTTCCACGGTCCCGCGCAGGTGCGCCGCCAACAGGTCGTGCGCCTCTTCCGCCAGGTCCTGAGCCTGTCCCAACGCGTCCCGGCACTGCGACGCCTTGTCGCACGCCTGGGAAACGCTCTTGGCCACTTCCCCGATCGAGGCCACCCCCGCACCTCCTCTCCCGCGCCAGGGTGGCACAGGGGTAGGACAGTGACCGCCCTGCGACTAACCGTGACGAACTCGGCCACTTGTCGAGGTGTGGGGAGCGTGTGAATCCGCGGCCTTCCGCGTTCGACGCGGGCCGTGGGCCAGGGCGGTACTCGACCTGCCCCCGATTCCCCACACCCGCGCAAGTGGGGCCATGCGGGAGGGCACGAAGGCAGCGGTGCGCGGCTGGAACGGGTCGGATCAGCAGTAGCCGAGTTGCGACAGGGTGTCCACGACGATCCGGCTCGGGTGGAACTGGTCCATCCGGTTGGGCAGGCGGTAGGCCTCGTAGTCGTCCAGGAACGACTGGAGCTTGTCGCCGTTCATGCCGGTCAGCAGCAGGGTCGTCCCCGGCCCGTGCCGGTCCTCCGTGCGCTCGCGGTGGATCGCGCACGGCACGCCCAGGTAGTTGCACTCCGCCTGGAGCCCGCCGGAGTCGGTGACCACGAACTTCGCCCGCGCCATGATCGGCAGGAACGCCAGGTAGCGCAGCTTCGGCTTGAGGATGAAGCGCTCGTCGTCGAACAGGTGCCCGAGCCCGTACTGCTTGATCCGGTCCTGCTCCGGCGGACCCGCCAGGTACAGGATCGGCATCCGCTCGCTGGCCTTGCGCAGCAGTTCCAGCGCCTCGCGGTACTTGTCCGCCCGCGAGACCAGTTCGAACCGGTGCAGGGTGGCGAGGCCGAATTCCGCGGGCAGCGGGAAGGTCGGCTCCGCGTCGATGGCCAGGCGCATGGCGTCGATGGCCGTGTTCGCGCCCGTGTTGACGACCGCGCCGCGCGCGCCGCGCAGGTTGTGCACTTCCTTCGCCGTCGGCGCGAAGTGCAGGTCGACGATCTTCGCCGCCAGCTTGCGGTTCAGCTCCTCGGGCAGCGGGGACAGCAGGCTGCCCGACCGCGCGCCCGCCTCCACGTGCGCCACGCGCGACTTGAGGATGCGCTTGCCGATCAGCGCGCCGTACGGCGTGGTGAACGTGTCGCCGTGCACGATGACCAGCGGCGGGCGGCCGTCGTCGGTCAGGATCGAGCGCAGCTCGGCGCGCCGGCCCCACGCGTTGCGGAGCACGGTGGCCGCCCAGCCGGGGACCTGCGCCGGCCGCTCGATGTGCACGGCCTGCTCCTTCGGCACCAGCCACACGGCGGGTTCCGGCAGCCTCAGGTCGGCCAGCGTCTCGGCGACGTGGTCGACGTGCTGCGCGGTGAACCAGATCTGCGGTTTCGTGCCCCGGTCGGAGATGGCGTGGAACACCGGGGCGATCTTGATCAGTTCCGCGGTGGTGCCGAGGATGAAGGAGATCACGGCGGTGAGGATACCGGGGCGAAATCCCCTCACTGCCGTCGCGTCAGGTCCGCCACGTGCTTCGCGATCTCCAGCGACCCGGTCGCGGCCGGCGACGGCGCGTTGAGCACGTGCACCTGGCGCGGCGCGGTCTCGACCAGGAAGTCGTCCACCAGCGAGCCGTCCGGGCGCATCGCCTGCGCGCGGACGCCCGCCTCGGCGCGCACCAGGTCGTCCTCCCGGACGGCGGGCACGAGCCGGGCGAGGCTCCGCGCGAACCGGGCGCGGGAGAACGAGCGCAGCACCTCGTCCAGGCCGGTCCGCGCGTACCGGCGGGCCAGCTGCCACGTGCCGGGGAACGTCGCGACCTCCAGCACGTCGCGGCCGGAGAAGTCGGTCCAGCGGTAACCCTCGCGGCGCAGCGCCAGCACGGCGTTGGGGCCGCAGTGCACGCTCCCGTCGAGCATCCGGGTCAGGTGCACGCCCAGGAACGGCAGGGTCGGGTCCGGCACCGGGTAGATGAGGCCGCGCACCAGCTCGCGGCGGCGCAGCTCGAAGTACTCGCCCCGGAACGGCACGATCCGCGCGGACGGCGTGACGCCCGCCAGCCGCGCCACCCGGTCGCTGTGCAGGCCGGCGCAGTTGACCAGCGCGTCCGCCCGCACCACGCCGCTCGGGGTGGCGACCTCGACCTTGGCGCCGCGCGCCCGGATCGCGAGCGCGGGCGAGCGCAGGCGCAGGTCGTGCCCGTCCAGCTCGCGCACCAGGGCGGCGCACACGGCGGGGAAGTCGATGATGCCGGTGCTCTCCACGCGCAGCGCCCGGACGCAGGACACCTCGGGCTCGTGCTCGCGCGCCTCTTCGGCGGAGATCAGCTCGGCGGGCACCCCGTTGGCCTCGGCGCGCTCGGCCAGCGCGCGCAGGCGGGGCAGCTCGTCGGCGGAGGTGGCCACGACGAGCTTGCCGCAGACCTCCACCGGCACGCCGTGCCGCCGCGCGAAGTCGATCATGGACCGGTTGCCCGCCACGGACATCCGCGCCTTCAGCGAGCCCGGCCGGTAGTAGAGCCCGGCGTGGACCACGTTGCTGTTGTGGCCGGTCTGGTGCGCGCCCCAGCGGCCCTCCTTCTCCAGCACCGTGACCCGGTCGCCGCGCGCGGCCAGCTCGCGCGCCACCGCCAGACCCACGATCCCGCCGCCGATGACCACGATGTGCCGCACGGGGCGTGAATCTACGCGGCGTCAGCCCAGCGCGGGCAGCACATCGGCGGCGAGCTCCTCCAGCACCGACTCCCGGCCCGCGTACACGCCGTCGTGGCGCGGCCAGTGCACGACCACGTCGGTGAAGCCCAGCTCCTCGGCCCGGCCAACGGCGTCCCGGAACGTCTCCACGCTGGTCAGCGAGTACACCGGGGAGGAGTCGAGGTTCAGGTACCGGTCGACGCGGCGGCCCGTCCCGCGCTGGGCCGCGGTGAACCGCTCCGCGAGGTCGGCGACGCCGCGCCACCACGCGTCGACGTCGTCGGTCCGGGGACCGGTGGTGACCCAGCCCTGGCCGTGGCGCGCGGCGATCCCCAGCGCCTTCGGGCCGTTGGCCGCGACCAGGAACGGCATCCGGGGCCGCTGCACGCCGCCGGGCGCGCTGCGGGCGTCCACGGCGGCGTAGTGCTCGCCGCGCCAGGTGGTGCGGTCCTTGGTCAGCAGCTCGTCCAGCAGCTCGACGAACTCGCCGAACCGCGCGGTGCGCTCCGCCTGCGCGGGGGGCGTCGTGCCGAGCACCTCGGTGTCGTACCCCTCGCCGCCCGCGCCGACGCCGAGGGTGAACCGGCCGTCGGAGATGTCGTCCAGGGCCAGCAGCTCGCGGGCGAACGGCACGGGGTGGCGGAAGTTCGGGCTTGCCACGAACGTGCCGAGCCGGATGCGCTCGGTCACCATCGCGGCGGCGGTCAGCGTGGGCACCGCGCCGAACCACGGACCGTCGACCAGCGTGCGCCAGCCCAGGTGGTCGTAGGTCCAGGCGTGGTGGAAGCCGTACTCCTCGGCGGCCCTCCACTTCGGCTCGGCGATCCACCATCGGTGCTCGGGAAGGATGACGATGCCGGTGCGCACGGACGTACGGTAACGAGGCGCTCGTCTCGCGCAGCCGGCGGGACCAGGCATCATCGGTGGTGTGGAAAGACCTGGACTCGTGGCCTCGGACGTCGACGGAACCCTGCTCAGCCCCCTGCACGGGGTGACCGCGCGCACGGCGGCGGCGGTCCGGCGGGTGGTGTCGGCCGGCGTGCCGTTCGTGCTGGCCACCGGTCGACCGCCGCGCTGGGTGCCGGACATCGCCGAGGCCGCCGGCCTCGACGGGTACGCGGTGTGCGCGAACGGCGCGGTGCTCTACCACCTGGGCCAGGACCGGGTGCTGTGGCAGCGCACCCTGGACCCGGTGCTGCTCCGCGACCTGATGAGCGCGCTGGACGACCTGCTGCCGGGCGTGGCGTTCGCGGTGGAGCGGACCGGGGAGTCCGCGTTCGACGAGTCCGTGCCGCAGTTCATCGCCGAGGACGGCTACAGGCACCCGTGGCCGGAAGGCCCGGAACCGGACGGCGACCGCTCCGGGATGCTCACCCGGCCGGCGGTGAAGCTGCTGGTCAGGCACCGCGAGATGACCAGCGAGGACATGGCGCTCGCGATCGGCGACGTGCTCGACGGCCAGGTGGACGTCACGTTCTCCACCAGCATGGGCCTGGTCGAGCTGGCCGCGCCGGGCGTCACCAAGGCGACCGGGCTGGCCGACGTCGCCGAGCGGCTGGGCGTGGCGGCGGCGGACGTGGTGGCGTTCGGCGACATGCCCAACGACATCGAGATGCTGACGTGGGCCGGGCACGGCGTGGCGATGGCGAACGCCCACCCGGACGCGCGGGAGGCCGCCGACGAGGTGACGGGCCCCAACTCCGAGGACGGCGTCGCGATGGTCCTCGAACGCTGGTTCTAGCGCCCGCTCCGGGCGCCCGGAGCGGGCGCTCCCGACGGCGGCGCGCGGGCCGTCCACGGAGGGTCGCCGACAACCCACGCCGAGTGCGGCGCGTCCCGGCAGGTAGCGTGGTGCCCCGCGATGCAGACCGATGGCACCGCGCCGGGCGTCGTGCCAGGTGCTTCCGAAGGCGGAGAGACTGCTGAATGATCCCCATCACTGTCGTTGACGTCGCGGCGGCCGAGGAGCTGGTGCTCCAGGTGCTGCGCTCCGGAGCGATCGCGCAGGGCCCGATGGTCAAGCGGTTCGAGGATGAGTTCGGCAAGGTCGCCGGCGTGCCGCACGCGGTGGCCGTGAACAACGGCACGACCGCGCTGGTGGCGTCCCTCCAGGTGCTCGACCTCGAACCCGGCGACGAGGTGGTGACCTCGCCGTTCACCTTCGTCGCGACGCTGAACGCGATCCTGGAGGCCGGCGCGACGGCCCGGTTCGCGGACATCTCCGAGGACGACTTCAACCTCGACCCGGACGCGGTCGCGCAGGCGGTCACGCCGCGGACCAAGGTGCTCATGCCGGTGCACCTGTACGGGCAGATGGCCGACATGGGCCGCCTCGCGCCGCTCGCCGAGCAGCACGGCCTCGCGCTGGTGGAGGACGCGGCGCAGGCGGTCGGCGCGACGTTCGACGGCCGGCCCGCCGGCAGCTACGGCCTGGGCTGCTTCTCGCTCTACGCGACCAAGAACATCACCACCGCCGAGGGCGGCGTGATCACCACCTCCGACGACACCCTCGCGGACCGCCTGCGCGTCCTGCGCAACCAGGGGATGCGGCAGCGCTACCAGTACGAGGTGGCGGGCCACAACTACCGCATGACCGACGTGCACGCGGCGATCGGCATCCCGCAGCTGGAGCGCCTGGCCGCCGTCACCGAGGCCCGGCAGCGCAACGCCGAGGCGCTGAGCAAGGGCCTGGCCGACGTCACGGGCCTGAGGACGCCCCGCGTCCTGCCCGGCCGCACCCACGTGTGGCACCAGTACACCGTCCTGGTCACCGACGACGCCCCCGTGAGCCGCGACGAGCTGGCCGCCAAGCTCACCGAGAAGGGCATCGGCAACGGCATCTACTACCCGAAGACGGTCTTCGACTACGACTGCTACCGGGACGACCCGAGGGTCGTGGCCTCCGACGTGCCGGTGGCCGAGCGGGTCGCCCGCCAGGCGCTGTCGCTGCCGGTGCACCCCAAGCTGACCGACGCGGACCTCGACACCGTCGTCTCCGCCGTCCGCGAGGTGCTGGGCGCATGACGACCCCGAGGATCGCGCTCGTCGGCGTCGGGTCGATGGGTTCCCTGCACGCCCGCGTGACCAGCCAGAACGAGCGCTGCGAGCTGGCGCGGATCGTCGACCCGCGCGAGGAGGTCGGCAAGCGGGTCGCCGACTCCTACGGCGCGGCGTGGACGCCCGAGATCGGCGACCTGTCCGACGTGGACGCGGTGGTGCTCGCGTCGGCCACCGAGACGCACCACGGGCTGGCGCTGGAGGTGCTCCGCCAGGGCAAGCCGCTGTTGGTGGAGAAGCCGGTGTGCGCGGACCTCGCGGAGACCGAGGAGGTGCTCGCGCTCGCCGAGCGGAGCGGCCTGCCGATCATGTGCGGCCTGCTGGAGCGCTACAACCCGGCCGTGATGACGGCGCTGGAGCTGATCACCGAGCCGGTGTACGTGTCGGCCGTGCGGCACTCGCCGTACGCGCCGCGCATCCGCACGGGCGTCGCGTGGGACCTGCTGGTGCACGACGTCGACCTGGCGATCCGCTGCATGGGCGGCGCGGAGCCGGACCGCTTCTCGGCGGGCATCGGCCAGTTCCACCCCGACTCCGTGCCCGGCGCCGAGGACGTGGTGAACACCCTGATGGGCTTCCCGTCGGGCGCGCTCGCGTCGGTGTCGGCGAGCCGGATCGGGCAGCGCAAGATCCGCACCCTGTCGATCACCGAGCTGGACCGGCTGATCGAGGTGGACCTGCTCACCCGGAACATCACGATCTACCACCACGTGTCCCAGGACGCCGCGACGCCCGACGGCCGCGGCTACCGCCAGCAGGCGATCATCGAGATCCCCGAGCTGGTGACCGCGCGGGAGCCGCTGGCCACCCAGCTGGACCGCTTCCTGGACCTGATCGACGGCCGGGTCGACGCCGACGCCGAGCGCGCGTCCATCCTGCCCTCCCACCGCGCTGTGGCCGCCGTGCGGGCGCAGTCGGCCGCCGCCGCCCGATGACGCGCCGTCCCGCCGCGGACGGACGGAAAGCACTGGGGAACCGAAGATGATCGCCCTGGTCGTCCTGGCCTACTGGGTGCCCGGTCTCGCGCTGGGACTCGCGTTGCGGCTCAGGGGCTGGACCCTCGCCGCCATCGCGCCCGCGCTGACGTTCGGCATGGTGTCGCTCGCCGTCGTGGTGCTGCCGCGCGTCGGCGTCACGTGGGACATCCTCACCGCCCTGCTCTGGGCGGCGTTCCTGGTCGCCCTGGCGGCGCTGGCGTCGTGGCTGGTCAACCGCCGCGCGCCCGCTCCGGTGGAGCAGGTCGACGAGGCCCGCCCGAGCCGCCGGGACCACCTCGTGGTCGGCGTCGGCGTGGCGCTGGGCATGGCGTGGGCGCTGTTCACGTACCTGCGCGGCGTGAAGACCGTGACGACGGTCAGCCAGGACTGGGACGCGCCGTACCACGGCAGCGCGGTCCGCTGGATCGCCGAGCACGGCAACCTGTCGCCCGCCGACCTGGCGGTGCTGGCGAACACGCCAGGCAAGGCCGGCTACTTCTACCCGAACACGTACCACTCGCTGCTGGCGACCCTGTTCGACACGGGCTCGCTGGACATGGCCGTGCTGCTCAACTACGGCGCGATGATGGTGCTGCTCATGTGGCCGCTCGGCATCGCGGCGTTCGGGCTGGCGTGGCGGTTGCCGCCGGTCGCCGTGGCCGTGGCGGCGCTGGTGTCGACGTGGTTCGGCACGTTCCCGTACGACCTGCTGTGGCGCGGCCCGCTGTGGCCGTTCGTGACGGCGGTGGCCCTGGTGCCCGCGACGCTCGCGCTGCTGCGCAGGCTGCTGGACGGCGAGCGCGGCATCGGCGCGCCGGTCGCCGTCGCGCTGTCCCTGGCCGGCCTGGTCGGGCTGCACACCAGCCTGGCGTTCGTGGTCGCCATCTACGGCGGGCTGCTGGCGGTGGCGCTGCTGGTCCGGCTGGAGAAGACGGACTGGCGGCGGTCGTGGCGGCCGATCGCGCTCACGGCGGTGCTGGGCGCCCTGTTCGCGGTGCCGGTCGTGCTGCCCGCGCTGGTCAACGTCGGCGGCATCACGGGCGCGGAGTGGCCGGTGCTGGGCACGGCGTTCGGGGCGTTCGAGCAGGCCGCGATGTTCTCCTCCAGCGACCCCCCGCCGTTCTACTGGCTCGGGGTGCCCGCGCTGCTGGGCGCGCTGATCCTGCTGTGGCGCCGCCGGCTGGTGTGGGCGGTCGGCGCCTACGCGGTGTTCTCGGCCATGTTCATCTCGGCGGTGTCGCACAAGCTGCCGTTCCTGGGCGTGCTGACCGGGCCGTTCTACAACGACGCCTGGCGGATCGCGGCCCTGTTCCCGCTGGTCGGGGCGATCGGCGTGGGCGTGTTCGCGGAGACCGTCGGCGCGGGCGCGACGGCGTTGGCCAAGCGGTTCGCGGACCGGCCCTGGACGCCGGTCGCGGTGCCGGTGGCGACCGCGCTGGTGGTCGTCGCGGTGCTGGCCGCGGGCAGCGGGGGCTACCTGCGGCCGAACACGCAGCGGCTGGCGTGGCACATGGCGGACAGCCCGGTGGTGAGCAAGGCGGAGGTCGAGGCGTACCGGTGGCTCGGTGAGCACGTCCGGCCCGGCGAGGTCGTGGCGAACGACGTCCGCGACGGGGCGGTGTGGATGTACCCGCTGGCCGGTGTCACGCCGCTGAACTGGAGCTACTACGGTCCGCCCGAGCAGAGCGACGCCTGGTGGCTGGAGGAGAACTTCAACCGCCTGGACACCGACCCCGCGGTGCGCCGGTTGGTGGACCGGATCAACATCCGGTACGCGATCGTCGGCGAGGGCATGGTGCAGCGCAAGGGCGAGCGCCCGCCGGGCATGCGGGACCTGGACTCCGTGAAGCACCTGCGGAAGGTGTTCCAGAATTCCGACGCCGTGGTGTACGAGGTCCTGCCGGAGGGTTCGGTCCAGCTCTCGGGGTCGTGAGCGGGTCCGGTTCCCGGTGTCGTGAGCGGAGGTCGTGAGCGGGGGTCCGTCGGGTCCGGCCGGGTTCGCGACGCGGTCCCGGACGGGTCTTGAGCGGTCCTGACGGCGGCGACACCTGGCCCCTTGTGGCCGGTGGTCATCGGCGCGAGCATCGCTTCCGCCGATGACCCCGACGCCACCGAGGACCCGATGACCCACCACCTCCACCCGCGGGTCGTCGGGTGATCGCCCGCGACCTCGTCGCGCTCCTGGTCGCGCTGCTCGCCGTCGTGCTGCCCGGAACCGCGCTGCTGCTCGCCCTGGGCGTCCGCCGTCCCGCGTGGCTGGTCGGGCTGTCGCCGGCCGCCTCGGTCGGCGTGGCGACCCTGACCGCCGTGGTGTGCGCCGTGCCCGGCGTCCGGTACGGACCGCTGCCGCTGGGCGTCGTGACCGCCGTGCTGCTGGCCGTCGGGGTGGCCCGATTAACCGGGTGGCGGCGTCGGCTGCCGACGCGGGGGCGTGGCCTCCGGCCCCCGGTTCCATTGTCCCAGGAGGGACCGACAGAACCGTCGGACGATGTATCGGTGTCGCGCGAGGCATCGGCGGTGTCGAGTGAGACGTCGGCGGTGTCGCATGGGGCGTCGGCGGAACGGCGCGTCGAGCGGGACCCCGGCCACGCGGCCCGACACACCGCTCCCGGCGCGGCCGACCGGCGGGTGCGCGTCCCGTGGCGGGGTGGTCGGTCGCCCGCGCCGTGGCGTGCCGGGCGGGTCCTCGGCCTGCTGCTGGTGCTCGGCGCGGTCGTGGTGAGCGGCTGGACCTGGTGGGCCGGCCTCGGCACGCTGGCCACGGTGGGCCAGGAGCACGACATGATCACCCACCACCTGGTCACGGCGTACATCCAGCGCACCGGGCACGGCGCGCCCTGGCAGCTGATGCCGACCGACGTCCTGACCGACTCGGGCGTCGCGTTCTACCCCGCCGGCCTGCACCTGCTGATGGCGCCGGTCGCGACCCTCGTCGGTGACACCGTGGTCGGCATGAACGCCGTGACGGTGGTCCTGCTCGGCTTCGGCTGGGCCACCTCCGTCGCGGTCCTGACGCACGTCGCCGCCCGCCGCGCCCGCCTCGCCCCGTCCGCCGCCGCGCTCGCGGCGGGCATCGCCGCCGTGGTCGCCGTCGGGCTCTACCGGCCGGTGTTCTCGCTGCTCCACGAGGGCGGCATCCTCCCGAACGCGACCACGCTCGTGCTGACGCCGGGGGTGCTCGCCGCCCTGCTGACGCTGCGGCGCGGCTGGGCGCCGGCGGTCGGCGCGGGCATCGGGGCCGTCGGCGCGCTGGCCGTGCACCCGAGCGCGCTCGCGTCGGTCGGCGTCAGCCTGCTCGGCTGGTGGGTCGGCGACGCGCTGACCAGGGGCGGCCCGCGCCGCATCGCCGCCGCGCTGCCCCGGTTGGCGCTGGTGGGCGCGGTGGCCCTGGTGGCGGGCGCGCCGGTGCTGGCGCAGGTGTTCGGCGTGGCGGGCGGCGCGTCGAGCGCGGGCGCGGACGTCGGGCCTGCCCCGTTCGGCCCGGCGCTGGGCAACGCGGTGGCGCTGGCCTACAGCGGGTACGTCAAGGACTACGAGGGCCAGGCGCAGGTCTGGGCCGCGGCCCTGGCGCTGCTGGGCGTCGTGGCGGTGCTGGTGACCCGGCGCGCCCTGGGCACCCTGACCGCGTGGGCGGGCTGGCTCCTGGTCGAGGTCGCGTTCCTGAGCAGTCCGGCGCGCGGCGCGGACGCCCTGGTCACCGGCTTCTTCTACCACGCCCACCTGCGGGTCTGGTCGCACCTGTCGCTGTTCGCGCCGGTGCTGGCCGGGCTGGGCGTGGTCCTGGCGGCGTCCGGCGTGGCGCTGTGGTCGGCCCGCCTCGCGCGGGCGGTGCGGCCGGGGGTGCGCTGGGCCGCGGTGGCGCTGGCCGCCGCCGCCGGCGTGGCGTACCTGGTGTGGCCCGCGTCGGGCTACGCGCGGGTGGAGAGCCGCTACCTGGCCACCCGGTACGCGACGCCGGACTTCGTGCGGGTCGACGGCGACGACGAGAAGGCGATCGACTGGCTGGCGGACCGCGTGCGCCCCGGCGAGCGGGTGCTGAACTCCGCCAACGACGGCTCCACGTTCCTGTACGTGCGCGCGGGCCTGCCGATCGTCAACACCAGCTCGCTCGGCAACGCGAAGTCGCCGCACACCTACCGCCTGCTCAAGAGCTTCAACCGCTTCCCCTCCGACGCCGGGGTGCGGGCCGCGCTGCGCGACCTGAACGTCCGCTGGGTGTACGTCGACACCCGCGCGCCGACGATCGGCGCGGGCTCGTCACCGGAGGACTGGGTCGGCGGCTTCCTGTTCTCGACCGCCGCCGGCCTGCGCGACCTCGACGGGCTGCCCGGCCTGGAACTCGCCTTCCGGTCCGGCACGGTGTCGGTGTACGGGCTGGACCTCGGCGCGGCGGAGTCGCCCTGACCGCCCCTGGGCGTCGGCCGTCACCCGTCCGCTGGATACTGTGAGGCGTGACGAGCCGGAGCGATGTCCCCAGCCTCAGCGTTGTCATCCCGGTGTTCAACGAACCCGACTGGATCGGCCGCTCGGTCGGCGCGCTGCGCACCGCGCTGGCGAACGCCGAGTGGGACGCGGAGATCGTCGTCGTGGACGACGGCAGCACCGACGACACACCGGAACGGCTCGCGGAGCTGCCCGGCGTCACGGTGGTGACCCAGCCGAACGGCGGCCGGTTCGCCGCCCGGTTCGCGGGCATCACCAGGGCGTCCGGCGAACTGGTGATGCTGCTGGACAGCCGCGTGCTCCTGGAGCCGGGCTCGCTGGTGTTCCTGCGCGACCAGTTGCTGGAGCACCCCGAGCGCACGGTGTGGAACGGGCACATCAACAGCGACGACACGGGCAACCCGTACGGCGCGTTCATGCAGGGCCTGGTCGCCGTCGGGTGGCGGCGGTACGTGGCGAACCCGCGCCTGACGTCGTTCACCGCCGAGGAGTTCGACGCCTTCCCCAAGGGCACGACGCTGTTCGTCGCGCCGCGCAAGCTGCTGGAGGAGGCCGCCACCTCGTTCACCTCGCTCTACGACGACGTGCGGCTGGCCAGCGACGACACCCGGATGCTGCGCTGGGTGTCCGAGCAGGGCCCGATCTTCCTCGCGCCGGACTTCGCCGCGCGGTACATCAGCCGCGACTCGCTGCCGAAGTTCGTCAAGCACGCCTACTTCCGGGGCAGCACGTTCGTCGACGGCTACCTCGACTCGCCCGGCCCGGTGCGCAACGCGGCGTTCGCCGCGGGCGGCGTCGGCCTCGCGGGGCTGGTCCTGCTGCTGCGCAAGCCGAAGGCGGCCGTGGTGCTGGCCGCCGCCGGTTCCGCGGCGGCGGGCGCGGTGGTGCGCAGGTGCGGCGGCTCGAAGGCCCAGTCGCTGGCCGTCGCCAAGCTGCTGACGCTGTTCGCCGCGTGCTTCGGCGCGGGCGCGGCGCGCGGGCTGGCGCTGGCGCTGCGCAAGCGGCTGGGCAGGTGAGCGGGCGGGTGCCCGGACGGGTGTCCGCGTCCGGGGGAGTGGTCCACCGGTGAGCGGCGCGGCGCCCGCGGCGGGGCGGTCGCTGGGCGCCGTCGGCCTCGCGACGCTCCTCGGCGCGGCCCTCGGGTACCCGTTGCTGATCGTCGCCGGGCGCGTGCTGTCGCCCGCCGACGCGGAGGTCTTCCTGACGTTCTGGGGCCTGGTGTTCGGCGCGGGCGCGGCGATGGCGCCCATCGAGCAGGAGGTGTCCCGGCAGGCCGCGCTGGCCGACGTGGCGGGCCGCCGGACCGGGTTCGGCGCGGTGCAGGTGGTCGCCGTCTGCGCGATCGGCGTCGTGCTGCTCGGGTTGGCCGTGCTGCTGCCGCCGGTCGCCTCCCGGCTGTTCGGGTCGGACGGGACGATCGCGGCGGTGGCCGCGGCGGGCGGGCTCGGGTTCGCGTTCCAGTTCGGGCTGCGCGGGCTGCTGATCGGGCACCACCGGGTCAACCCCTACAGCGCGCTGGTGGTGGCCGAGGCGCTGCTGCGGGCCGTGCTGCTGGGCGGGTTCGTCCTGGTCGGCCTCACCGGGCTGGTGCCGCTGACCATCGCGGTGGCCGCCGGGTCGTTCGCGTGGCTGGCGTTCGCCTGGCGCGGCCGTCCGCTGCTGGACCCGAGGACCGACCGCGAGCCGTGGGGCGCGGTCGTGCGGCGGATGTTCTTCCTGGTGCTCAGCGCGGGCCTCAACGCCAGCGTGCTCACCGGCTACCCGGCGATCATGAAGCTGTTCAAGGACCCGTCGGACGGCGACTCGCTGTCCGCGCTGTTCTTCGCGCTCACCGTGGCGCGGCTGCCGCTGCTGCTGCTGTCGCCCGTGCAGGCGATGGCGGTGCCGGCGGTCGTGCGGCTGTCCGCCGACGCGGACGGGCGGCGCAGGCTGCGGGCGCTGCTGGCCAAGGGAGCGGGCGTCGCGGTGGGCGTGGCCGCGCTCGGCACCGCGTTCGGCGCGCTGCTGGGACCGTGGGCGGTGCGGTTCGTCTTCGGCGAGAGCTACGTGGTCGAGTCGTGGGCCGTGGCGGGCCTGGTGTGGTCGTCGGTCCTGCTGGGCGCGGTGATGCTGCTGGCGGCCGTGCTGGTGGCCCGCAAGCAGGTCGACGCGGTGCTGCTGCTGTGGGCGCTGGTGGCCGCGTCGAGCGTGCTGGTGCTGTGGCTCTCGCCCGGCGACATCGTCCTGCGGGCGGTCCTCGGGCTGGTCGTCGCGCCCACCGCCGGCCTCGTCCTGGGCGCCTGGCTCGTCCTTAGGGAACGCGCCGGCAGTCCCGCCGAACCGACTCGTTAGGCTGCGCCCGTGTCTGACTCGGTCGACCTGCGTCGAGTGCTGGTCGTTATGCCGGCGCTGAACGAAGAACACAACATCGACAAGATCGTCGCCGAGGTGCTGGCGGAGCTGCCGGAGGTCGGCGTCCTCGTCGTCGACGACGGTTCCACCGACCGCACCGCCGAGCGGGCGCGGGCGAGCGGCGCGCAGGTGGCGCGGCTCGCCGTCAACCTCGGTGTCGGCGGCGCCATGCGCACCGGCTTCCGCTACGCCGTGCGCCACGGCTACCAGGTCGTGATCCAGGTCGACGCCGACGGCCAGCACAACCCGGCCGAGGTGCCCGACCTGCTGCGCGAGCTGGCGCACGCCGACCTGGTGATCGGCGCGCGGTTCGCGGGCAAGGGCGAGTACAAGGCCCGCGGCCCGCGGCGGTGGGCGATGAAGGTGTTCTCCGTGGTGCTGTCCTGGCTGTCCGGCACGAAGCTGACGGACGTGACGTCCGGCTTCAAGGCGTCCGGCCCGCGCGCGGTCGCCCTGTTCGCGCAGCACTACCCGGCGGAGTACCTCGGTGACACGCTGGAGTCGCTGGTGATGGCCGTCCGGGCGGGCCTGAAGGTCCGCCAGGTGCCGGTGGCCATGCGGGTGCGGATGACCGGCACGCCGAGCACCTCACCCGTCAAGTCCGCCGTGTACCTGCTGCGGGCGTCCCTGGCGTTGATGTTGGCCCTGATGCGCCGCAAGCCCGCCAAGGGCTTGACCGAAGCCGCCTAGGAGGTCGGCCACCATGCCTGAGTGGCGGTTGTTGATCATCGTGCTCGCCGTGATGGTGCTGATCGTCGTCGTGGAGATGATGCGGCGGCGCAAGCTGCGCGAGAAGTACGCGGCGATGTGGCTGCTGGTCGGCGTCGGCGTGGTCGTGATGGGCGCCGTGCCCGGCCTGCCGTCGTGGCTGGCGAGCCTGACCGGCGTGGAGCTGGCGGCGAACTTCCTGTTCGCGGTCGCGGCGGTCGTCCTGCTGTTCGTGGTGCTGCAACTGAGCAGCGAGGTCGGGCACCTGGAGGAGGAGGTGCGCACGACCGTCGAGGAGATCGCCCTGCTGCGGTGCGAGCTGGAGGACGCGAAGCGCGAGCTGGACTCCCGGCTGACCGCGGCGGAGGACCGGCTTCAGAGGTCGTAGTCGCCGTCCTTGACGCCGGCGACGAACACGGCCCACTCCTCGTGGGTGAACACGGCCGTGCCGGCGTCGGGCCTCAGGTTGTTGCGCACGTGCACCGCGTCGTCGGTGAACTTGGTCTCGACGCAGGTGCCGCCGTTCGTCGTGCGGCGTGGCAGGAACCACGCGTTGGACTGGAGAGGCATACGTTCAGTATTTCACCGGCTCCCGCTGCTCGACTCCGCCAGTTGATCCAGGGTTTCCCGCATGATCCGCGTGCTGGCCTCCCGGCTGAGCGCCATCCCCCTCATCAGGTCGAGGTGGTGGGTGGCCTGCTCGACCACGGACGGTCTGTCCTGGATGGTCTCCCGGCCGTAGCTGTCGGTGAGGAGGATGTCCGGCGCGGGCGGTGGGAAGCGGTGCAGGGTCGCGATCATGCCCCGGAACGCGTGCGGGCCGCCGTCGAACGGCATCACCTGGATGATCACGTTGTCGCTGCGCGTGTTCAGCTCGATCAAGTGCTCGACCTGCCGCCGGGTGGTGTTCCGGTCGCCGATGATCGTCCGGAGCGCGCCCTCGCCGAGGATGCACCAGTAGCGCAGCGGAGGTCGGTGCGTGCGGGTCAGCAGCTTGCCCCGCTCCATCCTCAGGTCGAGCAGTTTCGCCACCTCGTCCGGTCGACCGCTCCAGGACCAGTCCAGCAACGCCTTCGCGTAGCCGGGCACCTGGAGGATGCCCGGCACGAGTTCGCCGCTGTAGCAGAGCGACGACACGGCCTGCGCTTCCAGGTCCACGATCCGGCGGTGGTTGTTCGGTACGGTGGCCGCGGTGTAGGGACTGGGCGCTCGCCGGCCGCGGGCGGTTCGCGCGAACCGCAACAATTCGGCCCTTTCGTCGCCCACGACGCCGAAGTGGTCGAGCAGCCGTTCCAGCTCGACGGGTTTGGGTCGTGACCGGCCGGTTTCCAGGTCGCCGATCTTCGAAACCGTGCAGCCGAGCAGCGTGGCCGCTTCCTCGCGCGTCACCTTCGCGTGTTCGCGCATCCGGCGCAGGGTCGCGGCGACCTGCACGTGCTCGGTGTGGACCCGCCGGACGGTCATGTGCCGCACCCCTCCAATCGATCTCCTGAGATTAGCGAGTTTTTCACGTCCGTAACGTCACTCGTCTGGGTAAATGTCAATCCTTACGCACGTAGATACGGTGATGCTCATGTATTCCGATCATTCGCCCGTGCACGGTTCCACGTGGCTCGACCTCGTGGACGCCCATCGGGTCACCTATCGGCTGGAACCGGGCGAGGACACCGCGCGGTTCACCATCCTCGGCCCGCTGGAGGTCGAGCTGGACATGCCCGCGGCCCTCGTGCGGCACTGCCGGGACGTGTTCGACGCGGCGCTCGCGGAACTCGCCGGGAACGCGGCGCACCGGCCCTGATCAGGAAGTTGACACCGGCAGTGCCCCGACGGGGTGGCAGGCGTCACGGCGGGTCACTGCCGTAGGCTCAACCGCCGTGAGCTTCGCAGGATATGACCTGATCGTGGTCGGTTCCGGCTTCTACGGCCTGACCGTCGCCGAGCGTGCCGCCAGCCAGTTGGACAAGCGCGTGCTGGTCCTGGAACGCCGTGAGCACATCGGCGGCAACGCCTACTCCGAGGCGGAACCGGAGACCGGGATCGAGGTGCACCGCTACGGCGCGCACCTGTTCCACACCTCGAACAAGCGGGTCTGGGACTACGTCAACCAGTTCACCGAGTTCACCGGCTACCAGCACCGCGTGTTCGCGATGCACGGCGGGACCGCGTACCAGTTCCCGATGGGCCTGGGCCTGATCACGCAGTTCGTGGGCCGCTACCTCAGCCCCGACGAGGCCCGCGCCTGGGTGGCCGAGCACGCCGCCGAGTTCGACACCAAGGACGCCAAGAACCTGGAGGAGAAGGCGATCTCGCTGATCGGCCGCCCCCTCTACGAGGCGTTCGTGCGGGACTACACCGCCAAGCAGTGGCAGACCGACCCGAAGGAGCTGCCGGCGGCCGTCATCAGCCGGCTCCCGGTCCGCTACACGTTCGACAACCGGTACTTCAACGACACGTACGAGGGCCTGCCCAAGGACGGCTACACCGCGTGGCTGGAGAAGATGGCCGACCACCCGAACATCGAGGTCCGGCTGAACACCGACTTCTTCGACGTCAGGGAGGACATCCCGGCGGGCACGCCGATCGTCTACACCGGGCCGGTCGACCGGTACTTCGACTACTCCGAGGGCTGGCTGGGCTGGCGCACGCTGGACTTCGAGCAGGAAGTCCTGCCGACCGGCGACTTCCAGGGCACCTCGGTGATGAACTACAACGACGCGGACGTGCCGTTCACCCGCATCCACGAGTTCCGGCACTTCCACCCGGAGCGCGACTACCCGACCGACAAGACGGTCATCGTCCGCGAGTTCTCCCGCGCCGCGGAGAAGGACGACGAGCCGTACTACCCGATCAACACGGCCGAGGACCGAGCCAAGCTGGAGCGCTACCGCGAGCTGGCCAAGCAGGAGGCCGCGGAGCGCAACGTGCTGTTCGGCGGGCGCCTGGGCACGTACAAGTACCTCGACATGCACATGGCGATCGGCTCGGCGCTCACCGCGTTCGACAACAGGATCGCCCCGCACCTCACCGACGGCACGCCGATGGACGGCAGCCTGGACTGACGCCCGGCCGGCACCGCGTCGCCCGCGGCGGGCGACGCGGTATGGTCGCTGGTACCACTCGATAGCCAGGCAGAGCCATCCGGGGTAGCGCCCACGCGGTGGCGGCCGACACCAGAACCTCGAACCGCTCCGCTGGTTCGCCGGAGGAAAGCACGTGACCGAGCACAGCTCCAGTGGCGGCATCGACCCGACCAAGGTGCTCCAGCGGGTGATCCTGCCCCGCGACGAGGACCCGCTGGACGTCCGTCCGCTGTACCTGGACGAGCCGGACAACGTGCACTCGCACGTGTCGTCCCGTCGTTCGGTGACCGTCCCGGCGTCGGCGAAGGTGTCGTTCGCCTCCTACTTCAACGCGTTCCCGGCCAGCTACTGGAAGCGGTGGACGGTCGTCGACGAGGTCGTGCTGCGCCTGCGGGTCCGCGGCGAGGGCCGGATCGACGTCTACCGGTCCAAGCCGAACGGCGACCCGATCCACCTCGACGGCGGCCCGGTCCGCTCGCGCGACGGCTGGACCCACGTCGAGCACCGGGTCAGCCTGAAGCCGTTCGAGGACGGCGGCTGGATCTGGTTCGACGTGTTCACCGACGACCACACGCTGGAGATCGGCGAGGCCGCCTGGACGGCCGACCAGGCGCTGCCCCCGCAGAAGGTCGCCATCGGCATGACCACCATGCGGCCGGTGGACGCGGTCATCGCGCTGCGCGCGCTGGGCGAGGACCCGGTCGTGCTGGACGTCGTGCAGAAGGTGTTCGTCGCCGACCAGGGCGCGGTGAAGGTCCGGGACACCGAGGGCTACGCCGAGGCCGTCAGGCTGCTCGGCGACAAGCTGGAGGTGATCGAGCAGGACAACCTCGGGGGCTCCGGCGGCTTCACGCGCGGCCTCTACGAGGCCATCGAGCACACCGACGTCGACCAGATCATGCTGATGGACGACGACATCCGGCTGGAGCCGGACGCGGTGCTGCGCTCGAACGCGTTCGCGCGGGCGGCGGCGCAGCCGGTCGTCGTCGGCAGCCACATGTTGAACCTCCAGGCCCGCGCCCGCCTGCACAGCATGGGCGAGGTCGTCGACCTGGCCTCGGGCTACTGGCGGCCGGCGCCGGGCGCGGTCACCGACCACGACTTCGGCGAGGAGTCGCTGCGCGAGAGCCCCAAGCTGCACCTGCGCATCAACTCCACCTACAACGGCTGGTGGATGTGCCTGTTCCCGCGCGAGGTCGTGCAGCGCACCGGCTACCCGCTGCCGCTGTTCATCAAGTGGGACGACGCGGAGTACTCGCTGCGCGCCCTGGAGAACGGCTACCCGACGGTGTCGCTGCCCGGCTCGGCCGTGTGGCACATGCCGTGGACGGACAAGAACGACGCCACCGACTGGCAGGCGTACTTCCACACCCGCAACCGGCTGGTGCTGGCGGCCCTGCACAGCCCGTACGACATCCGGTCGACGCTGCTCAAGCAGGGCCTGAAGCTGTCGCTGCGGCACCTGCTGTCGATGGAGTACTCGACGGTGGCCGTGCAGCAGAAGGCCATCGAGGACTTCCTCGCCGGCCCGGCCAAGCTGTTCGAGTCGCTGCGGACGGCGCTGCCGGAGATCCAGGCGCTGCGCAAGACGTACTCGGACGCGCAGGTGCTGCCGTCGGCCCGCGAGTTCCCGCCGCCGACGTTCGACATGGTGCGCGCGGAGTCGATGCTGAGGCCGCCGACGAACCCGGCGACGATCGCGGCCGAGGCGGCGAAGGCGCTGGTGCACAACCTGCGCGCGCCGGACGCGGCCACCGCGGAGCGCCCGCAGATCAACGTGCCCGCGACGAACGCCCGGTGGTTCCTGCTGGGCAACCTGGACAGCGCGACGGTGTCGAACGCCGACGGCAGCGGGGTGGCGTTCCGCAAGCGCGACCCGAAGGAGTTCAAGCAGCTCATGGCGCGGGCGGTGCGCAACTACCGCCGGCTGGGCCAGGAGTGGCCGCGGCTGAAGCAGGTCTACCGCGACGCGCTGCCCGAACTCACGTCGGTCGAGGCGTGGCGCAAGGTCTTCGAGAACTAGTGGCTGTGGCGCGTTGACCTGCCTGCGGCAGGTCAACGCGCCACACTCGATCAGGCTCTGAAGAATCTCTCGCGCCGGCCCTGGCGGACCAGTTTGAGCCACTCCACGAACGCCTTCGGGTCCTTGCGCACGCCGATGAAGTACAGGCCGAACCGGAAGAGTTCCAGCAGCCCCAGCTTGCGCATCCCCGGCTGGGACAGCAGGTAGCCGCGGTTGCGGTAGGTGTAGTACCGCTTCACCGGGTTCTCCGGGTCCTGCGCGTGGAACCGGCCGCCGAGCATCGGCTTGAACTCGTCCGAACCGTCCGGGTGCAGGTAGGCCACCTTCAGCGACGTGCCGAACGGCAGCCCGGTCCGCACCAGGCGGCGGTGGATCTCCACCTCGTCGCCCCGGAAGAACAGCCGGTAGTCCGGCACGCCGATGACGTCCACCGTGGACGCCCGGAACAGCGCACCGTTGAACAGCGACGCGATGCCCGGCAGGAAGTCCACGCCCAGGTCGGACGTGCGGCGCTTCCAGGTCAGGCCCCGGCGCAGCGGGAACGCCAGCTTGTCCGGGTGCTCGATGTTCGACACGACGGGCGAGATCGCGGCCAGCTTCCGCCGCTCCGCCTCGGCCAGCAGCACCGCCAGCACCGTCTCGTCGGCCGGCCGCCCGTCGTCGTCGGCCAACCACAGCCAGTCCGCGCCCAGCGACAGGGCGTGCAGCATCCCCAGCGCGAAGCCGCCCGCGCCACCCAGGTTGCGGTGCGACGCCAGGTAGGTCGTGGGTACCGGGCACTGCTCGACGAGGTCGTCCACGGGCTGGTCCGGGCCGTTGTCCACGACCACCAGGTGGTCCAGCGCCCTGGTCTGCGAGGCGAGCACCTTCAGCGACTGCGCCAGCAACTCGCGCCGGTGGCGGGTCACCACGACCCCCACCACGGACCCCTTCGGCAACGGGTTCACGGTCTACTCGCCACCGTTCCCGCTCAGCACCGGCGACTGGCCGATCCGGGCCAGGGTGTCCGGGCTGAGGTGCTCGTACGGGTCGCGGCCCTTGTACGCCTTGACCACCTCGCGCAGCGAGCCGTGCTGCTTGACCTGGCCCTCGTCCATCCAGATCGCCGTGTTGCACAGCTCGACCAGCATGTCGTCCGAGTGGTTGGCGAACACCAGGATGCCGGAGCGGGCCACCAGGTCGTTGAGCCGGTCGCGGGCCTTCTCCAGGAACGCCGCGTCGACCGCGCCGATGCCCTCGTCGAGCAGCAGGATCTCCGGGTCGATCGAGGTCACCACGCCGAGCGCGAGGCGCACCCGCATACCGGTGGAGTAGGTGCGCAGCGGCATCGACAGGTAGTCACCCAACTCGGTGAATTCGGCGATGTCGTCGACCCGCTTCTCCATCTCCTTGCGGCTCATGCCGAGGAACAGGCCGCGGATCATGATGTTCTCGTACCCGGAGATCTCCGGGTCCATGCCGACGCCGAGGTCGAAGACCGGCGCCACCTTGCCCTGGATGCGGGAGCTGCCCCTGGTGGGCTCGTAGATGCCCGCGAGCAGCCGCAGCAGCGTCGACTTGCCCGCGCCGTTGTGGCCGACCAGGCCCACGCGGTCGCCGTGCCGCAGGGAGATGGTGATGTCGTGCAGCGCTTCGATGATCGGGACGCGGCCCTCCGCGCCGATCTTGCCGCCGACCTTGCCCAGCGCGAGCTTCTTCAGCGACCTCGACTTGGCGTCGAAGATCGGGAAGTCGACCGAGGCGTTCCAGACGTCGATGCTGACCATAGGTTGCGGCCTCACTCAGACCCAGTAGGAGACGCGGGCACGGTAGTTGCGCAGCGCGACCAGCGCCAGCCCCCACCCGACGACGGTGAACGCGCCCGCCACCGCCCAGTGGTGCCAGCTCTGCGCGTGGCCGATCAGCGGCGCGCGCACGATCTCCAGGAAGTGGTAGATGGGGTTGAACTCGGCGATCAGGACCTTCCAGCTGCCCTCACCGTGGGTGAACTTGTTCAACAGGCCCACGGGCCACACGATCGGCGTCATGAAGAACACCAGCTGGATGAAGCTGTGGATGACCGGCGGGATGTCCCGGAACCGGGTGCTGACGATGCCGAACAGCAGGGCCACCCACACGGCGTTCGCCACGACCAGCACGAAGCCCGGCACGGCGAGCAGCACGGCCCACGAGAGGCCGGGCTGCGCGGTGATGTCGCCCTCCATCTTGTACGGCTCGGACAGCGTCGGGAAGAACACCGCGAGGACGATCAGGTAGACGACGAGGTTGTGCGCGAAGAACAGCACCTGCCGCCACACCATCCGCAGCACGTGGACGGTCACCGGCGAGGGCAGGTGCTTGATCAGCCCCTCGTTGACGATGAAGACCTCGGTGCCCTCGGTGATGACGCCGAGGATGAAGTTCCAGACGATGAACCCGACGGTGATGTACGGGAGGTAGGTGCCCAGCTCCTGGCCGAGCAGCTGCGAGTACAGCAGGCCGAGCGCGAGCGCCGTGGTGCCCATCGAGATGGTGATCCACAGCGGACCGATCACCGACCGGCGGTAGCGCTGCTTGATGTCCTGCCAGCCGAGGTGGCCCCACAGCTCGCGTTGCCGCCACGCGTCGCGCACGTCGCCGAACGCACGGGCGAATGTGCGCGAGTCGGGTGCCAGGGGAACGGCTGGTCGATCGACCGCACTCGTGTGTTGCACGAGTATTGAGACTACCGGCGACAGGTAGTCCCACCTGTCGCCGGGCTGTCACGGTGCGATTACCTCGGCGGATGGGGTTTCCGACACGCCGGTGATCTTCACGATCACCTGTTCGTGGTCGTACGTGTAGCCCTCGTAACGGAACTCGGTGCCGGTGCGCTCGACGTACTCCGTCCAGGCCCTGTGCTCGTGCTCACGCCAACCCGGAAAGTTGAAGTACTCGTCGAACACGATCACGCTGCCCGGCACGAGCCGGGGGCCGACCAGGTCGAGCACCGTCTTCGTGGAGGAGTACAGGTCGCAGTCGACGTGCAGGAACGTCACCCGACCGGGGTGCTCGGCGAGGAAGCCGGGCAGCGTCTCGTCGAACCAGCCGACGACCAGCTCCGCGCCGGGCACGTCGGGCAGGCTGTCGACGGTGAACATCCCGGCCGGGAACCCGCTGCGCCAGTGCTCGGGCAGGCCCTCGAAGGAGTCGAACCCGTAGACGTCCCGGCCCTCGCGGGCGGCGGCGATGATCTTCAGCGTGGTGCCCGCGTAGACGCCGAACTCCAGCGCCAGGCCGTCCTGCTCGACCAGCGTGAGCGCGTGCTCCAGGGTGGCGTGCGGGTGGTCGAAGTGCGGCGCCGAGGTCATGGCGTCGCGCACGAACCGGGCGCTGTCGGTCGCCGCGTCGCGCTCGCCGGCGAACACGAGGTCGCGGCGGGCGCGGATCTCGAACCGCCGGATGTCCTCGGCGACCCGCTCGGACCGGTGGCGCACCTCCTCCCGCAGCTCGGCCAGCTCGCCCCGGAGCCGGTCGAGCTGCTCGGCCTGGGCGCGGTGGTGGGGGGCGACGACGTCCTCGATCGCCCGCATCACCTTCCCTCTCAGGCTCCCGCGGGCTTGTTCGACCAAACGGCTGTGACGCACCCGGTCGAGCACGTGTGCTCTCCTCTCGCCTTTGCACGCTGAAGACGCGAAACACGCTCGGGCAACGGCGCACCGCGTGTCCAGGGGCCGTTATCCGATCGCCGCGTTTCTACAGGTACTGCCCGCCGCGCAGCGAGGGGTGCTCGGCCTGCTCGCCGGAGGTGCCCGCCGGCAGCGCGCGACCGCGCATCTTCTCCAGTTGCACGCGGGCGGCCATCTGCTGGGCGAACAGGGCGGTCTGGATGCCGTGGAACAGGCCCTCCAGCCAGCCGACGAGCTGCGCCTGGGCGATGCGGAGTTCCGCATCGGACGGCGTGCCCTCCTCGGTGAACGGCAGCGAGAGCCGCTCCAGCTCGTCCCGCAGCTCCGGCGCGAGCCCGTCCTCCAGCTCGTCGATGGACCGCTTGTGGATCTCCTTGAGCCGGTTGCGGCTGGCCTCGTCCAGGGGCGCGGCCCGGACCTCCTCCAGCAACTGCTTGATCATCGTGCCGATGCGCATCACCTTGGCCGGCTGCTCGACCAGGTCGGTGACGTCCTGACCGTTCCCGTCGTCGCCGACCGGCACGCGCGCGGCGCCGACGGGTGTGCCGTCCGGGCCGACCACGACGACGTGCCGCTCGTTCTCCGCTGCCTCGCTCATACCACCATCCTGTCGCGATCGGGTGGCCGCCCGCGAACCGGGTCGGACCTCGTGCACGGTCCGTCAGTGTGGATCTGGGTGAATCTGGGCCGAATGGCCCATTCGCCCGAATCCCGGTCCCGTGCACGTCACTTTCTGTCGTACCCACCTGGAATGATGGGCAATCGGGGGCTGCTCAGCACGGGGTCTTCGCGTGGCGTGGTCGGCGCGGGCCTTCGGGGACAGACCTCCGCGGCACGGACCTTCACGGACCTCCCCGACACGGACCACCTCCGGCGCTGCCCCCTCCGCGCCGGTCGCCCACCCGCGCCGGACGGCCACCCGCCTCGAACCGCCACCCGCGCCGGACCGTCGTCACCGCTACGCCACCGCTACGCCACCGCTACGCCACCGCTCCGCCGTCGTCCCGGCCGTGCGCCGGGTCACGCTTCGGTCGCTACCCCCGGCCCCTGCTGTCGCCCGTCCCGGCGTCCTCCGTACGGTGTGCGGCATGGCGTTCGACGTCGCCCGGGTCCGTGGGCTGTTCCCCGCGCTCGGCGACGGCTGGGTTCATCTGGACGCGCCGGCGGGGATGCAGGTCCCCGAACAGGTGGCCACGGCCGTCTCCACCGCGCTGCGCGCACCGGTCTCCGGACCAGGTGGCATCTTCCCCGCCTCGCAACGCGCCGAGGCCATCGTCGACGCGGCCCGGCGCGCGGTCGCGGACCTCGTCGGGGCCGACCCGGCCGGGGTCGTGCTCGGCCCGAGCAGCGCGGTGTTGCTGCAACGGCTCGCCGACGCCCTGTCCGAGAGCTGGTTCCTCGGTGACGAGGTCGTCGTGTCCCGGCTCGACCACTCGTCGAACATCGCGCCCTGGCAGCGCGCCGCCCAGCGCACGGGCAGCGTGGTCCGCTGGGCCGAGGTCGACATCGAGACGTGCGAGCTGCCCGCCTGGCAGTACGACGAGCTGGTCACCGACAAGTGCAAGCTGGTGGCGGTCACCGCCGCGTCCGGCTCGGTCGGCTCCCGCCCGGACCTCGCCAAGATCGCCCAGGCGGCCCGCCGCACCGACGCCCTGGTCGTCGTGGACGCCTCGGCGGCGGCGCCGTTCATGCCGCTGGACATCACCGCGATGGACGCCGACGTGGTCGCCGTCTCGGCGAACGCCTGGGGCGGACCCCCGGTGGGCGCGCTGGTCTTCCGCGACCCGTCCCGCCTGGACCTGCTCCCGTCGGTCGCCGTCGAGCCGGGCGCGCGCGGTCCCGAACGCCTCGAACTGGGCCCCCACGCCTACCCGCTGCTGGCCGGACTGGTCGCGTCGGTGGAGTACCTGGCGGGCCTGGACGACGCCGCCGTCGGCCCGCGCCGCGAGCGCCTGCTGACGTCGCTCGGGTCCGTGAAGGCTTACCAAGCCGGACTTCTGGCTAATCTCATCAACGAACTGCGATCGCTCCGTCACGTCATGGTGATCGGCGACGCCATGCGGCGGGTGCCCGCGCTGGCGTTCACGGTGGCCGGCGTGAAGTCGACCGACGGCGTCGAGCACCTGTCCGAACGGGGTGTCTGCGCCTTCGCCGACTCGGGGCAGCACGGCGTGTTCTCCGTGCTGGGCGTGGGTGAGGTCGGCGGAGCGATCCGGGTCGGCCTCGCGCACTACACGAACGCGGTCGAAGTGGACGAACTCGTGCGGGCGGTCGCCGAGCTGGGGTAGCCGGAGGTGTGGTGGACGACGCTCTGTCCCGTGAACTGGCCGACCTCGCCGCACTGCACCGCCTCAGCCCCCTGATGTCCGAGTACCTGCCCACCACGGCGCACGAGCTGCGCCCGGCGGCGCTGGCGGCCGTCGTGGACGAGGTGCTGCTCGGGTCGCGGACCGTCATCGTGGAGTGCGGTTGCGGCGCGTCCTCGGTGCTGCTGGCCCGCCTGCTGGCGCATCGGGGGTTCGGGCACGTGCTGTCCATCGAGCACGACGAGCGCACGGCGGCGTTCGTGGCCAGCCAGCTGCGCCGGGAGGGGTTGGGGCACGTGGCGCGGGTCGTCCACGCGCCCTTGGCCCCGCACCCAGCGGCGCTGGGCAACTCGCAGTGGTACCACCCGCAGTTGGTGCACGACGAGGTGTCGGCTTACGTCGAGCGGTACGGGCTGGTCGACCTGCTGCTGGTCGACGGGCCCCTGTTGGGTGACGCGCGGTACCCGGCGCTGCCCGTGTTGCGCGGGGTGCTCGCGCCGGGCGCGGCGGTGCTGGTCGACGACGCCGAGCGGCCCGGCGAGCAGACCGTGCTGGTGCGGTGGGCCGAGGAGTTCGCGTTGCGGTTCCGCACCACGCCGCGCACGTTCCTGGCCAGCGCGATGGCACTGGATTGACCCGACCCGGCCGGCCGGCGCGAGGCGAGGCGGTGCGGCGAGGCGACGCGGGCCGGCGCGAGGCGAGGCGGGGACGGGCGAGGCGGGCGAGATCCGGCCAGGCCGCACCAAGCAAGACCGAGTCCACCCTGTATAAGTACGCCGTACGCTAACAAGACGTACGCGTATGCTGTACGCTCAAGTGCCACGCGCGGGCCGAACCACTCCACGGCCACACCAGATCAGATCAGGTCAGGTCAGGTCAGGCCGCAACAGGTCAGGCCGAGCCCAGAGCACGCCGGCATCCAATCGGGTCGGGCCGGAGGCGGGCGGAGCCGGTCGGGGCCGGGCCGGGGTCGAGGTCGGGCGGGTCGGAGTCAAGCCGGCGCCGGGCCGGTTCGAGGCCGGATCGGGGCCGGGTCGGATCGGGCCGGGCCGGGGCCGGGTCGGATCGGGCCGGGCCGGGGCCGGGTCGGGCCGGGGCCCGCGCCGTCCCGCGCCGCGCCGTCCCGCACTGCACCGTCTTGTGCCGCACCGGTGCGGCTCGCCTCGCCTCCCGTGTGGCGGTGCGGTGTGGAATGCGTACGCCATACGCTTATCTGTGAGCGTATGGCGTACGCTTATGTGTGGAGTGGACTAGCTCGGGCTCGGTTTGGCCTGATCGGTGGGATCGACCGGCGGTTCAGAACTTCAGCACGAGCTTTCCGAACACGTCCCCGCCCTCCTCCAGCGCTCGGTGCGCCTGGGCCGCCTGCCGGATCGGCAGCACCTCGTGCACGATCGGCTTGACGGCGCCCGACGCGATGAGCGGCCAGAGCCGGTCGCGGACGTCGCGCACGATGCGGCCCTTGCCGTGCGGGCCGTCGACGGGCCGGGAGCGCAGCCCGGTCGCCGTGACGCTCGCCCGCTTGGCCAGCAGCTTGCGGAGGTCGAGTTCGCCCTTCGCCCCGCCCTGCATCCCGATGATCACCAAGCGGCCGTCGCGGGCCAGCGCGTCGACGTTGCGCCCCAGGTAGGCGGCACCCATGTTGTCCAGGATGACGTCGACCTCCCCGACCTCGGCGACGAAGTCCTGCGTCCGGTAGTTGACGGTGATGTCCGCGCCCAGCTCCCGGCACCGCGCCAGCCGCTCGTCCGAGCCCGCCGTGACGGCGACCCGCGCACCGAGCGCCTTGGCGACCTGCACGGCGTGCGTGCCGATGCCGCCCGCGCCGCCGTGCACCAGGAACGTCTCACCCTCGCTCAGCCCCGCGACCAGGACGACGTTCGACCACACCGTGCACGCCACCTCGGGCAGGGACGCGGCGGTGACCAGGTCCACGCCCTCGGGCACCGGGAGGAGCTGCGCCGCGGGCACCGCGACCAGCGACCCGTAGCCGCCGCCCGCCAGCAGCGCGCACACCTCGTCACCGACGCGCCACCCGGTGACGCCCTCGCCGAGCGCGGCGACCGTGCCCGAGCACTCCAGCCCCGGCACGTCCGACGCGCCGGGCGGCGGCGGGTAGTGCCCCTGGCGCTGCAAGAGGTCCGCCCGGTTGACCGCGGTGGCGGCCACCTCCAGCAGCACCTCGCCCGGACCGGGCACGGGGTCGGGCAGCTCGGTCCAGGTCAGCACATCGGGTCCGCCGGGTTCACGAATCGTGATCGCGTGCATGGTCCGACGGTAATGCGGTCGCCGGTCCCGCGCGTCGCGGGCACCATCGTCGGGCATGGACCCGTGGCCCCTCCGACACCTCGTGCTCCGCACACCCCGCCTCGAACTGCGCCCGGACGACGACGCCGGCCTGCTGGAACTGGCCGCCGAGGCCGAGCGGGGCGTCCACCCGCCCGACGAGATGCCGTTCGGCGTGGAGTGGACCGACGCCCCGCGCGAGCGGCTGGGCTTCAACGCCGTGCGGCACCACTGGTCGATGCGGGCCTCCCTGTCGTCGGAGCACTGGACGGTCAACTTCCTGGTGCGGCTGGACGGGCGGGTGATCGGCGTGCAGTCGCTGAGCGGGGAGTCGTTCGCGGTGACGCGGGAGGTGTCGACCGGGTCCTGGCTCGGGCTGCGCCACCAGGGCAGGGGGCTCGGCACGGAGATGCGGGCGGCCGTACTGCTGTTCGCGTTCGACCTGCTCGGGGCGGCGACGGCCCGGTCGAGCGCGTTCGTGGACAACCCCGCCTCGCTGGCCGTCAGCCGGAAGCTCGGCTACCGGGCCGACGGGTCGTTCGTCCAGGTCCGCCGAGGCCGCGCGGCGGTTCAGACGCGCCTGCTCCTGGCGTCCGCCGATCTCGTCCGACCTGGTTGGGAGCTTTCGGTGACGGGTGTCACACCCTGTCTGGGCCTGCTCACTGGGCGAGAACCCACCGAGTGACGGATTGATTTCACCCCGTCGACGGGTGAGGGTTCGGCATCCGAGTGAAGGGGAACTCGATCATGTCAGGTAGAACCGGGATCCGACGCGCGGCGGTCCTCGCGGCGTCCGTGTCCCTCGCATTCGCCGCCGCGCCGGTCGCCGACGCCGCACCCGCCGGGTCCGCCGGCCTCGACGGGCCGGCGCTCGCGAAGAAGCTCACGAAGAACGTCACGCTGGAAGGGGTCAACCGCCACCTGATCGCGTTCCAGCGCATCGCCGAGCGCAACGGCGGCAACCGCGCCGCCGGCACGCCCGGGTACGACGCGAGCGTGGAGTACGTCGCGGGCAAGCTGCGCGCCGCCGGGTTCGACGTCAGCACCCCGAAGTTCACCTACCAGGTGCAGATCACGGACGCCGCGGTCGCGAAGGTCGGCGCCACGACCTACCGCAACGACCCGCTGGAGTACTCGCCGCAGACGCCGGTCGGCGGGCTCACGGCGACGCTCCGCGCCGTGCCGGAGGACGCCACGCCGGGCTGCGAGGCGTCCGACTTCGCGGGCCAGGACTTCACCGGGACGGTCGCGCTCATCCGCCGCGGCGGGTGCACGTTCGACCAGAAGCACCGCAACGCGGCGGCGGCCGGCGCCGTCGCCGCCATCGTGGCGAACAACGTGGCGGGTCCGCTGACCGGCGTGACGCTGGGCTCGGACGGCGTCATCCCGACCGGCGGCGTGTCCCAGGACGACGGCACGGCGTTGTTCGGCAAGGCCGGGCAGCGGGTCACGGTCGACCTGCGCTACCACTTCGAGGACCGGGTGTCGCGCAACGTCGTCGCGGAGACCAGGACCGGGCGCAAGGACAACGTCGTGGTCGCCGGCGCCCACCTCGACAGCGTCGAGGAGGGCGCGGGCGTCAACGACAACGGCAGCGGGTCCGCGGGCCTGCTGGAGACCGCCCTCCAGCTCGGCGGGTCGCCGAAGGTCAACAACGCCGTCCGGTTCGGCTGGTGGGGCGCGGAGGAGCTGGGGATCGTCGGCTCCACCGAGTACGTGCGGTCGCTGTCGTTCGAGCAGCAGCTGGACATCGCGCTGTACCTGAACTTCGACATGATCGGCTCGCCGAACGCCGGGTACTTCGTGTACGACGGCGACGACTCGGACGCGGAGGGCTCGGGCGCGGGCCCGTTCGGCTCCGCGCAGATCGAGAAGGCGTTCGTGGACTACCTGACCGCGGAGAAGCGCGTCCAGGTCGAGGGCACGGACTTCTCCGGGCGCTCGGACTACCGCGAGTTCATCCTCCAGGGCATCCCGGCCGGCGGCCTGTTCACCGGCGCGGAGGTCCTGAAGACCCCGGCGCAGGTGGCGAAGTGGGGCGGCAAGGCGGGCGTGGCGTTCGACCCGAACTACCACGGCGCCGGTGACAACCTGGGCAACATCGACCGCAAGGCGCTGGACCGGAACTCGGACGCGCTGGCGTGGGTGACCGCTTCGTACGCGATCAGCACGGAGGACGTGAACGGTGTCCCGGCTCGGTCGGCGCGGGCGGCGGTGCGCGCGGCCGCGGCGCGGACGCTGCACGTCGAGGGGGACGGTCACGGGCACGACGTCGTGGCGTAGTGGTTGAGGGAGTGGTGAGGGGGAGGGCCGGCCTGGATGTGGCCGGCCCTTTTCCTCGCGCGGCGATCTCGGGTGCGCGGTGGTCCCGGTGTGGTGATCCGGTGTGGTGGTCTCAGTGGTTATCTCAGCGGAGTCTCAGCTCGTGCGGCCGGATGTCGGTGGTGGCTGGGATGATGGTGTCGGGGGCCGGAGGCCGAAGCTGCTTCTGTGCGGCTCACGCAAGAGCGTAAAAGTGTCCTCGCCGGATGGGCAGGCCATACGGGGAGAACACGAGGCCGGAGGTCTGCGCGGCGCGGGCAGGGCGCGGCGTGTCGGGCGGGAGTCGCGTGGTCAGCCGAGGTTGTCGGTGTCGAAGGTGTTGCAGCGGGTCGGGTCGCCGGTGTCGAAGCCGAGCGTGTACCACTTCTGCCGCTGCGCCGACGTGCCGTGCGTGAACTGCGTCGTGTCGACCCGGCCCCCGCCCAGTTCCCGCTGGATGAAGTCGTCGCCGATCCGGGCCGCCGCGTCCAGCGCCGCCGCGATGTCGTCCTGCGTCACGCCCGTGATGAGCGGCTTGCCGGAAGCGGTCGGGATGGTGGTCGCGTGGTTCGCCCACGCGCCCGCGTAGCAGTCGGCCTGGAGTTCCAGGCGCACCGCGTCGGACTTGGGTCCGCTGCGGCTGCGCACCCGGTCCGACGTGCCCAGCAGGTTCTGGATGTGGTGCCCGTACTCGTGGGCCAGGACGTACGCCTCGACGAACGGGCCGCCGGTCGCGCCGAACTTCTGCTGCAGTTCCCGGAAGAAGTTCAGGTCGATGTACACCTGCGCGTCGGCCGGGCAGTAGAACGGCCCGACGGCGGACGTCGCGTTGCCGCACCGGGTCTGGACGCCGCCCGAGAAGAAGTTCGTCTGCGCCTGCCGGTAGGTGCGGCCGGACCGGGAGAACTGGTCCGTCCAGTACGACTGGATGGAGTTGATGAACGCGACCGCGCGGCAGTCGGCGTTGCGGTTGGCGTCCGCACCGGTACGGCACTTCTCCCGGATGGCCTCCGAACCGACCTGCTGGTCGCGGCCCACGTCCTCGAAACCCGAGCCGGCGGGCAGTTGCGCGCTGCCGCCCAGCTGGGACAGGACGAAGTAGATGATCAGCCCGACGATGCCCAGACCGCCACCGCCGAGCGCGACCCGACCGCCGACGCCGCCCCGGAGGTCGGAGACCTGTGACGTGTCGAGCTCGGCGTTCTCGTTGAACTGCACCGCGTGTCCTCCAAGCCGGGGCCCCCACCAAGGCGGCCCAACGATAGCCGGGACCGGGTACCCACGGAGGGCGTCCGGGATGCCGGGCGGATCACGGCCGGCGATCGGTGCGGGGAAAGGCGGTGGGCTCCCGGACGGGCAGCGGCTCGACGCGCGTGTGCCCGGGCGCGGTGCCGCTGTTCGAGGCACCGCACCCGGGGTTTTCCTTGTGGAAGTGACTGATCCGGTTCGTGGCGAGGTTGGCGTGGACCTCGGACGGTGTCGCCGGGTGAGACGGCACCCGAGAACTCCGGGGTCAAACAGCGTCAAGCGCGGCATGCGCGTCGATCACGCCGGAAGCACCGCGCGCTCGAAACCTCCGCCCAACCGCTCACGGTCGCGACCGGGACGATCTGGTCCATCCCGCCCGCGGGGTCGCGGCCGAACGCGGATCATCACAGCGAGGACTTCTCTGCACCGCACCACCTACCCCTTCCGGGCGTGCCGGTGAGGCTTCGGCTCGGGTCGCCCCCCGGCAGGTCCTGCCTTGAGGATGCGCTTGATCGGCCGGTGGCACAACTCCTGGGCGACGCCCTGAACTGGTGAAATGGGATTTATTCCCGTCCGGTGCGCCACGCCTGCCCGTCGGCGGCGCGGTGGGCGGGCCGGTGCGCCCCACCCACCGCGCGCGGCCTCACGGCTTGGCCGTGATCCGGCCGAGGGCCGGCGGTGCGGTGTTCGGGTGGGCGGCCAGGTAGGCGCTGAAGGCGTCCAGGTCGATGCCGCCGCCGGTGATGTCCGTGCCGCCGGTGAACGCGCTGAAGCCGTCACCGCCGCCCTGCAGGAACGAGTTGATCGTCACCCGGTAGCTCGCGGCCGGGTCCAGCGGCGTGCCGTTCAGGACGACGTCGGACACCTTCGAGCCGATCGGGGCGGACGCCGACCACGTGTAGGTCAGGCCCGCGCTGGGCTGGAGCACGATCTGCCGCTGCGCGCCGTTGACGACCTGCCACTGCTGCTCCAGCGCCGCCTTGACCTGCGCGCCGGTGAGCGTGACGGTCTGGAGGATGTTGCCGAACGGCTGGACGGTGAACGCCTCGCCGTAGGTCACCACGCCGTCGCCCTCGCCGGCCGGGGACGACGCGTGCGTGAGGTCGGCCCGCACCCCGCCGGGGTTCATCAGCGCGAGGACCGCGCCGTGGCCCGTCGTGGCCGCCAGTTGCGCGTCGGCGATCAGGTTGCCCAGCGCCGACTCGCCCGCGCCGTTCTGCGCACGCAGGACGTCCGCCGCGACGGAGCCCACCGGCCGGTTCGCGATCGGGCCGGACTTGGCCTTCGCCAGGTCGACCACCGACTGGATCGCCGGGTCCGGCGCGACGTCCCTGGTCACGACGTGGTTGCGCGCCACGGTCGCCGAGCGCACGACGTCCCGCGTCCGCCGGTCGATCTTCAGGTCCACCACCGACAGCTCGCGCCCGAACGCCAGGCCCTCGATGAACGGGCGCGGGTTGCCGGCCGGGTCGGTGACCGTGCAGTTGTACTGCTGGTGGCTGTGCCCGGAGAACACGGCGTCGATCTTCGGCGACACCTTCTCCGCGATGAGCCGGCCGGGACCGCCGGGGACCGTGCGGCAGTCGTCGGGGCCGCCGCCCGAGGTGTTGTCGCCCTGGTGCACGAGCAGCACGATCGCCTTGACGCCCATGCGGTGCAGCAGGTCGGCGTACCGGTCGGCCGCCGCGATCTCGTCGCCGAACCGGAGGTCCTTGATGCCGTTCGGGTCGACCAGGATCGGCACGTCCTTCAGCGGCATCCCGATGAAGCCGATCGGGACGCCGTCGCGGAACTCGACCCAGAACGGCGGCAGCGCGGGCAGGCCGCTCCGCGCCAGCGTCACGTTCGCGCCGAGGATCGGGAACCGCGCGCCGTCGAAGGACTCGCGGAACTGGCAGCCGTCGACCGGGTGGCACCCGCCGGCCTGCACGCGCAGGAGCTCGCGGTAGCCCTCGTCGAACTCGTGGTTGCCCGCGGCGGTGGCGTCCATGCCGACGCGGTTGAGGACCTCGACCGTCGGCTCGTCGTGGAACAGCGCCGACACGATGGGCGACGCGCCGATCAGGTCGCCCTGCCCGACGATGACGGAGTTGCGCGCCTGCGCCTGGAGGTTCCTGATGTGCGTGGCGTTGTAGGCCGCGCCGCCCGCCTCCACCTGGGTGCCGCCGGGCAGGGTGACCCGGCCCGACGAGCCCGACGGCGGCTCGATGTTGCCGTGCAGGTCGTTGATGCCGATCAGCCGGACGTCCACGGTGCGCGCCGACCTGTCGTCCGCTTGCGCCGGGACCTGGGCGACGGTGAGGGCCAGCCCGGCCGCGGCGCTGAGCGCGAGCGCTGCCGTGGCCCGCCTGAACGAGGTCATAAGGGGTTCCCTCCCTGACAGCGCCCCGGTAGGAGGCGCACCACGGCGAGGGAGTTTGCCCCGCGCGGCTGACGCGCACCAGACATGCGCGTGGATCGTCCGTGAACGGAGACCTGCGGCATAGCCTGGTGTGGTGACTGAGCACGAGCCCCGGTGGCTTGACGACGGCGAGATGCGCGCGTGGCGGAACTACGTGGTCGGGGCGTCCATGCTGGCGGAACGCCTGCACCGCGAACTCCAGGACCGGCACGGCGTGTCGTTGGCCGACTACGAGCTGCTCGTCCGGCTGTCCGAGCAGCACGGCGGGCGGATGCGCATGTCCCAGCTGGCCGACGAGGTGGCGTCGTCGAAGAGCCGCGTCTCGCACCAGGTGGCGCGGATGGAGCGCGAGGGCCTGCTGCGCAGGCGCGAGTGCCCGGAGGACGGGCGCGGGGTGTTCGCGGAGCTGACCGAGGAGGGCGTGCGGACGCTGGAGGGTTCCGCGCCGACCCACGTGGACGGCGTGCGGGCGCACATGATCGACCTGCTGACGCGCGAGGAGCAGGAGGTGGTGGCGAAGGTCTTCGACCGGGTCATCACGCACCTGCGCGGTGGTGCGCACGCCTGACACCCCGTTCGTGGCCGGCGGCCCGACCGGGCCGGGACGCACAGCGCCCCCGCACCCGGTCGGGGTGCGGGGGCGCTCGTCGACCGGGCGGCCGGTCGCGGTGGCGGTAGCGGTGGGATTTGAACCCACGGAGGTTTTACCCTCGCACGTTTTCAAGACGTGTCCCTTAGGCCGCTCGGGCACGCTACCGCGTAGGAGCGTAGCCGACGGCCGACGGCCGCGGGTGCCGGATGAGCCGGGTTCGGGCGACGCCCCGGAGAGCGGCCCGCCGTCGGCCGGCGGGACTCCGACCGGTCCGGCCGGCTTGCGCAAACCGTGATGTAAAGGGCTGGTTTTCGGCGTTCGCTGTCGAGTATTTTTCGCTGGATTGCATTGACAGGCCCAGGTCGGCGGTGGATCGGGGACACCGGAACGCACCGGGCGTGGACTCCAGGGGGCATCACCTTGTCGAGCAGTAGCGCTGCCGCGCGCCCGAAAACGGGTGCGCGGTTGGCCAGAGCGGTGACGGCGGGCGCGGTCGCGCTCGTCGTCGCCCTGGGCGGTCAGACCGCGTGGGCGCAGGACGTCGAACCGACGCCGCCGGCCGGAACGCCCACCGGAACGCCCACCGGTGCGCCGGAGGCACCCGCGTCCGAGGCGCCGCGGGAAACGCCGTCGGAAACGCCATCGGAAACCCCTCGGGAAACACCCGCCGGGACCCCCGCGGAAACACCCGTGGAGACCCCGGCGGAGAGCCCGGCGGAAAAGCCGGCGGAAACCCCGGTGGGGACCCCGGCGGAAAAGCCGGCGGAGACCCCGGCGGGTACGCCGGGCGGCACCTCCCCGACCACCGGGACCATCCCGGACGAGGCGCAGGCCGAAATCCACCGGCAGGACGTCGAGGCGCAGGCGCCGCCCAGGGTCGCCGACCTGCGGGTCACCGCGTCGTTCGACCGCGCGACCTACCCGGTCGACGCCGACATCGCCATCCGCGTCACCGTCGAGAACGTCGGCCCGGTGGCCGCGACGGACGTCCGGCTCCGCGACACCACCAACCTGTCGCTGAAGTCCGGCGAGCTGGACCTGCGCCGCGTGCCCGGTCCCGTGATCGGCCCCGGCGAGCGCCGCACCTACGACCTGGTCGCCCGGCAGGATCACGTCAGCCCCGTCAACCCGGAAGAGGTGTACTTCCAGGTCTCCGCCGGGCAGGGCGCGCAGCAGTGGCCCAACGCCGACCCGACGCCCAACGACAACTCCGCCCGGATCACGGCTCGCGTCCCGCGCGAGTTCGGCTCGGTGGACGCGGTGGTCTTCGTGGACGCCAACGGCAACGGCCAGGTGGACGCCGGCGAGGGCCAGGGCGGCCTCTCCTTCGTCGCCGACGGCGGCTCGTCGACCAAGCGGGTGGGCGGCGCGACCTCGCCGACCGGGACCGTCCGCTTCACCAACGTGACGGCCGGCCACTACCGGCTGACCATCGGCTCCTCGTCCTCGATCTCCAAGGTGCCCGCGCCGGGCTCCGGCGAGTTCGACGTCGTGGGCGGGCGGACGACCACCGTGCTGGTCCCGCTGGTGGAGCCGGTGTCCTCGGTGCTCGTGCCGCGGGTCGAGTTCCTGAACGACCCGTTCGTGAACGCCGGTGACCAGGTGCAGGTCCGGGTCACGCTGAAGAACTCCGGGTCCGCGCCGCTCACCGGCGTGGTCGCGGTGTGCAACCAGAACAGCTCCACCCCCGGCCTGACGGGCACCGGTCCCGGGTGGGCGGCCCTGCACCCGGACGGTCCGGGCGTCACCCTGGCCGCCGGTGAGACCAAGCAGCTCGTGGTCACCGACGTCGTACCGCAGGCCGCGGCCGACTACGGCAGCCTCTACGTCGGCTGCGACTTCGGCAACGACGGCCGCAACACCGCCGGCTACCGCGGCGCGTCGGACTTCGCCGACGTGAACGGCAAGTACGGCAAGGTCACCGGGACCCTGCTGCTGGACGACGGCGCCGCCGAGCGCCCGCTGGCCGGCACGCGCGTCGTCGCCCTCGACCAGCGCACCGGCCTGTGGGCGGCCGAGACCACCACCGACGACAAGGGCGCGTGGCGGTTCGACCGGGTGGTCGCCGGCCCCACCAGGTTCGTCGTGCCGGGTGAGTTCAAGCCGCGCGAGGGCGCCGAGCTGGTGGCCGACGTCGTCGCGGGCCGGACCGCCGCGGTGACGTTCCGGCTCGTGCCGGGCCCGCGCTGGGACGTGCCGGCGCACTCGCCCAAGGTCGAGGTGACGGCGTCGTTCGACAAGGACGCCTACGACGTCCGCGACGTGGTCACCGCCCGGATCAGGATCGCCAACAACGGCACCGGCGGACCGGAGCGGATCTTCTACGCCGAGGACCGCGAGGCCACCACCCTGGAGTACGAGCGGGGGCAGTGGGGTGTGCTGGGCGGTTCCTACTCGTCCCCCGGCATGGACCTGTGGCCCGGTCAGGTGCACGAGGTCACGATCACCGGCACGATCCGCCAGTGGTCGACGGGCGGCGCCGTCCGCCTGAAGGGCTGGCTCGGGTACCCCTTCCCGGGGCAGCCCGCCTCCCGCGCCTTCGACCTCTCGGCCAAGGTCGTCTTCCGGACGGGTGACGCCGACGTGCTCGTCTACGGCGACGCCAACGGCAACGGCTCGTTCGACCAGGGCGAAGGGCTGCCGGGCATCGGGCTGTACTTCCAGGGCGGCTTGCCGAACCGGACGTCCGAGGGCCGCACCGACGACGCCGGCCGGTTCCGGTTGAAGGACGCGCCCGCGGGTGTCCACGAGGCGCAGGTGCGGACCGAGGGCACGGGTTGGGCGCGGCCGTCCGACTACTACGGCCAGTTCACCGTCGAGCCGGGGCAGGCGCCGCAGGTGGAGCTGCGCCTGGTGCGCCCGCTGTCGGACGTGCTGCACGCGGCGATCGAGTTCGACAAGGAGTCCTACGACCAGCACGAGCGGGTGGGCGTGAAGATCACGCTGACCAACGACGGCCCCGAGCTGCCGGTGCGGATGCACTGCGGCGGCGAGCTGCCCGCACCGGACATGGGCCCGGAATGGGGTCCGTTCGCACCCGGCGGCACCGGCGTGGTGCTCAAGGCCGGTGAGACGCGCGAGTTCCAGGTGGTCACCACGATCCCCGACTACGCCGCCGACCACGGCCTGCTCTCGCTCACGTGCGGATTCGGGCCGGGCAACAGCTGGGGCGACGGCCATCCCGAGGCGAACGACCTCGCGAAGGTGACGGGTGTGACGACGACCGTCAACGCCGAGGTGCTGACCGGGGACTACCCGTTCACGCGCGTGCCGGACGTCACGGTCGTGCTGGTGGACCTCTTCAGCGGCAAGCCCGTCGCGCGGTCGGTCGCCGACGGGGCGGGCACGATCACCTTCCCGGACCTGAAGACCGGTCTCTACAAGCCCGTCGTGGTGGGACCGTGGAAGTTGTCGGAAAGTCAGCAGAACCTGATCCGGGCCGTGCGCGGGGACGACCGCTCGCAGACCATCCTCGTGGAGCCCGGCCCGGAGGTGGCCGACCCGTGGACGGACCAGCCCGGTGCGCCGGGTGCGCCCGGTGACGCCGGTGACCCCGGTGTGCTCGGTGACCCCGGTGCGGCGGGCGGTCCCGACCAGCCCGGCGCGGGTCAGCCCCGCGCGTTCGGGGTCGCCGGCAAGGACGGCGGGCTCGCCGACACCGGCGCGAGCGTGATCGGCCTCGGCCTGCTGGGCGGACTGGCGCTGGTGCTCGGGTTCGTCGTGGTGGTGGCGAGCCGACGCCGCACGGCGTGAGGACCCGGTAGGACGGCGACGGGGCGTGGCGCGAACGGGCGCCGCGCCCCGTCCCGGTGTCACGGGCGCCACACCGCGCCCCGCCGCGCACGGTGTTAGCGTCGCTAACCAACTGCGCAGTGGGGGAGAGGTGGCCGTGACGACGCTGGAGGTGATCCTCGTCGTCCTCGCCGGGGTCTTCGCGGGCGGCATCAACACCGTGGTCGGCTCGGGCACGCTGGTGACGTTCCCCGTGCTGCTGGCCGTCGGCTTCCCGCCGGTCACCGCGAACGTGTCCAACAGCCTCGGCCTGGTGCCCGGCTCGTTCAGCGGCGCGGTCGGGTACCGCCGCGAGCTGGTCGGCCAGGGACCGCGGGTCAAGCGGCTGCTGCCCGCCTCGCTGCTCGGCGGCGTGGTGGGCGCGATCCTGCTGATCAAGCTGCCGGAGGACGCGTTCGCCGCGATCGTCCCGGTGCTCATCGCGATCGCCCTCGTCCTGGTGGTCGCCCAGCCGTGGCTCAACCGCAAGCTCGCCGAGCGCGAACGGCACGAGCACGGCGGCGTCGCGCTGTGGATCGGCGTGTTCCTCGGCGGCATCTACGGCGGCTACTTCGGCGCCGCGCAGGGCGTGCTCGTCATGGGGCTGATGGGCGTCCTCATGAACGAGCACATCCAGCGCATGAACGCCCTGAAGAACGTGCTCACCGCGTTCGTCAACCTGATCGCGGGCGTGCTGTTCATCTTCATCGCCGACGTCGCGTGGGACGCCGTGCTGGCGCTCGCCGTCGGCTCGGTGATCGGCGGCCAGATCGGCGCGAAGGTCGGCCGCCGGCTCCCACCCACCGTGCTGCGCGCGGTGATCGTGCTGGTGGGAGCCGTGGCCATCGTGCAGATCCTGACCCGCTGACCGGCCTGCCTACCGCGCGAACGACCTGGCCGCGGCCAGGAACGCCTCGTTCTCGTCCGGCTCGCCGATGGTGACCCGCGCGCCGTCACCCGCGAACGCCCGCACGACCACCTTCTGCGCCAGGCAGTGCTCGTTGAACTCGGCCGTCCGCTCGCCCAGCGGCAGCCACACGAAGTTCGCCTGCGACTCCGGCACCTCGTACCCGGCGGCTTGCAGCTCGCCGCGCACCCGGCCCCGCTCCGCCACGATCGCGCGGCACCGGGCCAGCAGCTCGTCCTCGGCGTCCAGCGACGCCAGGGCCGCCGCTTGCGCCAGCGCGTTCACGCTGAACGGCACGTAGACCTTGCGCAGCGTCTCCGCCACCTCCGGCGAGCCCACGGCGTACCCGACCCGCAGCCCGGCCAGGCCGTACGCCTTCGAGAACGTCCGCAGCACCGCCACGTTGTCCCGCCCGGCCGCCCACTGGGCCTTCGCCAGCTCCACGCCGTCCGGCACGTCCGGGTCGTCCACGAACTCCTTGTACGCCTCGTCGATCACCACCAGCGTCTCGGCGGGCACCTGCTCGATGAACCGCTCGATCTCGGCCCGCCGCAGCGCGGTCCCGGTCGGGTTGTTCGGGTTGCACACGAAGACCAGGCGCGTCCTCGGCGTGATGGCGGCGGCCATCGCGGCCAGGTCCAGGCCGTGACCCGCGGTGAGCGGCACCCTGCTCCGGCCCGCGCCGACGACGGCGGTGATGATCGGGTACGCCTCGAACGAGCGCCACGGGAACACCACCTCGTCCGCCTCGGTGCAGGTCGCCTGGACCAACTGCTGGCACAGCGTCACCGAGCCGCAGCCCACGGCCAGCTGTCCGGTGGGGACGTCGAGCTTGTCGCCCAGCCTCGCCACGAGTTCGGTGGCGGCGGTGTCGGGGTAGCGGTTCACGGCGGTGGCCGCGTCCGCGATCGCCCGCACCACGCTGGGCAGCGGTCCGGCCGACACCTCGTTGCTGGCCAGCTTGATGGCGCCCGTAACGGTTTTGCCGGGCACGTAACTGGGTAGCGCGGAGAGGTCTGCGCGGGTTCGCACGGTCATCCAGGGACTCCTTCCGGTTCTGAGCTGGACGTTAGCCGCTCAAGACCCGGATGGGGCATACCCGCCGTCTGGTTGCTCACGTTGACTGCTGTTCACCCCAACGTGGAAGGGTTGCGCCATGACACCTACCCGCACCGAGACGCTCTCGCTCACCGACGGCCGCACGTTGCGGCTGACCGTCGCGGAGCCGGAGAACGTCGTCCGCGGCGGCCTCGTCGTGCTGCACGAGGCGCGCGGGGTGACCGGCGCCGTCCGGGGCCTGGTGAGCGGGCTCGCCGCCGAGGGGTGGCTCGCCGTCGCGCCGCACCTCTACCACGGTGCCGAGGACGAGCCCGCCGACGCGGCGGAGCGGGTCAGCGAGCTGTCGGGCGAGTCCGTGCTGGCCGACACGGACGTGGCGTTCGTCTGGCTGGGGCAGCGCGGGGTGAGCGCGGACCGGCTCGGCGTCATGGGTTTCGACCTCGGCGGATCGGTCGCGATGGTGGTTGCGGGAAGCCGAAGCATCGGCGCGGCGGTCACCGTGGGTGGCGGCGGCATCCTCGAACCGCTCTCCGACGGGCTGCCGTCGCTGGTGCAGGTCGCGGAGGAGCTGGCGTGCCCGTGGTTGGGGCTCTACGGCGACGACGACGCCCAGATCCCGTTCAGCGACGTGGAGAAGCTGCGGGACGCCGCGGCCGCCGCGCCGGTCGCGACCGACGTGGTGAGGTTCGAGCACACCAGCCACCGGTTCGACACCCGGCCGGACGCGAGCGCTGAGGCGTGGCAGCGGGCCCTGAACTGGTTCGATTCACACCTCCGTTAGAGCGTCTTCCCAGCGGCTTGGAACCGAACCGGCCACCGGGTACATCTAAGGGACGCGTCCGGACGCCGATGCGGACGCCGCTGGGTAACGCGCGGCGCGGCTGCGGCGAAGACCGCAGTGCAGGGGGTAATGATGAGCGATGGCAACACCGTTTCACTGACGCAGCCCGCACCGGTGCCCGCACCGCACCAGGCGGCGGTCCCGGCTGCCGACACCTCGACCACGCAGGTCATCACGCCCGACGTGCTGGCGTCCCTGGTGCCGTCCGCGCCGCACCCGGTGGTCACGTTCCCGGCGGACACGGTCACGCTGCCGTCGCCGGTCCCACCCGCGACGCCCCCTCCCGAGACGATTCCCGCCGCCACGGCCCCGGAGCCGGTCGCTCACGGGACGATCGCGCCGGGCGCGGTTCCCCCGGAGGCGGTTCCCCCGGACCCCGATCCGACGACGGGGGCACCACCGGTCCACGAGACGACGCCCGGGGCCACGGCCCCGCCGCTCGTGCCGCCGACGCCGGGCGCGGAACCGACGGCCCCGGTGACGACCGGCCCCGTGACGTCCGCACCGGCGGGCGACGCCGCGTCCACGGGTCCGGCCACCGCGCCCGCCACCGCGCCGTCCGACCCGGTCACGACCCAGGTCGTCCCGCCGGAGACGTCCGCCAAGCCGAGCTTCACCGCCGCCGCGCAGACCGACCTGGCGAAGGCGACCACCGCGCTGGACGCGGTGGACAAGCGGCAGGTCGAGCTCGACCTGGACAAGCAGGCGCTGCAAGACCTGCTCGCGATGATCCGCCAGGCGCGGAACCTGGTCGACAACGTGCACTACAACGCGGTCAACAACCTGGACGTCGAACTCCAGTTCGGCCGGAACTGGGTCGGTGAGGCGATCAGCAGGCGGCTGCGGGAGGTGGCGGTCGGCGACGAAGCGTCGGCGGTCTCCGTGATCGGCGACTTCATGAAGGTGCTGTTCGAGGTCGAGGAGACCATCCGCGACGCGGCGCGCAACCTCGAAGAGGCCGACGACGACGCGGCGGAAGCCTTCAACTCGGTCGCGGAGGAGGTCAAGGGCTCGTGAGCGACGACAGGCGCGGCGGTCCGGGCGGCCAGGGCCAGTACGGCCAAGGCGGTCAGCAGGGCGGGCACGGCGGGAACGGCCACCAGGACGTGCCGAGCGACCTCGGCCAGAAGGTCGACTGGATGGCGTTCTCCCACCAGGCCCTCTACGACATGGTGCACACCGGCGTCGACCTCCAGGCGGCCGGTTCCGCGCAGGCGAACTGGGCGTCCGTCGGCAAGGCCCTCGGCGAGGTGCAGGAGCTGCTGGCCAAGGCGATCGCCCAGTCCCAGCAGGCGTGGGCGGGCGAATCGGCCGACCTCGCGCGGGAAGCCCTCGAATCGGTGGAGAAGTGGGCGCTGCACACCAGCGACCACGCCGAGAACGTGGCCAAGTGCATCGGCGACGAGATCCAGCACGTGCAGACGGCGCGCGAGATGATGCCCGCGCCCGTGCCCGCGCCGCCGGTCGTGGAGCCGGTCGCGGGCGCTCCCGGCGGGTCCGCCGGCGCGGCCGGTGCCGCCGCGGGCGGGGCGATCGGCGCGCAACCGCAGGCGGACACCCGCACACCGCCCGCGCTGCGCCCGCCGAGCCCCGGCTCGCACGGCCTGGCGACCGACGTCGGCTTCGCACCGGTGGGCGGCGCGGGCACCGCGCCGCGCGGCGCCGTGCCGTCGAGCCCGTTCACCGGCCTGGAGTCGGTGTCCGCGCCGGTCGTCGACTCGGTGCTCACCGCCGACGCCACGCACCGGCAGGCGGCCGAGGTGATGGCGATGTTCCAGCAGAACTCCTACGCCGTCGACCGGACCGTCCCGTCGTTCAGCCCGCCGACCAACCCGGTCGCGCCGCCGCCCCCGGTGGTCCAGCCGACCCCGGTGCCGGT
The DNA here is from genome assembly GCF_003634935.1 of Saccharothrix australiensis. Lineage (NCBI taxonomy): Bacteria > Bacillati > Actinomycetota > Actinomycetes > Pseudonocardiales > Pseudonocardiaceae > Saccharothrix > Saccharothrix australiensis. The sequence continues at coordinate 529,881 of NZ_RBXO01000001.1, forward strand.
CCCGGTGACGCCGCCCGTCGACGGCGGTCCGGGCGTGGTGCCCACCTCGCCACAGCAGCAACAGCAACAGCAGCAGTCCTCCGAGCGGGGGGCGACCACCTCGCAGCACCAGCAGCGCGGCCGTGCCGGCGGAGGTGGCGGGCTCGGCGGCTTCCCGTCCGGTCGCCGGGGGATGCCCGTGCCGATCGGGGCGAGCGGCGGTGGCGGTGGTGGCGGCTCGGCCCCGCTGGGCTCGCCCGGTTCGACCAGCGGCACGCTGGGCGCGGAGCCCGGTGGCCGCGCGGCGGCCGGCGCGAACCCCGGCAGCGTGACCGGCCAGTTCCAGTCCGCCAAGGCCGTGACGCCGCACTCGGGCATGATCGGCGCCGCGCCGATCGCCGCGCCGCCGCCCCTGGCCGCGTCGCCCGGCGGTGGCGCGAACGAGCGCAGCCGGCCGGGCTACCTGGAGGACGACGACAACGTGTTCGGCGTCGACCGCAAGGCCGCGCCACCGGTGATCGGCCTGTGACCGAGCGCGTCTTCCGGCTGAGCGCCGTGGAGTTCTTCCTGCTCTGGCAGGCGGTCCACCGCGACGAACACCCGGTCCCGCTCGGCACGCGGCACTACGGGCACACCCGGGGGGAGCGGGCGCGGTTGGTCGAGACCGCGTCCCGCGCCCTGTTCGCCCGCGGCCTCGGCACCGTGCAGCGACCCGACGAGGAGCTGTACGGGGTGCTGCGGTCGTTGGCCGAGTTCGAGATCGGCCTGGAACTGGTGTTCACGCGCAACGGCGAGCAGGCGCGCGGCCTGGCCACCGCCGCGTGGCACGGCGCGTTCGCGGGCCGCGTCGGCGACCAGGTCCAGGTGACCGGCTTCCGGCCGACGGCGCTGGCCGCCCGGACCGTGGCGACCCTGCCGCCCGCGCCGCCCGGCACCGGCCGTTCGGTGAACGTGCGGTGGGACGACTACCTGGCGGCCGGCGCGGCGGGCGTCACCGACGGCACCCAGGGCTTCCTGGACGTGCTGCGCGGTGTCGGTATGCGCGAGCCCGAGGCGAACACGCTGATGCGCGCCGTGACCACGCGCAGCGGCGGTGGCCAGGTGGCCGTGATCGCCCGCAACCGCAACGGCTACCTGCACCCGACCGGTGCGGCGATCTCGTGGCTGGACACCGCCGAGGGGCGTTACGTGGTGCGGCGCGACGGCGCGTGGATGGTGGTCGCGCCGACCGACGCGCCGCGGCTGACGTCGGCAGTGGAGCAGATGATCGCGACGGCCGGCCACGGCCAGGGCGTGTCCGCGTACTGACGTCCGGGTCCCACGGCACCGGTCGCGGCTCGTGGAGCCCTCCTGCCCGATCTCCGGGCCGCACCACGTCGCCCGTGGTGCCCGCCGCCGGCCCCGACCGCCGTGATGTGTGGACGTCGCCTGTGGTTCCGCGCGCCCCGATGGGCTAGGAACTGTGGTTATGACCGACATGCAGGCCGGCACCGCCGCCGGCGAGGCAGAGCTGCTGTGGCGCCCGGACCCCGATCGGGTCGCGGGCAGCCGCATGGCCGCGTTCCGCACCTGGCTCTCCGCGGAGAAGGGCCTGCGGTTCGCCGACTACCCCGCGCTGTGGGAGTGGTCGGTGACCGAGGTGGAGGCGTTCTGGGGCGCGATCGCCGAGTTCTTCGAGGTGCCGTTCCACAGCGCGCCCACGGCGGTGCTCAGCGAGCGCGTGATGCCCGGCGCGGAGTGGTTCCCGGGCGCGACGCTCAACTACGCCGAGCAGGCGCTGCGCCGCGACAGCGACGAGGCCGCGGTCGTCTTCCACCGCGAGGACGGCCTGTCGTCCCGGCTGACCTACGCCGAGCTGCGCGCGCGCGTCGCGGCCGTGCGCGCGGGCCTGGCGTCGCTGGGCGTCGGGCGTGGTGACCGCGTGGTGGCCCTGGTGCCGAACTCGCCGGAGGCGCTGATCGCGTTCCTGGCGACGGCGTCGCTGGGCGCGGTGTGGTCGTCGTGCTCGCCGGACTTCGGCGCGCGGGCCGTCGCCGACCGGTTCGCGCAGATCGAGCCGACCGTGCTGATCGCCGTGGACGGCTACCGGTACAACGGGCGCGGCTTCGACGTGCGGCCGACGGTGGAGCGGCTGCGGGCGGAGATCCCGTCCCTGCGCGCCACGGTGCTCGTGGAGTACCTGGGCGGCACGCTGCCCGACGTCGTCACGTGGGACTCGCTGCTGACCGGGTTCCCGGGGGCGGAGCTGGAGTTCGAGCCCGTCCCGTTCGACCACCCGCTGTGGGTGCTGTACTCGTCGGGCACCACGGGGCTGCCGAAGGGCATCGTGCAGGGCCACGGCGGGATCGTGCTGGAGCACCTGAAGATGCTGGCGCTGCACAGCGACCTGGGTCCGGGCGACCGCTTCTTCTGGTTCACCACCACCGGCTGGATGATGTGGAACTACCTGGTGTCCGGCCTGCTGGTCGGCACCACGGTCGTCCTGTTCGACGGCAGCCCGGCCCACCCGGACCTGTCCGCGCTGTGGCGGCTGGCCGAGCAGCACCGGGTGACGTACTTCGGCACGTCCGCCCCGTACATCCAGTCGTGCCTGAAGGAGGGCCTGCGGCCGGCGGACCGGCACGACCTGGCGGCGCTGCGCGTCGTCGGCTCGACCGGCGCTCCCCTGACGCCCGAGGGCTTCCGGTGGATCGCCGACGCCGTGGGGCGGGACGTGCAGATCGCGTCGGTGTCCGGCGGCACGGACCTGTGCACGGCGTTCGTGGCGGCGTCCCCCGACCGGCCGGTGTGGCTGGGCGAGCTGTCCTGCCGGTCCCTCGGCGCGGCCGTGCACGCCTACTCCGAGGCGGGCGAGCCGGTCGTCGACGAGGTGGGCGAACTGGTGATCACGCAGCCCATGCCGTCCATGCCGGTGCGGTTCTGGGGCGACGAGGACGGTTCCCGGCTGCGCGAGGCGTACTTCGACACGTTCCCCGGCGTGTGGCGGCACGGTGACTGGATCCGGATCACCGGGCGCGGCTCGGCGGTCATCTACGGCCGCAGCGACTCGACGTTGAACCGCGGCGGGGTGCGCATGGGCACCAGCGAGTTCTACCGGGTCGTCGAGGGGCTGCCGGGGGTCGCCGACTCGCTCGTCATCGACACGTCGGGAGCCGGGCGGACCGACGGCGAGCTGCTGTGCTTCCTCGTCCTGGAGCCGGGGACGGCCCTGGCGGACCTGGAGCCGCGCCTGAAGGCGGAACTGCGGGCCAACCTGTCACCCCGCCACGTGCCGGACCGCTTCGTGCGGGTCGACGAGATCCCGAGGACGCTCAACGGCAAGAAGTGCGAGGTGCCGGTCAAGAAGATCCTGGCGGGCACCCCGCCCGACCAGGCGGTGAGCCGGGACGCGCTGCGCAACCCGGACGCCCTGCTCCCGTTCCTGTCCCTGGCGCCGTGAAGTCCTTGCCGAGACGTACGCCACACAACCCCCGCCTGAACCCACGGTGAACGCCCCCCTTACCACCTTTGACCTGCGTGAACAGGGGTGGGAGGGGGGCGTTTTGCCAGCCGGGCGCCGACCTGTGTAATCTATGCGTCGTAGCCGAGGGCTCCGGGAGGCTTCGCCTAGTCTGGTCTATGGCGCCGCACTGCTAATGCGGTTTGGGTTTATCGCCCATCCCGGGTTCAAATCCCGGAGCCTCCGCAACACCTGGCTTCGGCCGGGTGACAACTGAAAACCGATGCGCTCGTAGCTCAACGGATAGAGCATCTGACTACGGATCAGAAGGTTGCAGGTTCGAATCCTGCCGAGCGCGCAGGTCGGAGGGGCGGTGCCAGTCGGCACCGCCCATCTGGGTTTCAAATCGGGTCTCACTTGTACCTGTGCCGACCCGGTTCACGATGTTGGCAAAGCATGGCCTGCCTTGCAGAGTCAGGCGCGCACAGGCACCCCTGCCGCACTGCCGCTTACCGGTCCGCTCGTCCACGCGCTGCTTGGCCTGCTTACCCCGGCCCTTGTCCTCCGCGCTCATGTACTCCATGTCCGGCGCGACCTCGCCGACCATCAGCGCTCCCATCGGGAACACCTGGTCGAACGCCGCCTCGAACCGAGTGCCGTACGGAACTGCCACGACTGCCAGCTCCATCACAGATTAAGCCAGCCTGTCTAGACAAGATGAGCGTTGGTGAAGTGCCGATCGACTAGCTCCCTAGGTGGGCTAGACGAGTGACCTACCTTTGTGCGTATAGACGTTCTGCATATTCAGACCGCATATTCACGAGACGGGGACGGCATGGCACTCGACCCGGACGATCCGCGACCGCCATATATGCAGGTGGCGAGCGCGCTGAGGGCCGCCATCCTGACCAAGGTCTTCAAGGCCGGGGACAAGCTGCCCTCGCGCGCCGAGCTGGCGAAGAAGTACGACGTTGCCCCGATGACCGTGCAGAACGCTCTGCGCGAGCTGCGCGAGGAGGGCCTGATCGTCTCCAGGCAGGGCAGCGGCGTCTTCGTCAGGGAACGCACCGAACGCCCGGTGGGCCTGCGCCCGCACATCGAACGGGCCTTCGAGCAGGACCACGTGACGATCGACTTCGCCGGCTTCTCCGGTGAGACCCTGCACGGCGTCCTACAGGAACCGCTGGACAAGATCCGCATCGGCCGCCTGACGCCTCAGGCACTGCACGTCCGCATCCTGGTCCCGGACCCGGCAGTCCCGTGGTCCGTCCCCTGCACCGTCGAAGACCGGGCCGACAGCCCCGCCTTCCGCGAACGCGCGGCCGAGATCATGCGGCGGCACACCCTCGCCATCCTCGACAACGTCACCGAGCTGGGCGCGCTGGGCCTGGTCAAGGACGCCACCGCCGAGGTCCGCGTCCACGCGTCCGCCCCGCTGTTCAAGCTCTACCTGATCAACAACAGCGAAGCCTTCTTCGGCTTCTACCCGGTCCGCGAACACGTCCTGTCCCTGGGCGGACAACCGCAAGCGATCTACGACCTCATGGGCAAGGACGCGATCCTGTTCCACCACAGCGTCACCGACGACGACACCAGCACCGGCAGTCAGTACGTCGAGCAGGCCCGGACCTGGTTCGACAGCCTGTGGAACACCGTCGCCACGGAGTACAAGCGTTGACCACGGACAACACCCCCGTGGACGACCCCGAGGCACTGCGCCACATCCTGGCCACGACCGACGCCCTGCTGCTCGACTTCGACGGCCCGGTCTGCTCGATCTTCGCCAACGTCCCCGCCCACCATGTCGCCGGCCAGCTCCGCCGAGTCCTGGCCGAGGCCGGGCACACCGAACTGCCCGCCGAGGTCGAGAAGACCGCGGACCCCTTCGACGTGCTCATCCATGCCGCCACGCTCGGCAGCGACCAAGCCCACCACGTCGAGTCCTCACTACGTGCGCACGAGGTGGAAGCCGCCACGACCGCCGAACCCACACCAGGCGCACACGACCTCATCCGCACCTGGCACGCGACCGGACGCAAGCTGGCGATCGTCAGCAACAACTCACAAGCCGCCGTCAACACCTACCTGCACCAGCACGAACTGAACCCCTTCGTGCACTTCGTATCCGCCCGCACGGACCCGAACCCTGCGCTCCTGAAACCAAGCCCGCACTTGATCGGCCAGGCCAGCGCCGCACTCACAACTCCACCGCCGAAGTGCACCCTCATCGGCGACTCACTCACCGACCTACGCGCCACACGCGCCGCCCGAACCCGTGCCATCGGCTACGCCAACAAGCCCGGCAAAGCCGACCTGTTCACCGCGGAGCACCCCGCCGCCATAACCACGAGCATGGTGCCCCTCGGCCTCGCCGCACGCTCTCGGTAGTCTGCCGAACTTGGCTCTAGGGGATCAAGGCGCGCTACCGCAGCAAGTGCCGATCAAGGGAAGTTTGCCGCCGCTCAACTCGGGACGATCGCGCGCTCCAAGACTTGGACGGGCTGGGCACGGCGATCGGCTGCCGCGCCAGCTCCGCCGACTTGCCACTGGCCGGGGTGGGTAGCCCGAAGCCGACCGCAATAGTGACCGCGACGGGATTCCATCAGCGGCTACCACTGCACCGTCTGCACCAACGCCAGACGAAGAGGAACGCCTGGTCAGCGCTTCGACAGGTTCCTACGGATCAGAAGGTTGCAGGTTCGAATCCTGCCGAGCGCGCAAGAGCGAGTACAGGCCAGGGCCTTGTTCCGGTTGACGGAACGGGGCCCTGATTTGTTGTGCGGGTAACTGCTGTCCCACATCTCCACACGAACGCTCGTGTGCTGTCCCAAGTTCACCGCCAACTCCGCGGCCCGACCGGCGCCAACCTTCAACCGCCGCCGGAAGGTGTCGGCTGTCGTTGTCGGCGGGCTTCCGGTGTTCGCTCGCCGGCTCGCCCGCGGGCGCCGGGAAAACTCGGTGCGTCGTGCCGGCCCGGTCGTCAGGCTCGGCCGCATTATCGCCGAGATCACGCGCATCAACCCCGACCACCTCCACCCGCCCCCGGCTACCACCACATCCCGTCGTCGAAGCGGGGCGCACCGCGTACCTCGCCGGGCAGTGCCCGCTCGACCCGTCCGGCGCCCTGGTCGGACAGGGTGATCTCGACGCCCGGATCGACCAGGTCGCGGCCAACGCCCTCGCCGCCCTGGACGTCGTGGGCGCGAAGCCGGACCAGGTGGTCCGCTCGGTGATCCACGTGGTCACCGACGACGGCCCGGTGCCGGCCGCCGCCTGGGAGCGGCTCACCGGCTCGGTCATCGGGTCGGCGTTCACCACCGCGAGCACCCTGCTGGGCGTCGCCCAGCTCGGGTTCCCCGGCCAGTTGGTCGAGGTCGACCTCACGGTGGCGCTGGGCCGACCCGCCGCGCCCGACGGAGATCCGAGGGGTGGTGCAGGCGCTACCCCCGAACGGGCGCTGGCGTGATTCTGCTCGTTCCGCGCGGTCCATACGGTCGGACACGGCAAGCGTTCGTCGCGGCACCCGCCCGGCGGACGTGCAGGCGTGACCCGGAAAGCCGGGACACCGATCACGAGGGACGGGACCTGGATGAGAACGACGATGCGACGGCTCGGTGGCGCGGTCGTGATGGCCGCGCTGCTGACCGGGATGACCGGCCAGGTCGTCTCCGCCGCGCCGGGCGACCGGGCGGACGCCGTGCAGTCCGGCGGTGCGCAGTCCGGTGGTGCCCAGCCCGACGGGACGCAGGTCGAGGCGGAGGAAGGCGCGGCACAGGCCGAGTCCACCCGCGCGCGCCGGGAACTGCGGCAGGCGATGGACGACGTCGTCGCCGCCGGCGGGGCCGGGGTCGTCGTCCGGGTCCACGACGGCAAGGGCGACTGGGTGGGCAGCGCCGGGCGCGCCGAGCTGCACCGGTCGGCCGAACCGGTGCCCACCGGGCGGTTCCGCGCGGGCAGCATCACGAAGACGTTCGTCGCCACGGTGGTCATGCAGCTCGTGGACGAGCGCAAGGTCTCGCTCGACGACCCCGTCGCCCGCCACCTGCCCCGCTTCGGCGTCGACCCCCGGATCACGGTCCGGATGCTGCTCCAGCACACGAGCGGCCTCTTCAACTACACCGGTGACGTCAAGCCCGACGGCACGGCGGACCCCGGCATCCCCATGTGGGGCCAGGAGTACGTGGACAACCTGTTCCGCACCTACCGGGCCGAGGAGCTGGTGCGGTCCGCGCTGGCCAAGCCCGCCCGGTTCGAGCCGGGCGCGCGCCACGCCTACTCCAACACCAACTACCTGCTGCTCGGGCTGCTGATCGAGAAGGTCACCGGCACCGGCTACGACACCCAGGTCGAGCGCCGGATCCTCCAGCCGCTCGGGCTGCGGGACAGCAGCCTGCCGGGCACCCGCACCGGCATCACCGGCCCGCACGCGCACAGCTACTTCGGCTACCAGCACGACGGCCGGCTGAAGGTCGTCGACATCACCCGGATGAACCCGTCCTGGGCGGGCGCCGCGGGCGAGATCATCACCTCCACGCGGGACCTCGACAGGTTCATCTCCGCGCTCCTCGGCGGCCAGCTGGTGTCGCCCTCCTCGCTGGCCGGGATGCGGGAGACCGTGCCCGCGGGCCGCGCCGGCCGCATCGGCCTCGGGCTCTTCGAGACCGAGTTCGCCCCCGGCTGCACCGCGTACGGCCACACCGGCGGCACCCAGAGCGTGACCTCGTACATGTACAGCACGCCCGACCGCGCCAGGCGGGTCGAGTTCTCGATCAACCACGGGACCATCGACGCCGGCGACCCGGCGCAGCGCGAGAAGTTCGGCAAGGCGCAGGAGAAGCTCGCGGCCACGGCGTTGTGCGGCCCGTCCGGTCGGTGACGCGCGGTCACCCCTCCGCGTCCGGCCACGTGACGGTGACGCGGCTGTGCCGCTTCCGGATGACCGTCCCGGACGCGGGCGGGTCGCCGGACGTCCCGCGCCACACGGTGAAGACCGGCCCCGGACCGTCCCGCCGGCCGTCCCAGGCGGTGATCCGCTCGGCGAACGCCCCGGCCAGCTCGTCGGCCCGGCGACCGAAGGCGTGCGCGCCCAGCTCGAACCGGTCGCCCGCCACCGGGCGGGACACCAGGTAGGCGACGGCACCGCCCCGGACGGCGGCCTGCGGGAACCAGCGGTTGCCCGGCGCGACCAGGTTCGCGCCGGGCGCGGCCACCAGCGCGCCGGCACCGGGCAACGTCGTCGCCAGCCACAGTTGCAGGTCCTCGACCGGCTCGGCGGCGTCGACCACGACACCCGTCCAGACCTCGACCCGGTCGGTGGCCGGCACGCCGTCGAGGTCCGGCTCACCGACGCCCGGCTCGTCGTCATCGTCGAACCGGACGACGACCTCCTTGCCGCGCAACGGAACCACGCGTTCGGCGTGCGCGCCCGCCCCCCGGATCAGCACGAAGCCGCACGCGGTCGAGGACCGGCTCACCAGGCGGTCCCCGACGCGCGCCAGGGCCATCGACCGCGTCAGTCCCCGGACCCGCAGGGGCACGACGAGCAGGCCGTCCGGGGTGAGCTGGTCGATCCACGCGGGCGGGACGTCCCACGCGCCCACGGTGACGATGATCCGGTCGTAGGGCGCGTGTTCCGGCACCCCGTGCTCCGCGTCGGCGAGGACCACCCGCACCCGCGAGTACCCGGTGTCCGCGAGCAGGCGGCGGGCCCGACCGGTGACGTCCGGGTCGATGTCCACGCTGGTCACCGCGCCGCCCGGACCGACCAGCTCCGCGATCAGCGCGGCGTTGTACCCGCCGGAGCCGATCTCCAACACCGCCATGCCCGGCTCGATCCCCGCCTGCGCCAGCATGAGCGCCTGGATCTCCGGCGCGGACACGGAGCTGACCGGCACGCCGTGCTCGTCGCGCTTGGTGACGACCGCCGTGTGGACGGCGTAGGCGTCCGCCGGGTCGGTGCCCGGCGCGAACCGGTGCCGCGGCACCGCGCGGAAGGCCGCCGCGACCGCGTCGTCGCGGATCGTCCCCAGCGCGAGCAGCTCGGCCACCATCGCCTCGCGCAGCGCGCCCTCGTCCCGGAACGGTCCCACCGGAACCTCCTCTCCGCCCGCGTACGACCCCGCGCCGGCCCCACTCCGCGCCGGCCTACTCCGCGCGGCGGCCCAGCTCGGCCAGCACCCCGTCCGTGAACGCGGGCCACGCCTCGACCGCCCACTCGCCGAACCGGCGGTCGGTCAGCGCCACGCACGCCGCCCCGGCCTCCGGGTCGACCCACAGGAACGTGCCGCTCTGCCCGAAGTGCCCGGACGTCCGGGGCGACGACGCCGCGCCCGTCCAGTGCGGCGACTTGTGCCCCCTGATCTCGAAACCCAACCCCCAGTCGTTCTCGCGCTGCAACCCGTAGCCGGGCAGCACGCCGCGCAGACCGGGGAACACCACGCTGGTCGCCTCGGCCACCAGCGCCGCCGACACCAGTTTCGGCGACTGCACCTCGGCCGCGAACCGGACCAGGTCGTCGACGGTGGACGTCGCGCCCGCCGCGGGTGAGCCGTCGAGCGTGGTCGACGACATGCCGAGCGGCGCGAACACCGCCTCGGCCAGGTAGTCGGCGAACGGGATGCCGGTGGCCGCCGCCACCGCGTCCGCGAGCACCTCGAACCCCCGGTTCGAGTAGATCCGCTTGGCGCCCGGCGCGGCCTGCACGTCGGACGAGTCGAACGCCAGCCCGGACGTGTGCGCGATCAGGTGCCGCAGGGTCGACCCCTCGGGCCCGGCGGGCTGGTCCCACTCGACCGCCCCCTCCTCCACCGCCACCAGCACCGCGTACGCGGTCAGCGGCTTGGTGACCGACGCCAGCGGGAACCGGTGGTCCACCGGCCCGTGCGCGCCCAGGACGCGCCCCCGCGCGTCGACCACGGCCGCGGCCGCCGTCTCGACCGGCCACCGGGACACCACGTGCAGACTCTCCATGCCGCAGACTCTGCCACGTGTCCCCACGCGAGCTGGTCGTCCTCGGCACCGCGAGCCAGGTGCCCACCCGCACCCGCAACCACAACGGCTACCTGCTGCGGTGGGACGACGAGGGCTTCCTGTTCGACCCCGGCGACGGCGCGCAGCGGCAGATGCTGCTCGCGGGCGTCGCCGCGCGGGACGTCACCCGCATCTGCCTGACGCACTTCCACGGCGACCACTGCCTGGGCGTGCCGGGTGTGGTGCAGCGGCTGTCGCTGGACCGCGCGCCCCACCCCGTCCACGCCCACTACCCGGCGTCGGGCGCGCACTTCTTCGCCCGCCTGCGGCACGCGAGTTCGTTCTACGACGTGCTCGACCTGCGGGAGGCGCCCGTCACGGGGCCGGGACCGGTCGCGGAGGGCGCGTTCGGCGTCCTGGAGGCCCGCCCGCTCGACCACTCGCTGGAGACCTACGGCTACCGGCTGGTCGAGCCGGACGGCCGCCGGATGGTGCCCGAGCTGCTGGCGCGGCACGGCATCCGCGGCCCGGCGATCCGCGAACTGACGCCGCCGCTGCTGGACGAGGTGAGCGTGCACCGGCCCGGCCAGCGGTTCGCGTTCGTCATGGACACGCGGCTGTGCGACGGCGTGTTCGAACTCGCCGACCGGGCCGACCTGCTGGTCATCGAGTCGACATATCTGCACGTCGATGAACGCCTGGCGATCGAGCACGGCCACCTCACCGCCGCCCAGGCCGCGCGGGTGGCCGCCGAGTGCGGCGTGCGCAAGCTCGTCCTGACGCACTTCTCGCAGCGCTACGCCGACCCGGCGCGGTTCCACGCGGAGGCGGCGGAGGTGTTCGACGGCGAGATCGTGGTGGCGGCCGACCTCGACCGCGTCGCCGTGCCCAAGCGGCTGCCGGCGTGACACCCACGTGCCTGCCGGCGTGACACCCACGTGGTCACCGGCATGGCGGTCACGTGGTCACCGGCGTGCCGCCCACTGGTCGCGGACCAGCGCGTCCAGGTCCGACTCGACGGGCAGCCAGCCCAGCGCGCGCAGCCGGGTCGTGTCGGCGCGCGACACCCGCGCCTCGCCGGGGTGGGCGGGTTTCCACTCGACGGCGACCTCCGCGCCGGTCACCCGGCGCACGGCCGCGAGCACGTCCGCCACGGACGCGGGCGTCGCGCCGACGTTGTAGACCTCGTGGCCGGGGCGGCAGGTCTCCAGCGCCAGCACGAAGGCCCGCGCCGCGTCGCGCACGTGCACGAAGTCGCGCACCGCCGTCCCGTCGCCGTAGACCTCCATCGACGGCAGCCTGCCCGCCGCCACCCCGCACGCCCTGGTGATCAGCCGCGTGTCGTCCCGGTCGCCGCCGCCCGCGAGGTTGAACAGGCGCAGCGTCACGGCGGCGAGCGGGCCGCCGCGGGCGGTCCAGGCGACGGCGTCCTCCGCCGCCGCCTTCGTGGCCGCGTAGGGGTTCGCGGGGCGGCGCGGGTGGTCCTCGGTGAGCACGTCACCCGCGGGCGCGCCGTACACGGCGGCGGTCGAAGCCAGGACGAATCGGGCGGGCGCCGATCGGAGCAGCCGGAGCGTCCCGGTGACGTTCACGTCGTAATAGGCAAGAGGATTGTCGAACGATTCCCGGACGCGGGCCAGCGCCGCCAAATGGATCACGCCGTCGGACGGCGGTATCGCGTCCTCCCGGATGTCACCGCTGAACGGCAGCGCGGTGTGACCGGCCGCACGGAGTTGTTCCACGACGTTGCGGCCCAGGTAGCCGCGTGCGCCGGTGACCAGGACGCGCATGGTGGACATCCCAGCACGGGGCCACCCGACCGGCGGACGGTGGTCTGGCAAAAATTGCCCCTAAAGGTGTTGTCGGGGTCGGCCGATACAACCCAAGTGAGTTACCCGCATCCAGTCATGCACACGAGCATCGAGGGCGTACTCGCGAACCACGCCGTCCAGGAGGCGAAGAGGCAGCGCTTCCTGGAGAACGCCGCGGCCGTCGTCGCCGCCGCGCCGCCGTCGCTGGACGAGACCCTGCTCGGCCTGTGCCTGCCGTTCCCCAAGACGAACTCCCGCCGCTCCTTCCTGAGCCGGGTCGACGAGGTGCTCCGCGACGCCGCCCGGTGAGCCCGCGCGGGGCGTTCCCGCGCCACCGGCAAGCTTCATCCGGTCGTTGCCGGACCGTGCTGGGCCGGTCGACTCGCCGCCCTCTACAGTGCGTGGCACCCGGCGCTCGCCGGTCGTCTCGTCTGCTTCTCATAAAGCGAGTTCTCGGCGATGGATCACGTCCTCCCCGCGCTCCAAGAGCGCCTCGGCACCCTGTTCGGCGACCGGTTGGTCGTGCTCGCCGGCGGCACCCGGCTGAGTGCCCGCGCCGGTGAGCTGCACCAGCTCGGCGCACGCCACACGCTCGTGCTCTCGACGGACGACCACGCGCCGCTGCACGACCCGGAGGTCGCGCGCTGGGTGCCGCTGGGCATCGGGGGCGGCTTCGTCGCCGTCGAGCAGAACCGCCTGACCCGGCTGCTGACCTCGCCCGACCGCCGCGTCCGGGAAGTCCTCGCCGACTTCGACCCGACGGGCGACGCGCTGGTGATCGGCACGCACTACGCGCACACCCCCGAGTTCGCGGGCCGCCCGGTGCTCAACGCGCGCCGCCCCGAATGGGTGGAGTTGGAGAACAAGACCACGATCGACGCGCTGTGGGACGAGCTGTCCGCGCCGCGCGCGCCCGCCGTCGTGCGGGGCCTCGACCTCGACGCGCTGTGGCGCGCGACCCTCGACCTCGACCGGGGTTCGGGCGTCGTGTGGTCCGGCGACGGCCCGGCGATCAACGGCGGCGCGAACTTCGTGCGGCGCGTGCGGGACCGGTCGGAGGCGCTGGAGGCGTTCGAGGTGCTGCGGGCCAAGTGCGACTTCGTCCGCGTGATGCCGTTCCTGGAGGGCATCCCGGTGAGCGTGCACGGGATCGTGTTCCCGGACGGCACCGCCGTGCTCCGGCCGATCGAGATGGTCGTGCCGCGCCGCCGGGGCCAGGCCCGCTTCCTGTACGCGGGCTGCGCGTCCTACTACGACCCGCCCGCGCGCATCCGCGAGGAGATGCGCAACCTGGCCCGCCGGGTCGGCGAGCGGCTGCGCGAGACCGTCGACTACCGGGGCACGTTCACCCTGGACGGCATCGCCACCGCCGAGGGCTTCCTGCCCACCGAGATCAACACCCGCTACGGCGGCGCGATGACGTGCTTCGAGGACGCGCTGCCGCAGCTCCCGCTGGCGCTGGCGCAGGTGGCCCTGGTCGCCGGGCACGACCTCGGGGTGTCGTCCATCGAGTTCGAGGAATTGCTGGTCGGCGCGGCCGACGGCTACCGGCGTGGTTCGGTCGGCGCGAACGTCCGGGCGGTGCGCCCGACCGAGACGGTGGAACGCCCGGTCGTGTTCACCGAGTGGTCGTGCCGGTTCGCGCACCCCGACGAGGTGCCGCACGGCGCGCTGCGGCTGCGGCCCTCGCCGCTGGGCGCGCGGCTGGAGCTGGACCTCTCCGCCGACCAGCTGACGCCCGGTCGGCCGGTGGTGCCGCTGGCGGTGGCGGCGTTCGCGCTGGCCGACCAGGAGTGGCGGACGGGGCTGGGCCCGCTGGAGCCGGCCGTACCGGTGGCGGAAGGTGTTGGATTCGCCCTCCTCTCGTCGGGCGGCTCGGCCGCCAGTTAGTGGATGTGTTGGATTGCCGCTGCTTCGCAGACGGCGGGCTCGGCCGCCTTGTGGTCGGGCCGTCGCTGTGTTGAATTTGCCTCGGCTTCGCCTCGGCGGGCTCGGCCGCCTGAAGTCGGGCCGTCGCTGTGTTGGATTGCCTCGGCTTCGCCTCGGCGGGCTCGGCCGCCTGAAGTCGGGCCGTCGCGCCTGATTTCCCGCCGATCGAAGGGCGTGATCGGCGGGAAATGAGGCGCGACAACCCGACGCGGCCTCGCGGGGTGCGTGCGGGAGAAGTGAGCGAAGAGCGGGGGAGTTGGAGGGCGGGCGGGGGTCAGCCGTAGGCGGCTTGGTGGGCGTAGTGGTAGCCGATCAGTTGCACGGTCACCGCGGGGGGCTGGTTCGGGGGGTGGGCGCCGGATTCGTAGGCGTGCAGGGTTTTCGCGTCGGCCTGCGCGGTCGCGTGGGCCCACTCGTCGTCGGTGTCCTCGTCCAGCATCAGGTGCAGCGCCACGCACGCGGCCTCCGCCAGCAGTCGCGGGTGGGTGCCACCGAACGCGATGCCCTGCGCGACGTCCGCGATGTGCTTGGGCGCGACCTCGGGCACGGCGATCGCCAGCGCCATCGAGCACGCCACCTCCGCGCCCGCCAGCGCGTCGAACACCCTCGGCGCGGCCTTGGCGACCGCGTACCGCGCCTGGGTGATCCAGTCCGGCGCGAGGCGGGGCAGCTCGCGGCGCACCGCGTTCCACCGGCGGCGGGTGCGCCGGCCGCCCTCGGTGAAGCCGGCGCTCGCCAGCGCCAGCGCCGCCAGCAGGAAGATCACCCGATCGCGTGCCGCGCCGGGCACCCGGTAGCTCGCGCCCAGCTCGGCCAGGAACGGCACGGCGTGCACGCTCGCCTCGGACACCGTGTCCTCGTCCAGGAGCCGTCTCTCCAGCCGCCCGCACGCCTCCTGGTCGCCCTCAGCGGTGGCGCGCAGGAGGTCGTCCACGCCGGCACCGCGGGACAGCTCCGCCCACGGCACGTCCTCCAGGCCGCGCAACGGGTGCGGTCGTTGCCAGGCGGGTGGCAGCTCCATGCGGGGAAGCTACGGGATGGACGCGCCGGTGCGGCGGTGCGGCACGGGTGGTTTCGCCGGGCCGTACGATCTCCGGCGTGCGTGGACCCACCTACAAGGTCGTCGACCTGTTCTCCGGCGCGGGCGGCATGAGCCTCGGGTTCCAAGCGCACCGGGACTTCACCGTCGTCGGCGCGGCGGACGCCCAGATCGGCAAGCCCTCGTCCCGGCTCGGCTCGCTGCGCTGCAACGGCACCTACCGGGACAACATCGGCGTCGACCCGCTCCAGGTCGACCTCGGGCGGCTCGACCCGGCCGTGCTGCGCGAAGTGTGGGGCCTGCGGCGCGGCGAACTGGACGTGCTGGTGGCGTGCCCGCCGTGCTCGGGCTTCACCCGCATCACCGCCGCCAACCACCTGCGGGACGACCCGCGCAACTCGCTGGTCGGCCGCGTCGCGGCGTACGTGGCGGAGCTGCGGCCCCGCGTCCTGCTGCTGGAGAACGCCCGCGAGCTGGTGAAGGGCAAGCAGCGGCACCACCTCGACGGGCTGGCCGAGCAGCTCGTCGCGCTCGGGTACGAGGTCGACGCCTCCTCGCACATGCTGTCCCGGTTCGGGCTGCCGCAGCTGCGGGAGCGGGCCGTGGTGGTCGCGGTGGACGCGGGCGTGCCGCTGCGGACCATGCACGACCTGTGGGCGGGCTGGGAGGTGCGGCCGGCCGCCGTGACCGTGCGGCGGGCGATCGGCAAGCTGCCCGCGGTGGCGGCGGGCGAGGCCGACCCGGAGGACCCGATGCACGTGTCGCCGTCGTTCCGGCACGACCGCTCGCTGGACCGGATGCGGGCCATCCCGGCGGACGGCGGCTCGTGGGGCGACCTGGTGGGTTCGCCCGCGGAGCGGCTGCTGAACCCGGCGCAGCGCAAGATCATCGACGACGGCAAGTGGGGCTCGCACCCGGACGTGTACGGGCGGATGTGGTGGGACGAGCCGGCGCGGACCATCAAGCGGGAGTGCGGCCACGTGGGCAACGGCCGGTACGCCCACCCGGAGCAGGACCGGCTGTGCACGGTGCGGGAGATGGCGCTGCTCCAGGGCTTCCCGCGCAAGTTCCGGTTCGACGTGTCGATCATCGGTAACGCGTACCGACATCTGGGTGACGCCGTTCCGCCATTGGTGTCATACCAGTTGGCTGCGCTGTGCAAGTGGATCCTGGCTGGTCAACCACCCACGGCCAAGGATCTCTGCCTTCCGGGGACGTCGCTGCGCGTGGGCGACATCCGGCCGGTGGCCGAGGCCGAGCTGGTCGCCTAGATCACCGTTTCGCAACGGTGTGGCGTCGGTTTGCGGACACGGCTGATACGTTTCGTGGTACATACCCGATGTGACCTGCGATGATGATCGGCATGTCCTACGGTTAAGCGCTTTCGTCGTTCATCGAAGCGTTGGTGCGGGGGTGCGCGCAATCGGGTGACGCCGATCGGTGATCGTCCCTTGTGGACCGGACGGTGTCGTTCTCCCTGGTGACCGGGGTGACGAAGCTCGCCACCCCCGTCACCGCTCCGATTTGGATCGATCGGATAGTGTTCCGCCGATTCCTGTCGATCCGGTGCCGGAGCCCCCTGCACCTGCGGCCCCGCCGGGTTCGACACGGACCCGCCGTCTTGATCCACACCATCGGGCTACTCGCGAGCCTCAAGGAGACACATGGCACCCCGGTTGACCCTGAAGCGCATGGGGGCTGCGGTCCTCGGCGCCTCCCTCGTGCTGCTGTCCGCCGCACTCCCGGCCGCCGCCGACGCGGTCGAGGTGAGGCCGCACCCCGGCGCCGACCGCCCTGGTATCGGACTGCGCCTGACCGACGCGCAGGGCAAGCCGCTGGAGAACGGCAAGCAGTTCCACACGGAGCTGATCGGCCTCCGCATCAACGAGGACGGCAAGGACCAGTACGCCACGGCGTACTGCGTGGAGCTGCCGACGCCCCTTGAGGACAACACTCCCCTCAAGGAAGTGCCGTGGGACCAGCACCCGAACCCGAACACCCAGTTCAAGGCGAACGCCAAGTACGTCAACTGGATCCTCCACAACAGCTACCCCAAGCTCGACCTGGCGGAAGCGCAGGCGGCGTTCGGCCTGGAGGGTGTCAAGGAGAGCGTCTTCATCGCCGGCACGCAGGCCGCGGTGTGGCACTACACCGACGGCATCGGCCTGTACGAGCAGGACGCCACCATCGAGGGTGACGACGTCGACAAGGACGTCATCACCGTCTACAAGCGGCTGACCGACCCGGCGATCAACGTCGGCGAGGACCAGGAGCCGGGCCCGACGCTGACCGTCGACCCGAAGGAGCTGGAGGGCAAGGCGGGCACGCTGATCGGCCCGTTCACCGTCACCACGACGGCGGACAAGGTCATCGTCGAGGCCGAGGTGCCCAACGGCGTGACCTTCACCGACAAGGACGGCAAGGAGCTGGACATCGTCGCCAAGGGCGACGTCAAGGCGAAGGCCGAGACCAAGGTCGGCGAGATCTTCGTGAAGGTCGCCGACGACGTCGAGGCCGACTCGTTCGAGTTCACCGTGCACGCCACCGCCGAGGTGCACCACGGCCGGCTGTTCGTGTCGAGCGACCGCAACCTGAAGACGCAGTCGCTGGTGATCGCCAAGTCGGCGAAGATGGACGCCAAGGACAACGCCAAGGTCAAGTGGACCGTGGCCACCAAGCCGTCCACGCCGACGTCCGCCGTGCCGACGACGGCGCCCACCACCACGGACGCGCCTGCCCCGACGACCACCACGTCGGCCCCCGCCGTGGCGGCCCCCGGCGCCGGTGGTGACGACCTGGCCCAGACCGGTGCCTCGATCTTCGTGCCGCTGCTGATCGGCCTCGGCCTGCTCGGCGCGGGCGCGGCGGCGCTGATCGTGGTGCGTAAGAAGAAGAGCGTCGCGTAGCACCTGACCTGCCGACGCGGCCTCGCCCGCCGTCTGCGGAAGCAGCGGCCATCCGACACAGCGAGGCCGCGTCGGCCTGTCGGGCCTCATTTCCCGCCGATCACGCTTTTCGATCGGCGGGAAATCAGGCGCGATGGGCCGACTTCAAGGCGGCCTCGCCCGCCTCGGCGGAGCCGAGGCAATCCAACACAGCGAGGCCGCGTCGGCCTGTCGGGCCTCATTTCCCGCCGATCACGCTTTTCGATCGGCGGGAAATCAGGCGCGATGGGCCGACTCCATGGCGGCCTCGCCCGCCTCGGCGGAGCCGAGGCAATCAAACACAGCTAGCCTGTGGGTGAGTCTTTGGGAGCGTGGATGAACTTCGACGAGTTGAAGAACAAGGCGTTCGAGGTGCTGGAGGAGAACCACGAGAAGGTGGACCAGGGCATCGACGCCGCCGCCGAGTTCATCGCCGGCAGGTTCGGCCACGAGGAGCAGGTCAGGACGGTGGCCGAGCAGGCCAAGAACATCCTTCCGGGTGGAGAGTGAACTCGTTCAACCCGGCTGAGCCGGCGCACCCGACCGGCGAGGCTCGCTCGCCTTCCGCGCAGATCGTGACGTGGCAGGGCTACGACGTGCCGCGCCTGGAGCAGGTCCGGTTCCTGCTGTCCGAGCGCAAGCTGCGAGCCTCCGGCCGCCTCGTGTCGGCCGGGCCGGACGAGCAGTTCAGCGGGTCGTTCGAGGTGTCCGTCGGCGAGGCCGGCGCGGTCACCCGCCTGTTGCTGCGCACGGCGACCGTGTCCGAGGAGCGGCAGGTCTCGGTGTCCCGCTCGTCCGAGGGCGTGTGGCTGGTCGACCACGGCCAGGGCGCGGAGCGGGCCGACTTCGACGGCGCGGTGGACGTCGACGTGCAGTTCGCCGTCCTGTTCAACGCCATCCCGATCCGCCGCCTCGGCCTCCAGCGCGAGGCGGGCGAGCACGAGCTGCCCGTCGTGTACGTGACGCTGCCGGACCTGTCGGTCCGCCTCGTGCGCCAGAAGTACCGGACCGTGTCGGTGGGCGACGAGCAGTCCGTGGTGTCGTTCGAGAGCGGCGACTTCCAGCAGGACATCACCGTGGACGGCACCGGCCTGGTGATCGACTACCCGCGGGTCGCGCGGCGCATCTGACCGGGGCCGCGCCGGGTCACACCTGCACGACGATCGCCATCCCCTGGCCAACGCCCACGCAGGCCGCCGCGACGCCGAGCCCGCCGCCGCGCGCCCGCAGGTGCCGGCACAGGTCGACGACCACGCGCGGCAGGGACGCACCCAGGGGGTGGCCGTAGGCGATCGCGCCGCCGTGGACGTTGACCTTCTCCCGCTCCACCTCCGGCAGGTGGTGGAGCACGGACAGCGCCATCGCCGCGAACGCCTCGTTGATCTCCCACAGGTCGACCTCCTCGGCGGCGATCCGCAGGCGCGCCAGGAGCTTCCGGATCGCCGCGACCGGGGCCAGCGTGAAGCGCTGCGGCTCGTCGGCGGTGACCGCGCTGCCCAGCAGCGCGCCCAACGGCCGGACGCCCAGTTCGTCCGCCACCTCCTCGGTGCCCATGAGCAGCGCGGCCGCGCCGTCGTTCAGCGGCGACGAGTTGCCCGCCGTCACCGGTCCGGACTCGGAGAACGCGGGCGCGAGCCTGCCCAGCTTCTCCAGCGACGTCTCCGGCCGCACGCTCTCGTCGCGCCGGACCGCCGAACCGTCCGGCAGCAGCACCGGGAACGCGAACCCCTCGTGCACGCCCGCGTCCCAGGCCGCCGACGCGCGCCGGTGCGAGCGCAGCGCGTAGTGGTCCATCTGCTCCCTGGTGATGCCCAGCGACACCGCCACGTCCTCCGCCGCCCGCCCGAGGGGCACCGTCCACTCCGCTGGCATCCGGGGGTTCACCAGCCGCCAGCCGAGCGCCGTGGACACCGGTTCCAGGCGGTCCGCGAACGGCCGGTCCGGGCGGGGCACCACGAACGGCGCGCGGGTCATGCCCTCCACGCCGCCGGCGATCAGCAGGTCCGCGTCGCCCATCGCCAACGCCCGGCCGGCCTGCGCGATCGCCTCGCCGCCGGACGCGCACAGCCGGTTCACGGTCACCCCCGGCACGGTCGGCGGCAGGCCCGCGAGCAGCGCCGCCATCCGGCCGACGTTGCGGTTCTCCTCGCCCGCGCCGTTGGTGTTGCCGTACAGCACGTCGTCGACCCGCGCGGGGTCGAACGCGTGCCTGCGCAGCAGCTCGGTGATCGGCAGCGCGGCCAGGTCGTCCACGCGCACGCCGGACAGCCCACCGCGGTATCGGCCGAACGGCGTGCGGGCGGCGTCGAGGATCAGCGGGCGTCGCATGACCTCATCTTGTCACTGGCCGGCGGCGCGGCACTGCGGCGCGAACATCGCTAACCGACGAAGAACGACACGAACGCCGAGGTCGGACGCGTGTCGGCGGACGTGCCGAACAGCTGCACCTCGATCATGTGCGGCCCGTGGGACAGGCCGCCGGTGTTCAGCGCCAGCCGGTACCGCCCGGCGACGCCCGGCCCGCCCAGGTTCGTCGGCACGGCCGCCACGCGGTCGCCGTCGAGCCGCACCGTGAAGCCGGCGAGCCCCGCCACGCCGGTGCCGCGCTGCCCCGACCGGCCGTCGAGCACCAGGTCGAACACGACCCGCCCGCGCTGGATCGGCGAGTTCTCGGGCACCGGCCGCCCGCTCGCGTCGAGCACGGTCCCGTGCACGCGGGCGAGGACCTGCTCCGGGCCGCTCAACGGGGTGCTCCCGGCGCTCGGCCGCGGCGGGGCCGGCGCGCCGGGCGCGGGCACGAGTTCCAGGTCGACGTGCGTGGCCTGCGCCTTCAACCCGGTCAGCACGGTCACCGGCAGTTCGCCGTCGACCAGGACCAGCGCCTCCGCCGGCACGTCCGCGACGACCGGGTAGCCGACACCCGGCCGCCACGGCGCGCCGGGCACGGCCGGTCGCAGCGGCACCCGCGCGGCGCCCACGGCCAGCGCGAACTCCGGCGCGGTCGGCGACGCGTCGCTGTGCAGGAGGGTCATCCGCACCTGCCCGCCGGTCACGTGGCGCACGGGCGTCCCGGTGGTGGGCGGCGCGTCCGGGGCGATCGCGGTCCGCACGGCGGGCGGCGGCACGTGCGGTGGCGCGGTGGCCGGCGCGGCGTCGAACGCCACCAGGCCGACGTGCACGCGCTGACCGGTCGGCCCGGACACCGAGAGCAGCGCCGCGGCCTCCCGCCAGCGCGGCACGGCGGGGCTGGTCGCCACCATCTCGCCGTCCAGCAGCACCCGCGCGCCGTCCCGGCGCAGCGCCAGCTCCCAGCGGTGGGTGATGCCCCGCTCCAGCTCCGGCACGGCACGCGTCGCCGTGGTCGGCGTGCCGTCGGGCGTCCGCACCTCGGCCGACGTCGTCCCGTTGCCGGTCGCCACCCGCAGCCGGACGGCGTCCGGCGGCAGGCCCTCGCCGCTCACCGTGCTGACCGGGCCGGGCACCAGGTCGACGGTCAGCTCGCCGTCGTCGCCGGGCGCGTCCGTCTCCACGACGACCCGGCCCAGGTCGTCGGCGTCCCGCAGCACGAACGGCGTGCGCGAGCGCAACGAGACCGGAGCCGCCGCGCAGGTGCTGCTGATCACCAGTCGCGCGCCGGTGTCGCCCTCGCCGGGGCCGGCGCGGGCGCAGTTCGGCCGGGTCGCGAGCCGCCAGCGGGCCGGGTCCGGCGCGTCCGGCTGGTCGAACCGGTCCACCAGCGCGTACCCGTCCTCCGCCCGGCCGCTCGGGGTGCCCTCGCCGCGCACGGGCTCGGAGCGCTGCCCGAACGCGTCCACGGCCCGCACCTCCACCTGGTGGGTGACGCCGTCGTCCAGCCCGTCGAGCTGGGTCACGGGCTGGGCGATGAGGCGGGTGCGGTCGAGCCGCCCGTCGCGGCCCCAGCGGATCTCGTAGCCCGCCGCGTCCTCGCCGGTCCACCGCACCTGGAGCCGGCGGGGCCCGGCCACCACCCGCAGGTGGTCCGGTGGGGCGGGAGCGTCGCCCGGCGTCGGCGTCAGCACCCCTTCGGCGGCGAACGGGACGAGGGACGTCGGCGGCGGTGGCGCGGACGTGCTCGCCCGCGCGCCCGGCTCGCCGGCGCCGGTGCTCCGCAGGACCGCGACGACGCCGCCGAACAGCACCACACCAGCGGCGACGACGGCGATCCGGCGACGGTTCATGGCGTCAAGCTATGCGGCGGGGTGACCGAGGTCACCAGGCGTTGCGCACCCGAGACCTGGCCGGGCCGATCCCGGTCGGGCGCTCGGCGGACCGGCCCACCGCCCGTTCAACCGATCGGGCTACCGCACCCGTCCGCCCAAGACCACGGCACCGGCTGGTCCCCGCCCTCCACCGGCGCGGTCCGGCGCGCCTCCACCGCCGCTGGGGCGTTCGGCTCGATCGACCGCCGCCATCCGGCCGGCCCCGCGCCGCCAGCTCGTCGGGTCGGGCTCGCCCCGCCGCAGTCCGCCCGGTCGGGCTTCGCGCCGCCGCAGCTCTTCGGGCCGGCCTCGGGCCGAAGCAAGCCGTCGGGTCGGCCTCCACCTCCCGCTCGACCGGTGCCGGTGGGCGACGCGGCCTCACGACGTGCGCGCGAGCACCGTGCTCCCGGTCAGCCCGACGACGCGGCCACCGCGCGACCCGAGCGCCCGCAGCGCCGCCAGCGCCTCGGGCGAGGTGAGGTCGATCGTCACGTCGGCGCGGTCGGCGTGCCGGACCTCCTGCAGGGCCACCCGCGCCCGGTGCCCCGCGTCGATCGTCTTGGCCAGCCCGCCGGTCGACGCCAACGAGCCGCGCGCCGCACCGAGCCTGCCCAGCGCGTCGTCCACGGCGTCCAGCAGCGCCGCCCGGTTGCCCTCGCACATCGCGCGGACCCCCTCGGGCCTGCTGCCGGCGACCCGCGTGCCGTCGCCGAACGAGCCCGCCGCCAGTGCGAGCGCCAGCGGTCCGCCGTCCGCGCCGACGCTGGCGAGCACGGCCGCGAGGACGTGCGGCAGGTGCGAGATCCGGGCCACCGCCGCGTCGTGCTCGGCGGCCGTCGCCGGGACGACGTGCGCCCGCGCGTCCAGCGCGAGCCCGACGACGTCGGTCAGGACGTCGAGGTCCGTGCCGTCCTCGGCGGTGACGACCCAGGCGGCGTCGTGGAACAGGTCGGCCCGCCCGGCCGCCCACCCGGACTCCGCCGTGCCCGCCATCGGGTGCCCGCCGACGTACCGGGCACCCGGCGCGACCCGCGCCACCACCTCGGCCACGGGCCCCTTGACGCTCACCACGTCCGTCAGCCGGACGCCCGCGGGCACCCGCCGCAGCACCTCCTCGACGGCGGGCAGCGGCACGGCGACGACGACCAGCGCGTCCCGCTCCCGCGCCAGGGACAGGGCCGCGCCGAGGTCGAGGACGTCGAACCCGTCCGCGCGGGCCGCCTCCGCGTCCTGGACCGAGGCGGTCGCGCCCCACGCCACCCGCCCGGCCGCGACCGCGGCGCGCAGCACCGAGCCGCCGATCAACCCCAGTCCGACCACGCACACGTCACGCACGGGGGACATCCTGCCGGCGACCACCGACAATCCGGGCGCGCGACGACCCCCGACCACCGAGGACCGCGCCTCGGGCCCCGATCGCGGCGGGTGGCAACCCGGACCGGCGGGCGCGCGTCCTCCCGGTCATGAGGGTGGAGGTGTCGGCCGGACCGGGCGCGGACGAGGTCGCCCGCCTGCTGCGGGACCACGACCGCTCCGGGCTGCTCACGGTCGCGGTGGTGGACCGGCCGGGGTTGGCGGCGTTCGTGATCGGCGTGACCGGCGACGCGGCGGTGGCCGCCGATCCCGGTCCCGACGCCGGGCTCGATCCCGATGCCGGGCTCGATTCCGATGCCGCCGCCGGTCCCGATGCCGCCGGTCCCGATGCCGTCGCCTGGGCCGACGCCGTCGTCGGGCCGGAACGGCGGGCGGACCGGGTCGCGGAGCTGTGGGCCGAGCGCGTCGGACCGCTCGCGCGGTGGTCGGCGGGCCTGGAGCACCGCGGACCGGGCCCGGCCGTCCTGCACGACCACGACCCGCTGCTGCCGTCCGCCGCGAGGCGGTTGTGCGCCCGACTCAGGTCCGCCCTGCTCGACCGCGGGCTCGACGACGGCACCTGGACCTACGACCACATCGGCTCCACGGCGGTGCCCGGACTGCGGGCCAAGCGGTTCGTCGACCTCCAGCTCGGCGTGCCCGCACTGCCCGCCGAGGGCTCCGCGACGGACGACGTGCTGCTGGCCGCCGGCTTCGCGCCACCCGCCGGGACGCGTCCGGACTCGCCGGGCGTGCACCGCGACAACGTGCTCGAACCGGGACTCGCCCCCGACGACGCCTATCGGAAGCGCCTGTACGTGCGGCCGGACCCGGCCATCCCGATGATCCTGCACGTCCGGCTGCTGGGCTCGCCGTGGTGGGCGGCGACCGTGCGGTTCCGCGACCTGCTGCGCGCCGACCCGGCCGTGCGGCGGGCGTACGAGCGGACGAAGGAGCAGGCCGCGCGGGCACACGCGGACGACGCCGACTACGACGACTACACGCGCTCGAAGACGGGGTTCTTCGAGGAGTTGGTGCAACGGGGTCGCTGGTGAGCGCCGCCGACCTGCCGCCGCCTCCCGGCCCGTCCGGGCCCATGAGCCGTGACGGGCCGGGGAGCGGGCGATCGGGGTCCGCACCCGGCCGCCGGGGTCAGCGCAGGGCGTCCAGGGCGAAGGCCGTGTAGACGACCACGCCGTGCTCCATCGCCGCCTCGTCGAAGAGCACGCGGTTCGAGTGGTTCGGCTCGGCCTGCGCCAGGTCGACGCCCCTCGGGCACGCGCCCAGGAAAGCCATCGCGCCGGGCACGCGTTGCAGCACGTAGGAGAAGTCCTCCGCACCCATCAGCGGGTCCTCCATCGGGCCCGCCCAGCGCCCGCCGAGGGCGGCGGCGGTCACGTCGATCACGCGCGGGCCCACCTCGGCGTCGTTCACGGTCACCGGGTAGCCGGGGACGACCGTGACCTCGGCGGTGCAGCCGTGGGCCGCGGCCACGTGCCGGCAGACCTGCTCCAGTTCCTTGCGCACCAGGGCGCGGGTGTCCTCGGAGAGCGTGCGGATGGTGCCCTCCAGCAGCGCCGTCTCCGGGATGATGTTGCTGGTCGTGCCCGCCTTGATGCGCCCGACGGTCACGACGGCCGGGTGGTGCACGGTCACCCGCCGGGACACCATCGTCTGGAGCGCGCCGACCATCGCGGCGGCCGGCGGCACCGGGTCGACGGCGTCGTGCGGCGTCGCCGCGTGACCGCCCCGGCCCCGCACGAGGACGGTGAAGTTGTCCGCCGAGGCCATCGTCGGGCCGGG
This sequence comes from Saccharothrix australiensis, assembly GCF_003634935.1. Classification (NCBI taxonomy): domain Bacteria; kingdom Bacillati; phylum Actinomycetota; class Actinomycetes; order Pseudonocardiales; family Pseudonocardiaceae; genus Saccharothrix; species Saccharothrix australiensis. The sequence goes on from NZ_RBXO01000001.1 coordinate 555,347, forward strand.
GCGCGAGACCACGACGCCGGACTGGAGCGTCGAGGTGATGTGCAGCGCGAACGCCTTCTCCACCGGCGGGCCGGCCGCGTCCAGCACGCCCTCGTCCAGCATGTGCCGCGCGCCGTGCATCCCCTCCTCGCCCGGCTGGAACATGAACACGACCTGGCCGTTCAACGCCTCCCGCCGGGAGCACAGCAGCCGCGCGGCGGACGCGAGCATCGCCACGTGCGTGTCGTGGCCGCACGCGTGCATCGACCCCGCCACCTCGGACGCGTACGCCAGCCCCGTCTCCTCCTGGAGCGGCAGCGCGTCCATGTCGCCGCGCAGCAGCACCGTCGGACCCGGCCGCGCGCCGCGCAGCACCGCCACCACCGACGTGCTCGACTTGCCCGTGGTGACCTCCAGCGGGAGGCCGGTCAGCGAGTGCAGGACCGCCGCCTGCGTCGCGGGGAGGTGCAGCCCCTGTTCCGGGTGCTTGTGGAGCTGCCTGCGGAGGGCCACCGTCCGGGGCTGCAGGGCACGAGCTGCCTCCACGAGCCCGGTGAACCGCGGCTCGGGTGCGATCGTCTGTGCGTTCGGCGCAGTTGTGCTCATCCCTCGATAGTGGCATCGGACCGGTGCTCGTGCCCGGAGCCGAGGCCCCCGTGCTACCGGGTGCGCTCCGGTGGCCCTACGGTGTGCACATGGCACACGAGGAGCCGGTCAACGGCTTCGCTGTCGCGGTGGTCCGGGAAGACGGCCGCTGGCGGTGCAGCAGGATGGACAGCTCGGCGCTGTCCGAACTCGACGCGGCCATCACGGAACTGCGCCAGCTCCGCTCCACAGGTGCCGTCTTCGGCCTGCTGGCGGTGGACGACGAGTTCTTCATAGTGCTGCGCCCGGTGCCCGGCGGGGTGTCGCTGCTGCTGTCGGACGCGGCCGCCGCGCTGGACTACGACATCGCCGCGGACGTGCTGGACCTCCTCCGGGTGGACCCGCCGGACGAGGAGGACGACGAGCTGTGGCCCGAGGGCGACCTGGCCGTCCTCGCCGACCTCGGGATGCCCCAGCACGAGTTGCAGGTGATCGTGGACGAGGTCGACCTGTACCCGGACGAGCAGCTCCAGATGATCGCCCAGCGGTGCGGGTTCGGTGACGAGTTCACCAAGCTGCTGGACACCATCCAGGCGTGACCGACGAAGACCTGGTGCGGTCGGCCCTGGAGGTCGCCGGTCGCGCGCCGCGGACCGGCGACGTGCCGATCGGCGCGGTCGTGTGGGGCCCGGACGGCACGGAGCTGGCGCGGGCCTGCAACGCGCGCGAGGCGCTCGGCGACCCCACCGCGCACGCGGAGGTCCTGGCGCTGCGCGCGGCGGCGGCGGTCCACGGCGACGGCTGGCGGCTCGGCGGCTGCACGCTCGCGGTGACCGTGGAGCCGTGCACGATGTGCGCCGGGGCGCTGGTGCTGGCGCGGGTCGCTCGGGTCGTGTTCGGCGCGTGGGAACCCCGGACCGGCGCCGTGGGCTCGTTGTGGGACGTCGTGCGCGACCGCCGGCTCAACCACCGGCCGGAGGTCGTCGGCGGCGTGCTGGAGGACGAGTGCGCGGCCCTGATGCGCGGCTTCTTCGCCGACATGTGACTCCGGGCGCACGGGTGTTATGGACCGCCCGGACGGGGCACCCCTCGGGCGGAAGGACCACTCGCCGGAAGGGGAAGTCGCGATGGGCGTTTTCGACCAGGCCAAGGACAAGGCGGAGCAGTTGATCGGCGAGGCGAAGGAGAAGGTCGGCCGGATGACCGGCAACGAGGACCTGGAGGCGGCCGGCAAGCGCGACCAGGTCAGCGGCGAGGTCAAGGAGACCGGCCACGACCTGCGCGACAAGGCCGCGGGCGCGGCGCACGACGCGAAGGACAAGCTCTCCGGTCGGTAGACGACTCCGGTGGGAGCCGGGCACGGGGCCGCACGGGTTCCGGTGCCCGGCTCCGCGTCTTTTCGCGGTCTTCTCGCGGTCTTTCGAGGTCTTCGAGGTCCTTCGAGCCGTGGCTGTGCCGTGCTGCGGCCGTGGCGCTGCGACGCGGGCCACGGCCGGGACGGCGTCGGGAAATAGCCCACTCGGGGGAGCCCGCTGATCTGCACGCGCGCGGGCGCGCTGCCACGATTGGACGGGTGTCGGTCGAGAGCACGGACTCCGCGCTGGCAGGCGGCGTCGCCAGGGGTGACTTGGCCGCGTTCGAGGTGCTGGTCCGCCGCTACTCCGGCCGCGTGTACGGGTTGGCGTTCCGGATGCTCGGCGACCGGGCGGAGGCGGAGGACGTGACCCAGGAGGTCTTCGCCACCGCGTGGCGCCGGCTGGACTCGCTGTGCGAACCGGCGGCCGTGCGGACGTGGCTGTTCCGGGTGGCGCACCGGCAGTGCCTCGGCGTGCTGCGGCGGAACCGGACGGACCCGGTGGGCGACCTGCCGGACTGGGGTGCGACCCCGGTGGGCGCGGGCCAGGGCCCGCGCGACCCGTCGCTGGTGGCGGAGGCGGTGGCGGCGGTCGCGGCGCTGCGGCTGGCACTGCGGAGGCTGCCCGCGGCGCAGCGCGTGGCGTGGCTGCTGGCCGAGGTGGACGAGCTGTCGTACGCGGAGATCGCGCTGGTGGTGGGTGCCAGCGAGGAGTCGGTGCGGGGCAGGCTGGCGCGGGCGAGGGTCCGGCTGGCCGAGGTGATGAAGGTGTGGCGCTGATCGCGCTGCCCGCGGTCCGGTGGCGGTGCCGGCGGTGTCGTGGGGCGAGCGCGTTCGGGCCCCCTCCGGTCCCGGCCTTCCACCTGCGGAAAGGTGCCGCAGGTCTTGCCGGCGGACCCCCGTGACGGGCGGGGGCAGCGGTCTTGTATTGTTCTCGGCGGTGGCGTGTCCGAGCGGCCGAAGGAGCACGCCTCGAAAGCGTGTGAGGTGAAAGCCTCCGTGGGTTCAAATCCCACCGCCACCGCTGAAGACGGGGCCTGCCGACGGAAACGCCGGCAGGTCCCGTTCTCGTTCGGTGGCGCGTGCTCGGACCGGAAGGCGGCACGGCCGTTCGGGGCCGGGACGCCCGTGACCACTCCCTTGGTCGTCACCGCAGCCGGATGACGTCGCTCCTCAAGCACCCCTCCGTGCAGTACCGTGAACTGTGTCACGTCACGTACCGTGTCGAGAGGGTTACGGATAATGACGACGACGGACGACCAGGTCTCCCCGCGGTCCACCGCCCCGACCCCCGAGGAGGTCGGCGCCGCGTACGATCGGTTCGGTGACCTCTACGCGATCACCACCGGCGACGTCGGCCTGCACATCGGCCTCTGGTCGCACCCCGACGAGCGCGCACCCGCCGCCACCCTGACCGACCTGGCCAACCGGGCGCAGGAGCGGCAGACCGACCACCACATCGACCTGCTCGCGTTGGCGCCCCACGAGCACCTGCTCGACATCGGCTGCGGGAACGGGCAGCCCGCCGTGCGCGTGGCGCGGCGCAGCGGCGGTCGGGTCACCGGGATCACCGTCAGCCGCAGCCAGCTCGACCGGGCCACCGAGGCGGCCCGGTCGGCCGGGCTCGCGGACCGCGTCTCCTTCCGCTACGGCAACGTCCTCGCCCTCGACTTCGAGGACGGCTCGTTCGACGCGGCGATGGCGATCGAGGTGTTCGCGCACCTGGACGACCGACAGCGGGCGTTCCACGAGACCGCTCGGGTCCTGCGGCCCGGCGGGCACTTCCTGCTCAGCGAGTTCACCCTGCGCGGGTCGCCGACCGAGGCGGAGACGGCCGCGTTCCAGCGGACCTGGTACTGCGCGCCGCCGACCACGCCGGCGAAGGTGCTGGAGATGGCGGACGCGGCGGGCCTGGAGCTGGTCAAGGTCGAGAACATGACGCAGAACTGCTCGTTCTCCGGCGACCTGATGGGGCTGCTCTACGCCGAGCGGCACGACGAGATCCTCGACCGCTACGGGCCCGAGCTGGTCGCCGAGATGGACGAGGTGATGCCGCTCGTGCGCTCCTACACGCGCGACCACCTCGGGTACTACCTCTTCCTGCTGCGGAAGCCCGCGTAACCGCCGGCGCATCGGGGGCGCGGCTCGCCTCGTCAGGCGTGCCGCGCCCCCGCCGTGTGCGCTGCGCCGGCTCCGGCGCTGGGAGGGCCACCGGATGGGCGCGGGATCGACCTTACCCCATGATCGAACACACGTTCGAGTGATCGTCGGGGTTCGCCCGTGCGAGGTATCCCACCGTGGACGACCTCGCAGCCCACGCCCCCGCCAGGTCAACAGTTAGTGATGGCTTCTTTCGCAGTTCACTCGATCCAGGGAGGATGCGCGGACCCCGCCAACAACCGGAGGATGCGTTGAGACCCACCCCGCTCCGCGTCGGTCTGGCCGTCACCGCCGCGTCGGCCCTGTCCCTCGCCCTCGTGGCACCGGCGACCGCCGCGCCCAGCCCGGACGCCCTGATCGCCGAGGTCTACGGCGGCGGTGGCAACTCGGGCGCGACGCTCACGCAGGACTTCGTCGAGCTGGCCAACCGGGGCACGAGCCCCGTCGCGCTCGCCGGCTGGAGCGTCCAGTACCTGCCCGCGAGCCCGAGCGCCGCGAGCCGGTGGCAGGTCACGCCGCTGACCGGCGCGATCGAGCCCGGCGGGCGCCACCTGGTGGCCCAGGCCAGGGGCAACGCGGGCACGGTCGCGCTGCCGACGCCCGACACCACCGGCACCACCGCGATGTCCGCCACCGGCGGCACGGTCGCGCTCGTCGCCACCACCGCGGCGCTGACCTGCAAGACGGCCGCCGACTGCGCCGCCGACACCCGCGTCCGCGACCTGGTCGGCTACGGCTCCGCCACGGTCGTCCGCGAGGGCACGCCCACGCCCGACCTGAGCAGCACCACGAGCGCCGCGCGCCCGGCCCTCGACGACACCGACGTGAACTCCGCCGACTTCGCGGTCGGCGCGCCGACGCCGGTCAACGCCGCGGGCCAGGGCACCGGCGGTCCCGGACCCGACCCCGACCCGGAACCCGGCGACCGGCGCATCCGCGACATCCAGGGCAGGACCCGCATCTCGCCGCTGCTGGGCGCGAAGGTCAGCGGCGTCCCCGGCGTCGTCACGGCCACCCGCGCCACCGGCGACCGCGGCTTCTGGTTCCAGGACACCAGCCCCGACGCCGACCCGCGCACCAGCGAGGGCCTGTTCGCCTACACGGCCGACCTCGCCCCGACCGTCGAGCCCGGTGACGCCGTGCTGGTCAGCGGCACGGTCGCGGAGTACCGGCCGGGCGGCGACACGCCGGCCAACGCCAACCAGACGCTCACCGAACTCGCCGGCGTGACGGTCACCGTCCTGTCCAAGGGCAACGCCCTCCCCGCGCCGGTCGTGCTCAGCCCGCCGGACGGCTACCTCCCGTCGGCGGGCGGCGGCAGCATCGAGGCGCTGGAGCTGAACCCGTCGATTTACGGCCAGGACTACTACGAGTCGCTGGAGGGCATGTACGTCCAGGCGGACGACGCCCGCGTGGTCGGACCCACGAACGGGGCGGGCGAGACCTGGATCACCACCAGGCCGACCCAGAACCCGACCGCACGGGGCGGCACCAACTACCTCGGCTACGACCAGCCCAACAGCGGCCGGATCAAGGTCAAGGCGGGCAGCGCCACGCCGCGGCCGAGCAACGTCGGCGACGTGTGGCGCGGCGCGACGGTCGGCAACGTCGAGTACACGAGGAACGGCGGCTACACGCTGGCCACGAAGACCGTCGGCGAGCACGTGCCCGGCGGCATCACCCCGGAGAGGACGGACGCGGCGCGCCCCCACGAGCTGTCCGTCGCCACCTACAACGTCGAGAACCTGGCCGCGACCAACGAGCAGGCGAAGTTCGACCGGCTCGCGGCGGCCGTCGTCGGGAACCTGGCGTCGCCGGACGTCGTGGTGCTGGAGGAGATCCAGGACGACAACGGGGCCACCGACGACGGCACGGTCACGGCCGGCGCGACGCTCGCCAGGTTCGTGGACGCCGTCGTCGCCGCCGGCGGCCCGCGCTACGAGTGGCGGCAGATCGACCCGCGGAACAAGGCCGACGGCGGCGAGCCGGGCGGCAACATCCGGGTGGCGTTCCTGTTCGATCCCGCGCGGGTGTCCTTCGTGGACCGGGCCGGCGGCGACGCGACCACCCCGGTGTCGGTGGTGAAGCAGCGCGGTCGCGCGGCGCTGTCCGCGTCGCCGGGCCGAGTCGACCCCGCGAACCCCGCGTGGGACAACAGCCGCAAGCCGCTCGCGGGCGAGTTCCTGTTCCGCGGCCGGACGGTGTTCGTGGTCGCGAACCACTTCAACTCCAAGGGCGGCGACCAGGCCATGCACGGCCGCTACCAGGAGCCGAACCGCGGTTCCGAGGTGCAGCGCGGTCGGCAGGCCGCCGCGCTGCGCGCGTTCGTCGACCAGGTGAAGGCCGTCGACCGGGGCGCGAACGTGGTGCTCGCGGGCGACATCAACGACTTCCAGTTCTCGCCGGCGGTCGCGACGCTGACGGCGGGCGGCTCGGTGGTGGACCTGATCTCGGCGCTGCCCCCGGCGGAGCGGTACAGCTACGTCTTCGAGGGCAACTCCCAGACGCTGGACCACATCCTGATCAGCGCCAACATCAAGCGCTACCGGTACGACGTGGTGCACGTCAACGCCGAGTTCACCGACCAGGCGAGCGACCACGACCCGCAGGTCGTGAAGCTGCGGCCGAGCACGGGCAACGCCCGCCTCGACCGGATGCTGTTCCTGCTGGAGGACCTGGCGGACTGCCTGCCCGAGCGGTGACGCCCGCCGAACGACAGGGCCCCGGTCACCTGACGGTGGCCGGGGCCCTGGTCCGCGGAGGATACGGGATTTGAACCCGTGAGGGGGTTAACCCAACACGATTTCCAATCGTGCGCACTAGGCCGCTATGCGAATCCTCCGTGGGAGAGCCTACCCAACGGGATGATGGCCGACCAAAACGGCTGGTCAGGGGGAGTGCGGGACGCGGTCGCGCGCGTCCCGCACCCCCCACCCCCGGTGCCTCGCTCCGAACCCGGCGGAGTGCCGCGACCGGCCGGCGCCGCGACCGGTCAGGGCCGGGATTCCGGCTTGACCGCGATCGCCAGGCTGAGGCGGGGGTCCGTCCTGATCTCCGGCGTGCGCTGGATGACCAGTGCGGCGATCCCGGCGTCCACGAGGCCGTCGGCGCACGCCTGGACGCTCGCCGCCAGGTGCTCCGGGTCGCCGTGGTGCCCGTCCGGCACCGTCCACAGCAGCCGGATCGAGCAGTGGCCGAGTGGCGGGATGCCGGTCTTGCGCGCCAGTTCGGCGGTGGTGGCGCGGAGTTCCGCCGGTGGCAGGCGCGGGTTGGGCAGCACGAGCAGGTACGAGCGCGGCGGGCGTACCGCGGGCGGGCCGGCGTCGCGGAGGGTCACGCGCCAGTGCCGCACGATGTCGGCCGGCGTGATCGCGCGGGCGCTCTGCCGGTAGTGGACGCGGATGGCCTCCTGGGCGACTTCGACGGGCACGTCGTCCAGTTGCGCGGCCCACGCGGTGAGCGTGTCGTCGTCGGGCGCGGCCAGGCGCGGGTCGACCGCCGAGGCCGCGCGGAGCACGGCGGCTACCTGGGTGCGGTTCATCGTGGTCTCCCCAACGTCACCCCCGGGGTGCGGGGCACTCGCGGAGCAGCAGGTCCGCCGGCTCGACGGCGAGCGCGTCGGCGATTCGGCCCAGCAGCGCGGGGCTCGGGGTCCGGTGGCCGCGCTCGATCGCGGAGAGCGCGCCCTTCGTGCAGCCGACCTCGGCCGCCAACTCGGTCACGGTCCGTCGTGACGACACCCGGAGGTGCCTCAGCAGGGTTCGATCGATCGATAACGGGGTCATCGCCAAACCATAGAACAAACAAACAAATCCACGGAAGGTGTTTGCGGAAGTTTGCGCAGGTCGCCGGCGTTGCGCGCCCGCGCGGTGCGCACCGCGCGCACGCCGAGCCTTGATGGTTTGCGATTGTTTGCGGAACACTTGATCTATGACCCGCCCGGAGGATGGCTCGGACCGGCTCCCGGACTGGCCGCTGGGGCCGTACCTGAGGGAGGCGCGCCGCCTGGCCGGGCTCTCCGTGGCGGAGGTCGCCCGTCTGGCTGAAGTCAGTCACGCGAAGGTGCGGCAGCTGGAGCGCGGGTACGCGGTGCGCGATGGCAGGCGTTACGCCGTCGGCACCACGAAGACCACGGTCGAACGGGTCGCGCGGGCGGTGGGGGCGGACATCGCGCAGGCGCTCGGGCTGGTCGGGATCACGACCGACGACCCGAGCGGGCCGGGCAGGCGGGCGAGACCATTGGACCTGTCCACCGTGTCCGACGAGGACCTGTTGACGGAGATCGCGCGCCGGTTCGGGGCACGACACCGGGCGGACTGAGCGCACTGGGTCACGGCTGGGAGGGACTGTGCCGTCGCTGGATGGTGGTGAGTGCTACCTGTGCTGGTCGGCGTACGGCGAACCGCTCCACCTGTGGCTGAAACCCCTGCCCGACCGGGGCGTCTGGGCGTGGCTGGAGGGGACTTCGCTCGAACCCGTGGTGTTCACCGGGGCGGAGGCGGACCAGCTGCTCACCCTGTGGCGCGACCTGCGGCGCAAGCAGCGCGCCGGTGTGGTCACCGACCAGCAGTGGTGCGTGGTCGCGACCGGCGAGGAGTCCGGGACGCGGACCGCGCTCGTCTACGGCTTGGAGCACGGCCACGTCACGTACTGGCGGGTCGGCGAGCCGCGCGACCCCGTGCCGCTGGACCTGAACGCGATCGGCGAGCTGATCAAGGCGTGGGACGAGGTGCGGGGGAAGGAGCCCTGGCGCCCGCCCGCTTGACCGCCGAGCCGACGACCGCGGCCTCCGCCGCGGGCGCGTCGCGCAGGCCCGCCACGAACCCGTAGAGCGGGGTGGCGGCGCCGGGGTGGCGTGCCGGGGTGGCGGTGCCGGCGCGTCGGCGGTGGCGGTGCCGGGGTGGCGCGGGCCCGTCCGGGCGACCGGCTACACTGGACGCGGACCTCGTGCGGCACACATCTCGCGAACCTCCCCAGGGCCGGAAGGCAGCAAGGATAAGCGGGCTCTGGTGGGTGCACGGGGTCCCCTCATTTTGTCGGTCCCCTTCGGTAGGGTTCGGTCCGTGGCGCTCGCCCTCTATCGCAAGTACCGGCCGGCCACCTTCGCGGAGGTGGTCGGGCAGGAGCACGTCACCGACCCGCTGCGCACGGCGCTCGGGGCGGGGCGGGTCAACCACGCCTACCTGTTCTCCGGGCCGCGCGGCTGCGGCAAGACGTCCTCCGCCCGCATCCTGGCGCGCTCGCTGAACTGCGTGAACGGGCCCACGCCCGACCCGTGCGGCGAGTGCAACTCGTGCGTCGGGCTCGCGCCGAACGGCGTGGGCAGCGTCGACGTGGTGGAGCTGGACGCCGCCTCGCACGGCGGCGTGGACGACGCGCGCGAGCTGCGCGACAAGGCGTTCTACGCGCCGGCGGAATCGCGCTACCGGGTGTTCATCATCGACGAGGCGCACATGGTCACGACGCAGGGCTTCAACGCCCTGCTGAAGATCGTGGAGGAGCCGCCGGAGCACCTGATCTTCATCTTCGCGACCACCGAGCCGGACAAGGTGCTGCCCACCATCCGGTCGCGGACGCACCACTACCCGTTCCGGTTGATCCCGCCGTCCTCGATGCGTGCGCTGCTGGAGCGCAACTGCGCCGCCGAGGGCGTGGCGGTGGAGCCGTCGGTGTTCCCGCTGGTGATCCGGGCGGGTGGCGGTTCGGCGCGGGACACGCAGTCGGTGATGGACCAGCTGCTGTCCGGTGCCGGCCCCGAAGGGGTGACCTACGAGCGGGCGATCGCGCTGCTCGGCGTGACGGACGTGGCGTTGATCGACGACGTGGTGGACGGCCTGTCGGCCGGCGACGGCGCGGCGGTGTTCGGCACCATCGACCGGCTGGTCGACGCGGGTCACGACCCGCGCCGGTTCGCGTCCGACCTGCTCGACCGGTTGCGCGACCTGGTGCTGCTGCACGCGGTGCCGGACGCGGCGGACCGCGGCCTGGTGTCCGCGCCGGACGACGTGCTGGCGAAGATGACGGCGCAGCGCGAGGCGACCCGGCCGGCGACGGTCACCCGGTGGGCGGAGGTCCTGCACCAGGGGCTGACGGAGATGCGCGGCTCGACCGCGCCCCGGCTGCTGCTGGAGCTGGTGTCGGCGCGGATGCTGCTGCCGTCGGCCAGTGACGCGGAGTCCGCCGTGCTGCAACGGGTCGAGCGCTTGGAGCGGTACGGCCCGCCGGCGGGTGCCGCCGGTCACGCGGGTTCGGGTGGTGCCGGTCACGCCGGCGCTGGATCGGGTGGTGCCGGTTCCGGTGGTGCGCCGGGTGGTGCCGGGCCCGGTGGTGCCGGGTCGGGTGGTGTCGCGCAAGGTGGTGTCGGGCCCGGTGGTGTCGCGCCGGGTGGTCCGGCCGGTGCGGGCGGGCGCTTCCAGCGGCCGTCGCAGCGCGCCGCCGCGCCGCCCGCCGACGGCGCTCCGGCGCGTGCGGCGGGTCCGCCCGCGCCCGAGCCCGCTCCGCACGCGTCGAGCGGGTCCGCCCCGGTGCGGCCGTCGGGTGCCGTCGGGTCGTCGGGTGGGTCCGCTCCCGTCGGGGCCTCGGGTGGCGCCGTGCCGCCGGGTGGACCGGTGTCGTCGGGTGGCGCCCTGCCGCCGAGCGGTGCCGGGCAGTCTGGTGATGCCGGGCAGTCTGGTGATGCCGGGCAGTCGGGTGGGTCGGTGCCGTCCGGTGGTGCCGTGCCGTCCGGTGCCGTGCCGCCGAGCGGTGCGGTCCCGGCGGGTGGCCCCGCGTCCGCGCACCAGGCGGGCGGTGGCGAGCCCGCCGCCGACCAGGTCGCGGCGCAGGCGGCGCAGGCACCGGCGTCCGGGGTCGACGTGGCGGAGATCCGCCGGCGCTGGCCCGAGCTGTGCGGCATCGTGCGCGGCATCGCCGGCCCCAGTGCGGGCGCGCTGCTCACCAACGCCACCATCGGCGCGGTCGAGGGCACCTCCGTCACCGTCAGCCACACGTCCGCGCCGCTGGCGCGGCGGCTCGCCGAGCAGCGCAACACCGACGCGATCGCGACCGCGTTCGGCCAGGTCTTCGGCGGCACGTGGCAGGTGGCCTGCGTCCACGGGACGCCCGCCGCCGCGCCCGTCCGGTCCGCGCCGCCGTCCCGGCCGCAGCGGCCCGCGCCCACCCGCCCCAGCCAGGCGTCCCGCGCCGCCGAGCCGAGCAGGCAGCCGCCGTCCCGGTCGGCGCCCGTCGACGACGTCCCGCCGCCGCCCGAGCCGCCGGAGCCCGACGAGCCCCTCCCGCCGGAACCGGTGGACGAGGAGGAGATGCTCGCCGAGGCGGCCCGGCCCGGTGCCGCCGGCGACCAGCTCGACCCCGAGGCGGTCGTGCTCAAGCTCCTCGCCGACGAGCTGGGTGCTCGGCCGCTGAAGAGCTGATCCGCGCGGCTACCCTGGTGACAAACCCCAACGAGAGGAACCCGCGGTGCAACCCGGTGGGCCGAACATGCAACAGATCCTCCAGCAGGCGCAGAAGATGCAGCAGCAACTCGCCGTCGCCCAGCAGGAGCTGGCCGAAGCCGAGGTGACCGGCACCGCGGGCGGCGGACTGGTGACCGCCGTGGTGTCCGGTGGCGGTGAGCTGAAGAGCTTGGCCATCGACCCGAAGGTGGTCGACCCGGACGACGTCGAGACGCTGTCCGACCTGGTCGTCGCGGCCGTGCGGGACGCGAACCGCGCCGCGCAGGAGCTGGCCGCGCAGAAGATGGGCCCGCTGGCGTCCGGCATGGGCGGCGTGGACGGCCTCGGTGGCCTGGGCGGGCTGTTCGGCTGATGTACGAGGGGCCCGTCCAGGACTTGATCGACGAACTCGGCAGGCTGCCGGGCGTCGGTCCGAAGAGCGCGCAGCGCATCGCCTTCCACCTGCTCGCGGCGGACCCGGCCGACATCGGCCGGCTCCAGGACGCGCTGCAGAAGGTGAAGGACGGCGTGGTGTTCTGCGAGGTGTGCGGCAACGTCTCGGCCGAGACGACCTGCCGCATCTGCCGCGACCCGCGCCGCGACCTGACCCTGATCTGCGTGGTCGAGGAGCCGAAGGACGTGCTGGCGGTCGAGCGGACCCGCGAGTTCAAGGGCCGCTACCACGTGCTGGGCGGCGCGCTGGACCCGTTGTCCGGGGTGGGCCCCGACCAGCTGCGCATCCGGCAGCTGCTGACCAGGATCGGCACCGACGTCAACGAGATCATCATCGCGACCGACCCGAACACCGAGGGCGAGGCGACCGCGACCTACCTGGTCCGGATGCTGCGCGACTTCCCCGGCCTCACCGTGACGCGGTTGGCGTCGGGGCTGCCGATGGGCGGCGACCTGGAGTTCGCGGACGAGCTGACGCTGGGCCGGGCGCTGTCCGGTCGGCGGAGCATGTGAGGCTGATCGCGGTCGACGGGCCGTCCGGGTCGGGCAAGTCGACCTACGCGGCGTCGCTGGCGGCCGAGCTGGGCGCGACCGTGGTGCCGACCGATCACTTCGCGACCTGGACGGACCCGGTGTCGTGGTGGCCGCGGCTGGTGTCCGGCGTGCTGGTGCCGCTGTGGGCGGGCCGGCCGGGCCGGTACCGGCGCGTGGACTGGTCCGAGGGGTGGCCGCGCGAGGGCGACTGGGTGACCGTGGAGGTGCCCGAGGTGCTCGTGATCGAGGGCGTGTCGGCGGCGCGGCGGTCGATCGCGGACCGGTTGGACGAGGCGGTGTGGGTCGAGCTGCCGGACGAGCGGGAGCGGCTGGAGCGGGCCGTCGCGCGGGACGGCGAGGCGAGCCGCGCGCACCTCGTGCGGTGGCAGGCGTTCGAGCGGGGTTGGTTCGCGGTGGACGGGACGCGCGACCGCGCCGACCGGATCGTGACCGTGAGCTGACCGGGCCGTGAGCTGATCGGGCCGGGCTGACCGGGCCTGCGGGCGGTGCGCGCCCGGCCGGCGTGCTCGACGGCGGTGCGCCGCTGGTCGGGGTTGGTTCGGCGGCCGGGCGGTGGCGCACGGGGGCGTCGCCAGGCGGCTGGGCGTGGCGCCCTCCACCGCCCTGGACCGGGTCCGCGTGGCGGTGGTGAGCGGTTCGGTGGTCGGGCGGCGATGCGGGTCAATCGATCAGCATCGCACGGGGCACCGACACTCCGGAGCGGAAGCGCCCCCGACTTCATTCTCCCACCGGGCACCGACAATCCGGGCTGATCGCCCCCTGGGGCTCATTGTCCCACCCGACACCGACAAGCGCGTTCAGCACGGACAGGCGCGTTCAGCACGGACAGGCGCGTTCAGCACGGACAGGCGCGTTCAGCACCGACAAGCGCGTTCCGGACCGACAAGCGCGTCCCGCACGGCACCGACGGACGCCGTGCACCCGCCGCGTTCCCGTCGTGGACCGGAGGGCCGGCCGCGGCGCGCTCGGCGGGCCCGCTCAGCGGTCCAGCGCCGCCCGCACCACGGCGGCCTCCGGCGCGCCGATCGCCGTGAAGCACTCCAGCGCCGTCGTCCAGTGGTCGCGCGCCGCGGCCAGGTCGCCGGTGCTCGCCGCCGCGTCACCGGCCACGTGCGCCGCCCGCGCCTGCACGAACCGCTGACCGGTGGAGCAGCTCAGCTCCAGCGAGCGCTCCGCGAACCGCACCGCCTCCGCCACGTCGCCCTGGTCGAGGCGGATGCGGCCCAGCAGCGCCAGCACCTCCACCTCGGCCAGGCGCAGCCGGTAGCGGACGGCGCTGTCCAGGGCCTGCGTGGCGGAGTACCGCGCCTCGTCCAGCCTGCCCGCCGAGCGGTGCGCCAGCGCCAGGCCGCGGCGGGCCGCGCAGATGCCCCACGGGTAGCCGGTCTCCTCCGCGATCCGCAGCGCCTCGGTGTGCCGCTCCACCGCCTCGCCGTGCCGACCCTCCCCGTGCAGCGCCTCGCCCAGCACGTTCTTCGCGTCGCACACGCCCTTGAGGTTGCCGAGCTGGTCGGCGATGCCCAGCGCCCGTGACGCCTCGGAGATCGCGTCGGCGAACCGGCCCCGCATCACGTACGTGTGCGCCAGGCCCTCGTGCGGGATGTGCGCGAAACCCCGCGCGCTGGCCCGTTCGTACAGGTCGCCCGCCCGCTCGTAGAGTTCCGCCGCGCGTTCCGGCCGGCCCTGGAACAGGTGCACCTCGGCCAGCGCCCGGTAGCTGTCGGCCTGGGTGATCCACACGCCCAGGCGGTTGCCGACGTCGAGCGAGCGCTCGAACGACGACACCGCCCGGTCCAGCTGACCCAGTTGCAGGTACACGCCGCCGAGGTTGAGGAGCGCGATGCCCTCCTGCTGCAACGCGCCGATGCCGCGCGTGATCACCAGCGCCCGCTCCAGGCAGTCGGCGGCCTGCTCCAGCTCGCCCAGGTCGATGTAGACGCCGCCCAGGTTCGCCAGCACGGCGGCCTCGGCGGCGGGCGCGGCGCCGGTGCGCTGCTGGATCGGGATGGCGCGGCGGAAGTAGTCGACCGCCACCCGGTGCTGGCCGATCGCCCAGTACAACACGCCCAGCGACGACAGCATCGCGACCTCGCCGACCGGGTCGCCGATCGCCTGGGCCACCATCAGCCCGGCCTTCGCCGTGGCCAGCCACTCGACGGGCAGGCCCTGCGCGTAGAAGTAGCGGCGCAGCGCGTCGGCCAGCTGCCAGCAGTCGCTGTCCGGCTGCCGGTCGGTCGAGTGCAGGACCAGCGCGACCAGGTTCGCGCGCTCGGCGTCCAGCCACGCCAACGCCTCCGCGGGCGTGGAGAACAGGCGCGGCGCGACACCGGACTCCACCGCGTCGCGCGGCAGGCGCATGAGGGTCGCCTTCACCGTGTCGGTCGCGTTGTCCACCGACCGGATCGACCAGTCCAGCAGCCTGCGGTGGGCCTGCGCGCTCTCCGCCGGGTCGTCCTCGAACGCCAGGCGCTCGGCCGCGTAGTCCCGCAGCAGGTCGTGGAACTGGTAGCGGCCAGGCGCGTGGTTGTCCACGAGGTTCGCCGTCGCCAGGCGGTCCAGCCTGCGCCGCGCGTCCTGGGTGGTCAGGCCGCCCAGCGCCGCCGCCACGTCCGGCGTTATGTCGCCGGGCGCGAGGCTGAGCAGCCGGAACAGCGACGCGAGTTCCGGCTTCAGCGCCGTGTAGGACAGGTCGAACGCCGCGTGCACGGCCGCCCGCTCGTCGCCCTCGACCGCCAGCGCCGCCAGCCGGTTGCCCGCCCGCAGCTCCTCCACGTACGACGCGATGGTGGTCTCCGGCCGGGACAGCAGGTTCGCCGCCGCGATCCGCAGCGCCAGCGGCAGGTGCGCGCACAGCTCGGCCAGCTCGTCGGCCGCCTCCGCCTGCTCGGCCACCACGTCCTCGCCGAGCATCCCGGCCAGCAGCGCCCTGGTCTCCTCGGCGTCGAGGACGTCCAGCCGCACGTTGGACGCCGCGTGGCTGACCGCGAGGCCGCGCAGGGTGTCCCGGCTCGTCACGAGCACCGCGCACCCCGGCGAGCCGGGCAGCAGCGGCCGGATCTGCTCGGCGTTGGCCGCGTTGTCCAGCACCAGCAGCACCTGCTGGTCGGTCAGCCGGGACCGGAACATCGCCTCCTGCTCGTCCTGGTCCAGCGGCACCGACTCCGGCGGCACGCCTTGCGCGCGCAGGAACCGGGGCAGCACGTCCACGGCGTTCAGCGGCGGGCCCTGGGCGTAGCCGCGCAGGTTGACGTAGAGCTGCCCGTCCGGGAAGTACCGCCGCATCTTGTGCGCCGCGTGCACGGCCAGCGCGGTCTTGCCCACGCCCGGCGGACCGGCCAGCGTCACCACCGGCACGCCCTGCGCCGTCCGCAGCAGCGCCTCGATCAGCTGGACGGCCTGCTCGCGCCCGACGAAG
This sequence comes from Saccharothrix australiensis, assembly GCF_003634935.1. NCBI lineage: Bacteria > Bacillati > Actinomycetota > Actinomycetes > Pseudonocardiales > Pseudonocardiaceae > Saccharothrix > Saccharothrix australiensis. Next base: position 571,281 of record NZ_RBXO01000001.1, read on the forward strand.
TCGCCGATGTCGGCGGGCAGCTGCGACGGGACCACCCGGTCCCGCCGCGCGGGCGCGGTCGAGCCGAGGTCGAGCGCCGCCGCGCCGCTGAGCACCTGCTGGTGCACGCGCCGCAGCTCGTCGCCGGGGTCGATGCCCAGCTCCTCCGCCAGCAGGTCGCTGACCTTGCGGTACGCGCCCAGCGCGTCGGCCTGCCTGCCCGACCGGTACAGCGCCACCATCAGCTGCGACCACAGCCGTTCCCGCAGCGGGTGCTCGCTGGTCAGCCGGTACAGCTCGGGGATCAGCTCGGCGTGCCTGCCCAGCTCCAGGTCGACCTCGACGCGCCGCTCCTCCACGTGCAGCCGGCGCTCGCCGAGCCGGGGCACCTCGTCGCGGTGCAGCACCTCCGACGGCACGTCGACCATCGCCGGGCCGCGCCACAGCCCCAGCGCGGCGGTGAAGATCGCCGACGCCGACTCCAGCCTGCCCGCCGCCCGCTCCTGCTCGCCCTCCTCGACCAGCTGCTCGAACCGGACCACGTCGATCGTGCGCTCGTCGACGTCGATCAGGTAGGCGTCGGGCACGGTGCGGATCGGCACCGCCGGGCCGAGGACCTGCCGAAGCCTCATCACGTAGGTCTGGAGCGTGCCGCGCGCGCGGGCGGGCGGCTCGGCGCCCCAGATGTGCTCCGCCAGCTCGTCCACGGACACGCTCGACCCGGCGCGCATCAGCAGCGACACGAGCAGCGAGCGCTGGCGACCTGCCCGGACCACCACCTGCTCGCCGTCGACCAGCACCTGCAACGGCCCGAGGACGCGGAACTCGACCTGTGGGCCCATCCCCGACCTCCCCTCCGCGCGCGTGCGGGTTTCTGTTGTCCGTTGTACAGCGTAGGAGAGCGTTTGCCCGACGGTCCGTCGTCACGTTGGGTCAACGCGTGTGCGCCGGAAGCACGTGAATGCCGATTCGCGTGGCCGTATCGTGACCTGGCTTACCTCCTGAAGGGTTGCGGTGACCGGTTAGTGTCGCTGACCACACCGTGAGATCCCGGATTTCCACTAGGGGTGTTTGATGGCTCATTCCCGAACGGCCCGGCGCCGCCGCTGGACGGCCGCGATCGGCCTGACCGGCGTCGCCGCGCTCGCACTGTCCGCCTGCGTGCAATCGAACCGCGGTGAGGAATCCGGGTCCGGCAAGGTCGGCGGCACGCTGACCTTCGGCGCGGCGGGCGCGCCCAAGGGGTTCGACCCGTTCTACGCGACCGACGGCGAGACGTTCCGCGTGTCCCGGCAGATGTACGAGGGGCTGGTCGGGTTCAAGCCGGGCACCGCCGAGGTCGAGGCCGCGCTCGCGACCAAGTGGGAGCCGTCCACCGACGGTCGCACGTGGACGTTCACACTCAAGGAGAATGTGAAATTCCACGACGGCACTCCGTTCAACGCTGAAGCGGTGTGCTTCAACTTCAACCGCTGGTTCAACCAGAAGGGCGCCGGTCAGAGCGAAGCCGTTTCGCAGTACTGGCTGGACAACTTCGGCGGCTTCGCGGACACCCCGGACAAGCCGTCGCTGTTCAAGTCCTGCGCGGCCAAGGACCCGAAGACCGCGGTGGTCGAGCTGACCAAGGCGACCTCGCAGTTCCCGTCGGTGCTGGGCTTCCCGTCCTTCTCGATGTCCAGCCCCGAGGCGCTGAAGAAGTACGAGGCCGACAACGTCGTGCAGGTCGGCGAGAGCATCACCTACCCGCCGTACGCGAACGAGCACCCGACCGGCACCGGGCCGTTCAAGTTCAGCAAGTTCGACAAGGCCAACAACGTGGTGGAGATCGTCCGCAACGAGGACTACCACGGCACGAAGGCCAAGCTGGACAAGGTCGTCTTCCGCATCATCCCGGACGAGACCGCGCGGAAGCAGGCGCTGAAGGCCGGCGACATCGACGGCTACGACCTGCCCAACGCCGCCGACTGGGCCGGCCTGAAGTCCGACGGCTTCGACGTCAAGGTCCGCCCGGCGTTCAACGTGCTGTACCTGGGCATCAACCAGCTCAACAACCCCAAGCTCCAGGACCTCCGCGTCCGCCAGGCGCTGATGTACGCGATCAACCGCGAGCAGCTGGTCAAGTCGCAGCTGCCCGAGGGCGCGACCGTCGCCAGCCAGTTCATGCCGCCGCTGGTCGACGGCTACGACGACAAGCTGACCCCGGTGAAGTTCGACACCGAGAGGGCGAAGTCGCTGCTGGCCGAGGCGGGCGCGAGCGACCTGACGCTGAAGTTCTACTGGCCCACCGAGGTCACCCGCCCGTACATGCCGAGCCCGAAGGACCTCTACGGCGCGATCGCGGGCGACCTGGAGAAGGCGGGCATCAAGCTGGAGCCGACCAGCAAGCCGTGGAACGGCGGCTACCTCACCGACGTCGACCAGGGCGTGCCGGACCTGTTCATGCTCGGCTGGACCGGTGACAACGGCACCCCGCAGAACTGGATCGGCACGTTCTTCGGCCGCACCGACAACCGGTTCAACACCGGCAAGTCGCCGTGGGGCAAGGAGCTGGCCGACAAGCTGGCCGCGGCGAACGCCGAGCCGGACGAGGTCAAGCGCAGCGCCCTGTACAAGGAGCTGAACAAGAAGATCGTGGAGGAGTACCTGCCCGCCGTGCCGATCTCGCACTCCCCGCCGGCGCTGGTCTTCAAGAAGGAGATCCAGGGCGTCACGCCGAGCCCGCTGACCGACGAGCGGTTCGGCTCGGCCACCAAGGGCTGACGGACCGCGGACAGGAACGACGGGTAGTCCCATGCTCCGCTACACGATCCGGCGGCTCATCCAGCTGGTCGGCGTGGTGCTGGTGCTGTCCCTGCTGCTCTTCGCGTGGCTGCGCGCTCTCCCCGGAGGACCGGTCTCGGCCCTCCTGGGAGAGCGCTCCACGCCCGAGTCGCGGGAAGCCCTCACCAAGCTGCTCGGCTTGGACCAGCCGATCATCGTGCAGTACTTCAAGTTCCTCGGTCGAGCGGCGTCCGGCGACTTCGGCACCTCACTCGGTGTCCAGCAGGGCGACTCGGCGATGGAGATCTTCCTCCAGCGGTTCCCCGCCACCATCGAGCTGAGCGCCCTGGCGATCGTGATCGCCATCGCGCTCGGCATCCCCCTGGGTTACCTGGCGGCCAAGCGGCGCGGCGGCTGGTTCGACAACGTCAGCGTCGCCGGCTCGCTGATCGGTGTCGCGGTGCCGGTGTTCTTCCTGGCCTACGTGCTCAAGGACGTGCTGTCGTCCGTGCTGGGCCTGCCGACGGAAGGCCGCCAGGACGCCATCAACGCGACCCGCGTGACCGGGTTCTTCGTGTTCGACGGCGTGATCACGGGCGAGTGGGACGCGGCGCTCAACGCGCTGGAGCACCTCATCCTGCCCGCCATCGCGCTGTCCACGATCCCGTTCGCGGTGGTCTTCCGGATCACCCGCGCGGCCGTCCTCGACGTGCTCGACGAGGACTTCGTGCGCACGGCCGAGTCCAAGGGCCTCACCGCGCCGGTCATCCGGCGGCGGCACGTGCTGCGGAACGCGATGCTCCCGGTGGTGACCACGATCGGCCTCCAGACCGGCGCGCTGCTCGCGGGGGCGGTGCTCACCGAGAAGGTGTTCTCCTTCGCCGGCGTCGGGCAGGCGCTGGCGATCGGGTTCGAGCGCCGGGACTACCCCGTGCTGCTGGTGCTGATCATCATGGCCACGGTCGTCTACGTGGTGGTCAACCTCCTGGTGGACCTCTCGTACGCGCTCATCGACCCGCGGATCAGGACGAGGTAGGCCGCGATGGTCACTCCCACGCAGGAAGGCCAAGGCCCGGAAGGGCCCGCGCGGAAGCCGGGCAGGCGGCGAAAGGACCGCATCGACGCCCTCGCGGCGTCGACCGCGGCGCCCGACGCCGGCGTCAGCCTCGCGGCGAGCGCGTGGCGCACGCTGCGGCGCAGCCCGGTGTTCCTCACCGGCGCGGTCATCATCGGCCTGTTCGTGCTGGTGTCGCTGCTCGCGCCGTGGCTCGCGCCGCAGGACCCGTCCGAGCCGATGCTGATCGACCAGGTCGTCAAGGCGCGCAACGAGATCCCGCCCGCCCAGCCGGGGCACCCGCTCGGCGGCGACCTCCAGGGCCGGGACTTCTTCTCCCGCCTGCTGGTCGGCTCGCAGCAGACGCTGGTCGTCGGCGTGCTGGCCACGCTGATCGGGCTCACCGGCGGGCTGACGCTGGGCACGCTGGCCGGCGCCCTCGGCGGCTGGGTCGACTCGTTGGTCATGCGGCTGGTCGACGTCATGCTGTCGCTGCCGAGCCTGCTGCTGGCGTTCAGCATCAGCGCGATGTTCGCGCGCCCCAACCAGTTCACCGTGATCGTCGCGGTGGCGGTGGTGCAGATACCGGTGTTCGCGCGGCTGCTGCGCGGCTCCATGCTGGCGCAGCGGCACAGCGACCACGTGCTGGCGGCGACCGCGCTGGGCGTCAAGCCGGGCGCGATCGTGTTCCGGCACATGCTGCCCAACTCGCTCGGACCGGTGATCGTGCAGTCCACGCTGGTGCTGGCCACGGCCATCATCGACGCGGCGGCGCTGTCGTTCCTCGGCCTGGGCAACCCCGACGACCGCATCCCGGAGTGGGGCCAGATGCTGGGCGACGTGCAGAACGTGTTCGACACGCACCCGCACCTCGCGTTCTGGCCGGCGGGCTGCATCATCCTCGTGGCCCTGGGCTTCACGCTCATGGGCGAGACGCTGCGCGAGGCACTCGACCCCAAGAGCAGGCGGTGAGTCATGGCGTTGCTGGAAGTGCGCGACCTCACCGTGGTTTTCGAGCGCAAGGGGGAACAGCCCTTCACCGCCGTGGACCACGTGAGCTTCGACGTGGAGCCCGGCCAGACCGTGGGCCTGGTCGGCGAGTCGGGGTGCGGCAAGTCCGTGACCTCGCTGGCGATCATGGGCCTGCTGCCCAAGCGCGGCGCGCGGGTCTCCGGGACGGTCGGCTACGAGGGCACGAACCTGTTGTCCCTGTCGGACCGGGAGATGCGCGACCGGCGCGGCCGTGACCTCGGCATGGTGTTCCAGGACCCGCTGTCGTCGCTGAACCCGGTCATCCCGATCGGCGTGCAGGTGACGGAGGTGCTGGAGCGGCACCGCGACCTGCCGCGCAAGAAGGCGATGGTGGAGGCGGCGGACCTGCTGGACAAGGTCGGCATCCCCGACCCGAACCGGCGGCTGTCCGAGTACCCGCACCAGCTGTCCGGCGGGATGCGGCAGCGCGCGCTGATCGCGATCGCGCTGGCGTGCCGGCCGCGGCTGCTCATCGCGGACGAGCCGACCACCGCGCTGGACGTGACGATCCAGGCGCAGATCCTGGCGCTGCTCAAGGAACTCGTGCACGACCTGGGCACCGCCCTGGTCATGATCACGCACGACCTCGGCGTCGTGGCCGGCCTGTGCGACGAGGTCAACGTCCTCTACGGCGGCCGGGTGGTGGAGAAGGCGCAGCGGCACGAGCTGTTCGCCGCGCCGCGCCACCCGTACACGCACGGGCTGCTGTCCTCGATCCCGCGCCTCGACGCGCCGCGCGGCGAGAAGCTGTCGCCCATCAAGGGATCGGTCGCCGACAACATCCCGTGGGACGGCGGGTGCGCGTTCGCGCCGCGCTGCCCGAACGCGCTGGACGCGTGCGTCCGGGTGACGCCCGAGCAGGAGGACGTCGGCGGCGGGAGGTTGTTGCGCTGCCACAACCCGGTGCGCCCCGCGGTGACCGAGGAGGTGTCGGTGTGAGCCCGCTGAGCGACGCGGCGCCGCGGACCGCGACCGAGGAGTCCACTGTGGACACCCTGATGGTCGTGGAGGGGATCAAGGTGCACTTCCCGATCAAGCGGGGTCTCGTGCTGGACCGGACGGTCGGGCACGTGTACGCCGTGGACGGGGTGGACCTGAGCGTCCGGCGCGGCGAGACCTACGGGCTGGTCGGCGAGTCCGGCTGCGGCAAGTCCACCCTCGGGCGGGCGATCCTGCGGCTGACCGAGCCGACCGCCGGCCGCGTGGTGTTCGGCGGCACGGACCTGACCACGCTCAAGGGCGAGGCGCTGCGCACCATGCGGCGGCGGATGCAGATGGTGTTCCAGGACCCCATGTCGTCCCTGGACCCGCGGCAGTCCGTCGAGTCGATCCTGGTCGAGGGCCTGCGGGCGCACGGCCTGGACCAGGGCAAGGAGTCGACCGGGCGGCGGCTGCGCGAGCTGCTCGGCGCGGTCGGCCTGCCGTCGACGTCGCTGCGCAAGTACCCGCACGAGTTCTCCGGCGGGCAGCGGCAGCGCATCGGCATCGCCCGCGCGCTGGCGGTCGAACCGGACCTGATCATCGCCGACGAGCCGGTGTCCGCGCTGGACGTGTCGGTGCAGGCGCAGGTGGTGAACCTGCTGGAGGAGTTGCAGGACCAGTTCGGGCTCACCTACCTGGTGATCGCGCACGACCTGGCCGTGGTGCGGCACATCTCCGACCGGGTGGGCGTGATGTACCTGGGCGGGCTGGTGGAGGAGGCGTCGTCGGACGACCTCTACGCCGAGCCGCTGCACCCGTACACGAAGGCACTGCTGTCGGCCATCCCGGTGCCGGACCCGCTGGTGGAGGACCAGCGGGAGCGCATCCTGCTCAAGGGCGACCTGCCCTCGCCCGCGAACCCGCCGAGCGGCTGCCGCTTCCACACGCGGTGCCCGTGGAAGCAGGAGACGAAGTGCGCCACCGAGCGGCCGGCGCTGCGCGAGGTGCTGCCGGGCCACAAGGTGGCGTGCCACTGGGCGGAGGACATCCGCGCGGGCCGCATCCGGCCGCACGAGGTCGAGGCCGTGCTGGTGGAGGAGGACGGCCTCTCGCCGGACATCCCGCTGGTCGGCCCGGCGTCGGTGACGGAGGCGCTCAACCCGTGAGCACCGCGCGGGGACGCCACCCCCTGGTCGGCGTCCCCGCGCGGTGCGGCGCGGACCGGGGCCCGGCCCGCGCCGACGGCCGCTCACCCGTCACGGCGCTGCGTCACACGACCCTGCGTCACACGGTTCTGCGTCACGGCTGCCAGTCCGGCGTGCGGCCGAGCAGGGCCACGAGCCGGTCCGTGACGGGCGCGTCCGCCGGGACGTCGACCGCCGCCGCGAACGCCCCGCCCGGCCCGCGCACGTCCGGCGTGTCCGGGTACCGCAGCGCCATCCGGTACGCGGCGTGCGCGAGTTCGCCGTCCAACGTGCTGTCGACGCCGAGCGCGCGGCGCAGGTCCCACGAGTGCACCAGGTTGTCCACGAAGTGCGCGGCGACGAGCGAGCTGCCGGGGCGCGTGCCGAAGCCGGGGAACTCGGCCTGCCGGTCGAGGAACCCGGCGGCCCGGAACGACTCGGTGACCTGCTCGCTCGCGACGGCGTAGGCCGCGACCAGGTCCTCGTCGGGCCGCGGGCGGACCTCGCCCGCCCGCGCGCCCGCGTCGAACTTGAGCGTCATGTCGACCTGGTGCCGCAGCAGGTCGCGGACGGTCCACCCGGCGCAGGGCGTGACCCGGTCGAGGTCGCCAGGGGTGAGCGCCCCGAACAGGGCGGTGTTGGCGTCGATGGCGGCGCGGTTGAGGTCGAGCAGGTCCATGAGGCCCCCTTGGAAGTTGTACGAACGATCGTACAATTAGTTTCGGACCGGTCAAGGGGGCTAGCGTGCACACCGTGAAGGTCGACGGGCGGGTGGAGCGGGGCGAGCAGACGCGGCGGCAGATCCTGCTGCGGGCGGCCGGCATCGCGTCGGTGGAGGGGCTGGAGGGCCTGTCCATCGGGCGGCTCGCGACCGAGCTGGAGGTCAGCAAGAGCGGCGTGTTCGCGCACTTCGGGTCGAAGGAGGAGCTACAGCTCGCCACCATCCGGGCGGCGACGAAGATCTTCGTGACGCAGGTCGTGGAACCGGCGCTGGCCGTGCCGCCGGGCGCGGACCGGCTGGCGCTGCTGCTCGGCGGCTGGCTGGACTACTCCGAGCGGCGCACGTTCCCCGGCGGGTGCTTCTTCGCGGCGGTGCAGGCCGAGTTCGACGCCCGGCCCGGTCGCGTGCGCGACGCCGTCGCCGAGTGCGGCCGGCGCTGGGACGAGCTGGTGCAGGAGACCATCCGGGCCGTGCCGGGCCTGGTGGTCGAGCCGGCGCAGCTGGCGTTCGAGCTGATCGCGTTCCTGGAGACGGCCAACGCCCGCTCGGTGCTCCACGACGACCCGGACGCGTACGCGCGTGCGCGGACGGCGGTGCGCCACGCCCTGGACCGCGCCACCCGGCGGCCGTGATCAGGCGGCGGCGGGCGCCGCGGCGGCGTCGACGGTGCGGCGCTGCGCGGCCCGGACCGCCATCCCCAGCGGGATGCTGATGAGCATCGCCGCCGCCCACGACAGGAGGACGGCCGGCAGCGGGTCGTCGACGACCCGGCCGCCGAAGTAGCCGATCAGCGCCGTGTACCCGCTCCACAGCGTCGCGCCGACCAGCGCGACCGGCGCGAACCGCCTGCTCGGCCACCGCAGCGAACCGGCCAGCAGCGCGCCGACCAGCCCGCCGCCGGGCACCCACCGCACCGCCACCAGGACCGGCTCGCCGCGGAGCGCGAGCTTGGCCGCCGTCCACTGGACCACCGCCCGCGATCCGGGCTTGCGGCTGAACCGGCGCAGCGCCCGCATCCCGGCGCTGCGCCCGAGCGAGTAGTTGACCAGGTCGGCCACGAAGCAACCGAGCGCCGCGACCGCGACCACCGCGGCCAACGGCAGCCGGCCGGTCGCGGCGAGCACGCCACAGCCGATCAGCACGGCCTCCGTCGGCGCCAACGGCACGGCGGCGACCACGAACAGCACCAGAAGGGCGGTCATGATCAGGCAACGCTACCGCCCGGACGATCACGCGGTCGGCATCTTCAGCGAAGGTTCAGGCGGCAACGCCCACGAGGACCCAGACCCGCGCCCTGCTCCTTCCCTCCCGCTCCCTCCCGCCAACACGCGGTCCCCCCGCGAGGCCGCGTCGGTGGTTCACGGCGCGGGTTTCGCCGATCACGCTTTTCGATCGGCGCAACCCGCCCCGTGTGCCGCCGACTTCCCGGCGGCCGAGCCGCCCGACGGAGGAGGGCAAATCCAACACCGCGAGGCCGCGTCGGTGGTTCACGGCGCGGGTTTCGCCGATCACGCTTTTCGATCGGCGCAACGCGCCCCGTGTGCCGCCGACTTCGAGGCGGCCGAGCCGCCCGACGGAGGAGGGCAAATCCAACACAGCCGCGTCGGTGGTTCACGGCGCGGGTTGTGCCGATCACGCTTTTCGATCGGCGCAACGCGCCCCGTGTGCCGCCGACTTCCAGGCGGCCGAGCCGCCCGACGGAGGAGGGCAAATCAAACACAGCGGTTCAGCGCCGAGACCACCGCCCGCAGCGACGCCGACACCGTCGAGGAGTCGATGCCCACGCCCCACAGGACGCGGTCGCCCACCGCGCACTCCAGGTACGCCGCCGCGCGGGCGTCGTCACCGGCCGACAGCGCGTGCTCGAAGTAGTCCAGCACCCGCACGTCGTAGCCGACGGTGGCCAGGGCGTCGACGAACGCCGCGATCGGGCCGTTGCCGCCGCCGGTGACCTCCGTCGTCTCGCCGTCCACGACCAGCACGGCCTTGATCGTCTCGTGGCCGCCGCCGTCGCCGGACACCTTCTGCCGCACCAACCTCAGCGGCGCCGTCCGGTCCAGGTACTCCTGCGAGAACGCGTCCCACATGTCCTTCGGCGAGATCTCGCCGCCGTGGGTGTCGGTGACCTCCTGGATGACCCGCGAGAACTCGACCTGGAGCCGGCGCGGCAGGTCCAGGTGGTGCTCGGTCTTCATCAGGTACGCCACGCCGCCCTTGCCGGACTGCGAGTTCACCCGGATGACGGCCTCGTAGTTGCGCCCGACGTCCTTCGGGTCGATCGGCAGGTAGGGCACCTCCCAGGGGAACTCGTCCACGTGCCTGCCGGCGTCCTTGGCGGCGTCCTCCAGGGCCTCGAAGCCCTTCTTGATGGCGTCCTGGTGGGAGCCCGAGAACGCGGTGAACACCAGGTCGCCGCCGTACGGGTGGCGCTCGGGCACCGGGAGCTGGTTGCAGTACTCGACGGTGCGGCGGATCTCGTCGATGTCGGAGAAGTCGATCTGCGGGTCGATGCCCTGGCTGAACATGTTCATGGCCAGCGTGACCAGGCAGACGTTGCCGGTGCGCTCGCCGTTGCCGAACAGGCAGCCCTCGATGCGGTCCGCGCCGGCCAGGTAGCCCAGCTCGGCGGCGGCCACGCCGGTGCCCCGGTCGTTGTGCGGGTGCAGCGACAGGATGATCGAGTCGCGGCGGGCCAGGTTGCGCGACATCCACTCGATCGAGTCGGCGTAGACGTTCGGGGTGGCCATCTCGACGGTCGCCGGCAGGTTGATGATCAGCGGCTTGTCCGGCGTCGGCGCGATGACCGCGGACACCGCGTCGCAGACCTCCAGCGCGTACGTCAGCTCGGTGCCCGTGTACGACTCGGGGGAGTACTCGTAGCGGAAGTCGGTGTCCGGGTACTTCGCGGCCTCGGCCAGCGCGAACGCCGCCGCGTCCGTGGCGATCTTCTTGATGCCCTCGCGGTCGGACTTGAACACGACGCGGCGCTGCAGGATCGACGTCGAGTTGTAGAAGTGCACGATGGCCTTGCCCGCGCCGCGCAGCGCCTCGAACGTGCGCTCGATCAGCTCGGGGCGGCACTGCGTCAGCACCTGGATGGTGACGTCCGGCGGGATCGCGCCGTCCTCGATGATCTCGCGGACGAAGTCGAAGTCGGTCTGCGAGGCGGCCGGGAAGCCGACCTCGATCTCCTTGTAGCCCATGCGGACGAGCAGGTCGAACATCTTGCGCTTGCGCGCGGGCGACATGGGGTCGATCAGCGCCTGGTTGCCGTCGCGCAGGTCGACCGCGCACCACAGCGGTGCCTGCGTGATGCGCTTGGTCGGCCACGTGCGGTCGGGCACGTCCACGGTCTCCACCAGCTCGTGGAACGGCCGGTAGCGGTGGACGGGCATCGAGGTGCCGCGTTGGGGGTTCCAGGCGGGCTGACCGGCCGGTGCCGGTCGGGCCGGCGGCCGGATGCGGCTCGTGCCGGTGGTGTACGCGTCGGGTGTGGTCGTCATGACTGGGGTGGCTCCTGCCGGCCGTTTCGGATGACGACCGGCGGCAACGCTCGATCCCGCGACGGGGGGCCGGTCTGATCAGACCCCGTCACGGCGGCGAAGCAGGAGGGCGCGTGCCACGCGGACAGCCTAACCAGAACATCGTGCCGGGTGGAACCGCCCGCCCAGATGGTGGAACTTCACCCGTTCGAGTTTCACTCGTCCGTGGCGCGGGCACGCCTGGTACATGTCCAGATGGCGAACCTCAACCCGCGGCGGCAGCTTCACCGCCGCCCGAGTGATCAGTGGCGTCGGCGCTGCGTTCGCGCTCATCGAGGTGCTCTACATCCTCATGATCCTCTTCGGGGCGAACCAGGCCAACGCGTTCTTCCTCTTCGTCCAGCAGCTCGCCGAGCCGCTGGCGCTGTTCTTCCCCGGCCTGTTCCAGCTGGGCAACGCGAACTTGGACGTCATCGTGAACTACGGCCTGGCCGCCGTGTTCTGGCTGGTGGTGAGCAGCCTGCTGGCCCGCGTGGTGGCCCGGTAAGCCCTTCGTCGGCCAATTTCGCAGCCCTCACCCCCGACTCGTTCCCGCGCCGCGAGGCCGCGTCGGGTCGTCGCACCTCATTTCCCGCCGATCACGCTTTTCGACCGGCGGGAAACGAGGCGCGACGACCCGACCACAGGGCGGCCGAGCCCGCCGAGGCGAATTCAACACAGCTCCTCTACTCGCCCCAGCTCCGGCCCCACTTGTCGGTGAAGACCGTTTCCGACAGGGGTTTGCGCTGCCGGGGGCGGCGTTCGCGGGCTTGGAGGTCTTCGGGCAGGTCGTTGACGTCGCCCAGCTTGCCGACCGCCACCACCACGACCGGCACGGCCTCGGCGGGCATCTCGAACGCCTCCGCCAGGGCCGCGTGGTCGAACCCGCCCATCTGGTGGGTGACCAGGCCAAGGTCGACGGCCTGGAGGACCAGGTTCTGCACGGCCAGCCCCAGCCCGTACTCGGTGTTCGGCACCGGGCCGCGCTCGTCGGCGGTGACGCGGGCGCCGACCAGCAGCGCGGACGCCCGCCACGCCCACGACTGGTTGCCGGGTTGCAGCGTGTCGAAGATGCGGCGGAAGGTCTCGTCGCCGCGGTACCCGAGGATGAACCGGGCGGGTTGCGTGTTGCCGTGCGAGGGCGCCCACCGGGCGGCCTCCAGCAGCAGCCGGACGACCGGCGGGTCGAGCGTGGCGTCGGCGTCGAAGGCGCGTGGGCTCCAGCGCCGGGCGATGATCGGGTGCGTTTCCATCAGATCGCATACTGCCAAGCCGTGATGGCGTACGCACCGAACCACGCGCTGAACGCCACGACCCCGGCCAGGACGGCCACCGCCGTGCCCGTCCGCCGCCGCGCGAGCGCCAGCGCCGCGGGCACGAGCAGCGTGAACGCGGGTACCAGCAGCCGGGCCTTGGAGTTCATCAGCCCGTTCGACCCGAGGTCCATCACCAGCACGCCCACGCCGTACACGACCAGCGGCCACGCCACGCCGCGCCGGGCGCACAGCACGGCCAGCGCGATCGCCGCGACCAGGAACCACACGGTGGCCAGCTCCAGCACCGACCGCGGGTCGCCCAGCACGGCCAGCGCGAACCGCCAGGTCGCCGCGCCGCCGTCGAACCGGGAGTCCCAGCCGCGCTGCTGCACGGCGAACCACCCGTCCCACTGGCCGGTGCGCAGGGCCACGTACCCGAGGTAGCCGAGCAGGCCGAGCGGCGCGATCGCGCCGCCCACCCACGGCCGCGCGCCGCCCTCGCGCCGCGCGATCGCGACCACCGCCGCCGCGACCACCGCGAGGACCAGCGCCGCCGCCGTGGGCCGCACCAGGCCGGCCGCCGCGCAGCAGGCGCCCGCCAGGACCCACCGCCGTTCGAGGACGCCCACCAGCGACCACGCGGCCAGCGCGCAGAACGTCGCCTCCGAGTACGCCATCGACAGCACGACCGCCATCGGCGACGCCGCGAACAGCACCACCAGGACCAGGCCCGCCCGGTGCGAGCCGCCCGCCACCCGTCGCCCGATCCGGTGCAGTGCGTACGCGCAGCACACGCCGCTGAACAGGCTCACCGCGAACGCCGCGCCGACGGGCTCGACACCGGGCAGCGCGGCCAGCCACCGCACCAGGGCCGGGTAACCGGGGAAGAACGCCAGCGGCGTCTCGTCGGTGCGCCGGGAGAACGCGTCCACCAGCCACGGCGGAACGTTCCGGTAGCCGCCCTCGGCGATGCCCAGGAACCAGTGCCCGTCCCACGACGTGAGCGCGCGGCCGACGTCCTTGTCCCACCGGTGGGCCATCAGCCGCAGCGCCAACAGGCCGATCTCGCGCACCGCCAGGTACAGCAGGGCCGGCGCCAGCAGGTGCGTCAGCCGGTGGCTGACCAGGCGTTCCCACCGGCCGCGCGCCGCGGGCGGCGCGCCTCCGGGCTCCAGGTGCACGGCCTCCGCGGTGGACACGACCACGAGCGTAGTGCCCGTCACGGTGACCGCTGTCCCCTCCTCGATCCGGGTAGTCTGCCTCCGAGCTGGGGTTTCCCCCGCTCACGGCATCGGCTCGGAGGGAGAGGGTCTGTGGCGCTCGTCGTCCAGAAGTACGGCGGTTCCTCGGTCGAGAGCGCCGAGCGGATCAAACGGGTGGCCGAGCGCATCGTCGCGACCCGCAAGGCCGGCAACGACGTCGTGGTGGCCGTCTCGGCGATGGGCGACACCACCGACGAGCTGCTCGACCTCGCCCGCCAGGTGTCCCCGGTGCCGCCCGCCCGCGAGATGGACATGCTGCTCACGTCCGGTGAGCGCATCTCGATGTCGCTGCTGGCGATGGCGATCCACTCGCTGGGCGCCCAGGCGCGCTCCTACACCGGCTCGCAGGCCGGCGTGATCACCACGTCCGTGCACGGCAAGGCGCGCATCATCGACGTGACGCCCAGCCGCATCCAGGACGCGCTGTCGGACGGGGCCATCGCGATCGTCGCGGGCTTCCAGGGCGTGAGCCAGGACAGCAAGGAGATCACCACCCTCGGCCGGGGCGGCACCGACACCACCGCGGTGGCGTTGGCGGCGGCGCTCAAGGCCGACGTGTGCGAGATCTACACCGACGTGGACGGCGTGTTCACCGCCGACCCGCGCATCGTGCCGAACGCCAGGCGGCTGGAGACCATCACCTACGAGGAGATGCTCGAGATGGCGGCGTGCGGGGCCAAGGTGCTCATGCTCCGCTGCGTCGAGTACGCCCGCCGCTACGGCGTCCCGGTGCACGTCCGATCTTCGTTCAGCAACAAGCCCGGAACCATCGTGTCCGGGTCAGTGGAGGACCTACCCGTGGAACAGGCGATGATCACCGGCGTCGCGCACGACCGGTCGGAGGCCAAGGTCACCGTGACCGCCGTGCCCGACCACCCCGGCGTGGCCGCGCGGATCTTCCGCGTCGTGGCGGAGGCCGAGCTCGACATCGACATGGTGGTGCAGAACGTGTCGCAGGCGGTGTCCGGCCGGACCGACGTGACGTTCACGTTGTCCAAGGACGACGGACCGCGCGCGGTGGCGGCGCTGGAGAAGGCGCGCGGCGAGATCGGCTTCGAGAAGGTGCTCTACGACGACCACGTGGGCAAGGTGTCGCTGATCGGCGCGGGGATGCGCTCGCACCCCGGCGTGACGGCGACGTTCTGCGAGGCGCTGGCGACGGCGGGCGTGAACATCGAGATCATCTCGACCTCCGAGATCCGGATCTCGGTGATCTGCCGCGACACGCAGCTGGACGACGCCGTGCGCGCGCTGCACGACGCGTTCGAGCTGGGCGGGGACGAAGAGGCCGTGGTGTACGCGGGGAGTGGACGATGAGCCCGACGCTGGCCCTGGTGGGCGCGACCGGTGCCGTGGGCACCGTCATGATCGACATCATCAACGGGCGCGAGTCCGTGCCGTGGGGCGAGATCCGGCTGATCGCGTCACCGCGCTCGGCGGGGAAGAAGATCACCGTGCGGGGCGCGGAGCTGACCGTGGTCGCGCTGTCGCCGGAGGCGTTCGACGGCGTCGACATCGCGATGTTCGACGTGCCGGACGAGGTGTCCGCCGAGTGGGCGCCGATCGCGGCGGCGCGCGGCGCGGTCGCGGTGGACAACTCGGGCGCGTTCCGCATGGACCCCGAGGTGCCGCTGGTGGTGCCGGAGGTGAACGCGGACCGGATTTCGGTGCGCCCCAAGGGGATCATCGCGAACCCGAACTGCACGACGCTGTCCATGATGGCGGCGCTGGGCGCGCTGCACCGGGAGTTCGAGCTGCGCGAGCTGGTGGTCGCGTCCTACCAGGCGGCGTCCGGCGGCGGCCAGAGCGCGATCGACCGCCTCTACGGCGAGCTGGAAGCGTTGGCGGGCAAGGAGGTCGGTGTCCGCGCGGGTGACGTGCGCGAGGTGCTGGAGGCCGCCGGCTTGCCGGTCTCGGACTCGCCGTTCCCCGCGCCGCTGGCGCTGAACGTGGTGCCGTGGGCGGGTTCGCTCAAGGACGAGGGCTGGAGCAGCGAGGAGCTGAAGGTCCGCAACGAGTCGCGCAAGATCCTCGGCATCCCGGACCTGAAGGTGTCCGCGACCTGCGTGCGCGTGCCCGTGGTCACGACGCACTCGCTGGCCGTGCACGCGACCTTCGCCCGCGAGGTGACGGTCGAGCAGGCGCACAAGGTGTTCGCCGAGCAGCCGACCATCGTGCTGGTGGACGACCCGTCGGCGGCGCGGTTCCCGACGCCCGCCGACGTGGTGGGCGAGGACCCGACCTACGTCGGCCGCGTGCGCCAGGCGCTGGACTTCCCGAACACGCTGGACTTCTTCGTGTGCGGGGACAACCTCCGCAAGGGCGCGGCGCTGAACACGTACGAGATCGCCGAGGAACTGGCGAACCGCCTGTAGGTCCGTCGACCGGACCGCCGGTAGGTTCGCCGGCATGGCGGACGTGGTGCTCGCGGTGGACCTCGGCACGACGGCGACCAAGGTCATCGCGGTCGACCGGGACGCGGGCGTGGTGGCATCGGCGGAGCGCGGCTACCCGATGCGCACCACGCCACCCGGCGAGGCGACCCACGACCCGGCCCGCGTCTGGGCCGCCGCCCTCGCCGCGCTGCGCGAGGTGGCGGCCAGGGGCCACCGGGTGCGCGCGCTGGCGCTGACCGGCGCGATGCACACGCTGCTCGGCCTGGACGCCGAGGGCGAGCCGGTGACCCCGTCGGTGAGCTGGGCGGACAACCGGGCCGTCGCCGAGGTCGCGCGCCTGCGCGGCACGCCCGAGGGGATCGCCCTGCACCGCGCGACGGGCACGCCGGTCCACACCATGTCGCCGATGGCGAAGCTGGCCTGGTTCACGTCGCGGGGCGTCACCGCGCACACCTGGTGCGGCATGAAGGACTTCGTGGTGCACCGCCTCACCGGCCGGTTGGCCACCGAGCACTCGTCCGCGTCCGCCTCGGGGCTGCTGGACCTGGGCTCGCTGTCCTGGCACCGGGGCGCGCTGGCGGTCGCCGGCATCACGGCGGACCGGCTGCCGGTCCTGCACGCGCCGACCGACTCGTTCCCGCTGACGTGCGACATCCCCGGCGTGCCGCCCGGCACGCCGGTCGTGCTGGGCGGCGGTGACGGCCCCCTGGCGAACCTGGGCGTCGGCGCGGTCGTGCCGGGCGTGGCGGCGGTCTCGCTGGGCACCAGCGGCGCGCTCCGGGTGGTCCGGGACCGGCCCGCGGTCGACGAGCGTGGCCGCGTCTTCTGCTACGCGTTGGCCGACGGCCTGTGGGTGCTCGGCGGGGCCGTCAGCAACGGCGGCGTGGTCGCGCAGTGGGCGGCCGACGCGTTCGGGACCGACGTGGCGACGCTGCTGACCGAGGCCGCCCGCGTGCCGGCGGGCGCGGCGGGCATCACGGCGCTGCCCTACCTGCTCGGCGAGCGCGCTCCGTGGTGGCGCCCGGACGCGCGGTCGGCGCTGGTCGGGCTGCGCCGCGAGCACGGTCGGGCCGAGATCGCCAGGGCCCTGGTGGAGGGCGTGGCCCAGCAGCTGGCGCTCGTGCTGGACGCCGTGCGGTCGGTGGCCGACGTGCACGCGGTCCGGGTGACCGGTGGCGCGTTCCGCAGCGACCTGTGGGCGACCGTCCTGGCCTCCGCGCTGGGGCTGGAGCTGGAGCTGGCCGAGGACAGCGAGGGCTCGGGCGTGGGCGCGGGCCTGCTCGGCTGGCACGCGCTGGGCGAGCTGCCGGACCTGACCGTCGCCGCGTCGCTGGTCGAGCCCACGAGGACCATCCGGCCGGACGCCGACGCCCGGCGCCTCTACGCCGCGCGCAGGCCCGCCGTGGAGCGGCTCCACCAGGCGCTGCACGACCTGGACCACGCGTGAGCGACGGCCGTCGCCGCGCACGTCAACAGCGCGCCGACCGCGCGTGACAACAGCGCGCCGACCGCGCCCGTCGACCGCCCGTCCACACCCTGAAACTGCGCGCAGCGGCGCGCACGGTCCCGATAGCGTCCGCGCCATGACCGATCCCGCGTGGGCGCACGAGCCGGTCGAGGTGCGCCCCCACGACCCCCGCTGGGCGGCCAGGGCAGAGTCCGAGCGCGCCCGGCTCACCGAGGTGCTGGCACCCTGGCTGGTCGACGGCGTCGAGCACATCGGCTCGACGGCGGTGCCCGGCCTGGCGGCCAAGCCGGTCGTGGACCTGATGGCGTCGGTCGCCGACCCGGCCGCGGTGGTCGGCGCGCTGGTGGCCGACGGCTGGGCCCACGTCCCGCCGGAGCTGGACCGCCAGGACTGGCGGCGGTTCTTCGTCCGCCCCGACGACGCCGGGCTGCGGCGCGTCGCCCACCTGCACGTGGTGCCCGCCGGGCACCGGCGGTGGCGCGACCAGCTCGCGTTCCGCGACGCCCTGCGCGCCGACGCCGGCCTCCGCGACCGCTACCAGGCGTTGAAGGTCTCCCTGTCGGACCGGCTGGGGCACGACCGCGAGGCGTACACCGCGGCCAAGGCGGGGTTCATCGCGACAGCGCTGCGGGCTCGCCCCTCCTGACCGTGGCGCTGAGCAGCATCGACCCGGCCGCGATCACCACCGCGCCCGCGCCGCCGACGAAGAAGCCCCAGGCGGGCGACGAGTGGTCGATCACGAACCCGGTCAGCGGCGAGCCGAGCGCCGCGCCCAGCGTGAACGCCGAGCCCTGCAACCCCATCGCCTCGCCGCGCGCCGACACCGGCGTCATCCGCGTGATGGCCTCGCCCGTCGCGGCGATCGTCGGCGCGCAGAGGAAGTTCGTCGGCACCAGGGCCAGCGCCAGCGCCCAGGGCGACGACCCGAACAGCCCGATCGGCACGGCCAGCAGCCCCATCACGCCCATCAGCGCCCACAGCGGCGGCACGCGGTGCGTCCCGCCGTACACGAACCCGCCGACCAGGGACGCCACGCACATGACGGCGATCAGCGCGCCCGTCCAGTCGGTCAGCCCCAGCCCGCGCATGTTCGCGACGACCGCCACCTCGACGCCGGACAGCACGAACGTCGCGCCGCCCGCGTTGACCAGCACGCCCAGCAGCCGCCCGGTGAGCCACTCCGAGCGCGGCACGGGTGCGCCGAGGGCGGCCTCCTCCCGCACCGGCGGGTCCACCACGTACAGGACCAGCCCGAACAGCACCATGCTCGCGCCGACGGACCACATCGCGACCCGGCTGCTCCACTGCGTGGTCAGGAACACGCCGAGCGCCGGCCCGGCCATGAACGCGACCTCGACCGCCATCGAGTCCATCGCCAGCGCCGTGCGCCGGCCCGACTCGCCGACCAGCGCGGTGATCACCTGGCGGCCGATCTGCATGACCGGCATGACGACGACGCCGGACAGGAAGCACGTGACCAGCAGCACGGGGTAGCTCAGCGACGGCGCGACGAACCAGAACAGGCCCTGCGACACGAGGGAGACCAGGAGCATCGTGCGCAGCCCGCGCCGGTCGGTCAGGCTGCCCATCAGCGGCGCGCCGACCGCGATGCCGACCGTGACGGTGGCGCCGACCAGGCCGGCCGCGCCGTAGCCGCGCTCCAGGGCGAGCAGCACGTGCATGGTGATCGTCATGCCCGCCGCGGTCGCCGGCACCCGGGCGAACAGCATCAGCAGCATCAGGGACGGGACGCGCGGGGTGCGCAGGACCGCGAGGTAGGGGGCGAGGTTCACCAGCCCATCTTCACTCGATCCGGCAAGAGGTTTAACCAATCGTTTTCTTGACCTGTTCCAGAAAAGGTGGTGTAGTAGTGGGGCCATGACCCCAGGACCACGTGAGCTGCTCAAGGACGCCGGGCTGCGGATCACCGCGCCCCGTCTCGCGGTGCTCGAGTGGCTCGGCGGGCACCCGCACTCGACGGCCGACCAGGTCGCCGAGGGCGTGCGGGCCAGGTTGGGCGCGGTGTCCACGCAGGCCGTCTACGACGTGCTCAACGCGTGCTCGCGCACCGGGTTGTTGCGCCGCATCGAGCCCGCCGGCCACCCGGCGCGCTACGAGCGGCGGACCGGCGACAACCACCACCACCTCGTGTGCCGGCGCTGCGGGCGGACGGAGGACGTGGACTGCGTCCACGGCTCGGCGCCCTGCCTGGAACCCTCCGACACCGTCGGCTTCACCGTGGACGAGGCCGAGGTCCTGTTCTGGGGTCTGTGCCCCGACTGCCGCACCCCCGAGAAGGAGCAACCAGCGTGACCGAAGCGCGTCACACCACCAACAACGCAGGCATCCCGGTCGCGAGCGACGACCACTCGCTGACCCTGGGCGCCAACGGGCCGATCCTGCTCCAGGACCACTACCTGATCGAGAAGAACGCGCAGTTCAACCGCGAGCGCGTGCCCGAGCGGGTCGTCCACGCCAAGGGTGGCGGCGCCTTCGGGTACTTCGAGACCACCGAGGACGTCAGCCGCTACACCAAGGCCGCGCTGTTCCAGCCGGGCGTCAAGACCGAGACGCTGCTGCGCTTCTCGACCGTGGCCGGCGAGCTGGGCTCGCCCGACACCTGGCGCGACCCGCGCGGTTTCGCCGTGAAGTTCTACACGACGCAGGGCAACTACGACATCGTCGGCAACAACACGCCGGTGTTCTTCCTGCGCGACCCGATGAAGTTCCCGGACTTCATCCGCTCGCAGAAGCGCCGCGCCGACACCGGCCGCCGCGACCACGACATGCAGTGGGACTTCTGGACCCTCCAGCCGCAGACCGCGCACCAGGTCACGTGGCTGATGGGCGACCGGGGCATCCCGAAGACCTGGCGGCACCAGAACGGCTACGGCTCGCACACCTACCTGTGGGAGAACGCGGCCGGCGAGAAGTTCTGGGTCAAGTACCACTTCAAGACCGACCAGGGCATCGAGAACCTGACCTCGGAGGAGGCCGCGCGCATCGCCGGCGAGGACGCCGACGCGCACCGCGCCGACCTGTGGCACGCCATCGAGCGGGGCGAGTTCCCGTCGTGGACGCTGAAGGTGCAGGTCATGCCGTACGCGGACGCGGCGGACTACCGCTTCAACCCGTTCGACCTGACCAAGGTGTGGCCGCACGCCGACTACCCGCTGATCACCGTCGGCAAGCTGGTCCTCGACCGCAACCCGTCGGACTACTTCGCGGAGATCGAGCAGGCCGCGTTCGAGCCGACCAACCTGGTGCCGGGCATCGGCACGTCCCCGGACAAGATGCTGATCGGCCGCATCTTCTCCTACCCGGACGCCCACCGGTACCGCATCGGCGCGAACTACAACGAGCTGCCGGTCAACCGCCCGAAGTCCCCGGTGAACTCGTACTCCAAGGACGGGGCGATGCGCTTCAACAACGCCACCGACCCGGTGTACGCGCCGAACTCCTACGGCGGCCCGCACGCGTCCGCCGCGGTGGCCGGCGAGACCGTGTCCGCGTACGGCGTCGAGGACGAGGTCGTGCGCTCGGCGTACAAGCTGCACGCGGAGGACGACGACTTCGGCCAGGCAGGCACGCTGGTCCGCGAGGTCTTCGACGACGCCCAGCGCGAGCGGCTGGTGAAGAACGTGGTCGCGCACGCGAGCAACGGCGTCTCGGCGCCGGTGCTGGAGCGCGTGTTCGAGTACTGGCGCAACATCGACAAGGAGACCGGCGACAAGATCGCCGCCGCCTTCGGCAAGTGACCCGTCGCCCGTCGACCGGGTGGTAGCGCGAGGGGAGGGACCGCACCCGCGGTCCCTCCCCTTCGCACGTACGCGGGTGTTCTCCGGTGGCGCGGGGCGCGCGATCAGCCGGTCTCGGCGATGTCCTGCCGCGCGTTCGCCAGCGCCAACCCGGTCCGCAGCGCGCCGACGGCCTCCGCCACGGCCTCCCGGAACACACCGCCCACGCCGAGGATGTTCGCGTACCCGTGGAACAGCCCCGCGTGCCGCCGCAGCACCACCGGCACGCCCTGCGCCGCGAGCTTGTCGGCGAACGCCTCGCCCTCGTCGCGCAGCGGGTCGAACCCGGCGGTCGCCAGGTAGGTCGGCGGCAGGCCGCTCAGGTCCTCCGCCAGCAGCACGGACAGCCTCGGGTCGGCGTGCGAGTCGAGGGACGGCGCGTAGTGGTCGATGAACCAGTCCATCTGCCGGTCGGTGAGGAAGAAGCCGTTGCCGAACAGCTCACGCGACCGCCGCCGCGCGGTGGCGTCCACCGCCGGGTAGAACAGCAGCAGGAACACCGGTTTCACCGGGCCCGCGTGCAGCGCCGTCACGGCCGCCAGGTTGCCGCCCGCGCTGTCGCCGCCGAGCGCGATGCGCGCCGGGTCGACGCCCAGCTCGTCGGCGTGCGCCGCGGCCCACTCGAACGCGGTCCGCGCGTCGTCGGTCGCCGCCGGGAACGGGTGCTCGGGCGCGAGCCGGTAGTCCGCCGACAGCACCCGCACCCCCGCCTCGGCGGCCAGGTACCGGCACAGGTTGTCGTGGCTGTCCAGGTCGCCGCTGACCCAGCCGCCGCCGTGGTAGAAGACCAGCAGCGGCGAGCCGTCGGCCAGCCCGTGCGGCACGTAGAGCCGACCGCGGACGCCGTCCATCGTCACCGCCCGGACCGCCAGCCCCCCGATGGCGGGTCCGGCGACGAGCGCGGTGCTCCGGGCCATCGCGGTGCGGTCGGCCGCGGGCGTGGTGGTCCGCCCGCCCTCGCCGGCGAGCTGCTGGAGCCGGAGCAGCAACTGGGCCTCGGGGTGCAGGCGCTGGCCGTCCAGGACGATCGGCCTGCCGATGACCAGCCTCCGCAGCGGAGCGGGCAGGCCGAACGCGAAGCGCAGGAGCCCGGCGAGTACGCCGGGAGGGAGCAACTCGGCGAGCGGTGACATGGGATGCACGTTACTCGCGGGTAATTCCTGCTGCAGGGGCATGGACCTCCAGCTAGGTGGAGGTGGCAGGATCGGGTGCCATGACGGTCACGGTGGTGGGCATCGGCGGTTCGCTGCGTCCGAACTCCCAGTCCGAGCGGGCGATGCGGCTCGTGCTGGCGGGCGCGGAGGACGCGGGCGCGAAGGTCCTGGAGGTGCCCGGACCCGAGCTGGTCCTGCCGTTCTACGACCCGGCGGTGACCGACCGCCCGGCGAACGCCCGCCGCCTGGTCGAGGTGCTGCGCTCGGCGGACGGCGTCGTGCTCGTCTCGCCCGGCTACCACGGCACGGTGTCCGGCCTGGTCAAGAACGCCCTGGACTACGTCGAGGACCTGCGCGCCGACGAGCGCCCGTACCTCGACGGCCGGGCCGTCGGCTGCGTCGCCACCGCGCGGGGCTGGCAGGCGTCCGTGACGACCCTCAACGCGCTCCGGTCCATCGTGCACGCCCTGCGCGGCTGGCCCACCCCGCTGGGCGCGGCGATCAACTCCGGCGAGGTGGACTTCGACCTCGACGGGGGCTGCTCGGACCACTCGGTCGCGGTCAATCTCCGCACGATCGGGCGACAGGTGGCGGAGTTCGCCGCGTCACAAGCGGGTTGACGGCTGTACTGGGCGGGTACGCCTTGGCCAAGCGTGGCTCGCACCCGACCGGGTGCGGCGCGGTATCGGTTCCGGCCGGGCGCCGTGGTGGCCGGAGGTCTCGACCACCGGCTCGAAGGGTGATCGTTGATGCAGGTGCTCTACACGGCGGAGGCGACCGCGGTCGGCGAGGGTCGCGACGGTGAGGTCCGCTCCTCGGACGGCGTGCTGGACGAGCGGCTGGCCACGCCGGCGGAGCTGGGCGGCCCCGGTGGCGACCTGACGAACCCGGAGCAGCTGTTCGCGGCCGGGTACGCGGCGTGCTTCCACAGCGCGCTGAAGGTCGCGGCCCGCCGGGCGAAGGTGCCGCTGGGGGAGACGGCGGTGACCGCGAGGGTCGACCTCGGCCCCGACGGCACGGGCGGCTACCGGCTCGCCGTCGGCCTGCGCGCGCACCTCCCCGGTGTCGAGCAGTCCGCGGCGGACGACCTGGTGGCCGAGGCCGACCGGATCTGCCCGTACTCCAACGCCACGCGCGGCAACATCGAGGTGGCCCTGACCGCCACCGTCTGAAGGAGGCGCTAGCAGCATGAGCAAGTCCCCGATCACCAGCTCGCTGTCCGACTCGGACAAGGCGTCCGTCGCCACCGTGCTCCAGGCCACGCTGGTCGACCTGATCGACCTGTCGCTGGCCGCCAAGCAGGCGCACTGGAACGTGGTGGGCAAGAACTTCCGCAGCGTCCACCTCCAGCTCGACGAACTGGTGACGACGGCGCGCACCTACACCGACGAGGTGGCCGAGCGGGCCTCCGCGCTGGGCATCTCGCCGAACGGCAAGGCGAAGACCGTGGCCGAGTCGTCGGGGGTGCCGGAGTTCCCGGACAACTGGCTCAAGGAGGAGGACGTGGTGACCGCCGTGGTCGCCGCCCTCGCCAAGCTCATCGAGCGGTTGCGGGACCGCATCGACGAGACCGACAAGTCCGACCTGGTCACCCAGGACCTGCTGATCGAGATCACCAAGCAGCTCGAGCAGGCCCACTGGATGTGGCAGGCCCAGCAGGCGTGACGCCACCGGCCGGCGCGCGGGTGGGAACGCCCGCGCGCCGGCCGGTCGGGTGTCAGGTGGTGGTGGCCGCCGGGGCGTCGGACCGGAGCACCCGCCGCACGAACGCGACCTCCGCCGCCGTCTGCCGGATGGTCTCCGCCACCACCAGCGAACCGTGCCCCGCGTCGTACCGGTACACCTCGTACGCCGCGCCGCGCGCGGCGAGCCGCTCCAGGTAGTTGTCGATCTGCCGGATCGGGCAGCGCGGGTCGTTCTCCCCGGCCAGCACGAGCACGGGCGCGCGCACCGCGTCCACGTAGGTCAGCGGCGAGCACTCCCGGTACCGGTCCGGCACCTCCTCCGGCGACCCGCCGAACAGCGCCCGGTCGAACGCCCGCAGCGGCTCCATCTCGTCCTCGTAGGCGGCCAGGTAGTCCGCGACCGGCACGCCCGCCACGCCCGCCGCCCACCGCTCCGGCTGGGTGCCGAGCGCCAGCAGCGACAGGTACCCGCCCCAGGACGCGCCGTTGACGACGCACCGCGCCGGGTCGGCGAACCCGGACTCGACCGCCCAGTCGTGCACGGCGGCCACGTCCTCCAGCTCGGTCAGGCCCGGCCGACCCTCGATGGCGTCCCGCCACCGCGAGCCGTAGCCGGTGGAGCCCCGGTAGTTCACGTGCACCACGGCGAACCCGGCGTCCAACCACACCGCGCGGTAGGCGGAGAACCGGTCCTCGTCCGCCGAGTGCGGGCCGCCGTGCAGGCTGAACACCGTGGGCAGCGGACCCTCGGGCGCGCCGTCCGGGCGGGCGACCAGGGCGTGCACGTCACCGACGAACACGTCCCGCAGCTCGGCCGACGGCGGGGCCTCGTGGCCGCTGGGCGCCAGCAGCACCCGCTCGTCGCCGTCCACGTCGAGCACCCGCACGACGCCGGGCCGCGCGGCCGAGGACCACGAGTACTCGACGGCGCCGTCCGGGCGGACGTTCGCCGAGCCGACCGTCCCGCGCGGGGTGTCCAGGGCGGTCAGCGCGCCGGTCGCCAGGTCGTAGCGGTGCAGGGTGTTCCGGGCCTCGAACGTGTGCACCACGAGCAGCGCCGTCGCGTCCTCGTACCAGTCGGCGCTGATCTCGCCGGGCAGGTCGACGGTGATCTCGGTCTCGGTGTCGGCCTCGACGTCCCAGATCAGCAGCTCCTCCCGGCCGCGCCGCTCGTGCAGCACCAGCAGGCGGTTGTCGCCGCGCACCGGGCTGAACGCGATCGCGTCCAGGCCCTTGCCCGGCCCGTCCCACTTCTCGGCGACCTTCGTGCCGTCCGGGGTGACGACGCGCAGCGCCGCGTGGCGGTTGTCGCCGTGCTCGGAGTGCGCCAGCGCCAGCAGGGTCTCGTCCTTGGACAGCGCGCTCACGCCGCCGTCGTTGGCGTGGGCGTAGATCACCTCGGCCGGTGCGCCGTCGCGGGACACGTGGATCGTGGTGCCATCGTCGGTCGAGGTGCCGACGGAGACGACCCGGTGGCCGATCTCCAGCCCCGCCGGGTACCCGGCGGGCACGCCCTCGACGGCGGGCGCGGCGGCGCCACCGCCCGGCTCGAACGGCTCGCTGACCCAGACGCCGAACTCGTCGCCGTCGTTGTCGGCGAACCACCAGATCGTCCGGCCGTCGGGGCTCAGCGCCGCGTGGGACGTGCCGTTCGGGCGGTCGGTGACCTGGCGGTGGGTGTCGGTGCCGCGGTCCCAGGCGTAGACCTCCCAGACGCCGCTCGCGTTCGACAGGTAGAGGCTCCGGTGCGGTGCGTCGTCCGCCCAGCCGGGCAGGCTGACCCTCGGCGCGGTGAACCGGGCGCGCCAGCGGGCGTCGGCGTCGGCGTCGTCGAACAGCGGGTCGGGGACTTCGGCGGTCGGGTGCGTCGTCACGACGTCGATCCTGCCGGCTTCCGGGCGGTGACCAGGTAGTAGTCCAGCAGTCCGCGGTCGACCGCCACCAGCCAGTTGCGGCCCCAGCCGTCGGGGTCCTCGCCGAGCGCAACCCAGCGGTCGAGGCCGGGCCACACGTGCGAGCCGATGCGGTCCGCGCGCACGTCGGCGAGCCCCGCGGCCCGCAGGTCGTCGGTGAACCGGTCGACGGGGTGCGCCAGGTCGAGCCCGGACGCGAACGTCTCCAGCAGGCCGGCCAACTCCGGCCCGGCGTCGTCGCGCCCGGCGAAGAACGTCGTGACGACGAGCCGGCCGGCCGGCGCGAGCACCCGCGCGGCCTCCCGCGCGAACCCGGTCAGGTCCTCGAAGTGCTGCGCGGCCTCGACCGACAGCAGGCGGTCGAAGGAGCCGTCCGGGAAGGGGATGGCGGACGCCGAGCCCACCGAGAACCCCACCCGCTCGTCCGGCGCGGTCCGCCGCGCGCGGTCGACCTGCTCGGGCACCAGGTCGATGCCCCGGACCAGCCGGGGCTGACGCCGCAGCACCCGCGACACGCCGACCCCGCGCCCGCAGCCGACTTCGAGCACCCGCCGGCCGGTGACGTCCAGCGCGTCGAGCGCCACGTCGTACAGGGCTCCCTGCGAGGCGATCCGCTGCTCGACGGTGATCGGGCCGTCGAGCGGGATGCCGTCCCAGTAGCCGAAGTTGATGAAGCCGCCGGCGAAGACGGGGAGGGTGCTGAGGTCGCGTGGGCCGTAGATCGCCCTGCGGAGTTCTTCGCGTGCCGAATCGTCGGTCATGCCACGATCCTGCCGGTCACCGGGGCGGGGCGGCGGCGATCCGGCGGCCCTGGTCCAGCTCTTCGTCGAAGATCCGGTCCATCGTGCGCGACGCCTTCGCCAGCGCGTCGCCGGCGACCACGAGCAGCGCGAGCACCGCCCCCGCCACCAGGCCGGCGGTGGGCGAGGCGAGGACGGCGACGACGCCCGCCGAGCCGAGCACGACCAGGCTCCAGGCGAGGAGGCGGAGCAGGCTCCCGGAGGCGGGCCTGATCGAGGAGGCGATGCTCATGCCGGCTCTCCCTCTGCGGAAGCGTCCGTGACCGACCTTCGCCTTGCCTTCGCGCCGCCCCGCTCGACCGTTACGTTGAGTGACTTGAACCGACGACCTTTCACTCAATCGGCGTAACGGAACGTAACCAAAAGCTCAGACGTGCAACACGCTACGTCGTGCTTCGGTCACACGGCCCAAAGTTCATCCCATCGAGCGACCGAACACGCCAACGCTGTGCGTTGCCGGGCGGCCGGTGCTGGGATGGCGGCGATCTTGTCGGCGGGTCGTCCCGGTGCAGACCGCGAGGATGGCGTGGTGCGTCGCAACGGAGGACGGTGTCGCCGTTGATCAAGGCCGGCAGCGGGGACGATCTCCGCTCGCGCGGGAAGACACTTCGTGACCCTGCGACCACAGCCGCGCCTACTCCGATTTCCTTCGGTTCGGCGGGTTTCGCACTTGGCCGGCACCCGCGTCGGGCAGGCACCCGCTCCCGGCCGTGCCGGACCGCTACCGGGCCGTCGTCGCCGTGGCCGCCGGTACCGGACAGCGCTGGGGCGAGACCATCGCGGACCGCCTGGACGTGCTCGACCTGGACAATCGCGTCGTCCGGGTCGTACGCACGATCATCGAGGTCGGCGGCCACACCTCCTACAAGCCGTTCCCGAAGACCAAGGTCAGCGGCGGGAGATCCCGCTCCCTGCCTGGCTGGTGCCGATCCTGCGGGAGCACATGGCGACCTACCCGCCCAACGACGACGGGCTGACCTTCACCAACGAAGCGGGCGGACCGCTGCGCCGGACGCTGTTCAGGTCGCGGGTGCGGAAGCCATCCCTCGTCCGCGCGGGCCTGCTTGGCGAGATCCTGCCGGACGGTGACGGCTTCGAAGGGCGCTGGAGCGACGACCAGGGCGTCAAGCAAGTCGAACGGTTCGCCAAGCACGACCAGGCCGTCCCGACACGTCGCCAAGTTCGCGGCGGGCGGGATGACGTTCCACGACCTGCGGCACTCCTACGCCACGTAACTCGTGGACGATGGCGTGCCGGTCAACATGGCTCAACGGGTCCTCGGGCACGAGCACGCCTCGACCACGTTGCAGCTCTACACCCGTCGCACGCTGGACCACCAGCGGATCTTGAAGGCGCTCGATGACGACGACGATGACGGCCTGTGTCAGCCCGTGCGCTGACTGGTCGCTGACCAGAACGCAAATCAGGCCCGGTATGTCTTGCGACATACCGGGCCTGAGCTGGTCGGGGTGACAGGATTTGAACCTGCGACCTCTTCGTCCCGAACGAAGCGCGCTACCAAACTGCGCCACACCCCGGCTTGCGATCGAACGAGGAGAACTCTACCTGACGTTCCCGCCCACCCCGAACCGGGTATCCCTTTCCGCGTCCGACCCGTCCTGACCTGCGTCGACAGGACGCGGCACGAGGGTGAGCAGGCTGGCCTCCGGAGGGCACGCGAAGCGCACCGGGGCGTACGGCGACGTCCCCAGCCCCGCCGACACGTTCAGCCACATGTGCGCGCCCCACCGGGAGACGCCCCGCGCCCGCGACCGGTCCAGGTCGCAGTTCGTCACCAGGGCCCCGTAGCCCGGCACGCGGAGCTGCCCGCCGTGCGTGTGGCCGGCCAGCACCAGGTCGTAGCCGTCGGCCGCGAACGGGTCCAGGACGCGGGGTTCCGGGGAGTGCGTGACGCCCAGCCGCAGGGACGCCGACGGCACCGGGCCGGCGATGTCCGCGTAGCGGTCGCGCTTCAGGTGCGGGTCGTCCAGGCCGGCCGCGAAGATCGTCTGCCCCGCCACGGTGAGCGTCTCGCGCACGTGCGTCAGGTCGAGCCACCCGCGCTCGACCATCGCCGCCCGCAGGTCGCGCCACGGCAGCGGGATCCCGTGGATGCGCCTGGTCTTCGCCGACGGCAGCAGGTAGCGGGCCGGGTTCTTCGGCCGCGGCGCGTAGTAGTCGTTGCTGCCGAACACGAACACGCCGGGGCGGTCCAGCAGGGGGCCCAGCGCGCGAACGACCGCGGGCACGGCCTGCTTGTGCGCCAGGTTGTCGCCGGTGTTCACGACGAGGTCCGGCTCCAGCTCGTCCAGCGCCGCCACCCACCGCTGCTTCGACCGCTGGCCGGGCAGCATGTGCAGGTCCGAGATGTGCAGCACGCGCACCGGCGCGGAACCGGGCGCGAGCACCGGCACGGTCGCCTGGCGCAGCGTCCAGCGCCTCCGCTCGATGCCCGCCGCGTAGGCGAGCGTGGCCGTGCCGAGGGCGGTCGTGGCGAGCAGGGTGCGGCCCAGCGTGTTCACACCCCCGAGGGTAGGGGTTGACCGATTCGGGGCGTAGCGCGGTGCCCGGTACCGTTTCCGCTCATGGCGGAGTTGAAGGCGCGGTTGCAGGCGGATCTGACGACGGCGATCAAGAACCGGGAGACGGTCCGGGCCGGCGCGTTGCGCATGGCGCTGGCCGCGATCACCACCGAAGAGGTCTCCGGCAAGTCCGCCCGCGAGCTTTCCGACGACGAGGTCCTGAAGGTCATCACCCGCGAGGTGAAGAAGCGCCGGGAGGCCGCGGAGGCGTTCGCGGGCGCGGGGCGCGCCGAGCAGGCCGAGCTGGAGCGGTCCGAGTCCGCCGTGCTGGAGGGCTACCTGCCTGCCCAGCTGGACGACGCCGAACTGGCCGCCCTGGTGGACGCCGCCGTCGCCGAGGTCGCCGCGCAGCTCGGCGAGCAGCCCGGCCAGCGGCAGATGGGCCAGGTCATGAAGGCCGTCAACGCCAAGGTCGCGGGCCGCGCCGAGGGCGGCCGGGTCGCGGCGGCCGTGAAGGCCAAGCTGGCCTGAACCGCCCCGACGCGCTCCCGGCCGCACAGCGGGGCCGCGCGGCCGGGAGCACGGGAGAACGCCGCGCTCAGCGCCCCGGCGGGTCGGTCGGCAGGGTGATCGGAGGGGGCCCGGTCGGCCGCCCGGTGCCCGGCGGCTCGCCCGACGGCTCACCCGGCGGTGGCTGGGCGGCCGTGGTCGTCTCCGCCGGCTGGGGCGGCGGCACGTACCCGGTCGACACGAGCAGCGTCACCACGGTGCCGCGCAGGGCGCTCCCGCGCGGCGTCTGGCTGACCACCGTGCCCTTCGGCTGCTCCGAGTTGCGGTTCGACGCCGTGACCTTGTAGCCGGCCTCCTCCAGCTCCCTGGTGGCGTCGTTGACGTTCTTCCCCACCACCTCGGGGATCTGGATCTCCTTGCCGCCCTTGCGGTAGCGCTCCTCCACGTCCGGCAGGCCGCGCTCGGGCAGCCCCTCGTGGACCTTCACCATCGTGTCGAACCACGTCCGCGCGGGCACGGTGCCGCCGTAGATGTCGCCCTCGCCGCACAACCGGGGCGGACCGGCGTTGACGCAGATGCCGCGCGGCGTCGTCCCGTCGTTGAACGTCTGCACGGAGCCCGCGTAGTCCGGCGTCGCGCCGATGAACGCCGCGGACTTGTACTCCTCCGTGGTGCCGGTCTTGCCGATCATCGGCCGGCTCCAGCGGAACTCCTTGGCCGCCGCCGCGGCCGTGCCGCGGTCCTGGTCGTCCTTGCTCATCCCGACCGCCAGGCCGTTCGCCAGGCCCTCGGCGACGACCTGCTCGCACGGCGCCTCGTTCACCGGGACCGGTGTCCCGTTGCGGTCCACCACGTCCGCGATCGGGCTCGGCGGGCACCACACGCCGCCGCTGACGATGGTCGCCGCGACGTTGGCCAGCTCCAGCGTGCTGACCGGCGCGGGGCTCAGCGTGAACGAGGCGTTGCCGCCGTTGGCCTTGTAGTACTCGGTCTGCGACATGCGCAGGTTCCGGTCCTTGGCCTTCGGGTCCGGGCGGACGCCGGCGATGTTGGTCGCCATCGTCTCCCGCATGCCCAGCCGGGACGCCATGTCCACCACCGGGTCGAGCCCGAGCTGCTCCTCCAGGATCACGAAGCCGGTGTTGGGCGAGGTCTGCAACGCCTGCTGCAACGTCATCTGCGGCGGGTAGTTGGAGGTCGCGTTGCCCAGGCAGTACCAGCGGGTGTCGGGCTCGCCGGTGGACGGGCACCGCGCCGCGCCGCCCTTGAACACCCGGGACGCGTGGAAGCCGGGCGTGGCCATCATGTTGTCGATGCCCATGCCCTTCTCCAGCGCCGCCGCCGCGGTGAACACCTTGTAGACGCTGCCCGCGCCGAACTTGTTCTCCACGCCGGACGGCAGGTCGTACGTGGTCTGGAACTCGTCCGCCTTCAGGCCGTAGTCGCGGTTGGCCACCAGCGCGACGACCTCGTGCTTCTCCCGGCCGGGGCGCACGATCGCCATCGTGTTGGCGATGCCGTCGGTGTTCTTGGCGACCTGCGACTCGGCGGACTCCTTGGCCTTCCGGGTGATCTCGCGGTCCAGCGTGGTCCGGATCGTGTAGCCGCCGTTCTTCAGCTGTTCCAGGCTGAAGCCGTTGCGCTCCAGGTAGGTCACGACGTACGAGCAGAAGAAGCCGTCGTCCGGGCCCGCTCCCACGCAGCCGTTGGACGGGGTCCGCACGGGGTCGACGAGGCCGAGCGGCTCCTTCTTCGCCGCCTCGGCGGCGTCGCGCGACAGCTTGTCGTTCTCGACCATCTTGTCGATGACCTGGTTCCGGCGCTCCAGCGCCTTCTCCGGGAACGCCTCCGGGTTCAGCGCCGACGGGCTGTTGACCATCCCCGCGAGCATCGCCGACTGCGGCACCGTCAGGGCCTCGGGCGTGGTGTTGAAGTACGCCTGGGCCGCCGCCGAGATGCCGTAGATCGTCGAGCCGAACGGCACCACGTTGAGGTACCGGGCGAGGATCTCCTCCTTGCCCAGTTTGCGTTCCAGTTGCAGGGAGATGCGCGCTTCACGCGCTTTTCGCGCAATTGTCTGCTCTTGCGCCTTCTGCTGTTCAACCTGGTTATTCCGCGCGACCACGTGCACCAGGTAGTTCTTCACGTATTGCTGCGTGAGCGTGGAGGCACCCTGGGTGACCGCCCCGCCCAACTGGTTGGTCAGCCCGGCGCGGATCGTGCTGCGCCAGTCGACGCCGTCGTGTTCGTAGAACCGCCGGTCCTCGACGGAGACCAGGGCCGCCTTCATCGTCGTGGAGATCTTCTCCGGTGGGACCAGCACGCGGTACTGGTCGTACAGGTAGGCGATCGGCGCACCGGCCTTGTCCGTGATCGTGGTGATCAACGGCGGGTCGGTGGTCACCAGATCCGCGGAGATGCTGTCGACCGTGTCGCTGGCTCTGTTCGAGACCAGCCCCACCGAGCCGACGACAGGGAACATCATGCCTGCCAGCAACACGCCGGCTAGCAGACACAGGCCGAGCAGTTTCAGCACGCCGTTCCTGGCTCGCATGACAGCTAAGCGTACGCCGTACCCGATCGGGTGAGAGGGTACGCGCAACCTTGATTACACAGGATGAGTACTCGTACTCAAGACAGGTAACAGGTGGGCAACCCAGGGTTGGAGGTGGAACCGGAAGGCTCTACAGTCCGTCACTGTCCAAGACAGCAGCCGACGGCGCGACCACTCAGTGGGGAGCCTACGGCATCCGCGGCAGGGGTGTGGCGGATTTAAAAAGAGTCTGGGCACTGTGTGAACCGAGGTGGGGGTTATGCAGCAGCAGGGGGATTGGCGGATCAGGGCCTCGTGCCGTGATGAGGAGCCGGACCAGCTCTTCGTGCGCGGTGCGGAGCAGCGCAAGGCCAAGGTGGTGTGCCTGGGGTGCCCGGTGCGCACCGAGTGCCTCGCCGAAGCGCTCGACAACCGGATCGAGTTCGGGGTCTGGGGCGGCATGACGGAACGGGAGCGCCGCGCGTTGCTGCGGCGGCGACCCGACGTCACGTCCTGGCACGAGCTCCTGGACACCGCGCGCCAGGAGCACCACGAGGAGAAGGTCGGGTAGTCACTCGCCCGCGAGCCGCCGGCCGATCTCGTGCAGGCCGACCAGGTCGTGCACGTCGGCCGGCAACGCGGGCACACCGACCAGCGGGACGCCGGGGTGGGCGCGGGTGAACCGCGCGAGCAGTCGCTTCTCCCGATCGGCGACGGCCACGCGGTCCGCGTGCACCCGGAGCACGGCGGCGGCCAGCGGGGCGTCGCCCGCGCGTTCCAGCCGGTCCGCGGCGGCCAGCGCACCCGGTGCGGGCAGGGAGGCCAGCACCGGGTGCGTGCGGTTGGCGACCAGGCCGTTGATGGGCATCCGCTCCGCGGACAGGCGTTCGACGAAGTAGCTGGCTTCCCGCAGCGCGTCCGGCTCGGCCGCCGCGACGACCAGGAAACCCGTGCCGGGTGACCGCAGCAGCTCGTAGGTCGCCTGGGCGCGCTGCCGGAAGCCGCCGAACATGCTGTCGAACGCCTGCACGAACGTCGAGGCGTCCTGGAGCAGCTGGCCGCCGACGATGGTCGACACGGCCTTGGTGAACAGGCCGAAGCCCGCGCCGACGATCTTGCGCAGCCCGCGCCCGCCCGCGCGCGCGGGCGCGGACAGCATCCGGATCAGCTTGCCGTCCAGCACCGTCGACAGCCGCTGCGGCGCGTCGAGGAAGTCCAGCGCCGACCGGCTCGGCGGCGTGTCCACGACGATCAGGTCCCACTCGTCCTGCGCGACGAGCTGGCCCAGCTTCTCCATCGCCATGTACTCCTGCGTGCCGGAGAACGACGTGGAGATGGTCTGGTAGAAGGGGTTCTGGAGGATCTGCTCGGCCCGCTCGCGGCCCGCGTGCTGCCAGACCATGTCGTCGAACGTCCGGCGCATGTCCAGCATCATCGCGTGCAGCTCGCCCGCCGGCTCGAACCCGTCGACCAGCACCCGGCGCGGGTGGTTGTCCAGCTCCCGCAGGCCCAGCGACTGCGCCAGCCGGCGCGCCGGGTCGATGGTGAGCACGACCGCGCGGCGGCCCCGCTCGGCGGCCCGCACGGCGAGCGCGGCGGCCGTCGTCGTCTTGCCGACCCCGCCCGAGCCGCAGCAGACCAGGACCCGCGTGTCCGGGTTGTCGAGCAGGTGGTCCACGTCGAGCCGGTTCATCGCACACCTCGTCCGACCAGCACCTCGGCCAGTTCGTACAGCGCGGCCACGTCCACGCCGTCGGTCAGCTCGGGCAGCTCCAGGGACGGCAGGTCGGCCTCGGCGAGCAGGTCCTTGGCCTGCTCCTCCATCCGCACCCGCACGGCGTGCTCCACCGCCTCGTCGACCAGCCCGGCGAGCACCTCGTCGTCCACGTCCAGCCCGGCGGCCAGCAGCCCGGCACGCAGCGCCGCGCCGTCGACGTCGCCCGCCGCGGCGGGCGCGATCGACCGGGACGGCAGCCGGGGCGGGCGCACCCGGTTCACGAACACCGCGCCCGGCCGCAGGTCGGCGGCGTCCAGCTCGGCGACCGCGTCGAGCGTCTCGCGGACCGGCATCTCCTCCAGCAGCGCGACCAGGTGCACGGCCGTGTCACCGGAGTGCAGCAGCTGCACCACGCCGTCGCTCTGGCCCTTGATCGGCCCGACCTTCGCCAGGTCGGCCATCGCGCGGGTCACGTCGAGGAACCGCACCACCCGCCCGGTCGGCGGCGCGTCCAGCACCACGGCGTCGTACTCGTGCCGCCCGGCCTTGCCCGCGCGCCGCACGCACTCCTTGACCTTGCCGGTGAGCAGCACGTCGCGCAGGCCGGGCGCGAGCGTGGTCGCGAACTCGATCGCGCCCATCCGGCGCAGCGTGCGGCCCGCGAACCCCAGGTTGTAGAACATGTCCAGGTACTCCAGCAGCGCCGCCTCCGGGTCGACGGCCAGGGCGCGGACCTCGCCGCCGCCCGGCGCGGACGCGATGCGCTCCTCGGAGTAGGGCAGCGGCGCGCAGTCGAACAGCTGCGCGATGCCCTGCCGGTTCTCGACCTCGACCAGCAGCACCCGCCGCCCGCCCGTCGCCAGCGCGAGGGCGAGCGCGGCGGCCACGGTCGTCTTGCCGGTGCCACCCTTGCCGGTGACCACGTGCAGCCGGGCTCGGGCGAGTTCGTCGGTCCAGCCGTTCACCAGGTCAGCCTATGCGCGCCACCCTGAGAGCCGCCGAACGCGGTCAGTCCATCATGGTGACGAACGCCACCCCGATGGCCGTCGCCGCGACGATGCCCCAGGCCGCGACCGAGGGCAGCCAGTACGCGATGAGCACGGCCACCACGCCCACCACGGCGAGCCCGACCAGGCCCGCGCGCCACACGTCGGCGGACTTCGCGTACTTGCGGTCGCGCGCCTGCGCCATCCCGACGAGCACCATGATCAGCCCGCCGAGGATGAACGCGCCCGTCGCGACGAGCCGCCACGTCTCCACGTGATCAAAGTAGCGCCGAACCGCGCGGTTGGGCAGGGTTGACCCAGACGAGACTGGTCCGGACGTCCTCGCCCTCGTCGAAGTAGCGCAGGGCGCTCTCCGGGCTCGCGGTGAGCATCCGCAGGTCGCCGGTGGTCGAGGCGACCTCGGCGTGGTCCTCGAACGCCATGCCCCAGGCCGCGATCCAGTCGTCCTCGTCGTCCTGCTGCACGACCGCGAACAGCTGGGGCGCCAGTCGCTCCACGTCGATGCCGATCATTCGTCCTCGTCCTCCCTGGTGTCGGCGTGGCCCTCGACCACGACGTGTCCCCTTGCCTCGGCCCACCGCATGGCCTGCCAGCCGACGTCCAGCAGCACGACGCCGAGCTGCCGCGCCCACTGCCCGACGGGCTCGGTGTAGTCGGTGGTGCTCCGCCCGCTCGACTCGTCCAGCACCCGCGCGATGAACCGCTTGCACTCGTCCAGCGCTCGCCCGGCCGCCGCCGCCATCTCCAGCTCGTCGCGATCCATCCCCGCCCCGTCCGAATTGCCCCTCCGCTGTAACGAGCCTAACATCTGAACTGTTCACCTCCTTGGTGTTCAGAAGAGTGAAGTCGCGCAACCACGTGTTGCGCACAGTGATTGGAATAGTTGAATGGCGGATGGCACCACGAGGGGCAAGCGCAGGCTGGCCCGATTCATCAAGCAGCTCCAGGAGAAGTCCGGGCTCACCGCCGAGGAGATCGCCAAGCGGACCCGCGTCTCGCGGCCCACCGTCACCCGATTGCTCGCGGGCACACATCTGGCGCGGTGGCCGTCTCTCTCCGTGATCCTCGACGTCCTGGGTGCCACGCCCGAGCAGAAGACCTTCCTGCTCCAGATGTGGGAGGTCGCGGACGTCGACAACGCGTCGGTGGAGTACGCCGCCGCCCTGCCGATCAAGTACCGGCGCTTCCGCATGGACGAGCTGGAGGCGTATCGCGAGCGCACGCTCGACTCGACGCACGTCCACGGCCTCCTGCAAACCGCCGCGTACGCCGAGGCGGTCGCCCGCGCGTCGCACCGGTTGATCACCGGTGACAGCTGGGACCAGACCGCCGCCCTCGAACGGTCGACCCGCCAACAGCTGCTCGACCGCCCGGAGCCGTTCGAGTTCCACGCCCTGCTCGACGAAGCGGCGTTGCGCCGGATGGTCGGCGGTCCCGAGGTCATGCGCGAGCAGCTGGACCACCTGGTCCGGGCGGCGGACCGGCCGAACGTGACGATCCAGGTCCTGCCGTTCGGCATCGGGGCCTACGCCCCGCTGCTCAGCGCGCTGGTGCTGCTGGACTTCCCGGAGGCCGACGCGCCCTGCGCGGCCTATACCGAGGAAGTATCGGGTCTTGCGATGCTGGAGGAGCAGGAGGATGTGGAGCCGTTGGACGGCGTCTGGCGCGACGCGGCGTCGGCCGCGCTCACGCCTGGCGAGTCGATCGAGTTCATCAAGGCCGTTCGGGACACACTAGGAGACCGATGATCGAGCAGACCTGGCGCAAGAGCAGCCGGAGTTCGTCCGCCGCGCAGTGCGTCGAGCTGGCGGTGACCGACCGCGTCACCGGGGTGCGGGACACCAAGAACCGGTCCGGCGGTGTGTTGGTCTTCAAGGCGCGGGCCTTCCGGGCGTTCCTCGCGGGAGTGAAGCAGGGGCGTTGACGGCGCCGCGCACGAAGGGGGGTACTCGGCCGGGTGCCCCCCTGGCCCGTGCGGCTAGGCTGCCCGACATGACCAAGTGGGAGTACGCGACCGTCCCGCTGCTGATCCACGCCACCAAGGCGATCCTGGACCAGTGGGGCGAGGACGGCTGGGAGCTCGTCACCGTCCTGCCCAACCCCAGCGGTGAGCAGCACGTCGCCTACCTGAAGCGGCCCAAGGCATGAGTTGGCGGTCGCGCCTGGCCGAGCTGGGCGTCGAGCTGCCCGCCGTCGCGGCGCCGGTGGCCGCCTACGTGCCCGCCGTGCGCTCCGGGTCGCTGGTGTACACCTCGGGGCAGCTGCCGTTCGTCTCCGGGTCGCTGGCCGCCACCGGCAAGGTCGGCGGTGACGTCAGCCCCGAGGAGGCCAAGGCGCACGCCCGGACCTGCGCGCTCAACGCGCTGGCCGCGATCGACGCGCTGGTCGGCGTCGACGCGGTCGTCCGGGTGGTGAAGCTGACGGGGTACGTGGCGTCCGCCGAGGGGTTCACCGGGCAGCCCGCCGTGGTCAACGGCGCCTCCGAGCTGCTGGGCGAGGTCTTCGGCGAGGCGGGCAGGCACGCGCGCGCGGCGGTCGGCGTGGCCGAGTTGCCGCTGGGCGCGCCGGTCGAGGTGGACCTGATCGTCGAAATCGGGGAGTGAGATGTCCGACACCGTGCACGAGCTGTTGCTGCGGCTGGCCGGCCGGCTGCCCGACGACGTGCTGTGGCGGTTCCGCGACTGGGCCGCGTCGGACGCGGTCGCGGTGCTCGCGCGGGCGCTGCCCCGGACCCTGCTGCACGACCGGCTCGGGCTGACCGACCGCGAGCAGCGCCTGCTCGTGGAGGGCTTGCTGCCGCACGGCGCCGACCTTTCCGCGATCAGTTCCGTCAAGGGGCTGGACGAAGAGCCCGATCCCCGTTACACATTCACCCCGGAATCACCCGAACGGGTGGTCATGGGTGATCCCGCGACCGTAGTGCTCGGCGCGACCCTGCGCGGTCGCCTCGGGGTCGGCGAAGTCCGGTCCACGTGGCGGCACGGCGAGGGCGAGGTCAGGAGGGTCATCCTGGTCACCGCCACGTCCGAGCACGCCCGGCTGGCGAGCGAGCTCCAGCGGGTGCTGCGGGCGCTCGGCGAGCACGACCCCTGCGTGGAGGTCCTGCCCGCCGACCTTGACCTGCCGCCCTACCACCGGGTGGCGTTGGCGGCATCGGAGCTGGTGTGCACCGGCGCCGAGGCCGACGGGCACCTGGTGCCCGTGTAGAGCGCTCGTCGCTGCCGCGCGGGCCGGAAGGAGAGCAGGCGTGACGAACGACGGAGTGGGGCTCACCGTCCGTTTACACGACCTCCTGTTGGCGCTGGCCGGACGCGTCGACGACGACGCGTTGACCCAGGTCCGGGAGCTGTTGGCGGTCGCCGAGCTCGACCGCGCGGTCGAGCTGCTGGTCGGCTGCCTCCTGGCGGGGCGCATCCCGGTCTCGGTGGACGAGCGCCGCGAGATCGGCCGGCTGCTGGGCGAGGTGCGGTCCGACGGGTCGCTGGCGGACCGGCTGTTCGCCGTCGAGTCGGTCCCGGTGCCGCGCCACCGGTTCACCGCCGAGTCCGACCCGGCCGAGGGGCTGGCCGAGGTGCTGGGCAAGACGGCCTCCGTGCTGCCCGACGTGCGCTCGGTGCGGGTGACGTGGCGCTCCAGCCCCGCCGGCGCGACGCCGGGCCCGCTGCCGCAGCGGGTCGTCCTGGTGGAGATCGGGCCGGCCGGCTTCGCGCCCGCCACGGCCTACCGGCTGGACACGGTGCTGCGGAAGGCGGGCATCCGGGCGGCGGTGGAGGTGCTGACCGCCGGTGCGCCGCTGGGCGACTACCACGCGGCGGCGGTGACGACGGCCCGCGAGGTGTTCTTCCAGACCGCCGCGCCGCCGAGCGCGTCGCAGGACCCGGTGACCTGGTTCGCCGGGGCGGAGGTCCGGGACGAGGCACCGGTGGTCGAGCCGGCACCGGTGCCCGTGGAACCCGAAACCGGCTCCAAGCCCCGTCGGGCGCGGGTTGACCCGTTCGAGGGGGCGCAGTTCGAGGGGGCGCAGTTCGAGGGGGCGCAGCCCTTCCCGCCCAAGCCGGTGAAGCGGCTGCCGGTGCGGGACCTGCCGGCGGAGCCGGTCGTGGTGGCGGAGCCGGACGAGCCGCGACCCGGCGACCACCGCGCGCCCGCCGAGCACGCGGTCGACCAGGCGGCGGTCGAGCAGGTCGGCCGGACCGACCACGCGCCGGTCGACCACGCGCCGGTCGAGCACTCGGTGGTCGAGCACGCGCCGGTCGAGCACTCGGTGGTCCAGCACGTGTCGGTCGTCGACCTCGGGACCGCCGAGGAGCCGCCCGCCGACGCCGAGCCCGGTCGCGAGCCGCACCGGGCCGACCACGAGGCGGAGCACGGCGACCAGCACCGGGCGCAGGAGGAGCAGGGCCAGGCGCACCGGTCGCCGGCCGAGGAGCCGCCGCTGCTGCGGTCCGAGGTGACGACGGAGCTGGGACCGGACGACCTGGCGGCCCTCCAGGCCGCGCTGGCCGACGGTCAGGCGCCGGCGTCGGCCGTGCCCCTGCCGCCGACCGTGGACGCGAAGCTCAGCGACCGGGAGCGGGCGCTCCTCCAGCAGTTGCACGAGGAACTGGCCCAGCGCGAGCAGCAGCCCTGGTCGTCGAGCCCGGAGTTCGTGAACGGCGTGCGCAAGCCGAACAACGGGAACTACTCCGGCTGAACCGCCGCGCCGGCCGCCCCGCTCTCCCGAGGGGGTGGCCGGCGCGTTCCCGTCACCGCGCGGCTTCGGCCTTGCGCCTGGCCTGGTCGATGACCCGTTGCAGGTGCAGGCCGCGGTGGACGTCGCACCGGTGCGCCCTCGCGCCGCTGTCCACGAGGGCCACGAAGTCGTCCAGCAGGTTGGTGTAGCACTGCTGCGCGTCGGTGCCGCGGTCGGCGAGGACGCGGTAGCCGTGCTCGCCGTAGACGCTGACCTCCGACACGCCGGGGTTCAGCGGCAAGGCCATGCTCAGCGACACGCTGCTCGTCGCGCCGCCCTCGTGGCCGAAGACCAGGTGCCACAGGCCGGTGTCCGAGCGGTGCGCGGCGATCACGTCGGTGATCCGGCCGAGCGCCGCGTCGAGCAGGTCGATCGCGTGCGGGCCGATGTCGTCCAGCGGACCGCGCTCGTGCCGCCAGGGCGACCGGGAGTACGGGCCCTCCAGCAGCGCGCCGTTCAGCCAGCGGACGTTGCCGCCCGTCCAGCCGCCGGTCTCGCGCAGGTGCGCCAGGTGCTCCTCCGTCTCGGGGGCGAACCGCCTGGTGAGCATGACCAGCGAGGCGACCCCGGCCTCGTCGACGGTCCGGGCCAGCCGTTCCGCTTCGTCCACCGTGGACGCGACGGGCTTCTCCAGGATGACGTGCTTGCCCCGGCGCGCGGCCTCGATCGCGATGTCCGCCTGGATCGCCGGCGGCACCGCGAACGCGACGGCGTCCACCGAGGACAGCAGTTCCTCCGGGGTCTCGGCGACCGCCGCGCCGTGGGGCAGGGCCAGTTCGGCGGCGGCTTCCGGGCGGCGGGCCCACACCGCCGCCAGCCGGGTGCCGGGGTGGTCGGCCAGACCCGGCGCGTGCACCGAGCGCGCCCACGGTCCGGCTCCGACGAGTCCTACGCGCAGCTGTTCGTCCACGGCGACCATGCTGTCACCGGCCGCCCCCGTAGGCCGAGGCCGGGACGAAGATCCGCCCGCCGTTGTCGAACCGGAGCTCGACGCCGTCCGGCCGGCGGTCGACCTCCGGCGAGTGGCCCCAGCCGTTCGGGATCTCCACGACGTGCCCGCGGTCCTCCGCCCGGCCCAGCCAGACCTCGTGGTCGGGCAGGCCCAGCAGGGTGTCCGACCGCTTCACCCAGACGCCGGGCTCGCCGGGGTCGGAGCTGATCGTCGAGGTCGTCGGCAGGAGGAGGACCACCAGCAGGACGGCGGTCAGGCCGGTGCCGACGATCGCGCCGAGGACGAACAGCAGCACTTTCGCCAGTCGGCCCCTTGTCGTGGTGTCCACGGGGATCATCATCGTCGTAGGCTCGGTGGCGTGCGCGAGCTGCCCGATGACCTGGTCCTGCCGCCGGGGGTGGTGCCCGACGTGGCGCCCGAGGTCCCCGTGACGCCTCGGGACGCCGCTACCGTGATGCTGCTGCGCGACGGCGACGCGGGCGTCGAGGTGTTCCTCCAGCGGCGCGTGCAGGGCATGGCGTTCGCCGGCGGGATGACCGTGTTCCCCGGTGGCGGGGTCGACCCGAGGGACGCCGACGCGTCCATCGCGTGGGCCGGGCCGCCGGCGGAGTGGTGGGCCGAGCGGTTCGCGTGCCCGCCGGAGACGGCGCGGGCGCTGGTGTGCGCGGCGGTGCGGGAGACGTTCGAGGAGTCCGGCGTGCTGCTGGCCGGCCCGTCCGCCGACGCCGTCGTGGCGGACACGTCGTCGTACCTGGAGGGACGCCGGGCGCTGGTCGCGCGCGAGGTGTCGCTGGCCCGGTTCCTCGGCGACGAGGGGCTGGTGCTGCGGGCGGACCTGCTGCGGCCGTGGGCCAACTGGGTCACGCCCGTCGAGGAGCCCCGCCGGTACGACACGCGGTTCTTCGTGGCCGTGCTGCCCGGCGGCCAGCGGGCCGACGGGTGGACCACGGAGGCGGCGGACGCGGTGTGGCAGTCGCCGTCGGACGCGCTCGCGGACTGGCGGGACGGGCGGCGGATGCTGATGCCGCCGACCAGGGTGGTGCTGTCGGAGCTGGCCGAGTTCGCGGGGGTGTCGGACGTGCTGGTCGCGCCGCGCGCGGTGGAGAAGATCGTCCCGAAGGTCGTGCGGGACGGCGACGAGGTGCGGGTGGTCCTGCCGTGAGCCCGGCGTACGGGCAACTGCGCGAGGTCACGCCGTTCGCGTCGGTGGTGCTCGCGGAGAACCCCTCGGTGATGACCCTGGAGGGCACCAACACCTGGCTGCTGCGCGCGCCGGGGTCGTCGTCGTGCGCGGTGGTCGACCCCGGACCGCTCGACCGCGGGCACCTGGCGCGGGTGGCGGCGTGCGGGCCGGTGGACGTCGTGCTGCTGACGCACGGCCACGCGGACCACTCGGAGGGCGCGGCGGAGTTCGGGGCGCTGGTCGGCGCGCCCGTGCGGGCGGTGGACCCGGCGTTGCGGCTCGGGTCGGAGGGGCTGGCCGACGGGGACGTCGTCGAGGCGGGCGGGCTGGAGATCCGGGTGCTCGGTACGCCGGGGCACACCGACGACTCGCTGAGCTTCCTGGTGGGTAACGCCGTGCTGACCGGCGACACCGTGCTCGGGCGCGGGACGACCGTGCTGGACGGCAGGCTGCGCGACTACCTGGAGTCGCTCAAGGCCCTGGCCGACCTGCCGCCGGACACGGTGGTGCTGCCGGGGCACGGGCCGGAACTGCCGGACGTCGTCTCGGTGGCCCGCTCCTACCTGGCCCACCGCGAGCAGCGCCTGGCCCAGGTGCGAGCGGCGGTGACCCGGCTGGGCG
Source organism: Saccharothrix australiensis (assembly GCF_003634935.1). Taxonomy (NCBI): domain Bacteria; kingdom Bacillati; phylum Actinomycetota; class Actinomycetes; order Pseudonocardiales; family Pseudonocardiaceae; genus Saccharothrix; species Saccharothrix australiensis. Next base: position 613,961 of record NZ_RBXO01000001.1, read on the forward strand.
GCTCACCCACCGCACGCGAGGTGGTGGAACTGGTCTACGCCGACGTGGACCCGTCCCTGTGGCCCGCAGCCGAGTGGTCGGTCCGAGCCCAACTCGACTACCTGTCCGACACCTGACCCCGCCACCAAGCCCTCACCCACCCCCGCCCGGTCCTCTGACCAAGTCGCCACCTTCACCCACCCCCGCCCAGTCCTCTGACCAAGTCGCCGCCCTCACCCACCCACCTGCTCGCGCGCCGCGCGAGGCCGCGTCGGGGTGTCGCGCCTGATTTCCCGTCGATCACGCTTTTCGATCGACGGGAAATCAGGCGCGACGGCCCGACTCCAGGCGGCCGAGCCCGCCGAGAGCGAAGCCGAGGCAAATTCAACACAGCTCTACGCCCTGCCTCACCGCTCCCGCCCCTGCTCTTCGTCGCTCCTGCTCCTCCTCGCCCCGCTCAGTCCGGGCTCCTGCTCCTCCTCGCCCCGCTCGGTCCCGGCTCCCGCTCTCACTCCACCCTGCGCAGCGGCACCACCAGGTACTTCAGCTCCACCCCGTCCTCGCCCGGCTGCGAGGTGAGGACGGTCGAGCGGAGGCCGTCCTGGATGCGGAGTTCGACCCGACGGCCGCTGAACGCCTTCAGCGCGTCCGCCAGGTACCTGGCCTGGAACGTCTTGGTCACGCGGTTGCCGTCGATGGTGGCCTTGATCGACTCCTCGGACTCGCCGGTCTGCGGGTCGCTGCCGCGCACCCGCAGCTCGCTGTCCTCCACCTGGAGCGTCACGGAGCCGTGCGGGCCCGAGTAGGGCGTCGCCCGGCGCACGGCCCCGGCCAGGGCGTCCGCCTCCACCACCACAGTGCTGTCTATGGCTGCCTCCAGCAGTTTGCGTGCTCGGTCGTCGGGGAAGGGCGCGGCCAGGAGGGTCGTGCTGACGCTGCCGCCCGTCCACGACAGGGCGATGCGGTCTTCGTCCGCGTGAACGGTCACGACAGTGTGCTGCGGAAGGCGCGCCACGTCAGCCATTAGGGCGGCCGGCGCGAGGACGTTCAGGGAACCTTCAGGCGTCCACGGCACGGTCGCGTACGCCATCCGGTAGCGGTCGGTGGCGATCAGCTCGATCCGGTGGCCCGTGCCGAGCATCCGGACGCCGGTGAAGATCGGCAGGACGTCGTCCTTCGACGTCGCGCTGGACACCGGAGTGAGCGCGGCGGCCAGCGCCTCGGCCGGGATCCGGCCGACCGCGGGCGGCAGCGGCGGGACGCCGGGGTGCGACGGCAGGTCGAGCAGCGGCAGGGCGAACCGGGCGGTGGTGGTGCGGACGGCCAGCCGCGACCCCTCCACGACCAGGCGGACCTGCGGGTCGTCGAGGCCGCGCAGGGTGTCGGCCAGTGGCTTGGCGGGCACCACCACCTCGCCGTCGGTGTGGGTGGTGGCCGGGCGGTTCAGGCGCACCGCGCGCTCGCGGTCGCTGCCCGCCAGCTCGACCCCGGCCGGACCGGCCCGCAGCACGAGCCCGGCCAGCACGGGGTCGAGCACCCTGGTGGGGAGGAGGCGGGACACCTCGGTGGCGGCGGAGGCCAGGTCTGCGGTGGTCGCGGTCAGGTCCATGCCGCGGACGGTAGACCCGACCACCGACAATTCCGGGGTCCGCGCTGGTCAGGGCGCGATCAGCGCGAGACCAACTCCACCTCGGCCTGCCGCGGCGACCGCGGCGCGCCGGCCGCGACGGTGCCGCGGAACAGGTACACCAGCGCCGCGATCACGAGACCCGCGCCGGCGGCGGCGACGAACGCCGTCGGCGTGCCGTGCGCCTCGACGAGCTGGCCGCTGACGGACTGGCCCAGCGCCAGGCCGACCGTGACCGCCGTGACGACCCAGCCGAACGCCTCGGTCGCCGTGCCCGCCGGCGCCACCTGCTCGATCGCGGCCGAGTGGGTGGTGGACTGCGGCGTGATCAGGGTGCCCACCACGAGCAGCGCCGCGCCCAGGCCGATCAGCGTCGTCGGGATCGCCAGCAGCAGCGACAGCGCCGCGAACCCGGCCAGCAGCACCGGCAGCCGCAGGTGCATGGCCTTCGGGAACGGCTTCATCGCGTAGAGCACGCCGAACAGCACCGAGCTGACCGACCACACGCTCAGCAGCAGGCCACCCAGGCCGACGTGGCCGGCGCGCTCGGCGGCGGCCGGGACGGCGACCTCGATGAAGCCGATCGTCACGCCGAAGCCCAGCGCGGCCAGCGCCACCGTGCGCATCCCCGGCGACGCGAGCGCGCCGAGCAGGTCGCGGTGGGTCTGCTCGGGCTGCACGGCCCGCACCGTCGGGTTCAGGGCGAACCAGAGCGCGCCGACGACCATCGAGCCCGCGGCGATCACCACGCCGGTGCCCGCCCAGGGCGCGGCGACCAGCAGGCCGGACAGGCCGGGGCCGAGGATGAAGAAGACCTCCATGCTGATCGCCTCGTAGGCGAACCCGGCGAGCCGGGTCGAACCGGGCGGCAGCATCCGCGCCCACAGGGCGCGGGACGCGGAGCCGACCATCGGTTCGTTCAGGCCGACCAGGAACGCGACCGGCACCAGCACCGCCATCGACGCGCCCGCCTCGACGCAGACCACGGCCAGCGCGACGAACACGGCGAACAGCGTCACCGCGCCGAGCAGCGGACGCGTCGGACCGAGGCGGTCCATCAGCCTGCCCTGGATGATCGAACCCACCGAAACGCCGATCAGCGACGCCGCCGACACCACACCGGCCGCCGCGAACGAGCCCGTCTCGCGCTGCACGTAGAGCAGCAGCGAAAGGCCGACCATCGCGATGGGCAGCCGGGCGAGCAGCGACGCGGCCACGGGGCCGCGCATGCCGGGGGTGGTCAGGGCAGCGCGGTAGTCGGAGAGACGGGCGGATTGGGACATGTGTACCAGTATGCCAAGCACTGGTACGGGCGTACCACTGTTTCGGCGGCGACGTCCATCACGCGGGCGCAGTGTTGCGATTGGGTCACAAGAATGGGATGACCGGGTGAAACCAGGCAGCGAAAGCGCTGTACAGAACGTCCTTGAGGGTGAACGGGCTTGAGTTGCGGGGTAGGTGCCGTGCGATCGTGGAAACCACCACCGCGGCATCGTTTCCACGAGGTCAGGTGGGGTAGCCAAGCCTCCTTCCGGCGCCAGAGGGTCGGGGCCTGCGGGCGTCGGAGGTGTGGGAGGCGCGGTCTGTCGGGGGATGGGCCGCGCGACACAAACAAGGCCGGTGCGCCGCGTCGGGGGCGGCGCCCGGTCTTGTTTTTTGTGGGCGGGTGCCGGCGGGGGCGCTAGCGGGAGTGGGGCGCTAGCGGGGCGCGAGCAGGAGCGTGGGGTGGGAGCGGGAGTGGGGCGAGGACGAGCAGGAGCGACGAGGAGCAGGAGCGAGGAGGAGCAGGGCGGGAGCGGTGAGACATGGCGTAGAGCTGTGTTGGATTTGCCGCTCCTCCGTCGCGGCGGCTCGGCCGCCCTGTGGTCGGGCCGTCGCGCCTGATTTCCCGTCGATCGAGAAGCGTGATCGACGGGAAATGAGGCGCGACAACCCGACGGCGGCCTCGCGCCGGGTCTTCGCCCGTCCGGTTACCTGGCTCGGCGGGCCAGGCGTTCCGGGTCCAGGATCAACACGCTCTTGCCCTCCAGGCGGAGCCAGCCGCGGTGGGCGAAGTCGGCCAGCGCCTTGTTCACCGTCTCGCGCGACGCGCCCACGAACTGGGCGATCTCCTCCTGCGTCAGGTCGTGCGTGACCCGCAGCAGGCCGGCCTCCTGGCTGCCGAACCGCTGCGCGAGTTGCAGCAGCGCCTTCGCGACGCGGCCGGGCACGTCGGTGAAGATCAGGTCGGCCAGCATGGAGTTCGTCCGGCGCAGCCTGCGCGCCAGCGCCCGGAGCAGCTGCTCCGCGATCTCCGGCCGGTTGGTGATCCACTGCCGCAGCGCGGGGCGGTCCATGCTCACCGCGCGCACCTCGGTCACCGTGGTCGCGGTGGACGTGCGCGGACCGGGGTCGAAGATCGACAGCTCGCCGAACATGTCGGAGGGCCCGAAGATCCCCAACAGGTTCTCGCGGCCGTCCGGCGACTTGCGGCCGATCTTCACCTTGCCGGACTGGATGATGTAGAGCCGGTCGCCCGGCTCGCCTTCCGCGAAGATCACGTGGCCACGCGGGAATTCAACGGACTCCAGCGTCTGCGCCAGTGCCTCCGCTGCCGCCGGTTCAACCCCCTGGAAAATGCCCGCGCGGGCCAGGGTCTCGTCCACCTCGTCCCTCCTGTCGAGACGCGACGGCTGGTCGAGCGCGTTCCGCCTTCTGGCGGATCAGCGCCTTGCCGTCGATCACTGAGTGCAGTCTAAGCGCTGTGTCTTGGATCGCCTTTCGGCGCGCCGTCGACCCAGCCCCGGACAGCCCGATAAGGCCCACCGGGGGTGACCCCGTGGGCCTCGCCGGTCCTTGCCCCGCTAGCGGCGGGTGCGCCGCTGACGCAGGTTCCTGGCACGACCGCCCAGCCTGCGCAGCCGGAACAGCTCCAGCGCGCGGCCGATGCCGTGCCCGTAGAGCGCCCTGACCTCGTCGGGGCGCGCCGACTCCAGGAACTCTTCGACCTCGTCCTCCTGAACGGCGACGTGGCGGAGACGAGCTTCAACGCGCTCCATGAAGAGCGCGAAGAACATGATCACGATCGGAACGGCGATGACGAACCAGGCAGTCATGATGGCTCCGATCCTTGCGCATCCCCTGTGGACGCGCATCCGAGGGGGTCTCAACCGGCGTGTCGTGCTCGTCTTGTATGGGGACGTGCACCGTGACGCCACGGTTGCTCGCTGTATCAAAAACACCCGGATCCCACACCGAGCGGTTACCCCCACCCCCCCAACCGACAAACCGGTCAACCGGGCACCCCCAGCCGGCCGCCCGACCTCCGGTCCACACCGGACGCCCTCCCTCCACCAACGCCCTCCCTCCACCGCCCCCCTCCCTCCACCCCAGACACGAGCCGTCACCCGCGCCGCGAGGCCGCCGTCGGGTTGTCGCGCCTGATTCCCCGTCGATCACGCTTTTCGATCGACGGGGAATCAGGCGCGATGGCCCGACTTGAGGGCGGCCGAGCCCGCCGTCTGCGGAGCAGCGGCCATCCAACACAGCGCGGCAATTGAACGCAGTAGCCTGCTCGTATGGCGGCTCGTGGCACGGTGAAGAAGCCGGAGACCCCGCTCGGCCGTACCCGGCGGGCGCGGCGGATGGTGCGCATCCTCCAGCAGGGGTACCCCGACGCGCACTGCGAACTGGACTTCAGGAACCCGTTGGAGCTGCTGGTCGCGGTCGTCCTGTCGGCCCAGACCACGGACGTCCGGGTCAACATGGTCACGCCGGCGCTGTTCCAGCGGTACCGCAAGGCCGCCGACTACGCGTCCGCCGACCGCGCCGAGCTGGAGGAGCTGATCCGCTCGACCGGCTTCTACCGGAACAAGGCCGCGTCGTTGATCGGGCTGGGCGCGGCGCTGGTCGAGCGGTTCGGCGGCGAGGTGCCGGGGCGGCTCGAAGACCTGGTCACGCTGCCCGGCGTCGGCCGGAAGACGGCGAACGTGGTGCTGGGCGACGCGTTCGGTGTGCCGGGCATCACGGTGGACACCCACTTCGGCCGCCTGGTGCGCCGCTGGGGCTGGACCGAGGAGGAGGACCCGGTCAAGGTCGAGCACGCGGTCGGCGCGCTGGTCGAGCGCAAGGACTGGACGCTCCTCTCGCACCGCACGATCTTCCACGGCAGGCGCGTCTGCCACGCCCGCACGCCTGCCTGCGGCGCGTGCCTGCTGGCGCCGCAGTGCCCGTCCTACGGCATCGGGCAGGTGGACCCCGCGAAGGCCGAGAAGCTGGTCAAGGGCGAGGAGGCGCCGCACCTGATCGCGCTGGCCGAGCGCGTCCGGGCGGGGGAGAAGCTGGCGTGAGCCGGGGACTGCGGTGGGCGGCCGTCGTGGTGGTGCTGGCCGTCGCCGGGGTGGTGGCGCTCTGGCCGCGCACGCCGGACACCGCGCCAGGCACCGCGCCGGACGGCGCGTCGAGCACCCGGACGGCCCCGGCCAGGGACCTGGCGGCGCTGCGCGAGCAGGCGGCGCTGCGGCCGTGCCCGCAGGGCGAGGGCGGGCCGCCGCCCCTGCGCGGCGTGGCCGTGACGTGCCTGGGTGACGGTGGTTCGCTGGACATGGGCTCGGCGCTGCCGGGCCGGGCCCTGGTGAACTTCTGGGCCACCTGGTGCCTCCCCTGCCAGGACGAGCTGCGGGTGCTGGACGCCTACTCCCGGGAGCCGGGCGCGGTGCCGGTCGTGACGGTGCTGGTGCAGAGCAAGGAGGCGGACGGGCTGGAACTGCTGGCGAAGCTCGGTGTGCGCCTGCCGTCCGCGTTCAGCGAGCCGGACGCGGTGCGGAAGGCGGTGGGCACCCCGCCCCGCCTGCCGTTGAGCTACGTGGTGGGCGCGGACGGCTCGCTCGCGGAGGTCGTCGACCCCATCGTGCTGACCAGCGTGGAGCAGGTGCGCGAGGTGGTCGGGTGAGCGCGCTGGTGAGCGCCGACGACGTCCCCGAGTGGATGAGCGGGCTGGTCAAGGCGACCGCCGAGATCGACGCCCGCGCGTTCACCGGGGTGCGCCCGCCCCGGGACGGCTCCGGTCGGCCGGCGGCGGTGCTGATGCTGTTCGGCGAGGGCGTGGACGGGCCGGACGTGCTGCTGCTGAGGCGCTCGGACACCCTCGGGTCGCACCCCGGGCAGGTCGCGTTCCCCGGCGGGGCCGCCGACCCCGGCGACGACGGCCCGGTGGACACGGCGCTGCGCGAGGCGTTCGAGGAGACCGGCGTGCTGCGGTCCGGCGTCCGCCCGGTGGCGACCCTGCCCGAGCTGTACGTCCCGGTGTCCGGGTTCCTCGTCACGCCCGTGCTCGCGCACTGGGCGGAGCCGTCGCCGGTCGCGCCGGTCGACCCGGCGGAGACCGCCGCCGTGGCGCGGGTGCCGATCGCGCACCTCGCGGACCCGGCGAACCGGTTCCGGGTCGCCCACTCGTCGGGATACGTCGGCCCGGCGTTCGCCGCGCCTGGCATGTTGGTGTGGGGCTTCACCGCGGGCCTGCTCGCCGGGTTGCTCAGGCTGGGCGGCTGGGAACGCCCGTGGGATGCCACCGATGTGCGTGATCTTGAGCTAGCGTTGCGCGCTACGTGACGGGGGGTGGGGCGGCGTGAACTGGGTCGACCTGCTGGTGCTGGCGCTGGCCGCCTTCGCCGCGGTCTCGGGCGCCCGGCAGGGCATGGTCATCGCGCTGCCCGCGTTCGTCGGGGTGCTGATCGGGCTGGTGCTGGGCACGCAGCTCGCGCCGCTGGTGGTCGCCCGGTTCGAGAACGTCGTGACCAAGGTCGTGTTCGCGGTCGGGATCGTCGTCCTGCTGGTGGCCCTCGGCGAGACGCTCGGCGTGTACGTCGGCCGGATCGTCAAGGCCCGCGTGAACTCCAGCCCGCTGCGCGGCGCGGACAACGTGCTCGGCGCGATCGTGCAGGGCGCGGTGGTGTTCGTGGTGGCGTGGATGATCGCGCTGCCGCTGACCGCGGTGGCGGGGCTGCCGTCGCTGGCGAAGGCGCTCAACCAGTCGTTGATCCTGTCGACGGTCGACGACACCATGCCGCAGGCCGCGCGGACGCTGTCGCAGGACCTCCAGGACCTGTTCGACGTGTCGGGGTTCCCGGCGGCGATCGACCCGTTCGACCGGACGCCGCTGAAGGAGGTCGGGCCGCCGGACCCGGCGCTGTCGGCGAACCCGGTGGTGCAGGAGCTGCGGCCCAGCGTGCTGAAGGTGCGCGGGCGCGCGCCGTCGTGCTCGCGCGCGCTGGAGGGGACCGGGTTCGTCGTGTCACCGGAACGGGTGATGACGAACGCGCACGTGGTCGCCGGCACCACCGACGTGACGGTCGAGGTCGGGCGCGGGCAGTTCGACGCGACCGTGGTGTACTACGACGCGCAGACCGACATCGCGATCCTGGCCGTGCCGGACCTGCGGGCGACCCCGCTGGAGTTCCGCACGGACGTGGTCGAGCAGGGCGAGGACGGCATCGTGCTCGGGTACCCGCTGGACGGGCCGTACACGGCGTCCGAGGCGCGGGTGCGGGAGCGCATCCCGGTGTTGCGCGGGCCGGACATCTACGACGCGGCGACCGTGACGCGGGACGTCTACACGGTGCGGGCGAAGGTGCGCAGCGGCAACTCCGGTGGTCCGCTGGTCGACACGCAGGGACGGGTGATGGGCGTCGTGTTCGGCGCGGCGGTGGACGACCAGGAGACGGGTTTCGTGCTGACCGCGCGGGAGGTGGCGGACGAGGTGGCCAAGGCGCCCTCGCTCGTGCGGCGGATCTCCACGCAGACCTGCGCGTCCTGACGGGCGGGCGCTCCCGGCGGTGGGGGCGCGGCGTGGCCGCCGGGCGCTCGGGTCGGGGGAGAACGCCGATCAGCGCGCCGAGGGGCCGCCCACGCCCGCCAGGAACCCGGTGATGATGCGGCTCGTGGTGTGCGGCGCTTCCTGGTGCGGGAAGTGGCCCACCTCGGGCAGGCAGTGGTAGTGGGAGTCCGCGCCGACCCAGCGGCCCGAGTCGGCCGCGGTGGCTTCCAGCATCACCGGGTCGAGCGCGCCGTGCACCTGGAGCACCGGCACGCCGAGGCGGCGGTCGACGGCTTCGGCGAACCGGCGGCCGTCGCCGCGCAGCTGCGAGCGCACCGCCCAGCGGTAGTACTCCAGCGCCGAGTGCGCGACGCCCGGCACGAGCATCGCCTCGCGGTTGCGCCGCACCACCTCGTCGAACTCCGGCGCGACGCTCCACTTCGGACCGGACCACGTGCCGAGCAGGCGGCCCACCGCCGCGCCGCCGTCGGCGGTCAGCCACCGCTCGGGGTACACCGGCAGCTGGAAGCGGAACAGGTGCCCGCTGGCCCGGCCCTGGCCGCGCGGGTGCCGCCGGATGGCCCGGCGCAGCGCCAGCGGGTGCGGCGCGGCGACCGCGGTGAGCGAGTCGACCAGCCGGGGGTGCATGGCGGCGACCGTCCACGCGAGCAGCCCGCCCCAGGCGTGGCCGACGACGTGGGCGCGGGCCGCGCCGAGGGCCTTGACCAGGCCGGCGACATCACCCGCCAGCGTGAAGCCGTCGTAGCCGCGCGGTGGCTTGTCCGAGTCGCCGTAGCCGCGCAGGTCGACCGCCACCGCCCGGTAGCCCGCCTCCGCCAGCGCGACGAGCTGGTGCCGCCACGACCACCAGAACTCCGGGAAGCCGTGCAGCAGCAGGACGAGCGGGCCGTCGCCCAGCTCGGCCACGTGCAGGCGGATACCGTTCGCGGACACGTCCCGGTGGGCCCAGGGTCCGGTGACCCTGGCGGTGGACGGGTCCGGCGGCAACCGCACGGTCCGGCTCAGGACCCGTCGCCGCGGTGCCGGAGGGCCGCGACGGTGTCCTTGGCCGAGTCGATGGTCCGCTGGGGCGCGCGGAGCTTCTTCACCTTGCGGTAGCCGAGGAACGCGAACCCGACGGCGGTCAGCAGCATCAGGCCGAAGACGATGAGGAACGCCGCCCAGCGCGGCAGCCACACGTCCAGCAGCTCGGCGCCGAAGAAGAAAAAGAAGAACGAGCTGAACAGCAGCACGGTCAGCGCCACGATGAAGTAGACGCTGCCCTTGACGCCCTTCTTCACCTCGCCCGCGAGCTCCGACTTGGCGAGTTCGACCTCTGCCCTGACCAGCGTGGACAGGTGGGCGGTCGCGTCGCGCACCAAGCCGCCGATGGACGTCTCCTCCGCGATCTTGGCCGCGCTCTCCGCGGTCAACGGGATCGACGGAACAGGAGGCAGCCCGCTGCCGTTGGTGTTCTCCCGAGCGGTGGTCACGCCGTCATCGTGCCATGCGACGGCCGCGTCGGTGGGTCGAGGCTCGCGGCGTGGCGGCCACGCCTTCCCCCGGACGTGGTCCGCCCGCGGGCCGCGCGGTGGGTCAGTCGTCGTCGTCCGCCCGCTGGTGCACGCGGCTCCGCCTGATCAACAGCACCGCCGCGAGCAGCGACGCCGTCATCGACGCCAGCAGCACGGCCGCCTTCGCCTGCTCGGCGGCCTGCCCCTCCAGGGCGAGGTCGGAGATCAGCAGGCTGACGGTGAACCCGACGCCGCCCAGCATCGCGACGGCCACGATGTCCCGCGGCCCCGCGCCGCTCGGCCACACCGCCGCCTTGAGCAGCACGGCCAGCGCCGACGCGCCGACGATGCCGACCAGCTTGCCCACCACCAGCCCGAGGATGATCCCGAGCGCGATCCGGTCCCGGAACAGCGACCCGAGCGCTTCCCCGCTGACCGGGACACCGGCCGCGAACAGCGCGAACACCGGCACCGCCACACCGGCCGACCAGGGCTGCAAGCGGTGCTCCAGGCGCAGCGCGGGCGCTTCCCGCTCGTAGTGGTCCTTGCGCACGCGGGTCAGCAGGGCCAGCGCGACGCCCGCGATGGTGGCGTGGATGCCCGCCGCGTGCACGGCGACCCACGTGCCCACCGCGATCGGCACGTAAAGCCACGGCGTGGTGACGCGCTTGCGCTGGAGGAACGCGTACAGGGCGAGCAGGGCGACGGCCGCGAGCGCCGCGAGCGCGTTGAACTGCGCCGTGAACAGCACCGCGATGACGATGATCGCGCCCAGGTCGTCCACCACGGCCAGGCTCAGCAGGAACACCCGGAGGCTGCTCGGCAGCCCGGACGCCGTGATCGCCAGGACGCCGAGGGCGAACGCGATGTCGGTCGCCACCGGGATGGCCCAGGCCCGCTCGATGCCCGGTTCGCCCCAGCCGACGCCCAGCGCGATCAGCGCGGGCACGACCATCCCACCGATCGCCGCCACCACGGGCAGGGTCGCCGCCTTGACGTTGTTCAGCTCGCCGATGACCAGTTCGCGCTTGAGCTCCAGCCCCGCGACGAAGAAGAAGATCGCGAGCAGGCCGTCCTTGGCCCAGTCGCCGACGCTCAGGCTCAGGTGCAGCGACTCCGGGCCGAGGTGGAAGTCCCGCACCGCCGCGTACACCCCGCCCAGCGGCGAGTTCGCCCAGATCAGGGCGATGGCGGTGGCGCCGAGGAGGATCATGCCGCCGACGGTCTCGGCGCGCAGGTAGCGGGCGAACTCCGCGACGGCCTCGCGTTTGCGGCTCAAGGTGTGGCTCCCGGTGGGTCGGCTACAGGACATCCTCGTGCCGACCAGACTTCCCGGCTCACCGTGGAGCACTCTAACGGATGACGGTGCCGCCCCATGGGGGCGGCACCGGCCGCGACCTGCTCAGTCCTCCGCGGAACCCGACTTCAGACCGCTGGAGATGAGGTCCATGACGGACGAGTCGGCGAGCGTCGTGACGTCGCCGACCTGGCGGTTCTCCGCCACGTCGCGCAGCAGCCGCCGCATGATCTTCCCCGAGCGGGTCTTCGGCAGCTCCGGCACGACCATGATCTGCCGCGGCTTGGCGATCGGCCCGATCTCCCTGGCCACGTGCTCGCGCAGCGCCTTGATCGCCTCCGCGCCGGACGCCTCGTCGGCCACCCCGCCGCGCAGGATGACGAACGCGACGATGCCCTGGCCGGTGGTCGGGTCGGACGCGCCGACGACGGCCGCCTCCGCCACGGTCGGGTGCGAGACCAGCGCCGACTCGACCTCGGTGGTGGAGATGCGGTGGCCGGACACGTTCATCACGTCGTCGACCCGGCCGAGCAGCCAGATGTCGCCGTCGTCGTCGTACTTCGCGCCGTCGCCCGCGAAGTAGAAGCCCTGCTCGCCGAACCGCGACCAGTAGGTGTCGCGGTAGCGGGCCTCGTCGCCCCAGATGCCGCGCAGCATCGAGGGCCACGGCTCGTCCAGCACCAGGTAACCGCCACCGCCGTGGGGCACCTCGACGCCCTGGTCGTCCACGACCTTCGCGCCGATGCCGGGCAGCGGGCGCTGCGCCGAGCCGGGCTTGGTGGCCGTCGCGCCGGGCAGCGGCGAGATCATGATCGCGCCGGTCTCGGTCTGCCACCACGTGTCCACGATGGGCGCCCGGCCGCCGCCGACGTGCTCGCGGTACCAGATCCACGCCTCGGGGTTGATCGGCTCGCCGACGCTGCCGAGGACGCGCAGGCTGGACAGGTCGTACCGGGCCGGGATGTCCGCGCCCCACTTCATGAACGTGCGGATCAGCGTCGGCGCGGTGTAGTAGATCGACACGCCGTACTTCTGCACGATCTCCCAGTGCCGCCCCTCGTGCGGGGTGTTCGGCGTGCCCTCGTAGACGACCTGCGTGACGCGGTTGGACAGCGGCCCGTACACGATGTAGCTGTGGCCGGTGACCCAGCCGATGTCGGCGGTGCACCAGTACACGTCGGTGTCCGGCTTGAGGTCGAACACGTTGTGGTGCGTGTACGACGCCTGGGTCAGGTAGCCGCCGGACGTGTGCAGGATGCCCTTGGGGTTGCCGGTCGTGCCGGACGTGTACAGGATGAACAGCGGGTGCTCGGAGTCGAACGCCTCCGGCGTGTGCTGGTCGGACTGCCGGTCGACCAGGTCGTGCCACCAGATGTCGCGGCCCTCGGTCCACTCGACGTCGGTGGCGGTGCGCCGCACGACCAGGACGTGCTCGACGCTCGGGGTCTTGGCGACGGCCTCGTCCACGGCGGGCTTCAGGGCGGCCGGGTTGCCGCGCCGGTACTGGCCGTCGGTGGTGATCACCAGCTTGGCCTCGGAGTCCTCGATGCGGGTGCGCAGCGCCTCGGCGGAGAAGCCGCCGAACACGACGCTGTGCAGCGCGCCGAGCCGGGCGCAGGCGAGCATGGCGAAGATCGCCTCGGGCACCATCGGCATGTAGATGGCGACCCGGTCCTCGGCGCCGACACCCAGTTCGACCAGCGCGTTGGCCGTCTTGGACACCTCGCGCTTGAGGTCGGCGTAGGTGATGGCGCGGCTGTCGCCGGGCTCGCCCTCCCAGTGGATGGCGACCTGGTCGCCGTGACCGGACTCGACGTGCCGGTCGACGCAGTTGTAGGCGACGTTGAGTTTGCCGCCGACGAACCACTTGGCGAAGGGCGCGTCCGACCAGTCCAGGACCCGCGTCCACCTGGTGTCCCACGACAGCCGCTCGGCCTGCTTCGCCCAGAACGCCTCGCGGTCGGCACTCGCCTCCTCGTACAGCGCGGCGGTCGCGTTGGCCTGGGCGGCGAACTCCGGGCTGGGCGGGAACGTCCGGTTCTCGGTGAGCAGGTTGTCCAGAGCCGGTCCCTGGGCTTGCGGCTGGGTCATGGTGGGCGGACCTCCTGAATCCGTGGGGATGCGCACTGACGGTAGTGCGATTCAGTTCACTGCGCACCCAAAAGGTTCAGACCAATTTCACGCGGATGCGAAACGTGCGGGTAACTGTGTAACCCGCCGCCCGGCCCGCTGACCATGCCGATCCCGCTGGATGACACGAGCCGTGCGACCAACGGCGCGGTTCGTGACCAGGGTCACGCCTTGAGGGCGGCTTTCGCGGCCGGCCACTCGTCGGCGGTCATGGAGTAGACGACCGTGTCGCGCAGCGAGCCGTCCGGTCGGACGCGGTGCACGCGCAGCAGTCCCTCGCGGGTCGCGCCCAACCGTTCGATCGCGCGCTGTGACCGCTCGTTGCGGCCGTCGGTGTGCCAGCCGACGCGGTGCGCGCCCAGGTCCTCGAACGCCCTGGTGAGCAGGAGCAGCTTGGCGTTGCTGTTCAGGGCGGTGCGCTGCCAGCGCGTGCCGATCCACGTGTAGCCGATGTAGAGGCCCCGGTTGACCGGGTCGATCTCGTAGTACGAGGTGGTGCCCGCGACCTCGCCGGTGCGCGGGTCGATCTGGGCCCAGGCGCGGCGGTCCGGGTCGGCGAGGATGCGCTCGACCATCGTGCGCGCCTCGGCGACGGTGCGGGGTTGGCGGACGCTCAGCCACGTCCAGACGTCCGGGTCCTTGCCCGCTTCCAGGAGGCCCTCGGCGTGGTCGAGGGTCAGCGGTTCGAGGCGGACGTGCTCGCCGACGAGGGTGGGACGGTCGTACCAGCTCATGCATCGGACGGTAATACGTCGAGTGGACTTGTGGAATGGCCAGTTTCAACTGGTGCGAAGTGGCCACTTACCGACGCGTAGTGTGCTGCGGCGTGACCGATCCGCTCGCCCCGCTGCTGGACCTGCCCGGTGTGGCCGACGCCGTCCGGTCCGCCCGTGACGCCGTGTTCCAGGTGCACCGGCACCGGGTGAACCTGCGCGGCTGGGCCACGACGGCCGCCGAGGCGTCGGTGCGCGCGGCTCGTGCGTCGGCGGCGCTGGACGGCGGGCCGACCGACATCCCCGACGACGGCGCCGTGACCGACCCCGTGCTGGCGGGTGCGCTGCGGGTCGCCGAGGGGCTGGGCGTGGTGCTCCCGACCTGGCAGCGCGCGCCGTTGCAGGCGTTGGCGCGGCTGCACGTGCTCGCCGGCGCGGACCTGGGCGCGGAACCGGGGCGACCGCGGCTGTCGCCGGGCATCTCCGAGCGGCTGGACCTGCTGGCCGGGTTGGTGACCGGCGGGACGTCCGTGCCCGGACCGCTGCTGGTGGCCGTGGTGCACGGCGAACTCATGTCGCTGGCCCCGTTCCCCACCGCGAACGGCGTGGTGGCACGGGCGGCGTCCCGGCTCGCGTCCATCGCGACCGGCCTCGACCCCAAGTCGCTCGGCGTGCCCGAGGTGTGGTGCCTGCGGCGGCGGGACGACTACGCCGCCGCGCTGCACGGCTTCTCCACCGGCGAGCCCGACGGCGTGGCGAGGTGGGTCGTGTTCTGGTGCCAGGCGCTGGAGGCGGGCGCCCGCGAGGCGCGCGGCATCGCGGACGCCGCGTCCGCCTAGAGCAGCCCCTCCAGGGCCGCCGCCGCGCGCTCCGCGTCCTCGAACGTGTTGTAGAGCGGCGCGAAGCCGAACCGGAGCACGTCCGGTGGCCGGTGGTCGCCGATGACCCGGCGCTCGGCGAGCCGGTCCATCAGCGCCTTCGCGTCCGGGTGGCGCAGCGAGACCTGGTGGCCGCGCCGCTCGTCGGCCGGGGTGATCACCTCGATGCCCGGCAGGCCCTCGACCAGGCCGCGGAAGTGGGCGGTCAGGGCCAGGCCCTTGGCCCGGACGTCGGCGAGGTCGACCTGGTCCCAGACGTCCAGCGCCGCGTCCAGGGCCAGCATCGAGATGATGTCCGGCGTGCCGACGCGGGCGCGCGACACGCCGTCGTCGGGCGTGTAGTCGGTGCTCATCGCGAACGGCTCCCGGTGGCCCGTCCAACCGGTCAGCGGCTGGTGGAAGTCGGCTTGGGCGTCCTTCGGGACGTAGAGGAACGCGGGGGAGCCGGGGCCGCCGTTGAGGAACTTGTACGTGCAGCCCACCGCCAGGTCCACGCCCAGGCGGTCGAGTTCGATCGGCAGCACGCCCACGCTGTGGCAGAGGTCCCAGACGACCTTCGCGCCCACCGCGTGCACCCGCTCGGTCGCCTCGGCCATGTCCAGCAGGCGGCCCGTCCGGTAGTCGACGTGGTTGAGCAGCACCACCGCCGTCGCGTCGGTCGGGTCCAGGTGCTCCGGGTCGACCGGGCGCAGCGCCAGGCCGCTCAGCTCGGCCACCGAGCGGGCGACGTAGCCGTCGGTGGGGAACGTGCCCGCGTCCACGACGATCTCGGCGCGGTCGGTGCCGCGCACCGCCGCCATCAGGGCCTTGAACAGGTTCACGCTGGTCGAGTCGGCCACCACCACCTGGCCGGGCGCGGCGCCGACGAGCCGGCCGACGCGGTCGCCGACCCGTTCCGGGGCGGTCCACCAGCCCTCCGACCAGCCGCGGATCAGCCGCCTGCCCCACTGGTTCGCGATGACGTCCTGGACGCGTTCCGCCACGTTCCTCGGCGGCGCGCCGAGCGAGTTGCCGTCCAGGTAGACGACCTCGTCGTCCAGGTCGAACAGGTCGCGGACGTGCGCCAACGGGTCCGTGTGGCTCACACGTGGCTCCTCGCGGTCCACAGTTCCGGGAAGATCGACCGCTGCGTGCGCTTCTCCAGCCACGCGACGCCCGCCGAGCCGCCCGTGCCCACCTTGGCGCCCATCGAGCGGCGGGTCGCCAGCAGGTGGTCGTAGCGCCAGCGGGCGAACTCCTCCGCGATGTCGGTCAACGCCTCGCCGAGGTCGAGCAGGTCCCGGGGGCCGTCGCGGTAGACGCCCACCCACGCCCGCTCGACGTCGGCGTTCGGCTCGTACGGCGTGCTGACGTCCCGGTCCAGCACGTCGGCCGGGATCGGCAGGCCACGGCGGTGCAGCGCGGCGAGCACGTCGTCGTAGAGGCTCGGCTCGTGCAGCAGCGCCTCCAGCGCGTCGTGCTGCGCGGGCACGGCGCGGTGCGGCACCAGCATGGAGCGCGACTTCTCGCCGAGCAGGAACTCCACCTCGCGGTAGCGGCCGGACTGGAAGCCGGAGCCCTCGCCGAGCGCGTCGCGGAACGAGTTGAACTCGCCCGGGGTCATCCGGGCGATCGGCCGCCAGGCCGCGTTCAGGGCCTGCATGTGCAGCTCGCTCCGGTTGAGCGTGCGGACGGCGGCGGGCAGGTCGTCGGCGCGGAGTTCCCGCTTGGCCTGCCGCCACTCGAAGCACAGCAGGCCGAAGTACAGCTCCATCACCTGGGTGATCACCAGGAACGACATCTCGCGCGGGTCCTGCGACCACTGCTGCTGCAAGGAGTGCAGCACGGAGGCGTGCACGTAGTCCTCGTAGGGTGTCGTGCCACTGAAGTCGATCTTGGGTGCGACCGGGCAGTCCATGCCTTCATCATGTCGGCGATTCCACGCGGGCTGAATGGCCGTTGGGGCAGGATTCGCGGGGGAGTTCTTGTGGTCGTGAACCGGGAGGCGGGTTAGCTTTCGGTTCATGAGCGTGGAGCTGGACCGGGTGGACTGGGCGCTGCTTGAGGCGCTACAGGAGGACGCGCGGCTGTCCTACAACGAGCTGGCGCGGCGCGTGCACGTGTCGCCGCCGACCGTGGCGCAGCGGGTGCGGCGGCTGGAGAATACCGGCGTGATCACCGGCTACCGGGCGACCGTCGACCCGACGGCGGTGGGGCGGTCGGTGATCGCCCTCGTGCGGATGAAGTGCTACGGGCCGCGCTGCATCACCGTCCACCCGGAGCTGCTCGACGACTGCCCGGAGGTGGTGGAGGTGGTGCGGCTGACCGGGGACATCTGCTCGGTGGTCAAGGTCGTGACCACTTCCGTCCGCGAGCTGGAGCGGCTGCTGGTGCGGTTGGGCGGCTACGGCGAGACGTCGTCGGCGATGGTGCTGTCGACGCCTATCCCGTGGCGCCCGGTGCCAGCAGGGTGAGGGCCTGCCGGACGTGGCCGCGGGCGGCGTCCAGCGCCTCGGCGGCCCGCGCGGGCGGCACGTCGGCCAGCAGGTGCACCAGCGCCACCTTCAGGTCGCCGCCCGCGTCGGCCAGGGCGGTCGTGCACTCGGCCTCGGCGAGCCCGGTCGCCTCGCGCAGGATGCGGACCGTGCGCCCGCGCAGCTTGGCGTTGGTGGCGCGCATGGAGACCATGAGGTTCGAGTACGTGCGGCCCAGGCGCACCATCACGGCCGTGGAGAAGGACGTGAGCACGAGCTTCTGGGACGTGCCCGCCTTCATCCGGGTCGAGCCGGCGATCGCCTCGGGGCCGGTGTCGACGGCGATCAGCACGTCCACCTCGACCGGGGGCGCGAGCGGGTTGTTCGAGACCAGGACCGTGCGCGCGCCCAGCGCGCGGGCGGCTTCGAGCGCGGCGACCACGAACGGCGTGCGGCCCGAGGCGGTGACGCCGAGCACGACGTCGCCCGCGACCGCGTGCTCGCGGATGCGGGCGGCGCCGCCGGACGCCTCGTCCTCGACGTCCTCCACGGCCTTGACCAGGGCTTCCGCCCCACCGGCGTGGTGGGCGAGGAACCAGTCCGGCGGCGCGTTGAAGGTCGGCACCAGCTCGGCGGCGTCCAGCGTGGCCAGCCGGCCGGACGTGCCGGCGCCCACGTAGTGGATCCGGTTGCCCGCGCGCAGCGCGCCCACCGCGAGGTCGGCCGCCCGCGCCAGCTCCGGCAGCACGGCCGCGACGGCGTCGGGGACCCGCTGGTCCTCGTCGTTGATCAGCCGCAGCACGTCCAGCGTGGACAGCCGGTCGATGTCCTCGGTGCGGGGGTTGCGGGACTCCGTCGGCGACTCCACCCGGACCGCCACATCGGGCCGGCGCGGCGTCATTTACCGGTCTCCCGCCGCCGCCTGCCGTCCGGTCGGGCGCCGAGGCGGTGCCCGGACACCGCGTCGTAGGTCGCCTCCAGCGCGGTCTTGGCGCTCTCGACGTGGCGCTGGGCGACGCCGATGAACAGGCAGTCGATCACGGTGAGCTGCGCGATCCGGCTCGCCATCGCGCCCGAGCGGAACGTCGTCTCGCGGGCGGCGGTGGTCAGCACGTGGTCGGCGACCTCGCTGATCGGCGAGCGCGGGAAGTTGGTCAGCGCCACGGTGGTCGCGCCGTGGCCCTTGGCGACCCGCAGCGCCTCCACCGTCTCGGCGGTGGAGCCGGTGTGCGAGATGCCCACGGCGACGTCGGCGTCGGTGAGCACGGCGGCCGAGGTGAGCGCGATGTGGGTGTCGTTCCAGGCGAAGCAGGTTCGCCCGATGCGGTGAAGTTTCTGCTGGAGGTCGAAGGCGACGAACGCGCTCGCGCCGAAGCCGTAGACGTCCACGCGGCGGGCGCCCGCGACGGCCTCCACGACCTGCTGGAGCGCTTCGACGTCCAGTTGCTCGGCGGTCTCCTCGACGGCGCGGGCGTCGGCGAAGGCGACCTTGCCGACGACCTGGCGCAGGTCGTCGGCCGGGCCGATGTCGCCGCCGAGGTCGCGGTCGGTGCGGGCGGCCGTGCGTGCGGTGTCGGCGGCCAGCGCGATGCGCAGCTCCGGGTACCCGCCGACGCCGATGGCCTTGCAGAACCGGGTCACGGTGGTCTCGCTGGTGCCGGCGGCCTCGGCGACCTCGGTGATGCTGCGGTGGGCGACGGTCGCCGGGTTGTCGAGCACGACCTTCGCCACGCGCTGCTCCGCACGGGCGAGGCCGGGCAGGAGGGAGCGGATCTTGACGAGCGGGCTGGAGTCGGTGCTGTGGTCGGGCACGTGGGAAACTTACTAACCGCCCAATGCAAAATCAACGCACCGCGTGGTGAACCCACCCCGACCGTGACGAAGTCCCTGCTCGTGGCGGCACGGGTTCCGCCGAAAGCCCACTAACGGGTGGCCGAACGCCACCCGTTCGCGTGCAGCGCCGACGGGTCGTGCTCGGCGTCGACCAGCACGCCCCGCGCGTCCGAGACCCGCACGGCGTCGACGTAGGCGCCCCGGCCGCCGTACCCGTCGCCCCGCACGAACAGCCAGCGGTACCGCGCCGCCGACGCCGTGACGAGGTCGACGCGCCGCCACCTCCGGTCGCCGTGCCCCGTCACGGTCTCCACGTCGCGCCAGGCGACACCGTCGTCACTCGCCTGCACCACCACCCGGTCGCCCGCGTCGAGGTCGGCGAAGACGCTGAACTCCAGGCGCTGGCGCGCCGACCGCCCGCGCAGGTGCCCGGTCGTCAGGGTGCCGCCGTCCGCGGTCGGCGTCCAGGCCGTCGGACCGCGCCTCGGCCGCACACCCAGCGCGTGGGCCAAGCCGTTCGCGACGGCCCGCCGCGCGGGGTTGATCGAGCCCCGGTCCCGGTTCGGGTGCACCCGGTTGGTCAGCAGGACGGCGATCGAGCCGGACAGCGGGTCGAGCACCAGGGCGGTGCCCGTGAACCCGGTGTGGCCCGCGGTCCTGGGCGAGGACAGCGCGCCCATGTACCAGCGCTGGTCGAGTTCGAACCCGAGGCCGTGGGCGTTGCCGGGGAAGTCCTGGTTGAAGTCGGTCAGCATCGCCTCGACGGTCTCCGGCCGCAGGACGCGCCGGTGGCCGTGCGCGCCGCCGTTGAGGATGGCCTGGCCGAGCGTGGCGAGGTCGCGGGCGGTGGAGAAGACGCCGGCGTGGCCCGCGACCCCGCCCAGCGACCAGGCGTTCTCGTCATGGACCTCGCCCCGGACCAGGCCGCGGGCGGCCTGGAACTCGGTGGCCGCGATCCGGTCGAGCTTGGACCTCGGCGGGCGGTAGCCGGTGTCGGTCAGGCCGAGCGGTTCGGTGATGCCCTCCCGGACCAGGACGTCCAGCGGCTTGCCGGTGATCCGCTCGACGAGGACGCCGAGCGTGATCAGGTTCAGGTCGGAGTAGGCGTAGGCGGTGCCGGGCGAGGTCTTCGGCGCGACGTCCATGACGGCCTTGATCCGCGCCGGGACGTCCGGGTGGTCCGACCACAGCGGCAGCCACGGTTCGAGGCCGGAGGTGTGGGTGAGGAGCTGCTCGACGGTGATCGCGGCCTTGCCGTTGACGCCGAACTCCGGCAGGTACCGGGCGACGCGTGCGTCGAGGTCGAGCCGGCCGCGCTCCTGCTCGCGCATGACGACGATGGACGTGAACAGCTTCGAGATCGAGGCCAGGTCGAAGATCGTGTCCGGGGTCATCGCGACGCGCCGGTCCCCGGGCAGCTCGGTGCCGGCGGCGTCGGCGTAGCGGACCGCCCAGCCGGCCGCGGTGTGGTGCGTGATCACGCCGTCGTGGGCCAGCAGCGCCACCGCGCCGGCGTACAGCGGGTGGCCGGTCTCGCCCGGCTCGGTGTGGCGCCGCACCTGCTCCAGCGCGGCGTCGACCGGTCCGGGGTCCAGTCCCACGCTCCCCGGTGTACCCGTCCGCAGCACGTCGTTCGACCAGCCTCGGCGCGGCACGTCGAACCGCCCGCGCTCGTCGCGGTCGGCCGCGCCCGGTGCTTCGGGTGGGGTGTGCCCGTCGGTCGCGTCCCGCGCGTCGGAGGGGGTTCGTTCGTCCACTGTGTCCTGCTGGTCCGTCGCGGTTCGTTCGTCGAGTGGGACTTGCTCTTCGGGCGGCGCTTGCGCGGACGAGTCACCCCGCTCGTGCGGTGCGGCCGGACCTGCCGGGGCGGTGGGTGCCGGGTCGGTGAGCGTGCCGGCGCCGCCCGGCCGGGCGGCGCCGGGTGTCGCGGCCGACGCGGCGCCCGGCGGGGCGAGCGTCGTGCCGGCGACCAGGGCGGCGACGAGCAGGGCCGTCGTGAGCACGCGCGTCGCGGGCAGGCGCGTGGCGAACCGGGCGGTGGCGGGTGCGCGCGAGGCGAGCGGTGCGGTGGCGGGCGGGCGCGTGGTGGCCGGTGGGGTGCGCACGGTCGCTCCTTCAGCGGTACCGCAGGTAGGGGCGGCGGAGGCGCTCGAAATCGGCGAGTTCCCCGCGCCACGCGCCGACCACCTCGGCCACGCCCGCACCCGCGTCGACCATGCGGCGCAGCCGGTCCGAGCCGCTGAGCTTGTCGATCCAGGAGTCCGGCCGCCACCCGAACACCCGCGGGTAGCGGTCGCGGGCCGTCACCATCATCGTCACCGCCGCCGTGATCGCGTCGAATTCACCGGGACGGGTGACATGCAGGGCCACCCCGCCGCAGGTCTGGCCGGTGAACTTGCCGAACGTCGGCGTGAAGTGCGCCTCCCGGAACCGCACGCCCGGCAGGCCCGCGGCGTTCAGGTCCTCCGCCCAGCGCCAGTCGACACCGGGCGCGCCCACCGTCTCGAACGGCCGGGTGGTGCCCCGCCCCTCGGAGAGCACCGTCCCCTCGAACAGGCCCGTGCCGGGGTACACCAGCGCGGTGTCCCGCGTCGGCATGTTCGGGCTCGGCGGCACCCACGGCAGCCCGGTGTCCAGGTCGTCCCGCCGCCAGCCCCGCGCCCACACCACCCGCAGCGCGACCCGCCCGCCGTCGTCCGGCAGGAACTCGCCGTCGAACAGCGCGGCCAACTCGCCGACCGTCATGCCGTGCTGCTGCACGATCGGCTTGCGCCCGACACCGGTCGCGTAAGCCGGGTCGAGCTGCGGGCCCCGCGCGCTCCCGCCGACCGGGTTCGGCCGGTCCAGCACCACGAACTCCGCACCGGTCGCGGCGGCGGCCCGCATCGCCGTGTACATCGTCCAGATGTAGGTGTAGAACCGCGCTCCCACGTCGGCGATGTCGAACACCACGGTGTCCACGCCCGCCTTGGCGAACAGGGCCGCGAGCTTCCCGGCGTCCGCGCCGTACGCGTCGTAGACGGGGACGCCCGTGCGCGGGTCCGCGTAGTCGCCCTCCGAACCACCCGCCTGGGCCGTGCCCCGGAACCCGTGCTCGGGACCGAACGCGGCCCTCGGCACGCGCCCGGCCGCCACCATCGAGTCGACGACGTGCGTCTGGTCGCGCAACACCCCGGTCGGGTTCGTGACCACGGCGACCCGCCGACCGTCGAGCAGCCGCCAGCCGTCGGCGGCGGCGATCTCCGCCCCGGTGGCGACTCCCCGGTCGGCCCCGGCCGGCGGCGCGGCGAGGGCGGGCGCGACGAGGGCGGGTCCGGTGAGGCCAGGCGCGGCGAGGGCGCCCCCGGCGAGCGCGCCGCCGACGAGGAGGCGCCTGCGCCGCAGGCCGCTCACCAGCTCACCCCGTGGCCGAGCGGGTACGGCGTCGGGCCGGGCACCGCGACCGGCAGCGTGCCGCGCGGCCGCACCTCACCGGTGATCACCTTGGCCACCGACTCCATCGAGCCCGCCCCGTAGGAGTAGCTGGCCAGCCAGTTCGGCGCGGCGGTGTGCGCCACGTCGTAGGGGTTCTGCACCGCCACCGCCACCACCGGTCTGCCGGTCTCCAGCAGCCTGGTCAGCAACGCCTGCTGCGCCGGCTGCTTCGACAGCCCGTTGGTCAGCACGACCACCAGGTCGGCGGCCCCCGCGGCCCGGACGGCCTCCGCGATCCGCGCCTCGTCCGGCGCGCTGCCGGTGGGCAGGGCGGTACCGCCGAGCAGGCCCGCGAGCGTCCGCGTCGTCGTCTCACCCCACCCGGTGACCAGCGCCGCGCTCGGCCTGGTCCGCAGCGGCAGCGCCTCGTTCCGCACCGCGGTGACCGTGCGGTCGGTGATCGCCCTGGCGGCGGCCAGGTGCTCCGGCGTGCCGACGCGGGAGTCGACCGCGCCCTCGTCCACGTACCGGTCGGTCAGCATGCCGCGCAGGGCCTTCATCCGCAGCACGCGGAGCACGCTCTGGTCGATGCGCTGCTCGGTCAGCTCGCCGCCGCGCACCGCGGCCACCACGCTGTCGATCGCCAGCCGCAGGTCGACCGGCATCAGCAGCTGGTCGACGCCCGCCTTCAGCGCCAGCACGGGGATCTCGGCGTCCGGGTGCAGCTTGCGGACGCCGTCCATCGCCAGCGAGTCGGTGATCACCACGCCGTCGTGGCCCAGCTCCCGGCGGAGCAGGTCGATCACCGGCTTCGACAGCGTGGCCGGCTCACCGGACGGGTCGATCCTCGGCATCCGGATGTGCGCCGTCATGACGGAGTCGACGCCCGCCGCGACGGCGGCCCGGAACGGCGGCGCGTCGAGTTCGCGCCACTGCTCCACCGTGCGGTCGACGAGCGGCAGGGTGCTGTGGCTGTCCTCGTCGGTGTCGCCGTGGCCGGGGAAGTGCTTGGCGGCCGCCGAGACGGCGGTGCGCGACAGGGGGTGCTGCTGGTAGCCGCGCACCTGGGCGGCGGCCAGCTCCGCGGCCAGGCGCGGGTCGCTGGAGTAGGAGCGGACGCCGATCACCGGGTTCGCCGGGTTGGAGTTGACGTCGGCGTCCGGCGCGAAGTTCTGGTTGACGCCCAGGGCGCGCAGCTCGCGCGCGGTGATCGCCGCCGCCCGCTCGGCGTCGCGGGTGCTGCGGCCCGCGCCGAGCGCCATGTTGCCGGGGAACTGCGTGACGGGCGCGCCGATGCGGGTCACCAGGCCCATCTCCTGGTCGGTGGAGATGGCCAGCGGGATGCGGCTCGCGCGCTGGAGGCCGTTGGAGAGGCGGGCGACCTGGCGCGGGGTGTCGATGTTGTCGTGGCTGGGGTTGTTGAAGTATACGACGCCACCGGGCTGGTACTCGGCGACCACCTCGGCCGGGGTGCCGACGCCGAAGTCGCGCACGTTGTCGGGGTGTACCTCGTCGGGGGCCTGGCCGTTCACGAAGGTGACGAACAGCTGGCCCACCTTCTGCTCCAGGGAGAGGCCGCGGAGCAGCGCCGCGGCGGTCTGCCGGGCGTGCGCCACCGCGGCCTCGGGCGCGGGTGCCGCGGGCGCGACCGCGCCCGGCACGGCGAAGGACGCCGCGACCACGGCTGCGGCGACGAGCGGACGGAGCACGGTGTCCTCCCTGCTTGGCAATCTCCCACCACAAGGTGGCCCATTCGGCAAGTTACCCACGTCACAGGGACGGGTCAACGGGTTGCGTCGTGGGGAGATTCTGCGGAGGGGCACCGACAATCCGGGGTTCCGGCGGGTCACCCGATCGGGCGGTTCTGCGGGAGGCTGCCGCCGGGCAGGCACAAAAACAGGCCGTGCCCCCAGCGAGTGGGGGCACGGCCAGCAGCGCGGGCTTTCGAGTTACCAAGCGTGCAACTCGTGTCGTACCAACCTGGACTCGGCGTCCGGCGTCCCGGTACGCAGTCCCTAGACGACAAGCCTCCCGCGGCGTGCTGCGCGTGGGTGCTCGAAGTCCGCGCACGGAGCTCTGTCGGGGTGAACGGTGCTTCTCTTCCGCTCCGTCCCTGGCCAACCCGAGGTCCGCAACTTCCTTTGTAGTGCGGTTTCGGCCGTACGGCAAGGGCTCGATGGTGTGCACCGGTCAAGCGACCGTCAGTAGCGGAAGTCCTTGTGTGACAGCGTTTTCCCGCTGACCGCCGGTCCGGTACCGCTGTCCGGGCCCCGCGCCGGGTGAATCAGCTCCGGCGTCGGCGGCGCAGCCCGTACCAAGCGACACCGGCCGCTGTCGCGGCGCCCAACCCGATCGCGGTGACCGCCACCGCCGTGCCCGACGGGCGGGGGATACGGGCGCGCAGCGACACGGGGTCCGAGAACGTCAGCACCGGCCAACCGCGCTGGGTGGCGACCTTGCGCAGCGCGCGGTCCGGGTTGACGGCCGTGGGGTGCCCGACGGCCTCCAGCAGCGGCAGGTCGGTGATGGAGTCGGAGTAGGCGTAGCAGCGCGCGAGGTCGTACTCGTGCTCCTCCGCGAGCTGTTTGACCGCGACGGCCTTGTTCTCGCCCGCGCAGTAGAAGTCCACGTCGCCCGAATAGCGACCGTCGGAGACGACCATCCGGGTGCCCACGCTGTGCGTCGCGCCGACCATGTCGGAGATGGGCGCGACCAGTTCCTCGCCCGAGGCGGACACGACGACCACGTCGTGGCCCTCGGTCTTGTGGTCGGTGATGAGCTGCGTGGCTTCCTTGTAGACCAAGGGATCGACGATGTCGTGCAGGGTCTCGTCGACGATCGAGCGCACCTGCTCGACGTCCCAGCCCTCGCAAAGGGCGGTGATGTGCGAGCGCATCCGGTCCATCTGGTCGGCGTCCGCGCCGGCCAGCATGAAGACGAACTGCGCGTAGGCGCTCTTGAGCACCGCACGCCGGTTGATCAGGCCCTCCTGGAAGAAGGGCCGGCTGAACGCCAGCGTGCTCGACTTGGCGATGACCGTCTTGTCCAGGTCGAAGAACGCGGCGACTCTGCTGCCTTCGATGGCGTGCTCGGTCACTGCTCCAGCTTAAGGGCGGGTCGGACGGGCCGTGGGGCAGCCGTCTTTCGGCGTTTTACGAACTGCCAGTGATGCGGTCTACCGAATTTTCCGTGTCCCTCTAACGGAAGACACGCATGACCCTGTCCCGTGGGGATACAGTAGACGGGTCCGGCTCGACCGGACGGGTTCAGTCCGACCCCCCGGGACTGAACCAATGACGACCCCCGTCCCTCCCCCCTGGCGGGGGTCGTCCCATGTCCGGGGTCGGTCGCGGAAACCTCCGGCGATACCCTTCCCCGCCTCCGAGCCCCCGCGCGGCCTTCTCCGGTGCCCTTCGACGCGGGCCCTCGGCCGGGCGCTCGCCACCGGCGAAACCGCCGATTCGCGGTTCCAAGTTGTCCACAGCCCTCAAGTTGTCCACAACTTGATCAAGCTCGGTTGTGGCGTTCCTCACCACTCGGGAATGTGGCCTCACCCGATGTGAGGAGGACCGGTGAACCGACTGCTGGCCATGCTGACCGAGGCCCGGCTGCTGGACGAGGTGCTGTGCGCCGCGGCCGTGGCCGGCTGCGAAGTGGAGCGCGTGCCCGACGTGCCCGCCCTGCGCGCACGCTGGCAGGCGGCGCCTGCCGTGGTGCTGGACGCCGAGGCGGCGGCGTCGTGCGTCCGTGCCGCCCTGCCCCGCCGGCCGGGCGTGCTCCTGGTCGCCGGCGGCCCGCCGGGGCCGGGCACCTGGTCGTCGGCGGTGGAGCTGGGCGTCGAGCAGGTGGTCGAGGTGCCCGCCGAGCCGGCCCGGCTCCAGGAGGTGCTGTCCGACCTGGTCGAGTCCCCGTCGGGGGACGGGCGGGTGCTGTCGGTGGTGGGCGGCTGCGGCGGCGCGGGAGCGTCCGTGCTCGCGGCGGCCGTGGGCCAGGCGGTCCTGAGCGCCGGCGGGCGCGGCCTGCTGGTCGACTGCGATCCGCTGGGCGGCGGCCTGGACCTGGCGCTGGGCGCGGAGCACGTGGAGGGCAAGCGGTGGCCGGACCTGCGCCTGACGGGTGGTCGGGTGCCGGTCGCGGAACTGCGGGCGGCCCTGCCGTCCCGCGCTCGCGGCCGGGGCCGCCTCTCCTTCCTGTCGTGCGCGCGGGACGGGCCGGACCCGACGCCGCAGGCCGTGGGCGCGGTGGTGGACGCCGGTCGGCGCGCGGGCGACACCGTGATCTGCGACGTACCGCGCCAGCTGTCGCCCGCCGCCGGCGCGGCCCTGGACCGCACCGACCTGGCGGTCCTGGTCGTGCCCGCGCGGCTGCGGGCGTGCGCGGCCGCCCGGCGCGTCGCCGACCAGGTGGCGGGGCGGGGCGTCGCGGTGCAGGCCGTGGTGCGCGGTCCGTCCCCGAGCGGCCTCCGCGCCCGGCAGGTGGCCAGGGCGGTCGGCGTGCCCCTGCTCACCACCATGCGCCCGGAGCGCCACCTGGAGGCCGCCCTGGACCGGGGCCGCTTCCCGAACCACCGCCAGGGGCCGCTGGCCACCGCCGCGCGGGACGTGCTGGCCGCCCTCCGCTCGCACCAGCGCTCGTCCGCGGAGGAGCCCCGGCTCGTGGAGGCCGGTCGTGGGTGAGGTGGTCCGCACCGGCCCTGCGGGGATGAACGGCCGGGCGATGTGCGTGTGGTTGCCCCGGTGGTCCTGGGTTCCCGCGGCTCGCGCGGCCGGTGCGGGTTTCGACGCGCCCACGGCCCCCGGAGCCGCCACGGGCTCGGCGGCGTTCGCGGCACGAGGTGGTCCGGGGTCGGGAGGTGCGCCGTGATGGAGTTCGCGGACCGCGTGCGGCAGCGCTTGGCCGACGGGAGCGTCGCCCTCACCTCGGCGTCCATCGCGGCCGTGGTGCGGAGCGAGGCGGGCGGGGTGGTCGGCCAGGAGGACCTCCAGCGGACGTTGGTGCTCATGCAGCAGGAGTTCGGGGGCGCCGGCCTGCTCGAACCCCTGCTGCGCGACGAGGCCAACACCGATGTCCTGGTCACCGGCCCGGACCAGGTCTGGGTCGACGGCGTCGGCGGTCTGCGGCGCACGGAGGTCGTGTTCCCCGGCGAGCAGGCCGTCCGCCGGCTGGCCCAACGCCTCGCCGTCGAGGCGGGCAGGCGGCTGGACGACGCGGTGCCGTACGTCGACGGCTGGCTGCCGGGCTCGGTGCGGCTGCACGCCGTCCTGCCGCCGATCACCCCGTCGACCTGCCTGTCCCTGCGCATCCTCCGGCCCACCGTCCACGACCTGGCGGCGTTGGAGGGGAGCGGGACCTTCGACCGGGCGACCGCCGGGCTGCTGCGCGCCCTGGTGCGGGCGAGGCTCGCGTTCCTGGTGGTCGGCGGCACGGGGTCGGGCAAGACGACGCTGCTCGCGGCCCTGCTCGGCTGCGTGCCGCACGACCAGCGGGTCGTGTGCGTGGAAGACGCCGGCGAACTCCAGCCCGACCACCCGCAGTTCGTCCGCCTGCTGGCGCGGGGCGCGAACGTCGAGGGAGCGGGCCGGGTCACGGTCCGCGACCTGGTGCGGCAGGCGCTCCGGATGCGGCCGGACCGGATCGTCGTCGGCGAGGTGCGCGGTGCGGAGGTGGTCGACCTGCTCACGGCGTTCAACACCGGCCACGACGGCGGCGCGGGCACGCTGCACGCCAATTCGCCTGCCGAGGTCCCGGCCCGGCTGGAGGCGTTGGCGGCCTTGGGCGGGCTCGACCGGCGTGCGCTGCACAGCCAGTTGGCCGCGGCGGTCAAGGTGGTGCTGCACATGCGTCGCACGGCGAGCGGGGCTCGTCAGCTCGCCGAGATCGGGGTGTTCGAACGGCGGCACGACACCCTGGTGGTTCGGCCGGCGTGGCGGCGCGACGGCGGCTGGCAGCCGGCGGGCGCGGCTCTGCGCGGCCTGATCGAGGCGGTGTCGGCGGGTGCGTCGTGAGCCTGTTGTTGCTGGCGGCTGCCCTGCTCGTCCTGCCGCCCTCGGCGGGTAGGCGGCTGACGGCGTTGCGGGGCAGGCGGCAGCGCCGGTGGCGGCTGCCCCGTCCGAACCTCCCGATCGTGCTCGGGCTGGGCGCGGTGCCGGGTCTGGTGCTGGGTGTCGGCGGCTCGGTCGCGGGCGCACTCGTCGCGCTGACGGTGTGGCGTGCCCGCGCGGACCGGAAGGAGGAGCGGGAACGCCTTGCCGCCACGGCGTCGATCGCCGAGGGGTTGGCCGCGTTCGTCGCCGAGCTGCGGTCCGGCGCCCACCCGGCGCGGGCGGCGGCCGGTGCGGCCGAGGACGCCTCGCCGCCGGCGGTGGACGTGTTCCGGACCATCGCGTCGACGGCGGCGCGCGGTGGCAACGTCGAGGCGGCGTTGGCCCATCCCGACGCGCGTCGGCTCGCGCGGGCCTGGCGGTTGTCCAGCGAGCACGGCGTGCCGTTGGCCGACGTGCTGGAGGCGGTGCGCCAGGACCTCAGGCAGCGCATCGGGTTCGCCCACCGGTTCCACGCCCGCATGGCCGGTCCGCGAGCCAGTGCGGCCGTGCTGGCGGCGTTGCCGGTATTCGGCGTGCTGTTGGGCGAGGTGACGGGCTCGGGGCCGTTGGACGTGTTGACCTCCACCACGGCAGGCCAGGTGCTGCTGGTGGCGGGGGCGGGGCTGATCTGCGCGGGCCTGCGGTGGAGCGCCCACCTGACCAGGCGGGTGGTCGCGTGATGCTGTTCCTGCTCGCGGCGGCGCTCCTGGTCTACCCGCCACGCCGCCCGGTGCTGGCGAGGCTCGATGTGCCCGTCAAGCGGCCCCCCAGGACCAAGCCACCTCCGCCGGACCCGTTCGCGCTGCCGGCGGCGTGGGACCTGCTGGCCGCCACGCTGCGGGCCGGCTTGCCGGTGGCGACGGCGGTCCAGGCGGTGCTGGGCGGTGTTCCCCCTGGGCCTGCGGAGCACCTGCGCAGGGTGGGCGAGCTGTTGGCGTGGGGCGCTGACCCGTCCACCGCGTGGCGGGCCGCTCTGCGTCACCCCGACACCGCTCCGCTGGCACGGGCGGCGCGGCGCAGTGCCCGGTCCGGCGCGGCGTTGGCCGGCGCGGTGGCGGACCTGGCGGCGGACCTCCGGGCGCGTGCGGCCGACCAGGCGGAGAGCCGCGCGCAACGGGCGGCCGTGTTGGTGGCGGGGCCGTTGGCCCTGTGCTTCCTGCCCGCGTTCCTGTGCCTCGGCGTCCTGCCGGTCGTGCTCGGGTTGGCCGGACAGGTGAGTGTGAACTGGCAATGACCAACTGGCAACGACAATCCACAATGGACAGTAGGGAGAAATGTAGTGGACGACAAGGGGATGACGACGGCGGAGTACGCCATCGGCACGTTGGCGGCGGCGGGGCTCGCGACGGTGCTGCTGGTGTTGCTCGGTGGCGACTGGGTGCGGGACCTGCTGCGCGGGCTGCTCCAACAAGCCTTGACGACGGGCACGTGACCACGGGAGATCCGCCGGGTTCCGGACCGGCCAAGGGAAACGCGTGCCGGCCGTCGCCCGGCGGGGCAAGCCGGCGTGGGCCGTCGCGGGGCGGGGATCGTGGCGCGGTGACGGTCGAGGCCGCCTTGGCCCTGTGCGGGGTGTTGGTGTTCGTGGCGCTCGGGGCCGAGGTGGTGATGACGGTAGTCGGGCAGCTCCGGTGCACCGACGCCGCCAGGGAGGCCGCTCGGCTGGTCGCTCGTGGCGACTCGGCGCGGGTGTCGTCGGCGGTGGCGGCCATCGCGCCGGCGGGCGCCGAGGTGGTCGTCCGTCGGGAGGGTGACACGGCGTGGGCGGAGGTCACCTCCCGCCGTGGCCTGGTCGACGTGCGGGCGCGGGCGTATGCGGTGCTGGAGTTCGGCGTCACCGACGAGGGGCGGCCCTCTCCCGTGCCCGGCGGGGAGCGGTGGTCGGGGAAGGGTTCCGAGGAGGAGTCGTCGGGGGCGGACCGCGCTGTCCCTGGCGGGGAGCCGCCTCCGGAGGTGGTGGCCGATGGCGGATGACCGGCGATCGCGGCGCGGCCATCGGTGCTCGGGCTGTTCGCCCTTGGGGCTTCCGCCCTTCGGGCACCGGCGTTCCGGTCGAGGAGGCCGGCCGCGCGTTCCCGGTGACGACCGGGGAGTGGCGACGGTCGTGGCGGTCGCGGTGGTGGGTGTGCTGTGTTCGCTGGTGGTGTTCGGGGTGTGGCTCGGGGAGGTGGTGATCGCTCGGCACCGGGCCGCTGCCGCGGCTGATCTCGCCGCGGTCGCGGCGGCCGGGTGGTTGGTGGACGGGAGTTCGTCCGCTTGCGGGAAGGCCGCGTGGGTGGCTGAGCGGATGGAGTCGGAGTTGGTGGCTTGTGACGTCTCCGGGTGGGAGGTGGTGGTCGAGGTGAGAGGTCCCGGTTCGGTGGTGGGCGCGCCCAGCGCGCGGGCGCGGGCCGGCGCGGGTGAAGGCTGATGCCGTCGTCCGCCCGCTCCGCCGCGACGAACGGTCGCCTTCCGGCGGTGAGTGGATTCACACGCCGCTGGGTGCGGGTTCCGCGCCGGTCAACGGGAACCGGGGCGTTCTGTCGGCCGTCCGCCGCACCGGCGTTCGCCGTTCCGTACCTACCAGTTGTCGACTGGTGGTTACCAGAAGTCCCTTTCATGTCGTTAGTTCGAGTGGAGGCACCGTCGCGGTGTCGAAGAACACCCGACACGGTGTCGTGGTTCTCGAGGAGGCGAACGAAAGATGGAGTGGTCGGATAGCTGGCGCGGGGCCTTCCGCATCGAGCTGCGCGCAGAGGCGGTCAACCTCGCGTGGCACGGGTGGCCTGTGCTGCCGGGAACCTATCCGGCGGGTGCGCGGTGGGCCGGTCGCGAGGGTGCCGAGCACGACGGTCCGGTGCCGGTGCACCACGACTGGCGTGAGCGCGTCGGCACGAGAGCCGAGCAGGTCGCCACCTGGTGGGCGGGGCACTCCTACAGCATCCTGCTGGCCACCGGGCACGGTGTGGACGCCATCGAGGTCGAGGCGGACCTCGGGCGGCGGGCCGCCGTGGCGTTGCGGGCGACCGGCGTGCCGGTGCCGATCGCGGCGACGCCGTCCGGCCGGTGGATGTTCCTGGTCGCCACCGGGCAGGCGTTGGGCGCCGACTGGGTCGCCGACCACGACGTCCGGCACTACGGCGAGGGCGCGTACGTCCCGCTGCCGCCGACGCCGTTCCAGCACGGCGTCGTGCACTGGCGGGTCAAGCCGCAGATCTGCGCGTGGCAGTTGCCGCAGCCCGGTGTCGTGCTGGACGCGCTGACCGAGGCCGTGCACGCGCCCGCCGACTACGGCCTGGTCGCGGCCGACCGGTCCTGACCGCCGACCGGTTCTGACCGCCGGTCGGCCCTGACCGCCGAGGGGGCCTGGCCGCCGGCCCGGCCTGGCCGCCGGCGGGGCTTGGCCGCCGCAGTCAGGGCCGGCCGTGGGGCAGCCCCGACTGCTGGGCGGGCCTCGCCGCCGGGTGGCCCGATCGGCACGCGGTCCTGATCGGCACGCGGTCCCGATCGGCACGCGGTCTCGATCGGCGCGTGGCCTTGATCGGCGGCCGTCGGATTGCCGACCGTCGGGGCCGTTCGGTCGTCGGCTGTCGGGTTGGGCGGTCGGGTTGGGGCTGCGGACCGGGAGCTGTCGGGTGGCGGACGCCTGCCGCCGGGTCGGTGGTCGGCGGTCCGCCGGCCGTGGGCGGTCAGGCGCTCGCTGTGTCGTCGGCTGCTGTGTCGTCCTCTGTGTCGTCGTCCTCTGCGCCACCTGCGCCCGTGCTGGCTGCTCCGGTGCCGTCGGTCGTCGGGTGGTCGGTCGTGGTCAGGCCGGCGGCACCACCGAGTCGGCCGTGCCGGGCGTCGTGGGAGTTCTCCCCGACAACCCCGAGCACGACGTCCAGCACGGCCACCCCGCCCGCCTTGTCCAGCGGCTCGTTGCCGTTGCCGCACTTCGGTGACTGCACGCAGGACGGGCACCCGGCCGGGCACGCGCAGGAAGCGATGGCCTCCCTCGTCGCGGCCAGCCACGGGACCACCGCGGCGAACCCGCGGTCGGCGAAACCGGCGCCACCAGGGTGACCGTCGTGCACGAACACCGTCGCCTCGCCGGTGTCCTGGTGCAGCGCGGTCGAGACGCCGCCGATGTCCCACCGGTCGCACGTCGCGAACAGGGGTAGCAGGCCGATCGCCGCGTGCTCGGCGGCGTGCAGCGCGCCGGGGACGCGCGCCGGGGTCAGGCCGGCGCCCCCCGGCGCGCTGCCCAGCAGGTCCGCGTCGACCGTGTACCAGACCGCCCTGGTGCGCAGGGTCTGCGCGGGCAGGTCGAGCGGCACCGAGTCGACCACCTGGCCGGACGGCAGCTTCCGCAGGTAGCCGACCACCTGCGAGGTCACCTCGACCTCGCCCAGGCACACCGTCACGCCGTCGTACCGACGTTCCTCCACCGTCCGCACGACGACGATGTCCTTGGTGTCGCGGGCCGTGGTCGACCAGTCCGGCTTCTCCGCGTGCACCAGCGCGATGCCGCTCTCCAAGTCCAGCCGGTCGACCACGTACGACTCGCCCTGGTGCAGGTACACGGCCCCGTCGTGCACCGTCCAGCACGCCGCGCCCGGATCGACCGTGCCGAGCATCCGGCCCGAGTCGCCCTCGACGACCACGACCTGCTCGCCGCCGGAGCCGCGGATGTCCACCTCGGCGTGCGGCCGGTCGTGGGACGTCCAGTACCAGCCGTTCGGCCTGCGTCGCAGCACCTTCCGCGCCACCATGTCCGCCAGCACCGCCCGCGCCGCGTCGCCGCCGAACTCGTCCAGCCCGTCCGCGGTCAACGGCAGCTCGGCCGCCGCGCACGCCAGGTGCGGTTCCAGGACGTACGGGTTGGTCGGGTCGAGGACCGTCGCCTCCACCGGCTTGTCCAGCACCGCCGCCGGGTTGTGCACCAGGTACGTGTCCAACGGGTCGTCGCGCGCCACGAACACCACCAGCGCGTCGGAGTCGCCGGTCCGGCCCGCCCGCCCCGCCTGCTGCCAGAACGACGCCAGCGTGCCCGGAAAACCCGCCACGACCACGGCGTCCAGGCCGGCGATGTCGACGCCCAGCTCCAGCGCGTTGGTCGTCGCCACCCCCAGCAGGTCACCACCGGACAGGGCGCGCTCCAGCGCACGCCGCTCCTCCGGCAGGTACCCGCCCCGGTACGCCGCGACCCGCGCCGACAGCTCCGGGTCGACCTCCGCCAGCACGCGCCGCGCGCCCAGCGCCGTCAGCTCCGCGCCGACCCGCGACCGCACGAACGCCAGCGTCCGCGCGCCCTCCACGACGAGGTCCGCCAGGATGCGCGCCGTCTCCGCGCCCGCCGACCGCCGCACGGGCGCCCCGTTCTCGCCTTCCAACTCGTCCAGCAGCGGCGGCTCCCACAGCGCCACCGTCCGCCCCGCGTGGGGCGAGCCGTCCTCCGTCACCGCCTCGCACGGCACGCCCGAGAGACGGGAAGCCGAAGTCGCCGGGTCGGCCACCGTCGCCGACGCGAGCACGAAGACCGGGTCCGCCCCGTACCGCCGCGCCACCCTCCGGAGCCTGCGCATCAGCAGCGCCACGTGCGAGCCGAACACGCCCCGGTACGCGTGGCACTCGTCGATCACCACGTACGACAGCCGCCGGAAGAACCTGATCCACCGCGCGTGGTTCGGCAGGACGCCCCGGTGCAGCATGTCCGGGTTGGTGAACACCCAGTTCGCGTGCGCCCTCACCCAATCGCGTTCAGCCATCGGTGTGTCACCGTCGAACGACGCCGCGCGCACCCCCGGCACGCCGAGGGCCTCCACCGACCGCAATTGGTCCGCGCCCAGCGCCTTGGTGGGGGACAGGTACAGCGCGGTAGCCCTCGGATCACCGTGAATGGCGCTGAGCACCGGCAATTGGTATGCCAGCGACTTGCCCGAGGCGGTGCCCGTCGCGACCACCACGTGCCGCCCCGCCCACGCGTGCTCCGCCGCCTCGGCCTGGTGCCGCCACAGCTCCGGGACACCCCGTTCCACCAGCGCCGACACCACCTCCGCCGCCGCCCAGGACGGCCACGGCGCGGTGCGCGCCGACCGGGGCGGCAGATCGGTGCTGTGCGTCAACGGTGATTCGCCCACCGGTGTGCCGGCGAGGACCCGGTCCAGCAATCGACGTCCCTGGTTCGCCACGCAGCGCAGCTTCGCACACCGCGCCAACGTCACGGTTGCTTCCTGCGCGTATAACGGTGTGTGCACGTATCGGGACGCACTGTCGCGCCCTTGCGTCCTATGAATAGACTCCGCCGCTATCGCATCCAATGAGGGCTGCGTCACGTTGTGTCGGGGTTGACCGTCGTGGGTGAGGCCGGTCCCGGCGTAGCGCGGTGCCGCCCCCGTTGGGACTGGATAACTCACCAGGAGGACGGATGTCCCGGCATTTCCTCGCGGAGGGCCTTGAGCTCTCCGGAGGTGACCAGGGCCTCGTGGCCGTGGTCGCCGTGGTCGCCCTGGCTGCCCTCGTCGTCGGATATGTGCTGCTCAGGGAGGTCCTGGCCGCCGGTCAGGGCACCTCCAAGATGCAGGACATCGCCAAGGCGGTCCAAGAGGGCGCAGCGGCCTACCTCAACCGGCAGTTCCGCACGCTCGGCATTTTCGTCGTCATCGTGTTCGTGCTCCTGTTCGCGCTCCCCGCGGACGACATAGCGGAACGCATCGGCAGGTCGCTGTTCTTCATCGTCGGCGCGGGGTTCTCCGCGGCCATCGGCTACCTGGGCATGTGGCTGTCCACCCGCGCGAACGTGCGCGTGGCCGCCGCCGCGCGGGACGCGCACGGGCGCGAGAAGGCCATGCGCGTCGCCTTCCGCACCGGCGGCGTGGTGGGCATGTTCACGGTCGGCCTCGGCCTGTTCGGCGCCGCCGTGGTCGTGCTGGTGTACACCGGTCAAGCCCCGAAGGTGCTGGAGGGCTTCGGGTTCGGCGCCGCGCTGCTCGCGATGTTCATGCGGGTCGGCGGCGGCATCTTCACCAAGGCCGCCGACGTCGGCGCGGACCTCGTCGGCAAGGTCGAGCAGAACATCCCCGAGGACGACCCGCGCAACGCGGCGACCATCGCGGACAACGTCGGCGACAACGTCGGCGACTGCGCGGGCATGGCGGCCGACCTGTTCGAGTCCTACGCGGTGACGCTCGTGGCGTCGCTGATCCTCGGCACGGCCGCGTTCGGCGCGAAGGGCCTGCTGTTCCCGCTGATCGTCCCGGCGATCGGCGTCCTCACGGCGGTCATCGGCGTGTACATCACCAGCGCCCGCACCGGCGAGAACGGCCTGACGGCGATCAACCGCTCGTTCTACATCTCGGCCGTCATCTCGGCCGTGCTGTGCACCGTGGCGGCGTTCGTCTTCCTGCCCAGCTCGTTCGGCGAGCTGAAGGGCGTGTCCGAGGACATCGGCGCGACGCCGGGCAACCCGGCCCTGATCGCGGCCGTCGCGGTGATCATCGGCATCGTGCTGGCGGGCGTCATCCTCTGGCTGACCGGCTACTTCACCGGCACCGAGCACAAGCCGGTCAACGAGGTCGGCAGGACGTCGCTGACCGGCGCGGCGACCGTGATCCTCGCCGGCATCTCGGTCGGCTTCGAGTCGGCGGTGTACACGGCGCTGGTCATCGGCGGCGCGGTGTACGGCGCGTTCCTGCTGTCCGGCTCGGTCGTCGTGGCGCTGTTCGCGGTGGCGCTCGCGGGCTGCGGCCTGCTGACCACCGTCGGCGTCATCGTCGCGATGGACACCTTCGGCCCGGTCTCGGACAACGCGCAGGGCATCGCCGAGATGTCCGGCGACGTGGACGGCGACGGCGCGCAGATCCTCACCGAGCTGGACGCGGTCGGCAACACCACCAAGGCCATCACCAAGGGCATCGCGATCGCGACCGCCGTGCTGGCGGCCACCGCCCTGTTCGGCTCCTACAAGGACGCCATCGAGAAGGCGCTGGGCAAGGTCGGCGGCGTGTTCCAGGACGCCGACTTCGTCTCCTTCACGCCGAACGTGCTGGTCGGGCTCGTGATCGGCGCGGCCGTGGTGTTCATGTTCTCCGGCCTGGCCGTGAACGCCGTGACGCGCGCCGCCGGCGCGATCGTGTTCGAGGTGCGCCGCCAGTTCCGCGACAACCCCGGCATCATGGACGGTTCCGTGAAGCCGGAGTACGGCAAGGTCGTGGACATCTGCACCAAGGACTCGCTGCGCGAGCTGGCCACGCCCGGCCTGCTCGCGGTGATGGCGCCGATCGCGGTCGGGTTCGGCCTCGGCGTCGGCCCGCTGGCGGGCTACCTGGCGGGCGCCATCGCGACCGGCACCCTGATGGCGGTGTTCCTGGCCAACTCGGGTGGCGCGTGGGACAACGCGAAGAAGCTGGTGGAGGACGGCAACCACGGCGGCAAGGGCTCCGACGCCCACGCGGCCACGGTCATCGGCGACACCGTCGGCGACCCGTTCAAGGACACGGCGGGCCCGGCGATCAACCCGCTGATCAAGGTGATGAACCTGGTGTCGGTGCTGATCGCGCCCGCGATCATCACCTACTCGGTGGGTTCGTCCGCCTCGGCCGGCGTGCGGTACACCATCGCGCTGGTCGCGGCGGCGGTCATCGTCGCCGCGGTGGTCGTGTCCAAGCGGCGCGGCACCGCGATCGCGGACTCGCCGGCGGAGACCACGGTGGCCAACGGGGCCGCGTGACCGGCTGACCGCACGGCGAGCGGGCGTCCTCCTCCGGGAGGGCGCCCGCTCCGACATGTGGGGCGGGGCCGGTGTGGGCACACTGTGGGTCCGACGTTTCGTGAGGAGAGTCCGTGATGAGGTTCCGCCTTGCCGTCGTGGCCGCCGCCGGTGCGCTGGCCGCCGGGTGCGGGTCGGGCGGCGACGAGCCCGCCCCGTCGTCGGCGTCGGCCGGGGACCCCGTCGCCTACATGGACAAGGTGTGCGCGGCGGCCTCGTCCTTCGCGTCCGCGCCGAAGACGCCGCCGAGGCTGGACGCGAACGACCCGGCGAAGCTCAAGGCCGACATGAGCACCTACATGGGCCAGATGGCGGACGCGTTCAACCAGAGCGCCACCCGGTTGCGGGAGGTCGGCCCGTCGCCGGTCGCGGGCGGCGACGAGCAGGTGTCGCGGATGGCGGGGACGTTCTCCGACATCGCCAAGTCGTTCGGCGACGCCAAGGTGGCCGTCGACTCGGCGGACGCCAACGACCCCGTGGGCGGCCTCCAGGCCGCCGGGGAGGCCATCTCGCGGCTGGACCAGTTCGCGGAGCCGCTGAAGCAGTTGGAGGCCACCCCGGAGCTGCGGGACGCCGCCGAGAAGGCCAGGTCCTGCCAGTCGCTGCGCACGCTGCGCCCGACGGACACCACCGCCCCGAGCTCGTAGTAGGTTCGACGGTCCGTCGATCCGGACAACGTGTGGGGGACTTCGTGAAGCAACGCATCGCTCTGGCCGGGGTGTTCGCGGCCGTGCTCGTGACCGGGGCGTGCTCCGGATCGTCGGGGCCGGCCGGTTCCTCCACGGCGACGTCGGGGGCGACGACGACCACGACGACGAGCGCGGCGGCCTCCGCCGACCCGGTGAAGTGGACGGGGACGTTCTGCACCGGCATCGCGCCGAGCATCGAGGGCGTGGTGAAGCTGCTGCAGACCCTGCTGGGCGGCGGCGCCACGGACCCGGCCGCGCAGAAGGCGGCGCTGCTGGAGTACGCCACCACGTCGGGCCGGTCGATGGCGGACGCCGGCGCGAAGCTGGCGGAGGTGGGCGCGCCCTCGCCGAACGCGCAGGCGCTGCACGACGAACTGGTGAAGTTCTTCACCGAATCGGGTAAAACGTGGACCGCCGCGAGCGAAGGGCTCGCCAAGCTCGACCCGAACGACCCGGAGTTCGCCACCAAGCTGGAGCAGCTCGGCGGTGACGAGGCCGACCCGACCGAGCTCCAGGCGCAGATCAAGAAGCTCCAGGACGACCCGGTGCTGGGCGCCGCCTTCAAGGAGGCCCCCGAGTGCGCCGCGATGAGCGAGAAGCTCAAGGGTCTGGGCGGCTGAGCACCGCGTGACCCCGTCGCCGGCCGGTGACCCGCGTGGCCCGGCCGGTGACGCGTGTGCCGGAGGCCGGTGACGCGTGTGCCCCGCCCCGGCTCGCGTGACGACGGCGCGTGACCGGATCACCGGCCGGTGCGGTTTCGCCCGGTCGGAGACTGGCCGTGCTCGAACGTGTGTTCTACGCTGCCGGGTCGTGGGGCAACTGTCCTTCTTTTCGGCCGAGGCGCGCCCGCCCTGTGTCGCGGACCTGGCCGGGCTGCTGTGCGGGCCCGGTCGGGCGGCGGGCTTCGCGCGCGGTCGGGCGGCCCGGATCTCCGTGCGCCTGGAGGAGCGGTGGCGCGGGGTCGCCCTGGTCGCGGCCCTGGCCGAACGGGGCGTGCAGGCCCGGCTCGCGGTGGTCGAACACCCGGAGCCGGCCGACGACCCCGCCGACGACCGCGCCGAGCACCCCGCTGTCGAGGACCGCGCTGTCGAGGACCGCGCCGCCGAGCACCCGGCCACCGCTGCGGACCGCGTGCCGGCCGGGTCCGCCGCTGAAGGATTCCCCGCTGAAGGGTTCCCCGCCGAAAAGTTCCCCGCTGAAGAGTTCACCACCGATGAGTTCCCCGCCGACGGGTCCACCGATGACGTCCCCCCGGACGGGTTCCCCGACGACGAGGTCGTGCCCGAGGTGGCCGAGCCCGAAGGGGTGGTCTTCGGCCGGCCCGGATCGGGCGCGGCCCACCGGGACGCCGAACCGCGGGCGGCCCTGACCGCGGTCGGCGGCGTGCTGGAGGTCGCCACGGCCTTCCGCACCGACCTGGCCGGGCTCGCCTCCCAGTGGCTCGTCGACGACGCCAAGGTGGTGCCGCCCGACTTCGCCCTGCACGGCGGCCTGCTGCGGCTGTGGGCGCTCGCGTCCGGCCGGTGGGCCGAGTCCGGGTACGTGCTGGGGCTGGACCCGGCCGCGCCCGCCACGCACGAGCCGCTGCAAAAGGCGTTGGCCGCGTCCGGGCTACCGGCGACACTGCTCAAGACCGGCGGACCGGCGCTCCGCGTGGTGGGCAGGCGGCGGCTGGCCCGGCTGGCGGAGCTGGTCGGACGTGCTCCGCGCGGGGTCGTCGAGCGCACCTGGCCGGCCGCGTAGCGGTCCTCCTGACGGTCGATCGGGCACAGTTGTGTCACCCTGTCCCGACCAGGGCTGCCCATGCGGCGACAACGGACAGTGCACACTGGCGGGTCGGGACACAGTGTTCGGAGAGAGCGGGACGGCGTGGCTGGATCGACACGGGCGAAGAAGAACAACGGGGGCTCGACGGGCGGAAACCGGCGGTTGGTGATCGTCGAGTCGCCCGCGAAGGCGCGCAAGATCGCGTCCTACCTCGGGACCGACTTCGTCGTGGAGTCCTCCAAGGGGCACATCCGCGACCTGCCCAGGGGCGCGGCCGACGTGCCCGCCAAGTACAAGGGCCAGTCGTGGGCCCGGCTGGGCGTGGACGTCGACCACGACTTCGAACCCCTCTACGTCGTCACGCCGGACAAGAAGGCGACCGTCGCGGAGCTGAAGGAGCTGCTCAAGGGCGTCGACGAGCTGTACCTCGCGACGGACGGCGACCGGGAGGGCGAGGCCATCGCCTGGCACCTCCTGGACACCCTCAAGCCCAAGGTCCCGGTCCGCCGGATGGTGTTCCACGAGATCACCGAGCCGGCGATCCTCGCCGCCGCCGCGAACCCGCGCGACCTGGACCAGGACCTGGTCGACGCGCAGGAGACCCGCCGCATCCTGGACCGCCTCTACGGCTACGAGGTCAGCCCCGTGCTGTGGAAGAAGGTCATGCCGAAGCTCTCGGCGGGCCGCGTGCAGTCGGTGGCGACCCGGATCGTGGTCGAGCGCGAGCGCGAGCGGATGAAGTTCGTCTCCGCCTCGTACTGGGACGTCTCGGCGGTCGTGGACGCGGGCGCGGACGCCTCGCCGCGCACGTTCGGCGCGCGGCTGGTCGCGGTCGACGGCGTGCGGCTCGCCGGCGGGCGCGACTTCGAGTCGACCGGCCGGCTGAAGGAGGGCTCGGAGGTCCGGGTCCTGGACGAGGCGCAGGCCCGCGCGATCGCCGCCGGCCTGGTCGACGCGACCATGACGGTCTCGTCGGTGGAGGAGAAGCCGTACACGCGCAAGCCGTACGCGCCGTTCATGACGTCGACCCTCCAGCAGGAGGCGGGCCGCAAGCTGCGGTTCTCGGCCGACCGGACGATGCGGACCGCGCAGAAGCTGTACGAGAACGGCTACATCACCTACATGCGCACCGACAGCACGACGCTGTCGGCGACGGCCATCAGCGCGGCCCGTGCGCAGGCCACGGAGCTGTACGGCGCGCAGTACGTGTCCAAGGAGCCCCGCCAGTACAACCGGAAGGTCAA
This sequence comes from Saccharothrix australiensis, assembly GCF_003634935.1. Classification (NCBI taxonomy): domain Bacteria; kingdom Bacillati; phylum Actinomycetota; class Actinomycetes; order Pseudonocardiales; family Pseudonocardiaceae; genus Saccharothrix; species Saccharothrix australiensis. The sequence goes on from NZ_RBXO01000001.1 coordinate 655,100, forward strand.
GAACGCCCAGGAGGCGCACGAGGCCATCCGCCCGGCCGGCGAGGTGTTCCGCACCCCCGGCCAGGTGGCGCGGGAGCTGGAGTCCGACGAGTTCAAGCTGTACGAGCTGATCTGGCAGCGCACCATCGCGTCGCAGATGGCCGACGCGCGCGGCAACACGACCAGCGTCCGCATCTCCGGCACGACGACCGCGGCGGCCGGTGGCGAGGCCGTCACGTTCGCCGCGTCCGGCCGCACGATCACGTTCGCGGGCTTCCTCAAGGCGTACGTCGAGACGGTCGACTCGGAGGCGGGCGGCGAGTCCGACGACGCCGAGTCGCGGCTGCCGCAGCTCGTGAAGGGCCAGTCGGTGACGGCGGCCGAGCTGTCGGCGGACGGGCACTCGACGTCGCCGCCGCCGCGCTTCACCGAGGCGAGCCTGATCAAGACGATGGAGGAGCTGGGCATCGGCCGCCCGTCCACCTACGCGTCCATCATCAGCACCGTCCAGGACCGCGGCTACGTGTGGAAGAAGGGCTCCGCGCTGGTCCCGTCCTGGGTGGCGTTCGCGGTGGTGGGGCTGCTGGAGCGGCACTTCGGCCGGCTGGTGGACTACGACTTCACCGCCGCGCTGGAGGACGAGCTGGACGGCATCGCCGCCGGCCGCCAGGAGCGCACCACGTGGCTGTCCGGGTTCTACTTCGGCGGCAACGTCGGGCCGGAGTCGTCGGTGGGCCGGTCGGGCGGGCTGAAGAAGCTCGTCGGGTCGAGCGTCGAGCAGATCGACGCCCGCGAGGTGAACTCGATCCCGCTGTTCGTGGACCTGGAGGGCCGCACGGTCGTCGTGCGGGTCGGCCGGTACGGGCCGTACCTGGAGCGCGAGGTCGAGGGCCCGGACGGCGAGCTGACGTCGCAGCGCGCGAACCTGCCCGACGACCTGCCGCCGGACGAGCTGAACCGGGAGGTCGCGGAGAAGCTGTTCGCGACGCCGCAGGAGGGCCGCTCGCTGGGCACGGACCCGGTCACCGGCCACGAGATCGTGGCCAAGGAGGGCCGGTTCGGGCCCTACGTGACGGAGATCCTGCCGGAGCCGCCGGACGGCAAGAAGGCGCCGAAGCCGCGCACCGGGTCGCTGTTCAAGTCGATGTCGCTGGAGACGGTGACGCTGGACGACGCCCTGCGGCTGCTGTCGCTGCCGCGCGTGGTGGGCAAGGACCCGGAGACGGGCGCGGAGATCACCGCGCAGAACGGCCGGTACGGGCCCTACCTGAAGAAGGGCACCGACTCGCGGTCGCTGACCAGCGAGGACCAGCTTTTCACGGTGACCCTCGACGAGGCGCTGAAGATCTACGCCGAGCCGAAGAAGCGCGGTCGGGCCGCCGCCGCGCCGCCGCTGAAGGAGCTGGGCGCCGACCCGGTGTCCGGCAAGCCGATGGTGGTGAAGGAGGGCCGGTTCGGGCCTTACGTCACCGACGGCGAGACCAACGCCTCGCTGCGCAAGTCGGACAGCGTCGAGGGGCTCTCGGACGAGCGCGCCGCGGAGCTGCTGGCGGAGAAGCGGGCCAAGGGGCCGGTGACGAAGAAGAAGGCGCCCGCCCGTCGCAAAGCACCGGCCAAGTCGAAGGGCTAGCGGGATGATGGGGTGGTGGACGACTTCGGTCAGGACGGCACGCAGGACCCACCGCCTCCCCGCCTGTTCGAGGACCCGCTCGCGGGGCTGGTGACGGGGGACGCCGCGCCGCCCCGGCCGTTCCCGGACGCGCTCGCGGGCGTCGCCGACACCGGGCCGCTCCCGGTGGACGACGTCGGCGGGTCGCTCCCGCCGGGTGGTGCCGGCGGGTCGTCCCCGGTGGGTGCTCCGGCCGACGGCGCCTTACCGGCGGCCCCGCCACCGCGCTCCGGGCGCGGTGCCGTCACGCCGCGACGCGCGTCCGCCGCGGGCAAGCCACCCCGACGCGCGGCGACCCCGCCCCGACCGGCGGCCCCGCCCGGACCGGTCACCCCAACCCGACCGGTCACCGCGCCCGAACTGGTCACCCCGGTCCGACCGGCCTCCCCGGTCCGACCGCCGACCCCGCTCCCACCGGCGCGGACGCCGGCACCGTACCCGCGGCCCGCCCCGACCCGGCCGTGGGACGGGAAGGCGCCGCTGCTGGTCCGGATGCCGCCCGTCGTCCAGCCGACGGTCGAGCCGAAGAAGGCCGGCGGCGGCCTGATCGGGTGCCTCCTGGCGCTGGCGGTGGTCAGCGGGCTGTTGTTCAACGTGCTCCGTGAGATCATCGAAGCGGTGGCGGAGCTCTTCTCCTGAGTGTGACCACCCGAATGGCGGATGCGGTCACTCGGGCCACTCTCCCCGGCTACCCTGATTGCCTGCACGAACGGCGGGGGTGAGCACCATCCAAGAAGGCGGCACAGCGGCCTCGACCAGCCACCGGATTCGCAGTGTGTTGGCGATCCGGCCGTTTCGCAGGCTTTGGGGTGTCACCTATCTGTGCAGCGTCGGTGACTGGTTGTCACTGCTGGCCCTCACCGGACTGGTCACCAACCTCACCCAGAGCTACCAGTGGCAGAGCTTCTCGCTCAGCCTGGTCGTGCTGACCCAGCTCTTGCCCGGCATCCTGTTCGCCCCGCTGGGCGGTGTCCTCGCCGACCGGTTCGACCGGCGCAAGATCATGGTCGCCTGCGACCTGCTGCGCGGCGGCCTGTTCATCTCCATCGCCCTGGTCGGCACGGCGTGGTGGCTGTTCATCGCGAACTTCCTGGTCGGCTGCTGCGCGATGCTGTGGATCCCGGCCAAGGACTCGGCCGTGCCGAACCTGCTGCGCCGCCCCGACCAGGTGGAGACGGCCAACCAGCTCGGCCTGGTGATGACCTACGGCATCTCCGTCATCAGCGGCGCGGGCCTGTACTCGCTGATCTCCGGCATCCCCGGCTACCTGCACCTTCAGAACACCGACATCGAGTTCCGCATCGCCACCATCGCCGTGATGGTCAACGGCGCGCTCTACGTCACGTCGGCCATCCTGGTCGCCACCCGCATACCGGAGCTGTCCGGCCGGATCGCGATCGTCAAGCGCGACCACGCCGCCGGCGGCGCGCCCGGCTTCTTCGCGATGCTGCGCGACGGCCTGAAGTACGCGGGCCGCACCCCGCTGGTGCGCGGCCTGGTGATCGGCATGATCGGCGCGTTCGCCGCCGCCGGCGCGGTCATCGGCACGGCGCCGCTGTACGCGTTGTCGCTGCTCGGCGGCAAGCCCGCGTTCGGCCTGCTGTTCGTGGCGGTGTTCGTGGGCCTGGCGATCGGCATGGCCACCGCGCCCCGGATGGCCCGCCGGCTGCCCTACGACCGGCTGTTCGGCGTCACGATCGTGCTGGCCGGGCTGAGCCTGATGATCGTGGCCCTCGCGCCGCACCTGTGGGTGGCGCTGGTGGCCGTGGCGCTGGTCGGCGGCTGCGCCGGCATGGCGTTCCTGACCGGCCTCACCATCGTCGGCTCGCAGGTCGAGGACGAGATGCGCGGCCGGACCGTCGCGCTGCTGCAGTCGCTGCTGAAGGTCGTGCTCGGCGTGTCGACGGCCGCCGCGCCGCTGCTGGTCAGCCTCATCCAGCGGCGGACGGTCACGGTGTTCGGCCACTCCATGCACGTGGACGGCACCCGCCCGGTGCTGTTCGGTGCCGCGCTGGTGGCGACGGTGCTCGGGCTGATCGCCTACCGGCAGATGGACAACCGCCGGGCCGAGCCGATCCTGTCGGAGCTGCTGAACGCGCTGCGCGGCCGGGGCAGGCAGGGCAGCGGCGTGTTGATCGCGGTCGAGGGCGAGAGCCGCGTGGACACGGCGGCCCAGGCGCGGCTGCTGGCCTCCGCGCTGCGCTCCGCCGGGCACCAGGTGCTGCTGGCGTCCGATCCCGACCTGGACGAGCAGCGCCTGCGCAACCTGCTCAGCACGGCCGACCTGTCGGGCGTGCGGGCGCACGCGCTGGTGGCGGCGGCGGTGCGGGCCGACGTGGTGGAGCGCGAGGTGCGGCCGGCGCTGGACGGCGGGGCGCTGGTGGTGATGGAGCGGTACGTGGACAGCCCGCTGGCGCACTTCAGCGCCGCGGGCAGCGTGGAGCCCCGCGAGATGGAGGGCCTGGTCGACTGGGCCACCGGGCGGCTGCGGCCGGACGTGACGGTGCTGCTGGACCGCACGCCCGCCAGGGGCGCCGGCCCGCTGGACGCGGTGGAGCACCACTGGCGGGTGCAGCGGCTGCTGACCGAGATGGCGGCGGCCGACCCCGAGCGGTACGTCGTGGTGGACGCCGAGGGCTCGCCGGACGAGGTGGCCGAGCGCGTGCGGGTCGCCGTGCTGCCGCTGGTGTCGCGGTCGCCGGTGCGGCCGGTCGTCGAGAGCGCGTGACCGCTCGGTAGGTTTGACGACCGTGGCGATCAGGGGTGTCTGGAGCGAGGTCGTCGGCCAGCCCGACGCGGTCGCGGTGCTCGCCGCCGCCGCCGAGGCCGCCGCCGCCATCGTGGCGGGCGGGTCGCCGCCGCCGGGTGCGATGACGCACGCCTGGCTGTTCACCGGGCCGCCCGGCTCGGGCCGGTCCGGCGCGGCGCGGGCGTTCGCGGCGGCCCTGCAGTGCGTCGCCACCGACGACCGGCCGGGCTGCGGCGCGTGCGCCGGGTGCCACACCGCGCTGGCGGGCACGCACGCCGACGTGCGGGTGGTCGCCCCGGAGGGCCTGTCGATCCCGGTCGCCGAGATGCGGGCGCTGGTGCAGGTGTCCGCGCGGCGGCCGACGTCCGGGCGGTGGCAGGTGGTGATCATCGCCGACGCCGACCGGTTGACCGAGGGCGCGGCGAACGCCCTGCTCAAGGCGGTGGAGGAACCGCCGGAGCGGACCGTGTTCCTGCTCTGCGCGCCGTCCGACCACCCCGACGACGTCTCGGTGACCATCCGCTCGCGGTGCCGGGTAGTGCCGCTGGGCACGCCCCGGCCGTTCGCCATCGCGGCGGCGCTGGCCGACGAGGGCGTCGCGCCGGACCGCGCCGAGTGGGCGGCGTCGGTGTGCGGTGGCCACGTGGGGCGCGCGCGCCGGTTGGCGACCGACGAGTCCGCGCGGGCCCGGCGGGAGGCCGTGCTGCGCATCCCGCTGGCGCTGCGCCGCCCGGCGGACATCTTCACCTGCGCCGACAGCCTGGTGCAGGCGGCCGAGGGCGACGCGCTGGCCGCGAACGAGTCGCGGGACGAGGCCGAGCGGCAGGCGCTGGAGACGGCGATGGGCGCGGGCGGCACCGGCAAGGGCACCGCCGCGGCCACCCGCGGCGCGAAGGGCGCGCTGAAGGACCTGGAGAAGCGGCAGAAGTCGCGGGCCACCCGGACCCAGCGCGACTCGCTGGACCAGGCGCTGGTGGACCTCGCGGCGTTCTACCGGGACGTGCTGGTGACGGCGTCCGGCGCGCCGGCCGTGCTGAACCACCCGGACCGGGCGGAGGACGCGCGGACCGCCGCCGGGTCGTGGACGCCGGAGTCGACGCTGAAGCGGCTGGAGGCGGTGCTGGCGTGCCGCGAGGCGCTGGAGCTGAACGTGAAGCCGCGCATCGCCGTCGAGGCGATGCTGACCGCGCTCCAGCGCGGCTGAACCGCTACGCCTCCGACGGGGGCGGGGTGACCGGCTTCCGGGGCCGCCGCGCGGGCAGCGCCGCCACCAGCACGACACCGGTCATCAGCAGCGCGGCCCCCGTCCAGAAGATCGGCACGGTCCGGTACGCGGCGCTCGTGTGCGCCAGCGGCGGGGTGCCCTCCGGCGGGGCGGCCTGCCCGCCGCCGCCCGGTGGTGTCCGGGCCGGCGCGCACACCACCCCGCCGGTCGGCGCCGCCGCGCGGACGACCTGCTCACCCAGGGACACCTGCGCCAGTGCCGACGGCAGGTTCGGCAGACCGAGGGCGTCGGTCGGCAGCAGCTGGAGGTCGAGCAGGCGCGCGGTCGCGCCGAGCATGAACCCCTTGATCACGGGGCCGTCCTGCTGGAGCGGTCCGTCGAGGACCGCGGACTTCTCGGTCAGTTGCGCGATCTGGAGGCGCAGCACGCCGATGTCGAGCTTGCGCTCCCCCGACGCGCCGACCACGGGCAGCTTCAGGTCGCCGAGGACCGGGAGGCCGATCGGCACGTCGAGCTTCGGGTTGGCGGC